>CAUGOD010000020.1 GCA_959601025.1 uncultured Oscillospiraceae bacterium
GGCCTCGCGGATGGCCCGCAAAGGATTTTTCCACGCGGCGGCGCTCAGCCGCCGCGCTATTCTTGTACCTCTCCAAACAAATCGGTCATGTCGGCCAGCTGCCGATCCAGCGATTTGGTGTATAGGGTGGTATAGAGGCTGTCGTCCAGCGCGATCTCGCTGGATTCCCCGCTTTCCATGTCCTTTAATCGGGCAAGGCCGCTTTCCAGCTCGTTGTCTCCGACCACGATGACATACCGCGCGCCGATTTTATCCGCGTACTTCATCTGCGCTTTCAGGCTGCGGCCCACGGTGTCGCATTCCACCGACACGCCGCCGTCCCGCAGTTGGGTGGCGATGGCGAAGCAGCGCTGCGCCGCCCGTTCGCCCATGGAGGCGAGGTACAGCTCGCACCGGGGCGGGGTGGGAAATTTAGCGTTCTTCGCTTCCATGATCAGCATCAGCCGCTCCAGTCCCATGCCGAAGCCGAGGGAGGGGAGGTGCGGCCCACCCAGCTCGTCAATCAGGCCGTCGTACCGCCCGCCGCCGCAGACGGTGGACTGGGAGCCCAGCGCATCCGAGACAAATTCAAATACCGTGCGGGTATAGTAATCCAGCCCGCGTACGATGCGGGTGTCGATGGCATAGCTGATCCCAGCGGCCTCCAGACAGCCCTTCACCCCGTCAAAGTGGCTGCGGCAGTCGTCACAGAGATAGTCCAGCATGACCGGCGCGTCCTTGGCGACGGCGGAGCAGACGGGAGACTTGCAGTCCAGAATCCGCATGGGGTTACGGTCCAGCCGCCCGCGGCAGGTTTCGCAGAGCTCGTCCTTCCGCGCGTCGAAATACGCTTTCAGCGCCGCATGGTATTTTGCACGGCATTCCGGACAGCCGATCGAGTTCAGGTGGAGGGAAACTCCAGTCACGCCCAGCTCGTTCAGAATGGTCCTGGCCAGAGCAATCGCCTCGGCGTCAGCCTGCGGAGCCGCCGCGCCGAAGCATTCCACCCCGAACTGGTGGAATTCGCGCAGCCGTCCGGCCTGCGGCTTTTCATACCGGTAGCAGGAGGTGATATACGACACCTTGACCGGGAGCGGCTCGTTCTGCAGCCCGTGCTCCAGCAGGACGCGGGCCATGCCGGCCGTTCCTTCCGGCCGAAGGGTGATGGAGCGCCCGCCCTTGTCATCAAAGGTGTACATTTCCTTCTGCACTACGTCGGTGGTCTCCCCGACCGAACGCTGGAACAGCTCGGTATGCTCAAATACCGGCGCGCGCATTTCGCGGAAGCCGTAGTCCCGTGCAATGGCGAGAGCGGTCTGTTCGATGTGCTGCCATTTGTAGCTGTCGGCTGGCAGCACGTCCTGCGTACCGCGGATCGCTTTGGTAATCAATGCCATACGATGTTCATCCTATTCGTTATTAATCTATAGCCAAATCTATAGCCACCCGTGTCCTTTGCGTTTTGGCGCGCAAAGTCTCAAAAAGGCGCGCTTACGCGCGCCTTCCGAAAAAACTCGTCCGTATCTTCCGGCCGGTCAGCGGATGGCGGGATTGACGATATCGCGCCAGTCGAGGTCGCCCCGCTCCAGACCGTGGATGAGAACCTCCGCCGTCGCGATATTGGTCGCCACGGGAATGTTGCGCATGTCGCACAGACGGAACATATCGCTCTCGTTCGGCTCGTGGGGCTTGACCGTCATCGGGTCGCGGAAGAAGAGCAGCAGGTCGATTTCATTGCAGGAAATGCGGGAGGAAATCTGCTGATCGCCGCCCTGGGAGCCGCTGAGATACCGGGTAATCTGCAGCCCGGTGGCTTCCGCCACCATTTTCCCGGTTGTGCCGGTGGCGCAGAGATTATGGCGGCTGAGAACGCCGCAGTAGGCAATACAGAACTGCACCATCAGTTCCTTTTTGGCATCGTGTGCGATGAGCGCAATATTCATACCGTTTCACTCCTTAAACAAGAATTGACAGAAAAACTGTGCCGATGGTTCGGAGAGCCGCCGCTACATTCTTTCCAGACGCGCCAGCGGAACCTCTTCGCCGAGGACCCGGCGGGCGATGTTTTCAAAGCAGGCGGCGGCGTTGCAGTCGGAAGGGAGGGGACGGCCGTTTGCGTTGGCTACGGCTACGGCCTCGTCTTCCGGCAGGATACCGAGCAGCTGAAGCCCGGCTGTGTCGATGATTTCGTCCACATCCGGCATTTTCCCGGCCAGAACCGGAGCGGGGCGGAGACGGTTGATGATCAGCCGGGCGGGAATACCCGCATCCTCCAGCAGGCGGCTGACGATCTGCGCGTCCCGGGCGCAGACCATGTCGGGGGTCGTGACCACCAGCGCCCGGTCCGCCCCGGCAATGGCGCCGCGGAATCCCCGGCCAATACCGGCGGGACAATCCACCAGAACGTATTCGTAATACCGCGCGAGACCGGCGCACAGGCGGCGCAGATTCTCGGGCGAGCCGAGCCGGTCCAAGCTGACCGGGGCGGGAAGGACAAAGACGTTCGGACAGATCGGCGAGGGATAGATGGCACGGATGGGCTCGCAGTTTCCTGCAAAAATATCGGCCATGTCGTAAACGGCGCCGCCGCCAATGCCCAGCATCAGATCCAGGCTGCGCAGGCCGGCGTCCCCATCCAGCAGCAGCACCTTGTGGCCCAGCCGCGCCAACGCGCAGCCAAGGCCCGCGGTTACCGTGGATTTTCCCGCGCCGCCTTTTCCCGATGTAACGACCGATATCCTGCCCATATCCCTATCCATACCAGAAGTACTTGCCTTTCCGGCGGTTCCGCATAGCGGACGCCGCCCACCTTCCCTAAATCATACCATATTCCTTGGACTTAGACAACTGGTAATTTCGTGGTTTTTGCGGAAAGAGCGAAAAAAAGCCGGCGGTTTTTCCGTGGAAAACCCACAGAAACCGCCGGCGGCGCCATGAAAAAGGTCGAAAATCGAAAGGGAGCCGTTCTAAGGAACGGCTCCCTTGCTTAACTCAGGGGGAAGAATCGGATTAGCAGCCGCAGTCACAGCCACAGTCACAGCCGCCGCTCCGGCCGCAGCTGCGGTCGTCGTCACAGAGCAGGAGAAGGACGATGATGAACAGAATCCAGGTGCAGTTGCCTTCGCCGAACAATCTGCTGATGCACATGTGTATTGACCCCCTTTCACGCGTTTGGCTATCGGATGAAAAACCGGCGGAAAGGTCGCAAGGAGGATCGCATTACCGCCCTGGTCCGCCCGCCGGGACGGGCATGGGCGATGAAAGGATGGCCGGCCCGGTCCTCCGGGCCGGCCGGGGAAAAGAGTTAGCAGCCGCAGCCACAGCCACGGTCGCAGCCGCGATCACAATCGCGATCACAGCCGCATCTGCGATCGTCGTCACAAAGCAGAAGCAGGACGATCAGGAACAGGATCCAGGTGCAGCCGCCGTTGCCGCAGCCACCGCCGAACAGATTGCTGATACACATAGTCGTTGACCTCCTTTCCTCGGGACCCCGGGGCCGCTGCCGGCCGCCGTGTCCCGCTCTCATTCCAGTCTATGTGGTTCCCGCCGAAGCGGTTACAGGCTTTTGTGAGGAGCGGGGAAGGGCGGCGCCGGACGGAATAAGCGGGTCGCCCGGCCGTCCGGGGTATATCCGGGGTCCCAACAGTCCATGATATGCGGGAAGGGAGGAGTTGGTTATGCGTTTTCCAGATACCGGCAAGGGAGTGGTCCGGAAGGGGGAGGAGCCGCATACGGTTCCCCATAACCGTTGGGAAGGGCGCATCGTAGCCCCGGACGTTCCTCCGGCGGATGCGCCGCATACCGTCGCGCATGAAAACCGATTTGGCGGCCATCGGGAGATGGGCGTTGCGGGGACGTTGAGCGAGGGTGAATTTCCGTTCCGATAAACCGACGTAGATCAGAAAACTTGAAAATCGAAGATTTTCTTCGGAATCGGGAGATAAACGGCGATAATTGCCCAAATTCTGCAATGGAATATAGATTTTGACTTTTACTGACTTTGACTTTTACTGACCAATTGCGTATAATAGCAATCAAAGGTCAGGAAAAGTCAAATGGACGGCGGAGAAGGATTCCGCTGGAGGAGCGTATTCTGCCGGACAAACGGGCTTTTCCACACGGGACAGAGTCGGGCGGCGGGCCGCCCGATCCTCCGGAGATTTTTAACAGAGAGGAGCGCTATTCCGTGAGAATAAGCGATGAAATAACCGCCTATATTCTTCATATGCTGGAGAATGCGGACGACGGCGAAGCGGAGCTTCGACGGAACGAGCTGGCGGAGGAACTGGGGTGCGTTCCCAGTCAAATCAATTATGTGCTGACCTCCCGCTTCACCCCGGAGCAGGGGTATGTGGTGGAAAGCCGACGGGGCGGCGGCGGATATATCCGTATTCGCCGGGTCAAGCTGGGGAGGGGAAGCGCCCTCCTGATGCACATGGTGAATTCGATTGGGAGCTCTCTGGACGCCGCTACGGCCCGGGTGCTGGTCGAAAACCTGGCCTATCAGCAGGCGATTTCCACCGAGGCGGCCCGCCTGATGGCGGCGGCCCTGGCGGATCAGGCTTACCGGGGCGTACCGACCGAACAGCGCGACCGGCTGCGCGCCTCTCTGATGAAACAGATGCTGACCGCGCTGATCGCCTGAAAGCGGTCAATATGCAAAAACCGGAAGGCTGTTCCCCAAAAGAGGCGGCCTTTTACAGAAAGGATGACGAATATGCTTTGTCAAAACTGCGGAAAACATCCGGCAACTACCTTTTTAAAGAAGACGATTAACGGCGAAACCTCCGAATGGCACCTGTGTGCGGAATGCGCCGCCAAGCAGGGCATCGGCTCGATGTTCGGTGGCTTTGATCTTGGAGATTTCTGGGGAAGCCTGTTTGCCGAGCCCTCCGCCCGTGTAACGGCGGATACCGTTCGCTGCGAGGGCTGCGGCCACAGCTTCCGGGAAATTGCGGAGAGCGGAAAGGCCGGCTGTCCGGAATGCTACACCACCTTCTACGACCGGCTGCTGCCGTCCATCCAGCGCATCCACGGCAAGACCCGCCACACCGGCAAGGTGCCGGTCGGCGGAAGCGAAGCCGTCAAAAAGGAAAGCGAGATCGAACGGCTGCGCCGGGAGCTGTCCGAGTGCATCGCCAGCCAGCAGTATGAGAAATGCGCTGCGCTGAGGGACCGGATTCAGGAACTGGAAAAGGAGGGCGACGGCCATGAGCAGCACGAATAAATGGTATCAGCAGACCGGGGCGGAAGGCGACGTGGTCATCAGCACCCGGGTGCGTCTGGCCCGCAACCTGAGCGGGACCCCCTTCCCGGCCGGCCTGACGGCCGAGCGGAAGCGGGAGGTCGCCGAGCGGGTGCGGGATGCGCTTAAAGAGACTCCCAACGCGAAGGAATACGACTATCTCGAAATGGGGAATATGACCGCTCGGGACGCGCTGTCTATGGCGGAGCGCCACCTGATCTCCCCGGAATTCGCCCGCTGTGAGGCGGGGAGCGCCCTCTTGCTGAAAAAGGACGAGAGCGTCAGCCTTATGGTGAATGAAGAGGATCACCTACGACTGCAGGTCATGCGGCCGGGGCTGGACCTCGACGAAGCCTATCGCACCGCCGATGAGCTGGATACCGAACTGGACCAAACGCTGCATTTTGCTTTCGACGACCGGCTGGGCTACCTCACCCAATGCCCGACCAACCTCGGTACCGGGATGCGGGCCTCCATTATGCTCCATCTTCCCGCCCTACAGGAGCGGGGGGCCATCCAGCAGCTCGCGGGCACCGTCTCCAAGCTGGGGCTGACCATCCGCGGGCTGTACGGCGAAGGCAGCAAGCCGGAGGGGGCGATTTATCAACTTTCCAACCAGGTCACCCTCGGAATCTCGGAGCAGTCCGCGATTGAGAACCTGAAGGGGATCGCCGCCCAGATCATCCGGGAGGAACGGGCCGGCCGGGAACAGCTCCGCCGGAATCCCCGGTTCGAGGATACCGTCTGGCGTTCGCTCGGCCTGCTGCGTACCGCAAGGCTGCTTTCTCACGACGAGTTCATGACCCTGATTTCCAACCTGCGGGTGGGGGTGGCCATGGGCCTCGTTCCGGACGTCGGGATGGATACGATCTCCGGCTTGATCAGCGACGCGCAGCCGGCCACCATCATGGCGGCCGCCCGCCGGGACATGGAGCCGGGCGAACGGGACGCGGAACGCGCGAAAATGGTGCGGGAGCGTCTGGGCGGCTGATTGTGTTTCTGTTTCCATAAATTAAACCGATTGGAGGTTTTCTTATGTATCGTTTTAAAGGGTTTACCGAAAAGGCCAACACCGCGCTGAACCTTGCCATCGAGGCGGCGCAGGATTTGGGCCATACCTATATCGGCACCGAGCATTTGGTGCTTGGCCTCCTGCGGGAGGGGACGGGCGTCGCCGCTTCGGTGCTGGCCGCCAGGGGCGTGACCGCCGCTCAGTATCAGGAGGCGATTACCCAGGTGGAATCCACCGGCGAGCCGAGCCGTCTGTCCCCCGAGGACTTCACCCCCCGCGCCAAACGGGCGATGGAGATGGCGCTCGGCGAAGCGTCGGCGATGCAGCACGGCTACGTCGGTACTGAGCACATCCTGATCGCCGTGCTGCGGGACGACAGCAGCGTGGCCGTCCGTCTGCTGGTGGCGCTGGGCGCCCGGCCGGACGAACTGTTTAACGACATCGCCAAGGCCGTGGGGACCAGCCCTGCCCAGACGGCCGCCGAAGGGATACGGGGCGGTCAGGCCGCCGGGCCGAAGGGAGGAGGCAAGACTCCGACCCTCGACCAGTTTGGCCGGGACCTGACCCGGATGGCGAAGGAAGGCAAGATGGACCCGGTCATCGGCCGGGCAAATGAGATCGAGCGGGTCATTCAGATTCTATCCCGCCGTACCAAAAACAACCCCTGTCTGATCGGCGAGCCGGGCGTCGGCAAGACGGCCATTGCCGAGGGGCTGGCCCAGAAAATCGCCGCCGACGAGGTGCCGGAGCTCCTGCGGGGCAAGCGGGTGGTTACTCTCGACCTGACCGGCATGGTCGCCGGCACCAAATACCGCGGCGACTTCGAGGAACGCATTAAAAACGCCATCGACGAGGTGGTCAAGGCCGGGGACGTTATCCTCTTCATCGACGAAATCCATACTCTGATCGGCGCGGGCGCGGCCGAGGGCGCGGTGGACGCCGCGAACATTCTTAAGCCGTCCCTGGCCCGCGGCGAGCTGCAGGTCATCGGCGCCACCACCCTGGACGAATACCGCAAGCACATCGAAAAGGACGCCGCCCTGGAGCGCCGGTTCCAGCCGGTGACGGTGGGCGAACCCACCGCCGAGGAGGCGGTGCTCATTCTGCGCGGCCTGCGGGATAAGTACGAAGCGCATCATAAGGTAAAGATCACCGACGAGGCGATCGAAGCCGCTGTCAGCCTCTCTACCCGGTATATCTCCGACCGGTATCTGCCGGACAAGGCGATTGACCTGGTGGACGAAGCGGCCTCCCGTGTGCGGCTGCGGGCCTTCACCGCGCCGCCGGACCTGAAGGCGCTGGAGGACGAGGTCAAGCGGCTGGACGAGGAGAAAAAGTCCGCCGTCAACGAGCAGGATTTCGAGCGCGCCGCCCGCCTGCGCGATGAAGAGAAGGAAGCGCAGGAGAAGCTGGCCGCTTTGAAGGAAGAATGGCAGGAGAAGAACGCCGGCATCACCGGCGAGGTCACCGAACGGGAGATCGCTGAGATCGTGTCGAGCTGGACGGGGGTTCCCGTCGTACAGCTCACCGAGGAGGAGGGCCAGCGGCTGCTGCGGATGGAGGATATCCTCCACGAGCGGCTGGTCGGGCAGGACGAAGCGGTCAGCGCGGTCGCCAAAGCGATCCGCCGCGGCCGGGTCGGCCTGAAGGACCCGAAGCGCCCGACCGGCTCCTTTATCTTCCTTGGCCCGACCGGCGTGGGCAAAACCGAGCTTTGCAAGGCGCTGGCCGAAACCATGTTCGGGGATGAAAACGCCATGATCCGGCTGGATATGTCGGAATATATGGAGAAGCACACCGTTTCCCGCCTGGTCGGCTCGCCTCCCGGCTACGTCGGCTACGACGAGGGCGGGCAGCTGACCGAGAAAATCCGCCGCAAGCCCTATTCCGTGGTGCTGTTCGACGAGATCGAAAAGGCCCATCCCGATGTGTTCAACATGCTTCTCCAGATTCTGGAGGACGGCATCCTGACCGACGCGCAGGGCCGCCGGGTGGACTTCAAGAACGCGATCATCATCATGACCTCCAACGTCGGCGCGCGGCTGATCACCGACAAGCACGGTCTCGGCTTCGGGGACGCGGGCAGGGATAAGGACGCGGATAAGGCCGCCGAGCAGAAACGAATCCGGGACAACGTGATGGGCGAGCTGAAACGCACCTTCCGTCCGGAGTTCCTGAACCGTGTGGACGACATCATCGTTTTCCAGCAGCTCACCGAGACGGATATTCAGGAGATCGCCCGCCGGATGCTGAAATCCCTCGACAAGAGGATGAAGGACATGGGCATGGGTGTGGTGGTGACTGACGCCGCTGTCGCGGAGATCGCAAAGGAGGGCTTTGACCCGGTGTACGGCGCCCGTCCTCTCCGCCGCGCGATCCAGTCGAAGATCGAGGATGCGCTTGCCGAAAAGCTGCTGGAGGGCGGCTTCAAGGCGGGGGACACCATTGTGGTGGACGCTGCGGACGGCGCATTCACCTTTGCAGGGCAGGAGCCTGCGTCCGGTTCGCCGGAGGCGGAACCGGCGGAATAAATCAAATCGCAGCAAAGCCCAGGGAGGGCGCGGCCGACCAGCCGCGCCCTCCCTGGGCTTTATCCGGTTAAGATAGAGGAAAAAGGGGGAAGCGGAACCGTTTCCTTCATTTCACTTTAAGGCTATTGAAAAATGCCGGCGGATATAGTATCGTTGTGAACAAGAGGGGAAAGTCGTTCTTTGGAGAAAGGAGAACGAATGGTGGGAAAGACAAAAAAGCGGTCGTTGCTCGCTGTCGGTCTGCCGGCGCTGTTCCTTTTGCTGGGGTATCTGACATGGTATATTGTCGATAAAAAGGCGGCGAAATTCGACTTCTCCTATCATGAACGGGATTTGTATATCATGACCTTAAATCCGTATCCGTATTCCTCCAACGAGAGCTGGAGCTGGACGGTCAACACGCTTCAGACGCTTCAGGCGACGCATCACTGCGGCTGTCTGGTGGATTACGGCTTCGGTCTGTCGCGGGGACAGATGGAGTATTCCCTCCAGGTAAAAGAAGACGTTGTCCCTCAAACGACGATTCTCTATTTTGCCAGGTTCACCGGGCATTCCGTGGATGAGAATGTCCCAGCCGAGGTAAAGGGATACCAAGTTCGTTTTTCAGAGGACGGGAGTATCGCGGCTGTTGATCCCTACCAGTCGGAAAGTCTTGCAGAGGAATACCGGCAATATGCGGAGAATCAGCGCGTTTTGCTGGAGGAGAGTGATGCGTGGGAGGTCACCGGCTGACAGCGGCTGTTTCAAAAGAAAGAGGGCGCGGCCGGTCGGCCGCGCCCTCTTAGAGGTTATCCGCTCTTATTTTTCCGCCGTTTTCAGAGTCGTTTCCAGCGCCGATTCCGAGATGCCGTACAGGCGGCAGGCGTTTTTCCGGGCGGCGTCGATTACCGCCTGCGCCGTCTCTCCCCGTACCTCCGCGATTTTTTCGGCGGTGAAGGCGATCATTCCCGAATGGCAGCGCTGCCCCCGGAAGGGAACGGGGGTCATGTAGGGCGCGTCGGTTTCCAGCACCAGCCGATCGAGGGGAGCCATGGCGGCGACCTCCACCGGCTTCCGGGCGTTTTTGAAGGTGACCGCCCCGCCCAGACCAATATACATCCCCAGCTTGAGGACTTCCTGCGCCATCTCCACGCTGCCGGAAAAGCAGTGCACCACCCCGCGGGGACGGAATTCCTGCAGCAGGCGGAGGGCGTCCTCGTGCGCCTCCCGGTCGTGGATGACGACCGGAACATCCTTCTCCTTCGCCAGACGGAGCTGTCGTTCAAAAAGGGCGCGCTGCGTTTCCCGGGGAGAGAAATCGTAGTGGTAGTCCAGGCCGATCTCTCCCAGGGCGACCACCCGCGGATGCTCCAGCAGGTCGCGCAGCTCGTCTTCCCATCCGAGGGGAGCGTCCGCCGCCTCGTGGGGATGGATGCCGGCCGCCGCCCAGAAAAAGGGATAACGTTCCGCCAAAGCGATGCTCCGGCGGGCCGCGGCGAGGTCGCTCGCCGCGTTCACTACCCCGCAGACCCCCTGTCCCGGCAGGGAGGCGAGCAGCTCGTCCCGGTCCCCGTCGAACCGTTCGTCGTCGTAGTGGGCGTGGGTATCGAAAATACCGTGGAGGGCAGACATGCAATCATCCTTTCTTTTTCTATAGAAAGCGGCCGCCGGTTATCCGGCGGCCGCTGCGTTTTTGGTCAGCGCACCTTGCTGCCCGGGGCTACGCCGTCCACGAAGAGCACCTTCACGTCCGCCCCGTCGTCCGCGGCAAGGATCATCCCCTGGCTTTCCACCCCGCAGAGCACGGCGGGCTTGAGGTTGGAGACCAGCACGATCCGGCGGCCCTTCAGGTCGTCTGGCGTATACCACTTCGCAATGCCGGAGCAGACGGTGCGGGGCGTTTCCGATCCGTCGTTCAGGGTGAGCTTCAGCAGCTTTTTCGCCCGCTTTACCGGCTCACAGCCGGTGATCTCCGCTACCCGCAGGTCGATCTTCGCAAAGTCGTCAATGGTAATTTCGGGCAGGAAGGCGACGTTCTCCGGCTTGGTTTCCTCCGCCGGAGCTTCAGCGGCTTTGGCCTCGTTTTCCGCCGCGATTTCCGCCAGCAGCTTTTCCGCGTCAATCCGGGCGAAGAGCGGCGTCGGAGTCCCTACATGGAAGCCGTCGGCCGCGCCGAAGCCGTTCCGGACGGAAGCAATGCCGGCGAGCTCGCCCTCCACGTTGATCTGGGCAAGCATTTTCTCCGCGGTCTCCGGCATGAAGGGGGTAAGCAGGATGCCGAGGACGCGGATACATTCGATCAGGTTGTACAGCACGTCGTTCAGGCGGGGGAGGGAGGCTTCGTCCTTCGCCAGCACCCACGGCGCGGTCTCGTCAATGTATTTGTTGCACCGGCGGGCGAGGGAGATTACCGCGTCCGCCGCGTCGGCGTTGTGGTAGCCGTCCATCAGCCGGAAGTAGGCGGCCACGGTATCGGCGGCGGTTTTCACCAGCTCGGCGTCTGGTTCTTCCATCCACCCGGCGGGCTTTTTCAGCGCGCCGTCAAAGTATTTGTTGGTCATCGCGATGCTGCGGTTAACCAGGTTGCCCAGCGTGTTCGCGAGATCGGCGTTATACTTGTTGATCAGGCTTTCATAGGTGATCGAGCCGTCCTGTGCGAAGGGGATTTCGGACAGCAGGTAGTACCGCACCGCGTCCACCCCAAAATGGCGGGCAAGGTCGTCGGCGTACAGGACGTTCCCCTTTGATTTGCTCATCTTGTCCTCGCCGACCAACAGCCACGGATGGCCGAGCACCTGCTTCGGGAGCGGCTCGCCCAGCGCCATCAGGATGATCGGCCAGTAGATGGTGTGGAAGCGGACGATATCTTTGCCGATCACATGCAGGTCGGCCGGCCAGTATTTGGCGTAGCCCTCCCCGCTGCCGTCCGGATGGTAGCCGATACCGGTGATATAGTTGGACAGCGCATCCAGCCATACATAGGTGACGTGCTTGGGATCGAACTCCACCGGGATGCCCCAGGTGAAGGAGGTGCGGGAAACGCACAGGTCGGACAGGCCGGGCTTGAGGAAATTATTCACCATTTCTGCCCGGCGGGAATCCGGCAGGAAGAACTCCGGATGATCGTTATAATAGTCCATCAGACGGTCCTGGTATTTGCTCAGGCGGAGGAAATAGGCCTCTTCCTTCGCGTCCGTTACCTCCCGCCCGCAGTCCGGGCATTTCCCGTCCTTGAGCTGGGAGGCGGTGAAGAAGGACTCGCAGGGCACGCAGTATTTTCCTTCGTAGGTCCCCTTGTAGATGTCTCCCTGGTCATACAGCTTTTTGAAGATTTTCTGCACCGCCTGCTCATGATCCGCGTCGGTGGTGCGGATAAACCGGTCGTAGCTGACGTTCATGCAGTCCCAGACCGCCTTGATCTGGGCGGAAATGTTATCCACGTATTCCTTTGGCTGCATTCCCTGCGCCTTCGCGTATTCCTCGATCTTCTGCCCGTGCTCGTCCGAGCCGGTCAGGTAGAACACGTCAAAGCCCATCATCCGCTTATACCGCGCGATCATGTCGGCGAGCACGGGATCATATACGTTGCCGATGTGCGGCTTGCGGGAGGTATAGGCGATAGCGGTGGTGATATAAAACTTTTTGCGCGCGTTCTCTTCCGTCTGACACATGCTGAGCATCCAGTCCTTTCCGAGCCCCGCGCCGTGCAGGACGCGGGTCTTGTTGAAAAATGGCGGCTTTGGATAAAACGCCGTCCATGCGGAGACGGCCTTTTCCGGGCGGGGAGCGGCAAGGGCGGCAAGGTAAGAACCCTTCAAAGCTCTGTAAAGCTCTTCCCAACCTCCGCCAATATTCTTATATTTTACCAGACTTATTGGAAAATACAAGATGCATAAATTTTGCTTCCGGTGGAAAAGCGGCGGTTTCGCGTCTGAAAGAAACGAAAGGCCATGGCCCGCGGGCGTTTTTTGAAGGTGTACGGCAAAACGCCTCGTTTTACAGTGCACGCTGTTTTCAAACTTCGCCCATAAATTTTCAGCGGTTTCCGCCGGAATCACAGCGTTCCGACAAAATTCGGCCGGAACAGGGAAAAACCGTATGCCGGCGGTTGACAATAAAAATGCTCTGCCGTATCCTTATTACTATTGCTGAAAAAAAGACGAGAGAGGATCCGCGGGCGGGGGAGCGGCGGACGGGAACGGAAGGAGAATCCGGAGCGTGAGCAAATTTCAAAGAGACTTGACCGAGGGCAGCGTGACCAAGCATCTGCTGAAGTTTTCGCTGCCGTTTTTAGCCTCCAACCTGCTGCAGGCGCTGTATAATATGGCGGATATGCTGATTGTGGGCCAGTTCAGCGGGCCGGTCGGTACCTCGGCGGTCGGGGTCGGCGGACAGGTGACCATCCTGGTCATCAACCTGATCAGCGGCCTTGCGGTCGGCGGCACGGTGATGATCGCCCAGTTTATCGGGGCGAAGCGGCAGGAGGACGTGAAGGAGACTATTGGCACCATGTTTTCCCTGTACGCCATCGCGGCGGCGGTGATGACGGTGGTGATGCTGCTTCTCAACAGCACGATCCTGCGGGTGATGGGGATGCCGGAAGAATCCTTCAGCGAGGGGCTGGCTTACCTGAACATCTGTATGGGCGGAACGGTGTTCGTATTCGGCTACAACGCGGTGGCCGCCGTCCTGCGCGGGATGGGGGATTCCCGCCATCCGCTGCTCTTTGTCCTGATTGCCGCGGTTGCCAACGTGGTACTGGACCTGATCCTGGTCGGTCCGCTGCATATGGGAGCGGCCGGGGCGGCGTGGGCGACCATCGCGGCGCAGGCGCTGAGCTTTATCCTTTCGATTGTTTTTCTCCGCCGCCGGGATTTCGTCTTCGATTTTCATCCCCGCAGCTTCCGCATCCGGGGGGAGAAGGCGAAGCAGCTGATGAAAATCGGCCTGCCTTCCTCGCTGCAGGGGACGCTGGTGAGCTTCTCCTTCATGTGGCTGACCAGCGTGGCCGCCGGTATTGCCGGGATCGTGGGCACTACGGCGCTGAGTATTGCCGGAAAGGTGAACTCCATCGCCATCCTGCCCTCCATGGCCATGCAGGCTTCGGTGTCCTCCATGGCGGGCCAGAACCTTGGCGCCGGGAAGCCGGAGCGGGCGAAGAAAACCATGTTGGTTGCCATGGGAATGGCGTTTGTGGTATCCGCCCTGGTGTTCGCCGTGGTCAATCTCTGTACCGAGCCGATCCTGCGGCTTTTCCTTGGCTCGCAGGCGAACAGCGGCCTGTCGGAGGAGGTGTTTGCCCGCTGCGTGAGCGAAGGGGCGGTATACCTGCGCTGCATCAGTCTGGATTACCTGATTACCTCGGTGATGTTCTGTATCAACGGGCTGGCGATCGGCGCGGGACAGACGGTGTTCTCCCTGTTCAACGGGATGGTCAGCTCCCTGCTGCTCCGCGTACCAGCTGCCGGACTCCTGGGAATCACAGTGGGCTGGGGTCTTGCCGGCGTGGGACTGGCGGCGCCGATCGCGTCGGTCGGTTCCCTGGTGATCGGCTTGATTTATCTTGCGACCGGCAGGTGGCGGCGGTACCGTATTCCGGAGGCCGCTCCGGCGGCAGCGGCGGAAACGGAATAGGGCGACACCGTGCAGCATCAGAAAAATACAGCGGTTGTTAGCCGAAAAAGAACCCGTCTGCGGAAAACTTCCGCAGACGGGTTTGCTTTATTTCCGGGGCGTTCGCTGTGTTCGCCGTCAGGTCTCCCTCTCCGCCAGCAGCAGAGAAACCAGCCCGTCGACAATGCGCTTCTCCCGCGGCGTACACTGGCGGAGCTTCTGCTGCAGCTCGTCGTCCATATACCATTCGGAGGTAAGGGACGCCCCCAGTAAAATTTCGTTGGGGGTGACGTCCAGCGCTTCGCACAGCTTGACCAGCGTTTCCAGGCTGGGAATGGAACGGCTGTTTTCTATGTTGGAAATATAATTGTTGGCGAGGTCGGTCTGCTCGGCCAGTTTTTCCTGCGTTAGTTTCCGGCTTTTCCGGATTTCTGCCAGACGTCTGCCGATAAGGGCGTAATCCACTACCATGGTCCGTCACTTCCTTTGCTTCTTACAAGGTATAGAATATAGGATTGACGAGCGACATTTAATATATTAAAAGTGTAATTACACTTGACATATTGTTTTTAACGTTTAAAATACACTTATAGTGATAGCTGTCGAATTCGGACGAAAGCCTGCGATAAAAGGAGAAAAAACAAATCATAGAACCGGAAAGGACGCGGAGGCATGAAAAATGCGAAAGTCAAAAGGGGAACGGGAATTCTTGCTTTTCTGTCCAGTCTCTGCCTTCTGGCCGGGTGCGGAAGAGTCGGGACAGCAATATCCTTTTCCCAGAATTTTTTGAAAAGGGAAGGGGAATGGAAATGCGCGGCAGGGATAGAAAGGCCCGAAGGGGTGAAAGGGGAAGAAGCGGCGCAAAGAGAGGAAGAAATGGAAATGCTGGATGCACAGCTTTCCCGTCAGCCGGTCCGCGTTGCCTGTGCCGAGTGCTTCCAGCGGGATGTTTCGCCGCGGAACCTCTACCCATTTCTGCTGCGGGCGACGTTGAAAAACAGCGGCGAGCAGCCAATCCAGGATGTGGTGACCGCTTTTGCCGCCTAGGACTCGCAAGGACGCCCGGTCGCGCTTCGGGGAGACGCGGAAATCCCAGGCTCCTATATTGCCACGGTGAAAATTTCCAGAATCGGCCTGAAGGCCGGCGGTTTTGCCGATATGGAAAAGGGCTGCGGAAGCAGGGAAGGACGCCGGATCGAAACGGTGAAGGCAATCGTCGTTTCCTATACCACCGGCGAGGGAAAGAAATGGGAAAATCCCTGCTTCGATTTGTTCTGTGCGGTATATGGCGGTCGCTCACTGCAAGGATAGGAAAAAAGAAAACAGGGGGACAGGAAGAGAGAAGCCTACGGCGTTTTTCCAAACAGCAGAGAAGCGGACCGGAACGACCAAGATCGTCCGGTCCGCTTTTTTATTTTGCGAGGCCCTCTCTTTACTGAGCAGAGAAGAGCAGAACGGCCCTCCGTCCTTTGTCCGCCGATGCAGGAAGGGAAAACGGGGCGGACATCCGTCTGCGGGATATCGTAGCCGCTCACCCGGCGGACGGCTCGTCGGCATACGTCCCGGCCGACCGGGAGAGGAGTTCATTGCAGGCGCTTTTCAGCAGTGTGCCGCTGGTATCGTGCGAAAGCTCCCAGACGCCGACGCCGGCCAGCCCTTGCGCGTTTGCCAGGGCGGTCTTAGCGGCGATGGACGCGGGGTCTTCATAGGTGAGGAAGGTGTTCTTTCCATACAGGTATGGCGCCTGAGCGTCCGCGTGACGGAGCTGCTTATAACCGCTGTCGTTCAGATAGACGCTGCAAATCGTGTCGTAGCTGATGGAATTGGCAGAGGAAAAACGGCTGTACAGCCCGTTGTTCTGACTGCTTACCCCCTGATAAACATATCCGTACAGGGGCATCCCCAGGACAAGCTGGCTGGCGGGAACGCCGCTTTTCCGGTAAGCGGCAATGCCGTCGTATACGCTGTTTTTGTACTGCGGGGAGGTTTCCTGGGGCTGGTACAGCGGGGCGTTGAAGTCGGCATAGCTGTCCCAGGGGCCATGCATGTCGTAGGCCATCAAAAAGAGGTAATCCACCAGCTCGGCCACAGCCTGCGGCTCAATTTTCGAGAGGTAGCTGGTGTTGGCGGCGCCGGCGATCGTCAGGTAATACCGGCGGCCGTCTTGCTTCGACTGGGAATCCAGCTTCTCCCGGATTGCTTTCAGCAGCAGCGTGAAGTTCTGCTTGTCCTGCGGACGGTTGGTATTGCCGGCCAATCCGCCGGATACCGGGTATTCCCAGTCCAGGTCCACCCCGTCAAAGCCGTGCTCCAGAATGAAATCCAGGCAGCTTTGCGCGAAAGCCTCCCGCCGGGCGGAGGTCGAAGCGACGTCCGAAAAAAAGGTGGAATAATCCCATCCTCCCACCGAGATCAGCGTTTTAAGCCGGCTGTTTTTCTGTTTGAGAACTTGAAGCGCCGCGAAGTTTTTTCGGTCGTTATCCGGATCGGCCAGGGCGAGCCGGCTGGTCGCCGGATCAATTTTGGCAAACGCATAGTTCAGGTGGGTCAGCTGGCCGGCTGGGACTTTCTGCGGGGTATAGCCCTTGTATGACGCCCAGCCGGCATAGTACCCTACGAGAAGCTTTTCGGAGGATACAGACGGTTCGGAAGTCGGCGGTGTCTGGGACGGCGCGTTTCCGTCCTGGCTTCCGGCAGGGGAAGTGACGCCCACCGACGGGGAGGATGGGGACAATGCGTTCGGCGAAGAGGGCGAAGACGAAGTGCCGGAAGCGTTAGTCTCGGAGGAAGCGTCGTCCGTGGCGGTCGCGGATGCGCTGCTTCCGTCGTTTTCTGCGGAAGAGGAAGCATTCTCTACCGCGGCGGGGGAGGATGACGTCTGGGAAAAGGGGTCCGCGTCGTTCGCTTTGCCTGTCTCTGCCCTTGCTTTGGAGTCGGGGACGGCGAAAGAGGGAGGGGCGGCGTGGTTGAGTCCTTCAGCCGGTATAGGCAGGACGCGCAGGCCGATCGAAAGTAAAAAAATAAGAGCAAGGCCGAACATGCCGGCCAGCCGGACGGCGCGCTGCTTCATGCATGCGTTTCCTTTCTAAATGAATAGTTAGCCCATGGGCTTTATTGGATGATATATGTCTATTGCAGTATAAAGGAACCGGCGATCTCTCTGCAACACACAATTGATGGAAAAATCGTCGTTCTCTCCCAGTCGTCCGCCCTGCTCTCCCCGATTATGGAGGAGTTTAGCGGCCTTTTCACGCCGGAATTTGTTCCTTTGCCGCAAAAGAATTGCGGCAATTTCGACCGTTGGCCGAAACCGTCTCAAATTTAACAAGGAAGGGAGATTTTTATGGAAAAAGCAGCCGTTTTCGGCGGATTTTCACCACTTCGGACCCAGCGGCATAGGATGGGCTTGCAGGCGGCCGTCGGAAGAAACGATCGTCCGGGCGATCGGTTGGAGCCGGACCTCCGGCGGGACCCTTCCGGTGGACCGGCCGCTGATTGCGGACGGGACGGTTTGCCGCAGAGAACCGTCCCCGGCGGGGCCCAGTTTACACTCTGCGGAGAAATGGGGCTGGATATGGCGAGACTGATTATCGAGGGCGGGAGGAGGCTGGAGGGAGAGATAGCCGTCCACGGCGCGAAAAACAGCGCTCTCCCGGTGCTGGCGGCTACCCTTCTGGCCAGGGGAACAAGTGAGATCAGCAATTGTCCCCAGCTGTCTGATGTAGCGGCTTCGGCGGAGATACTCCGCCACCTGGGCTGTGTGGTAGGGCGTTCCCAGGGCGTAGTCACGGTGGATTCCACCGGTCTGTACCGGAGCGATATCCCCGACACCCTGATGCGGGAGATGCGTTCCTCCATCGTGTTCCTCGGCGCGCTGGTCGCCCGGACGGGGGAGGCGCATATGTCCTTTCCCGGAGGCTGTGAGCTGGGCGCACGGCCAATCGACCTCCACCTTGCCGCGCTGCGGCAGCTGGGGGTGGAAATCACGGAGGAACGGGGCCGGCTGGAATGCCGTGCGGCGGGCCGGTTGAAGGGAACGGTCATCGCGCTGGATTTCCCCAGCGTGGGGGCGACGGAAAATATCCTGCTTGCCGCCGCGACCGCCGAGGGGCGGACCACGATCCTGAATGCGGCGCGGGAACCGGAGATTGTAGATTTGTGCGCTTATCTTACCCGCTGCGGGGCTCGGATTTGCGGCGCGGGGGAAGGAGAAATCCGTATCGATGGGGTGGACAGTCTGAACGGCAGTCCCCACCGCGTCATGCCCGACAGGATCGAGGCGGTAACCTATCTTGCCGCCGGGGCGGTGACGGGCGGACGATTAACGCTGCGGGGGGCGGAGCCTTCCCATATCGCCACGGTCCTCCCGGTTTTCGAGGAGTCGGGCTGTATCCTTTCCCACGGGGAGGGAGCGCTGACTCTGCAGGCCCCGGAGCGACTGCGGAGGATACGGCTGATACGGACCATGCCCTATCCCGGCTTCCCGACCGACGCGCAGGCGCCGCTGATGGCGATGGCCTGTGTGGCGGAGGGAACCAGCGTTTTTGTGGAAAATATCTTTGAGAACCGTTATAAACACGCGGGGGAGCTGATTCGGCTGGGCGCGAACATCAAGGTGGAGGGCCGGGTCGCCGTGGTGGAGGGAACGCCCGCGCTTTCCGGCGCGGAGGTCGAATGCACCGACCTGCGGGGCGGGGCGGCGCTGGTGATCGCCGGCCTGGCCGCCGAGGGAGCTACCTCCCTGCGGGCGATCCATCATCTTGACCGGGGCTACGAGCGGATTGAGGATGCTCTGCGGGGCGTGGGAGCGGCTATTGAGCGGCGGTAGAAAAATAGGGAAATATAAAAAATAAACAAATGAGAGAGGAAGAAACAAAAGACGACAGGCCGCAGCAGAAACATAAATAGCAGCAAGGAACAGAAGCGATAGAGCGATAGAAAATAAAAAAACTAAATATTATGAAAATAAAATTCAATTTAAATAAAAATAAAATTTATATTGACTTTTATAAAATTAAAAAGTATAATAAATACAAACGAATCCACGATTTGCGGGGAGGGAGTGCGGTGACAGGGATTCCTGATTGGATGCAGGGCCTGACGGAAGAGGATTTTTCCTTTCTCCGGCATTTCCTGCTTTCCTCCGGTTCCCTGAAGGAGTTGGCGTCGGTTTACGGCGTTACCTATCCCACCATCCGTCTGCGCCTCGATCGTCTGATCCAGAAGGTTCAGATGAACGAAGAAGGAGAAGCCGATCCCTTCGTGTCCCTGCTGCACCGGATGACCCTGGACGACCGGCTGGAAGCGGACACGGCGCAGGCCCTCCTGCGGGAATATCGGCGGGCGAGGGGAGGGATGGAGCATTAGACGAACCAGTTAATGGATGGAACGGGATAGAATGGGAGATGGCAGGATTTTTTATGCGGCGTCATGGCGTTATGCGGCAAAATTTTTCTTAATTCGTTCTTAATTTCATCCGGACACGGCTGAAATTCGTCGGGTTCCCCTTTTCTTTTCGTCGGCGGTTTGTTATGATTATTTTTATACATTTCCTATGCTTCCGCACGTGCTTTCGCACCTCTTCTCCCGAAACGCTATCCGCTGGGAAAGGCGATGGGAAGACGACGGTACGGACGGATTGGCGGCGTTCCGAAACGGAAAGCATCGGGAAACGCGCCGCCTTTCCGCCGGGCGGGAGACAAATCCGGCGCCATCGGAACAGAACAAGCAGAGGCGGGCGATAGAGAATGTCCAAAAACAGCAAGGATGAACGAACAATACAGAAGACGGCCGCGAAAAAGCAGCCGCCGAAAAAGAAAAAAAAGCGCCGGCTGAGGCCTTTCCGGGTGGCGATTCTGGTCCTGATCCTGCTGGTTCTGGTCGGAGGAATCGTCGCGGGCGTTCTGCTGCTACTGCGGCCCGGAGTCAAGGCCCAGCCGGGGGAAGAAAATACACAAGCGGTTTTCGGTGTGAAAACGATCGACGTCGAGGGCAGCGTCCACTACACCGCTGAGGAAATCGTCGAGGCGAGCGGGTTGTACATCGGCCAGAGCATCTTTTCCCTCAAAAAACGGCAGGCGGCGGAAAAAATCCTGCAGGCTTTTCCGTATGTGGAGCAGGTGACGGTGGACAGTCCCACCCTGACCACGCTGAAAATCACCATTGAGGAGGCAGAGCCGGTCGCGGTGGTCGCCAAGGACGACGGCTGGATCATCCTCGGCGCGAACGGAAAGGGGCTGGAAGCGCTTCCGGAAGGCAGCGAGCGGCTGTCCGAGTATGTGAGGGTGCGCTGCGGGCTGCTGGATGACGCCGCGGTGGGAAGCCGGCTGCTGTCGGACGAGAGTATGGACGCTTTACAGGCGCTGTTCACCGCCTTTTCAGCGCATTCGCTCACCGATATCCGGGAGATCGACCTGCGGGACGATACCGATATCCGGCTGAACTGGCGGGATCAGATCGTCCTCGCACTGGGGAACGACATCAATCTCGACCATAAGATCGAGGTGCTGGCCGCCAAGGTCATTTCCCTGGTGCTGGAAAAGCATGGGGATACGGCACGGGGTGTGATCAACGTCAGCTCGTATTCCGGTTCGGACCCCGATCAGTATCAGGCGGTATTCACGCCGGAGAACCTGCTGCCCACCACCACGGCGCCCGGTACAGGCACGTCGGCGGCTCCGACAACCACGACGGCTTCGTCTGCTGCCTGACATCCGGTTTTCCGGTATTTTTCCATGGAGTATTTTTACGCGAACGGTTGAATTTGCCCGGGGACCATGGTAAGATAAAAAAAGCGTATAGTGAAAATACAGCCGCATGGCCGCTTTTCCGGCTTCGGCTTAAAATTTAAGGAATTTTCCGTTTTCAGGAAAATAAAGCTGGGAGGAAGTTACATGGGTTTCGAATTTGACAACGATTTCATGGACGGCGTTCAAATAAAGGTGGTTGGCGTCGGCGGCGGCGGTGGGAACGCCGTCAACCGCATGGTGCGCGCCGGCGTACAGGGCGTGGAGTTTGTGACGATCAACACCGACCGGCAGGCCCTGGCGCTTTCCCAGGCCACTCAGAAAATCCAGATCGGTGAAAAGCTGACCCGCGGCACCGGCGCGGGCGCGAACCCGGAAAAGGGACAGCGCGCCGCGGAGGAAAGCCGCGACGAGATCATGGCGGCTCTCAAGGGCACCGACATGGTATTTATCACCGCGGGGATGGGCGGCGGCACCGGCACCGGCGCGGCTCCCGTGGTGGCGGAGATTGCCCGCGACCTTGGTATCCTCACGGTGGGGATCGTGACCAAGCCCTTCCTGTTTGAGGGCCGCAAACGGATGGAGCAGGCTGAAAACGGCATCACCGCCCTGCGGGAGCATGTGGATTCCCTGGTGGTTATCCCCAACGAACGGCTGAAAATGGTGAGCGAGCAGCGCATCACCCTGGCCAATGCCTTTGAAGTGGCGGACGACGTCCTGCGCCAGGGCGTGCAGAGTATCTCTCAGCTGATCAAGGTGCCCGGACTGGTCAACCTCGATTTCGCGGACGTGACCACCGTCATGAAGGATGCGGGCTACGCGCACATGGGCGTGGGCCGCGCCGAGGGGAAGGAAAAGGCGGAAGCGGCGGCCAAGGCCGCGATTTCCAGCCCCCTGCTCGAAACCTCGATCGACGGGGCGCGCGGCGTGATCATCAACATCACCGCTTCGCCGGATGTCGATCTGGAGGATGTGGAGATGGCTTCTTCCATGATCTCCCGCGCCGCCCATCCCGATGGGATTATCATCTGGGGCGCAGCCTTTGATGAAAATATGAACGATGAGATTTCGGTGACGGTGATCGCTACCGGCTTTGCCACCGACGGCTCCTATAAGGCGCCGGAAACGGGAACGGCGGCCAGAATGGGCGCGGATCAATCCGCTTCTTCGCCGTCCAGCGAGGATCAGGACTTCACCGATATCATGGCGCTGTTCCGGAAAAAGGAATAAGCAGGCCGCACGCGAAAGCGCAAAAACAACAAATTCCTGTATTTCTGCATAAGGTGCCGGGGACCGGAAGAGCTGTAAAACGGCAGCGCCTCCGGTCCTTCGTGCGTTTATATGCTACCCCCTCGCTTTATTTTGGATAGAGGTTTATTTTCATCCCATTCCGGCCCGTTCCAGACCAAATCAGGCGGTTTTGGCTGAAATTTTTCTTTTACCGCTGTCGGTGACTCAGGATTTCCTCCGCGCGCCGATTTTCTCTTGCAATCTGTTGTTTTTATGGTATAATGTCGTTTGGGAGAAATACCGACAGGTATTTCTCAATTGCGCCGCCGGCAAAGGTCGGCAGAGAATTCGGCCGGGCGGCGCTATGGTATAATGTCAGCAGGGAGAAATGCGCAAGCATTTCTCCATTGCGCCGCCGGTAAGCGTTGGCAAAGAAACCGGCCGGGCGGCGCTATGGTATAATGGCAACAGTGGGAAAATGCCGACAGGTATTTCTCAATTTCTCTGGAAATCCTAGGAGGTGGAGACGGTGAGCCCTGACCCTGGTCGAAGTTGCTGCAAAAATTTAACAACCGGGGCGCGCCGCCTTCTGTAACGCCGCGCATCCCGGGAAAGGGGATGCGCGCAAATGCTGCATTATTACAAGACGGTCAACGGCCGTATCCGCGAGCAGGAGGAGCTGGAGGACGGCTGCTGGATCGACGCGGTCAATCCGGATGAAAAGGAAATCAATTTCCTGATCCAGCAGTTTTCTCTGGAACCGGATTTCCTCCGCGCCGCGCTGGACGAGGAGGAATCCTCCCGTATCGAAAGCGAGGATGGGACGACCCTGATCATTATTGACGCTCCGGTCGCCGAAAAGGGCGATGACGGCGTTACGTACTATACGATGCCAATGGGGATTCTGGTGACCAAAACCAATGTAATTACGGTTTCCCTGCGGGAAAACACCGTCATCGCGGAATTCGCGGAGGGTGTGGTCCGCAACGTGCAGACCGAACTGAAAACCCAGTTTGTGCTGCGGGTGATCCTCCGGGTGGCGACCCGGTACCTGCAGTATCTGAAACAGATCGACAAGATGTCCAATCTGCTGGAACGGCAGCTTCGGAAATCCATGAAGAATAAAGAGCTGATCCAGCTGCTGGACGTGGAAAAATCGCTGGTGTATTTCTCCACCTCCCTGAAATCGGACGAGACCACGCTGGAAAAGCTGATGCGTGGCCGCTATATCAAGCTGTATGAAGAGGATCAGGATCTGCTGGAGGATGTGCTGATTGAGATCAAGCAGGCTATCGAAATGTCCAGCATTTACCTCAACATCCTTTCGGGTACTATGGACGCGTTTGCCTCGGTTATCTCCAACAATTTGAACATCGTGATGAAGGTGCTCGCTTCTATTACCATCGTGATTTCCATCCCGAACATCATTGCGGGCTTCTATGGCATGAACGTGGAAGGACTTCCGCTGTCACAGTTTTTCTGGTTCCCGATGGTGCTGTCGCTGGCGCTGATGGGTGTGGTCGGCTTTATTCTGCACAAAAAAGATATGCTGTAAAAGAAAAGCGCTTTCCCCGGCAATTACGAAGCGGGGAAAGCGCTTTTTTAGGTTTTCTCCCACTCCCCTTCTGCCGGGAAGGGTTGTAAAACCCGGAAAAATGGAAAAGAAAAATGACGGAAGCTGACCGGCTTCCGTCATTTTTTGTGCGGGCTTCCGTCCTTTACCGGGCGAGGAGGTAAATCTGGTAAACGTCTTCTTCCATCAGCTCGCGGAAATGCCCCTGGGGGCCGCTCGCCGTGCATTTCTGCGCCATTTCCCGCAGGCGATCCTCCGGAATATCCGCCTCCGACAGCCGGACGGGCAGGCCGAGGGAGCGATAGAACTGCTCCAGCCGGGCGATCCCCAGCTCGACCGCCCGCTCCTTGTTTCCGTGCGCAACCTCTACCCCGAGTACGCGGGAAGAAAACTGGACGAACCGGTCGGGGTCGTCCCGCCAGACATGCTTCATCCACGCCGGGAAGACAATGGACAGCCCTGCTCCATGCGCGATATCGTAGAGCGCGCTGAGCTCGTGTTCGATTTGGTGGGAGCCCCAGTCCCCGATTCGTCCGGTATCCAGCAGGTCGTTGTGCGCGATGGTGCCGGCCCACATGAGCTCAGCCCGTGCGTCGTAATCCTGGGGATGGGCCAAGACGAGAGGCGCGAAATCGAGGACGGTGCGCATAGTGGCTTCGATCAGCCGGTCGGTGAAGTCCACATGCTCCACCCGGGTGAAATACCGCTCCATCAGGTGAGCGAGGATATCCGACGCGCCGCAGGCGGTTTGGTAGGCGGGGAGGGTGCAGGTAAGCTCGGGGTTCATTATGGCGAACCGCGGGATCATCGCCGGGCCGCCGCAGCCCCTTTTCAGCAGCCCCTCTTCCTTGGTGATGACGCTGCTGGGGCTGGTTTCGCTGCCGGCGGCGGGGATGGTGAGCACCGCGCCGACCGGCAACGCTTCGCTGAAACGCGCTTTTCCTTCATAGAAGTCCCACACGTCCCCGGCGTAAGGGACCCCGACCGCGATCGCCTTGGCGGTGTCGATCGCGCTACCGCCGCCTGCCGCGAGAAGAAAATCCACCTTGTTTTCCCGGCAGAGACGGACACCCTCCCGTACCAGGCCGAGACGGGGATTGGGCTGGACGCCGGGCAGCTCGAAGACCGCGAGACCTTCCGCTTCCATGCCGCGTATGAGCGTGTCGTACAGTCCGCTGCGTTTGATGCTGCCGCCCCCGTACACCAGCAGGACACGGGAGCCGCCGCACAGGCGGATTTCCCGGGCCGCATCCTTTTCCACTCCTTTGCCGAACAGGATTTTCGCGGGGTTATGAAAAACAAAATTGTTCATTTGGGTTAACCGTCCTTTCCTGATCTGAAAGATTGCGCCGCTTGGCTTGTCAATACCTTCACTATACACCGTCGGCAAACCAAAATTGTGAAATTTTTGTTATATATCCGGGAGGGAGAAGCGCGAATAAGAGAAAATATGGTAAAATATTATTATCCGCCGCCGGCAGGGAATAATCATGACGTTAAGGAGAATGCGGCGGCATTTCTCAATTGCGCCGCCAGATAAGGCCGGCAGAGAATCCGATTTTGCAGGCTAAGTACGGTTTGAGTAAAGTGAAAAGCGTAATAAGAGCAAAAACGAAGAAAGACGGCATCCGAAAGGCTGCCTGTGGAAAATAAGAAGACGGAGAGGAGAAACGCACGATGCTGAATTTTAACGAGGAAGCCATGTACCATATCGGGCTGACCCCCTCACAGGGGGCGGAGTACGCCATCCTGACCGGCGACCCCGGACGGGTGGAGTCCATCGCCCGGCGGCTGGATGGGGCGGCGTTCGTCGCCAGCAATCGGGAATACGCCTCCTGGGCGGGAACGCTGGATGGGGAGCGGGTGCTGGTCGTTTCCCATGGGATCGGCGGGCCGTCCACGGCCATCTGCGTGGAGGAGCTGGCCCGCTGCGGGGTCAGGACTCTGATCCGGGTGGGTACCTGCGGAGGGATGGCGCTCTCTGTCAAGGGCGGCGACCTGGTGATCGCCAACGCCGCCATCCGGCAGGAGGGAACCAGCCGCGAATACCTACCCCTCGCCTTCCCGGCGGTATCGGATTTCGCGGTAACAGCGGCGTTGGCGGACGCAGCGGCGGCGCTCTGCGGGACGGCGGGCGAGCGGACGGCGCACGTCGGGGTGGTGCAGTGCAAGGATTCCTTTTACGGCCAGCACAGCCCGGAGGATTCCCCGGTTTCCTATGAACTCAAAAACCAATGGCAGGCCTGGCTGCGGGCGGGATGCCTCGCCTCCGAGATGGAGTCGGCGGCGCTGTATGCCGTTGCGGCCGCGCGGGGACTGCGGGCGGGCTGCGTCCTTCATGTGCTGTGGAACCAGGAGCGGGCGGCGGCCGGACTTCCCGACCGGAAGGATACCGATACCGCCGAGGCGGCGCTGGCCGCGATCGGCGCCGTCCGGCGGCTGATAGCGGCAGGGAAGACCGGAGAGGGAGAGGAGCGACGAGGATGACGAGGGGGATGAGGGGATGAGGGGGATTGGAGAATTTCATCCATGTGGGGGATTCCCGTATACCCTGCTTTCCACGTAGATTATCCTTTGATTCCGCAGAACCATATAGACGGCAAGCCATGACATGGGGGAAAACCATACGGCGGCGGAAACTGCCTCATTTTCCGCGAAAAGTCTTTGCCATAAACAGCGAATCGGCGGAAACCGGGAAAAAGACAGGTCCGCAACCGCCGAAAGGAATCCCTTTTTATGATTGGTGTTGCTAATGCCTAAATTTGGAAATCATTAGTCGAATTGCACAAAGGAGCCGCCGCCCATTTCTGGACGGCGGCTCAATAAAATATGGGTTTTATTGCGCCTGATAAATAAGTTACTCTTGCTGTCCGCAGATTTCACATACACGAATTGTCATTGCGGACTCTTCTGCCCATTTGGTTTCTTCTTTTTACCTTTATCTCAAAAGTAGAGCAGGTTCATATTTTCTTTCGTGTTAAGCAAATTCCAACAATTGCCCCTATAAGGACTATCGGCGCTAATCTGACAAACAGCCATTCAAATGAGTGAAAAGCTGCTCCGATAACAGCGGTTTCAGGATCACTATAATCCCAACCTAAATAAGGGCTATTTAATGCTCTCAAGGCTATAAAAACTGTTACTATAACCGCACATACTGAGATAAGCAGCCAATGGAGTGTTTTTCGTCTTGTATTCTTCCTTTGCGCAAGCTGCATATTTATAACCTCCAGTTTTTCGGAAATTGCTTTCAAATCATCAGCCTTCGTCTCAATAACAGTTTCTCCAAGCAAAGTGCTTACAGGTGTTTCAAGGACTTCCGATATAGAGAGCAGCATATCAGAATCAGGAACTGACAATCCCTTTTCCCATTTAGAGATTGTTTGCCTCACCACATTCAGCTTGATAGCAAGCTCTTCTTGCGAAAGTCCTTTTGATTTTCTAATCGCTTTAATGTTTTCCTTTAACATCAGGGATAACCTCGCTTTCTTTCAGTTGTTACTGCCAACGGCGTTACCAATATTGTATGAGAAATCGCCCGTTGCCGCAAGCAACGCATATTAACATTTCTTAAAAATTTAATCTATAGTTGGTAAAATCGCCAGAGTTTCACGTCAGCAACATTTCCATTGAAATGGACATAAACATTATAGCTACAATTTCACCACCACTTCCCCTTTTTCTTTACTCGTTCAGTTGCTTCTCCCCCTATATAAAATTACACTTTCAATATCTTATCGGCCTTTTTGTCGGTCAACTAAACTTAACCAATATTAAAAACGCACGCTCCAAATCAGGGTTGGAGCCTACATTTTTGCTTTTCCATATTTAGCCATGGCTTTTTAGTGAAGTCGCCGAGATTTTTTCCAGCAACCCAGCAACACTTATATTGAAAAGGGACCGAAAGGATTTTTTGTTGCCCCGGAACGGGGAGTATGCTATAATTGATCAGATAGGGCCGTCGTGAACCGACCGGCGGCGGAAAGGAAGGAACCTCCCCATGATTATCTTTGGAATCGACCCCGGCTATGCAATCGTCGGCTGGGGCGTCCTGCGGTATGAGCGGGGACGGTTCACGCCGCTGGCCTTCGGTGCGGTAGAGACTCCGGCCGGCATGGAATTTTCCCGCCGACTGGAGATTATCCACAGCGAGCTGACTGTCCTTTTCGCCCGGCATAAACCGGACGCGCTGGCGGTGGAAAAGCTGTATTTCAAAAACAACCAGAAGACCGCCATCGACGTGGCCCAGGCCCGCGGGGTGATCCTGCTCGCCGCAAAGCAGAGCGGCGTCCCCCTGTACGAATACACGCCGCTGCAGGTGAAGTCGGCGGTGACCGGCTACGGCAAGGCGGAGAAGCCGCAGGTGATGGAGATGACCCGCCGCCTGCTCCGGCTGGCCGCCGTACCCAAGCCGGACGACACGGCCGACGCGCTGGCCATCGCCATCTGCCATGGGCAGAGCGGCGGGACGGCTCTGAAGCGGCGGATCATTCAGAGGCCGCAATAGGAAAAGGAAAACAAGGGTATAGGATATAGGAATATAGGATATTCAGAAAAAGCGGCCGGAATCGCCGCAACTCTGAGAGGATGAAGAACGATGCTGTACAGCCTGCGGGGAAAGCTGATCCATGCGGAGCCGCGCGTCGCCGTGATCGAATGCGGCGGGGTGGGCTTCCGGTGCCAGATCACCATGACCACGGCCCGCGCCCTTCCCGCCCTGGGGGCGGAAGCGACGCTTTATACTATCATGAATGTACGGGAGGACGCGATCGAGCTGTTCGGCTTTGCCGAGCAGGCCGAGCTGGAATGCTTTAAACAGCTGACCGCCGTGACCGGGGTGGGACCCAAGGCGGGGCTGGCGATCCTTTCCGAGCTTTCGCCCGAGCGGGTGGCGCTGGCCGCCGCCGCCGGCGATTACAAGGCGCTGACCCGGGCGCAGGGAGTGGGCCCCAAGCTGGCCCAGCGGATTGTGCTGGAGCTCAAGGACAAGGTGGGGGCGCTGGCGTCCTCCGGCGGCGTGGAGCTGCCGGGCGGGGCCGGCGTGGTCTCCGCTGCGGGGAACGCCGCCGAGGCGGTGAGCGCCCTGTCGGTGCTCGGCTTCACGCCGGGCGAAGCCTCCGCCGCAGTCGGAAAGCTGGACAGCTCTCTGCCGGTGGAAACGCTGGTGCGGGATGCGCTGAAGCTGCTGGCAAAGCAGAAATAAGGGGTCGTTCTACCGTTATGACAGAAAGGCGGCGTGAGGATGGACCGGGAAAAGGGCATGGCGTATTGCGGGCTGGCGTGCGCCGTGTGCGGGCAAAACGACTCCTGCGCCGGCTGCCGGGATGAGGGCTGTCGGGACCGGGACTGGTGTAAAAACCGGCGGTGTTGTATAGAAAAAGGGTTTTCCGGCTGCTGGGAATGCCGGGATTTTCCTTGCGACAGCCCTATGCTTCAAAAGCTCCGGGTACGGGCCTTCGCCGCCTTTGCAGGGAAATACGGAGAAGAACGGCTGATCGGCTGCCTGGAGGCGGGAGAGCGCGCCGGCCTTCGGTATCATTATCCCGGCGAGCTGGTCGGGGATTACGACGCGCCGTCCGATGAGGCGGGGATATGGCGGCTTCTTCTGGACAGTGAGAGAAAGTAACGCGCGGACGGAAAGGCGGAAAGCACGGGATGGACAGCATGGAAATGGATTATGAAAACCGGGTGGTTTCCACCGAATACCTGCCGGAGGACGACGGGGATAATCCCCTGCGTCCCCGAACGCTCACGGAATACATCGGCCAGACCAAGGTGAAGGAAAACCTGAAGGTCTTTATCGACGCGGCCAAAATCCGCGGGGAGGCGCTGGACCACGTCCTGCTGTACGGCCCGCCCGGCCTGGGCAAGACCACTCTCTCCCAGATTATTGCGAACGAGCTGGGAGTCAATATCCGTATCACCTCCGGCCCGGCGCTGGAACGGCCGGGCGACCTGGCGGCGCTGCTGACCAACCTCGACCCCGGGGACGTGCTGTTTATTGACGAGATTCACCGCCTTCCCCGGACGGTGGAGGAAATTTTATACCCCGCGATGGAGGATTTCGCCATTGACATCATCAACGGAAAGGGACAGGGCGCGGCGTCCATCCATCTGCCGCTTCCCCGCTTTACCCTGATCGGCGCGACCACCCGGGCGGGCCAGCTTTCGGCTCCCCTGCGGGACCGGTTCGGGGTGGTTCTCCGGCTGGAGCTGTACACCCCGGAGGAACTGGGACGGATTGTGTCCCGCAGCGCCAAAATCCTCGACATCCCCTGCGATGGGGACGGGGCGCTTGAGATCGCGTCCCGGGCGAGGGGAACTCCCCGGATCGCCAACCGGCTGCTTAAGCGGGTGCGGGATTTCGCCCAGGTGATGAGCGGGGGCGTGATCACGGCGGATACCGCCCGGCAGGCTCTCGACCGGATGGAGGTGGACGAGCTGGGGCTGGACATGGTGGACCGCCGGATGCTGGAGGCCATGATTAAGCATTACAACGGCGGCCCGGTCGGGCTGGACACCGTTGCGGCGGTGATCGGGGAGGAATCGGTCACCATCGAGGATGTGTACGAGCCGTATCTGATGCAGCTCGGCTTCCTCAGCCGGACCCCGCGCGGGCGGGTGGTGCTCCCCGCGGCGTATGAGCACCTTGGCATCGACTACACGGGGCAGCTTACGCTGTGAGCGGTTTCCGCTGCCCGGTTTGCGGCGCGCTCCTCGCGATGACGGCGCGTGCTTACGCCTGCCCCGGCGGGCATTCCTTCGACCGTGCGAAAAGCGGGTATGTCAACCTGCTGCTGCCGGATCAAAAGCATTCCAAAGCCCCGGGCGACAATCCGCTGATGGTGACCGCCCGGCGGGAATTTTTAGAAAAAGGCTGGTATCAGCCTCTCGCCGACGCCATGGGCGAACTGCTCGCGGCGCATTTGCCGGACGGCGGCCCGCTTACCGTGCTGGACGCGGGCTGTGGGGAGGGCTATTATACCGAACGGTTCCGCACGGCGCTGGCCGCCTCCGGGCGGCCGTTCGTCCTGCTGGGGGTGGACATCTCCAAGGTGGCGGCGGATAAGGCTGCCAGGCGCGCCAAAGCGGCGGGTATCCCGTCGGAGGCTGTCCGGTACGCGGCGGCAAGCGTATTCCGCCTGCCGGTCCCGGACGGGGGCTGCGACGTGCTGCTCAACCTCTTCGCCCCTTTTTGCGGGGAGGAAATCCGGCGGGTTCTCCGCCCGGGCGGGACGCTGCTGCTGGCCGTCCCGGGGGAGGGGCACCTGTGGGAGCTCAAGGAAGCCGCCTACGACCGCCCTTACCGCAACGAGGTGAAGGATCCGGCGCTGGAGGGCTTTTCACTGATCGGCCGGTGGTCGGTCGCCTATCCGATGACGCTGAAAAACACGGGTGAAAACCGGGACATCGAGAATTTGTTCCGGATGACGCCATATTATTATAAGACAGGGAGAACCGAGCAGGCGCGGGTCGCCGCATTAACGGAGCTGACCGTGACCGCCTCCTTCGAGCTGTTCGCTTATCGCCGCCTGGGGCCTGAAAAACGGCCTTAGGGGGGAGAAAGTCGTTGTCAACGCGGGGAATGTGGGTTCCGCCGCGCTGATATATCGTCGGCCGGTTCACGGAAGGAAGCGTGTTTGCGGCGGGCGGAATCCACGGTCGCCGTGGGTTTTGTGGGATGGAAAACAGGCTGTGGGATAAAGGGTCTTGTCCGTCGGCGGCGGCGCGGCCCGCCTGTATTCCGGGGATGACGCCGCCGGGGAAAGGAAGATGGATTTTCATGGGAAGACTGTTTGGTACCGACGGCGCGCGGGGCGTCGCCAATTCGGAGCTGACGTGTGAACTGGCGATGGCGATCGGCCGCGCCGCGGCGATGGTGCTCATCGAGGTGGAGCACCGCCGCCCCCGGGTGGTGATCGGCAAGGATACCCGCGTGTCCTCCGACATGCTGGAGGCCGCGATCGTGGCCGGTCTGTGTTCCGTGGGGGCGGACGCCGTCCTCCTGGGGGTGGTTCCCACCCCGGCGGTGGCGTATCTGGTCAAGGAATACGGCGCAGACGCGGGGGTGATGATTTCCGCCTCCCACAATCCCTGCGAATACAACGGAATCAAGATTTTCAACGGCGAGGGCTACAAGCTTTCCGACGCGCTGGAGGAGGAGATCGAGGCCATTGTGCTGGACGGCGCGAAAACCCCGCCCTGCCCGACAGGCGGGGAGATCGGCCGGATCACCCGCTGTGAGACGGCGGTGGATGATTACGTCCGCCACCTGCTCTCCATTACCGATGTGAGCCTGCGGGGGATGCGGTTGGCGGTGGACTGCGCCAACGGTTCCGCCAGCGCGACAGCCCGAAAACTGTTCTCCGCCCTTGGCGCGGACTGCGTGTTCCTGAACGACCAGCCGGACGGGGTGAACATCAACGCGAACTGCGGCTCCACCCATATTGAGCAGCTCGCGGAGTTCGTGAAGAAGCTGAAATATTTTGCGGGCGTGGCCTTCGACGGGGACGCGGACCGCTGCCTTGCGGTGGACGAACAGGGAAATCTGGTGGACGGGGATAAGATCATCGCGGCCCTGGCGTTGGATATGAAGGAAAAAGGGGAGTTGGATGGGAACGCGGCGGTCGCGACCGTGATGTCCAACCTCGGGTTGTTCCGTTTCTGCGAGGAGCATGGCATCGCGCCGGTGACTACCAAGGTGGGAGACCGGTATGTGCTGGAGGAAATGCTGAAAAGCGGCTACGCCATCGGCGGCGAGCAGTCGGGGCATATCATTTTCCGCCGCCACGCCACCACCGGCGACGGGCAGATGTCCGCCATCAAGCTGCTGACTATGTGCCGGGAGCGGGGACAGAAGCTGTCGGCGGTCGGCGGAATGATGGAACGGTATCCGCAGGTGATGATCAACGTCAAGGCGGACGCGGAGCAGAAGGCAAAATACAACGCCGATGCAGAGCTGGCGGCGGCTGTTGAGAAGGCGGGCGCGGGCCTCGGCCGGGACGGCCGGATTCTGGTTCGTCCCTCCGGCACCGAGCCCCTGATTCGGGTGATGGTGGAGGGCCGTGACTTCGACGTGATCAACAAGCTTGCGGTGGAACTGGCGGAGACCATCCAGACGAAGCTGGACGAGGGCCGGTAAAGCCGGCCAATCCCCAGGGAAAAGCAGCCCGCCGTCCGGCGGCCGGACGGCGGGCTGCTTAACGAAGAGAGCAGGCAATAACAAAAGGCAAGAGAAACAAGGCAGGAGAAACTGAGGGGAAGAGGGAAAGGCGATATGCGGGCGGCGACCGGATGGAAGGACTATGAGCTGATCGACACATCGGCGGGCGAACGGCTGGAACGGTGGGGGAAGATTCTCCTGATCCGGCCCGACCCGCAGGTGCTGTGGGATACGCCGAAGAAAAGCCCGCTCTGGCGACAGGCGCACGCCCGGTATTACCGTTCTTCCACCGGCGGCGGGAGATGGGAACGGTATAAGCCCATCCCCGACTCCTGGCAGATCGGGTATGAGGCTCTGCGCTTCAACCTGAAGCCGATGGGCTTTAAGCATACCGGCCTTTTTCCCGAGCAGGCCGTCAACTGGGAGTGGATGACGGAGACGATTGTCCGCGCCGGGCGGCCGATCCGGGTGCTGAACCTGTTCGGCTATACCGGGGCCGCGACCCTTGCCTGCGCGGCGGCGGACGCGCACGTCACCCATGTGGACGCCTCCAAGGGGATGGTCGCGTGGGGGCGGGAGAATGCGGCGGCTTCCGGGCTGGCGGACAGGCCGATCCGCTGGCTGGTGGACGACTGCGGTAAATTTGCGGCGCGGGAGCTTCGGCGGGGAAACACCTATGACGCGATCCTGATGGACCCGCCGTCCTACGGGCGGGGACCGGGCGGCGAGGTGTGGAAGCTGGAGGAGCATATTTATCCGCTGATCGGGCAGTGCGCCGCTCTGCTGTCCAAAAACCCGCTCTTTTTCATCGTAAACTCCTACACCACTGGGCTGTCCCCGTCGGTGATGCAGTATATGCTGGCCTCTCTGCTCGTCCCCCGCTTCGGCGGGGAGGCGCGGGCGGACGAGATCGGCCTGCCGGTGACAGGCGGCCCGACGGCGGGGTTAACGCTCCCCTGCGGGGCGACGGCGATCTGGCAGCGGACGGAGAAATAGCGCCCGCCGATACAGGAATTGACCAATAAAAAGCGAGGAATTACCGAATGGATATCATTACCGCGCGGGACGTGCGCTTTCTCTATGAAAACGGCGAGGCTGGGGAACAGACCGGGCAGAATGGAACGGCTGGGCAGGAAAACGCCCCGGATCAGCCGGTCATGGTGCTGGATGGGGTGGATTTGGCTATCCGGCAGGGCGAATTCATCGCGCTGCTCGGCCATAATGGGTCGGGAAAATCCACCCTTGCCAAGCATTTCAACGCCATGCTCCTGCCTACCGGCGGCACGGTCTTCGTACGGGAAATGAACACGGCGGACGAGGAATGGAAATACGAGATTCGCCGGACGGTGGGGATGGTGCTCCAGAACCCGGACAACCAGCTGGTCTCCACCATCGTGGAGGAGGACGTAGCTTTCGGCCCCGAGAACCTCGGGATCGAACCGGCCGAGATCCGCCGCCGGGTGGACGACGCGCTGAAAACGGTGGGAATGTACGACTACCGCCTTCACGCGCCGCATAAGCTGTCCGGCGGGCAGAAGCAGCGGGTGGCCATCGCCGGCATCCTCGCCATGCAGCCCGACTGTCTGGTGCTGGACGAGCCGACCGCCATGCTCGATCCGAAGGGACGGCGGGAGGTGCTGGACACCGTCTCCCGCCTGAACAAAGAGCGGGGGATGACGGTGGTGCTCATCACCCATTATATGGAGGAAGCCGCGCGGGCCGACCGCGTGGTGGTGATGGACGACGGGAAAATCCAAACGCAGGGAACGCCGCGGGAGGTGTTCTCCCAGGTGGAGGCGCTGCGGGCAATCGAGCTGGACGTTCCCCAGCCCACCGAGCTGTGCTGGGAGCTGCGCCGCCGGGGCGTTCCCCTGCCCGACGGGGTGCTGACCGCCGAAGAGTGCGCCGAGGCACTCGCGTTACAAATGGGCCATTCCGGAGAAGCCGTCGGCCGGACGGAAACGCCGCCGGCCGGACAGGAGAACGGCGCGGACCAAAGCGTCGCCCCGCCGGTCATCGAGACCAGAGACGTAACCTATACCTATTCCCCCGGCACGCCCTTCCAAATGGATGCCATGACCGGCGTATCCCTTTCGGTGGAAAAGGGGGATTTCGTGGGAATTATCGGGCATACCGGATCGGGAAAATCCACTCTGGTGCAGCATTTGAACGGACTGCTCCGTCCGACGTCCGGCCGGGTTCTGCTGAACGGAAACGACGTCTGGGCCGAACCGAAAAAAATCCGGGAGATCCGCTTTCAGGTAGGGCTGGTGTTCCAGTACCCGGAGCATCAGCTCTTCGAGGAGACCGCCCGCAAGGATATCGCCTTCGGCCCGAAGAATATGGGGCTGCCGGAGGAGGAGATCGAGCGGCGGGTCCTCCGCGCGGCGGAATTCGTCGGCCTGAAGCCGGAACTGCTGGAGAAATCCCCCTTCGAGCTGTCGGGAGGGGAAAAGCGCCGGGCGGCCATCGCCGGGGTGATGGCGATGCAGCCCGAGGTGCTGATTCTGGACGAGCCGACCGCCGGTCTGGACCCGAAGGGCCGGGATATGATCCTGGAACAGATCAAAGCCTATCAGCAGGAGACCGGCGCCACTGTGCTGCTGGTATCCCACAGTATGGAGGATATCGCCCGGGTGGCGAAACGGGTGCTGGTGATGAACGGCGGCCGGGTCGCCATGTTCGACGAGACACCCGCCGTCTTTTCCCGTGCGGAGGAGCTGGAGGCTATCGGCCTTTCCATCCCGGCGGTGACACGGGTGTTCATGCTCCTGCGGGAGAAGGGATACGCCGTGGGGGACAATGTCTACACGGTGGAGCAGGCGGTCGGAAGGCTGCTTCCGCTGCTGGAGAAGGTTCCGCTGGGAGAGGCCCCTCTGGAGAAAGGACCTTTAAAGGAGGAGGAAAACACTCATGCTTAACGGAATCACGATCGGCCAGTATTTTCCCGGCGATTCGCTCCTCCACCGGATGGACCCACGGGTCAAGCTGATCCTTACCTTTGTGTATATTGTCGCCGTGTTTGTCCCCCAGAACTGGATTGGGCTGGCGATCGCGGTCGGCTTCCTGCTGTTCAGCGTGATCGTATCCCGCCTTCCGGGGAAGCTGGTATTCAAAAGCGTCAAGCCGATTATTCCGTTGATTATTTTCACCTCGGCCCTGAATATCTTTTATGTGGACAAGGGCGTGCATCTGTTCGATTGGGGCTTTATCCATATCACTACCCAGGGGTTGATTACGGCGGCGTTCATCGCGGTGCGTATTCTCTGCCTGATCGCGGGAAGCTCGCTGCTGACCTACACCACCACCCCTACCGCCCTGACCGACGCGCTGGAGCGGCTGATGAAGCCGCTGAAGGCGCTCCATCTGAACGTGCACGAGTTGGCGATGATGATGACCATCGCCCTGCGGTTCATCCCCACCCTGGTGGAGGAGACCGACAAGATTATGTCGGCGCAGAAGGCGCGGGGCGCGGATATGGAAAGCGGCGGGCTGATGCAGCGGGCGAAGGCGCTCATTCCCATTTTGATCCCGCTGTTTGTCTCCTCTTTCCGCCGGGCGTACGAGCTGGCGACCGCGATGGAATGCCGCTGCTACCGCGGCGGGGAGGGCCGTACCCGGATGAAACAGCTTCATATGCAGGCGAGGGACGGGATCAGCCTCGCGGTGACGCTGCTGGTGGTCGCCGGGCTCTTCGCACTCAATTTCGTAATTCCCCCGGTGCTGTAGCGGCGGAGTCAAAGGAACGGAAAAAGGGAGGAAACGGCGATGCAGCGGCTTTTGCTCACACTGCGGTACGACGGGACGCGGTATCACGGCTGGCAGGTCCAGCCGAACGGTGTAACCGTGCAGCAAACGCTGCAGGACGCGGTGGAGGCGGTCACTGGCGTGCGTTCCGGGATCACCGGATGCAGCCGCACCGACGCGGGGGTGCACGCGGATATGTTCTGCTGCACGCTGGATACCGCCTCCCCCCTCCGGAACGGGAAGCTCTGCGCGGCGCTGAACGCCCATCTTCCCCGGGATATCGCCGTTTACTGCTGCCGGGAGGTGGGCCCCGACTTCCATCCCCGGTACGACGCGCGGGGAAAGAGGTATCTCTACCGTATCTGGAACGAGCCGGAGCGCAACCCCTTTTGGGAGGGACGGGCGCTTCATCACCGCGTCCCGCTGGACACGGAGAGGCTGGACGGGGCGGCGAAGGACTATATCGGCACGCACGACTTCGCCCCTTTCTGCGCGGCGGGCAGCAGCGTGGAGGATACGGTACGAACCGTGCGGGACTGCGGCGTGGCCCGCGAGGGCGGGCTGGTCGTGTTTTCGGTGGAGGCGGACGGCTTCCTTTATAATATGGTGCGGATCATGGTCGGCACCCTGCTGGAGATGGCGGCGGGCCGTCGCCCGTACAACGGCATCCCCGCGATTTTCGCGGCGGGGGATCGCGCGGCGGCGGGGATGACGGCGCCCGCCCGCGGACTGATTCTGGAGCGGGTGTTCTACGCTCCGGAGACGATGGGCCAAGCGAAGGAAAACGAACCGGACAGTTGAAGAAAAGGAGGGCCAGCCATGGCGGACAAGCGGGATTTAAAAATCCAGCGGCATAAGCGGACAGCCGACCGGACGGTCAAACCGGCCGGAGAACCGGCGGAGACCAGCGCGCCGGAGGACAATGCGGACGGCGGGCTGCGCGCCCTCCCGCCCCGGAAAAAACGCCGGAAGGGCCGGTCGGTTTTCCGGCTGGTTTTCCGGCTGGTACTGGTGGCGGCGCTGGTGGCCGGCATCCTGTTCACGTATGTAAACTGGGACAAAATCGCCCCGGAAAGCCTGGTCGTCTGGCTGGATGAAAAGCTGGCCGGCAGGCAGAAGGGGGACGGCTTTCCGGTGGAGATCACCGGAAGCGCGGTGTTGGACATGGCCGAGACCCGGGACGGGCTGGCGCTGCTCACCGACACCTCCTTTCTGGTCTACAACAGCAACGGCGGGGAGGTGCTCCGCCGCCAGCACGGCTTTTCCTCGCCCATTTTGAAAACCGCGGGGAAATGGTCCCTGCTCGCCGAGGCGGGCGGGTACCGGCTGCGGGTGGAATCCCGCGCCGGCGCCGGGGCGGAGCTGACCCTGACCAACCATATCGTCAGCGCGGCGATGGGAAAGAACGGGAATTTCGCCGTTTGCACCGATTCCGCTCAGGGCTATACTTCCGAAATCGTGGTATATGATTCCAAAAAGAAGGTGAAGTACCACCGGTACGTCGCCGACCTGATTATCCTGGATGTGGCGCTCAGCCCGGACGGGAAATCGGTGGCGGCGGTCGGCGTGGAGGCGGAGCAGGGGGCGATGAAGTCCTCTATCCTGCTGTACGATTTCGACAAGGAAGAGCCCACCCTCCGGGTGGACGACGCCGACCAGCTGCTTTGCGCGGTACAATATTTTCCAAGCGGCACGGTGGCCGCCGTCGGGGACAGCGCCGTGTGGGTGCTGAACGCGTCCGGAACCCTTCGGCAGAAACAGGGCTATGGGGAGAAGGAGCTGATCGGGTTTGCCGTTGGGGAAAAGGCGGCCTCCCTCGTGCTGCGGAGCTACGGCAGCACCGCCGGCGGCGAGCTGATGGCGGTTAACCCCAGCGGGGACGTCGCCTTTACCGTCCCCTTTGAGGGAACGTACCGCAGCATCGCTCCCGGCAGCGACGGCGCGGTGCTCCTGACCAGCGCTCACCTGTACCGGACCGATGTGACCGGCATTCAAAAAACCACCGACGCCCCGCGGGACGGGCGGCTGGTCGGCACGCTGGGGCATAAGGTGATCGTACTCGGCCTGACCGCCCTGTCGGAAGGGGAGTAGCGAAGTGCAGCGCCAGGGAAAAGGGGACGGAGTCGTGTTCCTTTTTCCGCATTTTTATCAAAAATTAAGAGAAAATGCGCCGCTTTGCCTGTGTGCCGGCGGTTGTACTTATCGGTAAAATATGCTATATTGATGGAGTTAATGAAATTAAGAGTGACTTTTTGGCTCCGCGAAAACCGCGGATTTTTGGGGCGTTTCGCCCCGGATAAGGATGGGAGGCGTCAGCGTGGCATATATTCTGGACGGAGCGGCCATACTAATTTTTCTTCTTGCGATTTTCCTTGGTTTTCGGAGGGGATTCATAAAATCCGTGATTCATCTGGCGGGCTGCGTGGTTGCGATCGTGGCGGCCGCCCTCCTCAGCACACCGCTCGCCGGCGGGGCCTACGATCTGTTTTTGGCGGACACGGTGGAGGAAACCATTTCCTCCAAAATCGTGGAAACCGACGAGCAGTCGGTACAGGAGGCGCTGACCGGCATTCTGGAGCAGCTGCCCGGCCCGGTGGCCAACGCGCTGGAGTCGGCGGGGCTGGGAACGCCGGAGCAGCTTACGGAAAAACTGCAAAGCTCCCTCGGCGGATCGGCCGACGCGCTGTCGTCGACCATTTCCACGATGATCGTGCGTCCGGTGGCGGTTTCCCTGTTGCGGATGCTGTTCTTCACGGTGCTGTTTATCGTGGTGATGATCCTGGCGGCCATTGCGGCCACGGCCATCGACCGGGTTTGCCACCTGCCGGTTCTCCGGCAGGTGAACGGTGCTCTCGGCGGCGTGATGGGCGCGCTGCAGGGCGCGCTGCTGGTTTTCGTAGGAGTGACCGTGCTGACGCTGCTTTCCCTGGTGTCGGATAGCGACGGAGCGATTTCCCGGCAAACCATCGAGGATACCCATATCGTCCGGGCGATCGAAACGGTCAGTCCGGTGACGGACGAGCTGGACCGGCTGGTGGCGGGAGTCAAGGTGGCCAATCCCTGACCGGTCTGGTACGCCCCGCGGCGCGGTTCTTCGCAACAGAACCGGGATGCGCCGCAGGGCGAGTGAGGGAATCCTGCGGAAAGGAACGACAAGAACATGAGCTTACTGCAAATCGAATGGAAGATGAACGTCCCGAATGCGCTGTCGCTGTTCCGGTTGATATTGCTGCCGGTCTTTGCCGTGCTGTATCTGATGAGCGATTCCAACCCGTCGCTTCTGTACTGGTCCTTCGGCGTACTGGTGCTTTCGGGGCTGACTGATTCGCTGGACGGGATCATCGCCCGTAAGTTCAACCAGATCACCGATCTCGGAAAGCTCCTTGACCCGGCGGCGGATAAACTTACCCAGGTCACGGTGGTAATTTGCCTGGCGGTGCGGAATCCCGCCATCATCGGGCTGGTGGTGATCTGCCTTGTCAAAGAGCTTTGCCAGAGCATCGGCGGGCTGATTCTGCTCCGCCGTGGGATGAAGATTCACGGCGCGCGCTGGTACGGTAAGGTTTCCACCTTCGTATTTTACGGAGTGATGGCGCTGATTGTACTCTGGCCGGGAATGCCCTTCCCCTTGATGGCGGCGTTGATCGCGCTGGTTGCGGTGCTGATGCTGTTCGCGTTCTTTAACTATATGAAGGTGTTTTTTAACCTAAAAAAGGAAATGCCCCGGAAGCCCGCTGTAGATGAAACGGCGGAGCCCAATTCGAAATAATGAGAAAACTGGGCCGTCGGTTCGATTCCTCTAGAGGGAGGGAGGAGCGGCGGCGGAAAGGCATGGTTCCCCTATGTTATGTTCACGCTGCAAAAAACGTACGGCGGTCGTCTTCATCACCCGGATGGAGGGAGACAAGCCGATTAACGACGGACTCTGCCTGGTCTGCGCCAAGGAGCTTGGGATCAAGCCGGTGGACGACCTGCTGGATAAATTCGGCATTACCGATGAAGACGTGGAGCAGATGGACCAGCAGCTCGGCGAGCTGATGAATCCCGGGGAGGACGGGGAGGACGGCTTCGCGCCCGGCGGCGCGGCGACCTTTCCGTTTTTGCAGAACCTGTTTGGCAACATGCCGAATGGGCAGGGAGGGAGCGGCGCAGCGGAGGGCGTCTCCGCGGGAGCCGCCGCACCGGAAAAGCCCGGCAAGAAAAAGGAAAAGAAGCGTAAATTCCTGGATACCTACTGCACCGACCTGACCGCCAAGGCGCGCCGAGGAGAGCTGGACCGCATCATCGGGCGGGATCGGGAGATTTACCGCGTGGTGCAGATTCTTTCCCGCCGTACTAAAAACAATCCCTGTTTGATCGGCGAACCGGGCGTGGGAAAAACCGCTATCGCAGAGGGGCTGGCTCTCCGCATTGCGGAAGGGAACGTCCCGCCCCGGCTGCTGAACAAGGAAATCCATCTGCTCGACCTGACGGCGCTGGTGGCCGGCACCCAGTTCCGCGGCCAATTTGAAAGCCGCATCAAGGGGCTGGTGGAAGAGGTTAAAGCGGAGGGGAACATCGTCCTGTTCATCGACGAGGTGCACAATCTTGTAGGAACGGGGGACGCGGAGGGCAGCATGTCCGCCGCAAATATTCTCAAGCCGGCCCTTTCCCGTGGGGAAATCCAGGTGATCGGCGCCACCACCTTCAACGAATATCGTAAGCATATCGAGAAGGACGCGGCGCTGGAGCGCCGGTTCCAGCCGGTCACGGTGGAGGAGCCGTCGGTGGACGACGCGGCGGAGATGCTCCGCGGTATCAAGGGGTATTATGAGGGCTTCCACGGAGTGAAGATCAGCGACGCGCTGATTCGCCGGGCGGTGACACTTTCCGAGCGGTATATCAACGACCGCTTCCTTCCGGATAAGGCGATTGATCTGCTGGACGAGGCCTGCACGGCGGCGTCCCTTCGGAACAGGACGGCGGATCAATACGCCGAGCTGAACCGCCGGGCGGAGGAGCTCCGCAAAGAGGAAGAAGAGGAGATGGCCAAGGAGGCCATTGATTACGAAAAGCTGGCCGTGACCCGGGCTGAACTGCTCCAGACCGAGCAGCAGGCCGACAGCATCCGCGAGGCGGCGACCGAGTCCCCGGTAACGGCGGACGATCTGGCCGCCGTGATTGAACTGTGGACTGGTATTCCCGCCTCCAAGGTGAAGGAAAGCGAGCTTTTCCGCCTGGCGCATATGGAGGATCGGCTGAAGGAAAAGGTGATTGGGCAGGACGAGGCGGTGGAGCTGGTGTCCGCCGCGATCCGCCGTTCCCGTGTACAGATCAGCCCCCGCCGCCGCCCGGCTTCCTTTATCTTTGTCGGACCGACCGGCGTGGGGAAGACCGAGCTGGTCAAGGTGCTGGCGACCGAGCTGTTCGATACGCCGGAGACCCTGATTCGGCTGGATATGTCCGAATTCATGGAAAAGCATTCGGTTTCCCGGATTATCGGTTCTCCGCCCGGCTATGTCGGTTACGACGAGGCGGGGCAGCTGACCGAAAAGGTACGCCGCAAGCCCTATTCGGTGCTATTGTTCGATGAAATTGAAAAGGCGCATCCCGATGTACTGAACATTCTGCTCCAGATTCTGGACGAGGGCAGGGTGACCGACGCTCACGGCCGGACGGTGAATTTTGAGAACACCGTCATCGTGATGACCTCCAACGCCGGGAGCCAGCATCAGGAAAGCCTGATGGGCTTTGGTAAAACCGACGCGCAGGCATCCAAGGACCGTGCGATGAAGGCATTGTCCGAATTCCTGCGGCCGGAGTTTGTCTCGCGTGTGGATGAGGTGGTGTATTTTACGCCGCTGTCCAAGGCGGATTTTGCGAAAATTGCCGACCTGATGCTGAAGGAGCTGACCGGCCCTCTGGAGGAGAGGGGAATCGCCTTTACCTGGACGCCGGCGGCAGCCTCCGCCCTCGCGGACAAGGCCCACGGCGGGAAACGGGGAGCCCGCGACCTGCGTAACGCCGTCCGCCGGGAGGTGGAGGACCGGATCGCTTCCATCTTGGTGGAGCGCTGCGACGATCCGCCGCACGCCATTACGGTGGACGCTGCGGCTGCGGCGCCGCAGGGCGAAGAGGCTGGCGGGAAAGAGGGAAAACCGGCGGTGTCGGTGATCTTTTCCTGACGGGCCGCTGCCGCCTGACATGGACGCGCGGTCTATTCCCGGATGGCGGCCCATATACTGGTTATACGATGCAGCTTATCCGGTTGATCTTTGGTTTAATCCGGTGATCTGTTTATCGAAATCGTTGATTTCAGGCTCCGGCGTCGGCCAGAATCCTCCGGAAGCGGGGAGCGGGACGGCGGAGTCTCTTCTTTGGAGGAAGAGCCCATGAGTTTTTTTGAGTCGCTGTTGGAGATACTGAAGTCGATCCTGATGGGAATCGTACAGGGTGTGACCGAGTGGCTGCCGATCAGCAGCACGGGGCACCTGCTGCTGCTGGATCAATTCATCCATATGACCGTATCGTCCGATCCGGCGCGGAACGAGACCTTTTTCGGTATGTTCAAGGTGTTGATCCAGCTGGGCTCCATTCTGGCGGTGCTGGTGCTGTATTTCCACAAGCTGAACCCGTTCTCTCCGAAAAAGACGACGATTCAGAAGAAGGAGACCTGGTCACTGTGGTTTAAGGTGCTGGTGGCCAGTATCCCGGCCGGGGTGGTGGGGCTGCTGTTTGACGATATCATTGAGGGGACGCTCTCCCAGTGGTATGTGATCGCGGCGGCGCTAATCGTCTATGGTATCCTGTTCATCTGGATGGAGAACCGGAGTCGGACGGCGAAGATCGAAAAATTCTCACAGATGGATTACCGCACGGCCCTGCTGATCGGCGCATTCCAGATGCTGGCGCTGATTCCTGGCACCTCCCGTTCCGGTTCGACCATCCTCGGAGCGGTTCTGCTTGGCTGTTCCCGCTATATCGCCGCGGAATTTTCCTTTTTCATGGCGATTCCCGTGATGGTGGGGGCCAGCGGGTATAAGCTTTTGAAATTCGGACTGAAGGAGGGCTTCGGCTTTACCGGCCTGGAATGGGGCGTGCTGCTCACCGGCTTTATCGTGGCCTTCCTGGTGTCGGTCGTGGTGATCCGTTTCCTTATGAACTTTATCAAAAAGCACGATTTCAAGCCCTTCGGGTATTACCGGATTGTGCTCGGCGTGCTGGTGATCCTTTGGTTCGGAATCCCGCTTCTGATTCAATAAAAGCGCAGGGCGCCGCCGTAAGCACGGCGGCGTCCTGAAAACTGTTTGCGGGTCGAGGTGGTGACTCGTCCCCTTCTGTTCACTGTGGGAGCTTGAGAGGAAGCAGACAAGCGGAAAAGACGTGAAAAAAATCGCATTTTCGCTTGACAGAGAGGGCGGATTATGCTATCATAATCAACGCTGCATCGCGCATGACCCGCCGGATTTCGAAGGGACGGCGGGATCGCAGATGGCTCTGAGGACGACGTTCCGGCGGATTGTGCGGATGGCTCTCCGATGGTATCTGCGGGTGTAGTTCAATGGTAGAACCCCAGCCTTCCAAGCTGGTCGCGTGGGTTCGATTCCCATCACCCGCTCCACTTTACCACAATTGAACGTTTCCTTCCCATGCGCCTGTAGCTCAGCTGGATAGAGCATCTGCCTTCTAAGCAGAGGGTCAGGGGTTCGAGTCCCTTCAGGCGCGCCAGTATGGTGGATGTAGCTTAGTTGGTTAAAGCGCCAGTTTGTGGCACTGGAGACCGTGGGTTCGAGTCCCATCTTCCACCCCATTAATAAGAGGGCACACGGGATTTCCGCGTGCCCTCTTTCAGACTTTTCCCTGGCCGCTGTATTTTACAATGCGCGCGGGTAGTCGGCGCCGTATATATTGGGGTGTAGTCTAGTGGTAGGACAGCAGACTTTGACTCTGCCCGTGCTGGTTCGATTCCAGCCATCCCAGCCATGATTGGGTGACAAAAAAGATGTCACCCAATTTTTTTGTATTTATGCGGGTTTGCGTGCTTTTTGGAGCGCAAACCGGGAAACGGTTTCACCGGTAGATGTCCAAAGGGTTCCTGGCTGCCAAAATCAGAAAAAGTGTGGTTCCCTCCTGATTGATTGAACAGAAGCAAGAAAAATTAGACATTGAAGAAAAAGGTCTCCAGCCGTAGGATAGGAACTACGATTGGAGGTTTTGTTATGGCAGGGAAAAAGGGAATGCGTCATTACCCGAAAGAATTTCGAGAGAGGATAGAGTCAGAGCACAAAGCAAGGGCAGGAATAGGAGAGTTAAGCCGGAAATATGGAGTAAGCCGATATTCCGTACAAAGCTGGTGCGGATTATGCAGGGAAGTGGAACTGCGGCATGCAGCACCGCTGCCGAAAGGTCGGTCAAAAGAGGAGACGGGGACACAGGAACAACGCATATGGCGATTGAAAATGGAAAATGAGCTGCTGAGAAATTTTCTGTCAGCCGTTGGAAGAAGGTAAAGCCCCGGCTGAAATGCGCTCAGCGAGGTGTGGCTGGCAGGGCTGCGGGCGCTCCATCCACCGCTATGCCAATCTACTGGATTGCCATTTTAAAGCAGATTGTCCCAGCCAGAGATATATCGTATATCCCAACGGCGCAAGGCGTTCTCTATAGCATCGTCGCTTACCACACAAGCCCACAACAATCGGTTTCTCTCGTTCTGGATACCATACGTTCCGCTATGACACATGAAAAGGTCGCCGGGAGCCTCTATCTCCACAGCGATGAAGGGTTTCAATATACCTCCGAGGCATATTTTAACCTTATCCAAGAAAACGGCATTACTCCATCTGTGTCAAGATGCGCCAATCCCTATGACAATGCTTTGGCTGAGAATTTTACTCATAGAGATCACCTTGAATAAGTTCTTGATTAAATATTTTATTTCAAATGGTTGACAAATTACTATAAATTATAATAATATCCATATAAAGAAAAATTTGTAACTATTTTAAAATAAAAATGTGCTGAGCAAAAAAACATACCGAGCTGGCATGACAACAAACAGTTGTGGATTATCTTAGAGAAATATAAGATATTATATTAATTACGTATATTAGATTACCAGATTACTTTAGATGGATTTGCTGAAACTCATAATAAAAATCGTTTTTTCAAAGAAAGTAATAGAGGACAAATTTGTGTACAAAATGGAATATGATAGGCTGCGTACTCCGATGCATTTCATTGGTGCTGATGGCCAGATATATAAATGTACAGTGGAATTTGATAAGGAGGCGAATCACATAGGCAGATTAGCAAGTACAGGAAAAATGGTATTAGATAAGGATGAATTAGCTTTTTGGACCATGAAAACACCGTTTAGATGTTGCATAAAAAGTATTGCCAGTTCTGAACTAGGAAAATTTAGTTTATTAGGAGCTTAATAATGGAACTACCATTGATAAATCAAAAAGACCATATCTTGTATCCCCATTATGCGTTAAAATTAAATATAATAGAAACAAATAGTAATTTGAACGAATGGGTACTACAGCATTTTGGAAATTGTTATGTTCTTTATCCTTGTGATTCCGTTTATGTTTTTTATGTTGATTATACTGAAGATCTTTACCATTTTGCCGATAACTTGTTTCATAGGTATATTTTTCCGTATACAGCATTTTCATATCGCGATTTTGTCAAATGGGTTAAGGAGTACATCAATTCTGGGTACTATTCTTATATTTATTTATCCGATGGGGTTATGAATAATGATGACAGAAAAACTGTCCACCCGTATTTAATCTATGGTTACGATGATGATAATCAATGTTTTTCTGTCTGTGGGATGTCCAAATCCGGTGTTCCTGTAAATAGTTCCATAGCTTATAATGTAGTTTATCAAGCATTCACAAAAGAAAACTGTAATATGATTGAACAAAACGGAACGCAATCGATCAAGCGTATTGAATTCTTAAAATTAAAGGACTTTACTGGCGGTTATATATTTCAAATACCGAAATTTATCAAAGTGGTTCGTGATTATTTGAATTCTACTTTGGATTTTGAAAACTTATATAGTTGCCAAGGGTGTGTCCCTCCCGCATATGCCGGCCTGGAAACAACAAAAATAGCCAGGATTGCGATTGAGAATGAAGAAATACAAATAGTACCCTTTTATGGTATTGTTGAACATAAAAGAGGGTTGCTTACCCGGTTGCGTTTCGTTGCTAATATATTTCACAATAGTTTTTTGGACAAGTTGATAGAAGACTATCATGGTGTAGTGCAATTATATAACATAATAGAAAATATGTTATTAAAATGTTCCATTAATTCCTCACTTAGTAAGAACAAAAGCGAAATTAATAAAAAATTAGAACAAGCCGTTACCTTAGAAGAAAATTTATTAGGCGATATTTATGAATTGATCAGCAAGCTTTATGAATGCGGGCAATGTCTAGCGAAACCATATTATTCAAAAGATACTCTACAGAATGCGTTCTTTTTTAGCAATTCTGGGCTATACCTCTGAAATAAAAAGGTGAACATAGGTCGGGATTTGGAACTCAGGGATGAGACAATCCCAATTTCGGCCTCTTTTTCTAAACTATAAGCCTTATGTTTGCCCCATTTTTAATGCCTGGCTTTTTTAACTAAACGGGATACTAAAAATTGACTTCTTTCGATTTAGAACTGAGGTGTTTTACATGTCACAGTTGAATTCCGTACGCCTTATTGTGGGCACAGCTACTCAACAAACAGCTTTTATTATGAGAAAAGCCTCTCTTTGGGCCTGTGGCATGAACCATCAAGGCCAGTTGGGGGATGGAGGTACTGTCAAGAGTAATGCGCAAATAAGTTTGCAGGCTATTGTTGGTTCGAATCCGAGTCCAGTGTTCATACGGGAAGTCGCAGTAGGTCAGCGTCTCCTCAACACTGTCCTCTACCTTTTTGGCAGCCTCCTTCAGTTTCATTGCCTTCAGCATCTAGTGCTTATGCGGGTTTCCGGTTTTTTGCTTTTTTGATACCCCCAAAGCGTCCAAAAATGGCCATAAATAGGGGCGTGTTGCGTAATTGGCTAATACGCAAGACGCGTAATATTCCTCTGGCTTTCATCGATGTCAGTGTGGGTGTACTTTTTGGGGGTGTAAAGCATGTCCCAACATGCTCTACAACGCACGGATATTCGCTCCGCCCGCCAGAGATATAACGAAGCTATGCCGGCATTTGTGCGGGGACAGAATTTCCACCGGCGCTTCCGCTTTTCTACCAGCGCCGCGTTCATTCGGTGAAAGAATCCTCCGTACCGGCGGCGCATTGGTCGGGGGGATTGCCCGTAATAACTGCGGCCGGCATAAAGCATATGCCGGCCGCAGTTAATTTATGGTTTGGTTATTTTACGTCAATCGCTTCGGTGCGGTAGATGAATTTCACCTGGCCGCCCATATTGTCGGAAATTCCGGTGAAGGACTTATAGTCTCTGGAAACATCGGCCGTTGCTTTGAGCCGGGTAAACAGGCCGCCGAGGTCGCCGTCTACGGCGTCGACCAGCTTCTGGACGCCCTCCTCATTGAATTCCTTCAATCCATCGGACAGCTTCATGGCCCCGTCGCGCAGCGCGGTTACGCCGTCGACCAGAGCGGGAGCGCCGTCCTTCAGGGTAAGGATTCCGCCGTATAGTTCGTTCATACCGGCAACCAGTTCAGCCGTTCCGGATTTGAGACTCGCGGCGCCGGCGCTCAGTTTGTCCGCGCCGCCCTTTGCGGAAGCGACGCCGGCGGTATATTGGCTTAAGCCGACATAAAATTCATGGTAGCTGTCCAGCTGCTCTTTGAGGGCGCTGATGCTTGCCGCGCCGGATTTCGCTTTTTCCAGGGCCTCTGTGATTTGCCCCTGTACTTCGGCGGAATTCATCGTCTGCTCGATCAGGAGTGCGAGCTGCTCGTCTGTCTTGGAAGCGATCAGCGCTGAAATATCGGCGGACTGCATCTGCCCGCTGACATTCGCGGCAATGGTGGCTTTTACCGTTTCGTTTTCCATCTGGGCGTCGATAGCGGCGGCAACCTGCGCCTGCTGCTCTGTGGAGATCACACCGGCGGCGACGCCGGCTTCATAGGAATCCTTGGTCATATTCATGGCGGCAAGTACCTGCGTTTCGACGTTGGAGCGAACCGCCTCGGTGACTTTGGCGGTCACTTCCTCCTGCACCGCCGCGGTGACGGCCGTCTTTACGGCGTCCTTCTGGGCATTGACCGCTTTTGTAACGGTTTCCCGCGCGGCGGCCTCCGCCTGCGCGGCGACTTTTTCCGTATCCAGGGAAGCGATTACGCCCTTCAGAACCTCGGCGTAATTTTCGATGGTCAGCTTCGGTACGCTCAGGCCTGCGGCGGCAAGCTGAGCGTCCGCCATGCTCAGGAGCGAATCAAATACCTGCTTGGAGCCTGCGTTCAGGTCCGCGTTATTGGAAGCAAGCTCTCCAAGCCCGCCGGCCAGCTCTTTGGCGCCGTCCGAGAGCTCCGCCGCGCCGCTGTCCAGCGCCCCGGCGCCGTTTTTCAGTTTTTCTGCGCCGGCCGCCAGCTTGTCGATGCCGGCAATCAGTTCGCCGGATTTATCCAGCAGTGTGCAGAGCCCGCCGTAGAGCTGTGAGGAACCGTCCATCAGCTGATTCATGGCGTCCGTCAGCTCGTCGAGGGAGGCGGTGAGCTCCTCGACGGAATCCAGGTTTTCCGTATTTAGTCTGCTGAAAATTTCATTGGTAGCGATGGTCACGGTGTTTGTCATTTCAAAGTTTTTGACGTCGGCGGTAATCTCCACATAATCCGGAATTTCCAATTTCCCGGAGTCTATCTTCAAATTGCTCTGGAGCCCGGGAAAAGCGATGCCGACGACCACGGTATGGCTTCCGTCGTTGACCAGCTTGCCGTTCGCAACCTCCACATTGGAGAACACGTCGTTATCGAGCAGCATACCGGTCAGCATGGCGAACGGGACATACATCTTTTCCTGTTTGCCGTCGATTTCCACTATCTCCTGCTGCTTGTTTTGGTAATCGAAGCGGATGGTGAGCTTCCCGCTTTTTCCGGCAAGCTCCGAAGGGGCGACGCTCTTTCCGTCCAGCTTGTAGGATACGGAAAGGCCGACGGGCAGTTCCTTTTCGATGTTGCCCTGATAGTAGATATCGTTGCCCTGGGCGTCCCACACCCGCATGTTTTCGCCGTTCATGGTGTAGGTTTCTTCGCCTTTTACATTTTCCACGTCGGTAAGCTCCGATTTATCGGCAATGGTCGCGCTCCCAATGGAGTTCTTGATCCAGTCGCTGACGATAATTTTCTGCACGCTGCCGTCGGCGCCGGCAAGGACATAGACCGTTTCATCTTTGACAATATCCGCAGTCTCCCCCGTGATAAGGCGAGGGGCTTTCGCTTCGGGCGCTTCTTCCGATTTTCCGCCGTTTACGGCGTATACGGTCGCACCGACGCCTCCTATCAGCAGCGCGCTGCACAAAACGAGCGCCAGAGGCTTTGCTATTCTGTTTTTCATAGTGTCGTTCATAAAGTTCCCTCCGAATTCGTTTTCGGTTTTCTGATCTTCATTCCCAGCGTCGTTGCGCAGACAAGCCTGTCGCAGAGCATCAGGAGCGCGGGCAGAATGAAGATAACGCAAAGCATACTGACCACCGCGCCCCTTGCCATCAGCATACACATCGAGCTGATGATATCGATATCCGAATAAACGGCGACGCCGAAAGTGGCGGCAAACAATCCCAGGCCGGATACGAGTATCGATGGGATGGAGGCGGCAAGCGCCGTGGAGACGGCGTGACGTTTATCGTTACCGAGTATTCGTTCCGATTTATAGCGGGTTGTCATCAGGATAGCATAGTCGACGGTTGCGCCCAGCTGGATGGTACTGATACAAATCGGGGCGATAAACGGCAGAGACTGGCCGAAGTAATGCGGAAGTCCAAGGTTGATAAAGATGGCCAGCTCGATGACGGAGATCAGAATGAACGGCAGCGAAATACTCTTTTCCACAAGAGCAATGATAAGGAAGATCGCCACTATGGAAATCGCATTGACAACCTGGAAGTCATGATTGGTGGTTTCGATCATATCCTTCATGCAGGGAGCCTCGCCGATCAACATACCGGTTTCGTCGTACTTTTTCAGGATGGTATTGAGGCTGTCGATCTGCTCGTTCACCAAATCGCTGGCTACCTTGTATTCGGAGTTGATGAGAAGGAGCTCCCATTGGTCGCTTTCCAGGATTTCCCGGATGCCGTCGGGCAAAACCTCGTTCGGTACACGGGAGCCGAGAACCGATTCCAGGCCAAGAACATATTTTACCCCGTCCACCTTTTCCATCTCGCCAATCATATTCCGTACCGATTTGGACGGAAGCTCGGCATTGACGAGGACCATATGGGTGGAGGCGATGTCGAAATCGTCGGACAGCTTGGAATTGGCGATGACATATTCCATATCTTCCGGCAGGCACTGTCCCAAATCGTAGTAAACCTCGTCGTTGGTTTTGCTGTAGCCGTAATAGGCGGGAGGGATAAGCAGAGCAAAGACCACAAGGAAGACGGGGAACACCTTGGTAATGCCCTGGGAGAACTTCGTCATGTTCGGAATCAGGGATCTGTGTTTGGTTTTCTGCAGGGGCTTGTCGAATACCAGAATCAGAGCCGGCAGGACGGTCACACAGCCGATTACGCCGAAGATCACGCCCTTTGCCATAACGATACCCAGATCGCGGCCAAGCGTGAAGGTCATAAAGCAGAGGGCGGCGAATCCGGCGACGGTCGTGATGGAGCTGCCGACCACCGAGGTCAGTGTTTCATGAATCGCAACGGCCATGGCCTCTTTCTTGTCCGCGTATTTTTCTCTCTGCTCATTGTAGCTGTGCCACAAAAAGATGGAGTAGTCCATCGTAACGGCAAGCTGAAGTACAGCGGAAAGCGCCTTCGTTATGTAAGAAATCTCGCCGAAGAAGTAGTTGGTGCCGAGGTTCAGCACGATCATCATGCCGATGGAAGCCAGGAACACAAACGGAACCAGCCATCCGTCCAGCAGGATAACCATGGCAAGACAGGCCAACAGGACCGCAAGCCCGACATAGATCGGTTCCTCCGCTTCGCAAAGGTCTTTGAGGTCGGTGACCAGAGCCGACATACCGGAGACAAAGCACTGTTTTCCGGCAAGAGAGCGAATCTCACGGATCGCATCCATGGTAACGTCCGCGCTGGTGGCGCTGTCAAAGAAAACAGCGACCATCGTGGAATGATCGGTATTGAATTCGTCGTAAATTTTATCCGGCAAAATTTCCATGGGAATGGAAAGGTCGGCCAGGGTGGAATACCATAGAACGGTTTCGACATGATCGACTTCTTCGATCTTATCACAGAGTGCCGCCACCTGCTTTTCCGGCATATCCTCCACGATAATCAGCGAAAAAGCGCCCTTGCCGAAATCCTCAAGCAGCTCTTTCTGTCCGATTACCGTGTCGATATCGCCGGGCAGATAATCGAGCATGTCGTAATTGATGCGGGTTCCGACCATACCGAGCACGGACGGAATCATTAAAAGCACGGCAATGATCAAAATAGGAATGCGGTGTTTCACCACCGCTTTTGAGAAATGCATGGTTTGCTTCATCCTCGCTTTCTTCGCAATCCGGGGCGGCAGGATCAGATAGGGTCAACAGGGTCTACTTCGATTACGTCGGGCCGCTGATGCTTGATGATCTTAACCGCCGTGATTACGGTGCTGAAATTCAGAATGCCTTCGGACAGCAGGGTGATACCAAGCAGCACCACCAGAAGGCGGCTGCCTTCGCCGGGACGGAACAGAAGAACAAGCCCGAAAATCCCGGCGAGAATGGCAAAGACAAGGATCAGCCACCATTCGCGGATGCCGAACGTCTTTGCTTCCAAGGCGATTTGAATCTTAAAAATCCCGTCTGAGAGGATAAAAAGCCCCAGGGCAATGCAGAGAAAAGTCATCAAACTTCCCGGGCGTACCAGCATAATCACGCCGAGTGCGAGCAAAAGGATTCCGAAGGTCAGATCGTACTGAAATGCCAGGCGGTACAAATCTCTCGAAAAATACCCGACTAGCTTTACGCCTCCAAATACAATAAAAAGAATTCCGCACAGTACGCCGAGAAGCGACGCCGAAAACTCCGGAACGGCGATCAGCAGTACGCCAAGAGCGCACAGGGCCACAGAAATCAGGATGTAACCGATTTTAGCGGCCCTCATAGGCGCCACAGAACGTATTCGCATAAGATATTCCCTCCATTCATCCATAACTTTACCCATACGATACCCTGATCCGGAGAAAAAGAAAACGGGCAGTCGCCCGCCCGCTGTCAGAAAACCATACAGTGCGGAATTACTTGACCGAAATTTGGGCAGATCCGGGTTTTATGCCCAAAAAAAGCAGTCGCCCAGGGCCGGGCGGCTGCTTATATCGTTTTATGCCGTTAAGTTGTCTGGCTACGGCGGATCAGCTCCTCCGGCAAGCCCCGGCAAAGCGCTGTGACACGAAGCAGGTCGTTGATCGCGTCGTCGTCCATCCCGTTGTTCAGCCATTCGATAATAAGACCAAAAAATTCGCATTTGATAAAACGTATCAGAATGGACCGATCTGAATCGTTCATGAGGTTTTCCGAAAACGCCGTTTTTATGTATGTCGTTACGACATAGTCGCACAGCTTCATGAGCTCCCTCTCAAACACATCCCGGCTGACCGAGTTATAAATGTGAAAGACGGCCTTTTTGTTTTGAAGCGCATAGGAAAAGGCGGTATGAAAGCATTCGTCGAGAGAATGAATCCTCGGGTATTGTTCAATGATAGCCGCGGTTTTTTCCGTGACGATCTCTTCCAGTAAGGAGGGGATATCCTGAAAATGATAATAAAAGGAGTTTCGGTTGATTCCGCAATCTTCCACAATATCTTTCACGCTGATTTTGCCGAGCGGCTTTTCGTTCAAAAGCTTGAGAAAGGATTCTTTGATGGCTTTTGCCGTAAAGTTTGCCATTGATCGTACTCCCTTCGGAATGACGGTTTCTTTATGCGGGGCCCAGAGCGGGGGAGGGGCTGAGGAAGCATATCCCTTCCAATTTCCGTATTATAGCATTAAAATTCCCCAGGTTACAATATTATCTGTATGAATTAAAAGCCTTCGATAGAAAACAAATGGGAAAAATCCATTCATGCGGAAAACAGACGCGGAAAACTTTTTTTGTCCAATGGAGAAGACGGAGTTCGGACCTCTGGGACGGCTTTTAACGCTAACGCGATTTCCAACCGTGATTTTTCTTCTGAAATCCCCATGTCCCTTATATTTTTCCGAAAAGCCGCTTCTTAAGATTTTTTTGCCACTTTATGTATTCCATTAATCCGTCCATATATATGGTTTACAACGACTCCGGGCAATAATTAGGAAGCAATGGTAGAAATAAACGGATAGAATTTCTATGAAAATGAACAATTTCTTATATTATTATAGCGTTTATGACGCAAATCCTGCCAATAAATCGGCGGAAACAAAAAAGATGTTTTTTCGTTTTTGAATGAGAGAGTTGAACTCTTAACACAAAAATAATGCTTTGCGAAACAAAGCCGCCGATTCTATCTGGAAAAAGTTGTTCTTTTTTCGGAGAAAAGAGAAGAACAAGGAGAGAAAAGTACAAAAAGAAAAGGCCGCTAAAGCGACCTTTTCTTTTTGGCGGAGAAGGAGGGATTCGAACCCTCGAGGCGCGTTTAACGCCTACACGATTTCCAATCGTGCGCCCTCGACCGGACTAGGCGACTTCTCCATTACATATGTGATTTTATGGATGCGGCTGAATGACGCTAGATTATTATAATGAATCCATCCGGAAAAATCAAGGGGTATTCTTCTTTTTTCGAAAATTTTTGCCCGACGGGTTCGATGATGGCGGCCCATGCTTTCGTCGGCCAGGAAGGAAAACGACGTACCGAAGAACAGATGAAAATTACGGGGGAAAAAGAATACGGGAAAATCGCCGTTTCTGGTGCGGTGAACCTTGTTTTCCTCGTATGGAGTTGCTATAATTACGGTATACTGTCGTTTAGGAGAAATGCGCAAGCATTTCTCGATTGCGCCGCCGGATAAGGCTGGCAGAGAATCCGGCTGGGCGGC
>CAUGOD010000021.1 GCA_959601025.1 uncultured Oscillospiraceae bacterium
TTTCCTACATCAGGGGGGATTTTGTCTATTGTCCGTTTTTGCTGGTTCGGTTCACCTACGACGGGAGGCTTTGTCATGGCAGGAAAAAAGGGGATGCGGCATTACCCGGAAGAATTCCAACAGATGGTACAGACAGAGCATGAAGAAGGGGCGGGGATTCGAGAGCTAAGCCGGAAATATGGGGTAAGTAAATACGCGGTGGAAAGCTGGTGCGGGTTGCGCCGTGAGGTAGAACTGCGGCATGCCACACCATTGCCGAAAGGGCGGCCAAGAAAAGAAGCGGGAACGCAGGAGCAACGCATAAGGCGATTGGAAATGGAAAACGAGCTGCTGCGAAATTTTCTGTCAGCCGTTGGAAGAAGGTGAAGCCTCGGCTGAAATACCGGTTAATCAGGCAATGTGTGGGTAAATACCCTGTATGTGAAATGTGCGCTTTCTTCGGCGTCTCGCGTAGCGGTTATTACCGCTATTTGAAACACGAAAATGAGCCGGACAAGGACGACTGGCTGGCCGGGGCGATCGCCGAGTGCCAGGAGAGCCGGGGCAAAATCCACGGCTATCGCTATGTCCACTTATGGTTGGAACGGTACAAAGGGATTCGCCGCAATCCCAAGACTGTTCTTCGCGTGATGCGCAAATACGGGTTGCTCAGCGAGGTGCGGCGCAAACGCTGGCAGGGCTGCGGGCAATCCATCCACCGCTATGCGAATCTACTGAGCCGCCATTTTAAAGCGGAGCGTCCAAACCAGAAATGGGTAACCGATATATCGTACATCCCAACGGCACAGGGCTTTCTCTACCTATCCATTATCCGGGATTTGTTTGACAACAGCATCATCGCTTACCAGACAAGCCGTCAACAAACGGTTTCGCTGGTTCTGGATACCATTCATTCCGCTATGGCAAAAGAAAAGGTCGCCGGGAGCCTCTACCTCCACAGCGACCAAGGCTTTCAATACACCTCCGGGGCATATTTCAACCTAACCCAAGAATACGGCATTACTCCCTCTATGTCAAGACGCGGCAACCCCTATGACAATGCTTTAGCTGAAAATTTCTTCTCTATGCTCAAATCCGAGTGTATTTCCCGTCAGAAAATCCAGTCCTTTGATCAGGCCCGGCAACTCATCGACGACTATATCCATTTTTATAATTTTGAGCGTTTTCAATTGAAATACCGTCTGACTCCCTTTCAAATACGGAGCCAGACGGCGTAATTTCTCGTTATTCTACGACTGGCTTTTCTCTTTTCTGTCTATTCCCTCTGGTCCGGTTCAAAAAGCGCCGGCGGCTTTTCACAGGTATTCGGGCTGTTTAGACCAGCACGGCGTCGCATACGCCGTCCTTGTGGCCGGTGATCCGCACCTGCACGGCGTCGCCGGGCACGGCGGCGTCCTCCGGCGCCGAAACCAGGGCGGAAAAATAGGTGGGGGTATACCCCTCCAGCCGCCCGCCGCCCGCGCGGGTTTCGAGCAGTACCTCGGTTTCCCGGCCGACCCACCGGTCGAGGTACGCGTCCCGCAGGAGGTCGCAGGCGGCGATCATCGCCCGGCTCCGCCTGGCCTTCTCCCCGCCGGGGATTTGTCCCTCCGCCCTGGCGGCCACGGTGCCGGGCCGGACGGAATAAGCGAACACATGGGCCCGGGAGAAGCCGACCTTTTTCACAAAGGCCAGCGATTCTTCAAACTCCATCGGGGTCTCCCCCGGGAACCCGACCATCACGTCGGTGGTCAGGGCGCAGTCGGGAAAGCGTTCCCGCAGCGCGGCGCAGACGGCGAGATATTCCTCCGGCGTATAATGCCGGTTCATTCGCTTCAGGGTGGCGGCGCAGCCGCTCTGGAGGGAGAGATGGAACTGTGGGCAGAGCTTTTCCTGCGCGGCCAGACGGTCGATCACCGCCGGGGTGAGCATATCCGGCTCCAGCGATCCCAGCCGTACCCGGCGGACGCCCTCCACCCTGCAGGCGGTCTCCACGGCGTCGCAGAGGGTCAGCCCCAGATCCTGCCCGTAGGCCGTCAGGTTGATGCCGACCAGCACGACCTCGACATATCCCTTTTCCGCCAGCCCCCGCAGCTCTGTTTCCAGCTCGTCCAGCGGCTTGGAGCGCACCCGGCCGCGGGCGTAGGGGATGATGCAGTAGGAGCAGAACCGGTCGCAGCCGTCCTCGATTTTGACAAAGGCGCGGGTTCGGCCCTGGAATTCGTCGATCGTCAGCGGCTCGAAGGCTTTCTCATGGGCGGGGATGTCCACGATCCGCTGCCGGCGGATCAGGAAATCGTGCAGGTGACGGGGAAGCTGCCGTCTGGCCGCGTTGCCCAGCACGATGTCGGCTTCCCCGAAGCTCTCCGCGATTTCCGGAAAGGCCTGGGGCATGCAGCCGGTAAGGACCAGGACGGCGTGAGGATATTCCCGCCGGCACCGGCGGAGGAGCTGCCGCAGCTTCCGGTCGCTTTCCCCTGTGACGGTGCAGGAATTGATCACGATCGCCGCGTCCTGCATGGCGGCCCGAACCTCCGGGGAGCCGCTGAACAGTTCTTCGGAGGTTGCATAGCCTTCGGCTTCCATCAGCGCCCGCATGGCCTGCGTTTCATATTGATTGACTTTGCAGCCGAGAGTGTGAAAATATACCGTCATAGGTTTGCGTCTCCCCGTTCCTGAATCGCCGCCGCACAAGACGCGGGAAGGCCGCGCGGCGTAAAAAATCCGGTTTTCCTGTCTTCCGGCACCGTGGACATAAACGGTTCCCCGGGCGGCGAAAGGCTTTTCACATTATACTCAAAAGCCCTGCGGATTTCAACACACAGTTGGTGGATTCCCCTGTTGATTTTTTGGAAGGAAAAGGATATAATAAACCGGATAAAACCGGATGCGCGATATTCGCCGGTTTCGATTTGGACGGGAGCCGCCTTTTCCAACCCGGCGCCCGCACGAAGGGAGGATCTCGGAATGTATAAGGCGATGGTGCGGTTCGACACGGTGGTGGACGCCAAGAAGTTTGTGAATATCTGTAACAGCGTGCCGTTTGACGTGGATTTGGTATCGGGCCGTTATGTGATCGACGGCAAGTCGATCATGGGGCTGTTCAGTCTGGATCTTTCCAAGCCGGTCGAATTGCAGGCCGACTGTGAAGAAACGGATGAATTTGTGACGAAGATCGAAGCCTACATCGTTCGTTAAACGCCGAATCGGTGGATCGGCTGGAAACGCCAGGGCCGTACCGGGGAGAAACTCTCCGGTACGGCCCCTTTTTCGGCTTGCGCCGGAGGGCGGTGGGATGCTCAGGACACGCTGACATACCCCGCGTCTGTGATAGCCTGCTTTCCTTCGTCGGACAGCACCCAGTTCAGCAACCGGCGCGTCCTTCCGTTTTCCGATTCATTTTTGCGGATGACCGCATAAAATTCATTGAGAAACGGATAGCTCGCGTCCGCAATGGTTTCCGAGGAGGGCGTTACGCCGTCCACCGCCAGCAGCTTCAGGCCGGGCAGGTTATACATGCTGCTGGCATAGTAATACACGGAATAGCCCAATGCGTTCGCCGTGTTTTCATAGGTGGCCAGTACGTCGATCAGTCCGCCCATCGCGGCGGGATACCGGTCGGTCGGGGCTTTCATCAGCGGCAGGTCCTTCATCACCAGCTTGACCATCAGCGCCTGAGAACCGGATTTCTCCGGCCGCTGATAGGCTTCGATGGCTTTATCCTCGCCGCCGAGCGCCGACCAGTTGGTGATTTTTCCCTGATAAACGTCCTGAATCTGCTGTGTGGTCAGGGAGGCGACGGGATTTCCCTGGTTGGTCAGGAACACCAGCGCGTCCCGGCCGATGGGGTGGTATTCCAGTTCCACGCCGGATTCCCGGATCTGCTGCTTGATCGACTCGTCCGCCTCATATACCAGCAGCAGGTCGGCTTCTCTTTGGATCAGGGCCAGATAAGCGTTCGGCGTGGTGGAAAAATCAATCAGGGTGTCGGCCTCCTCGGCCGGCACGCCCAGCAGACGCTGCACCATCAGCGCGGCCATCGGGATGTTGGCGGTGGAGCCGTCCAGCCGGGGCAGGTTGTTCCGGGTGAACGGCGTGCCGGTCGGCGAGGTTTTGACGGCGGAGGATGTTTCCGCGTTATCCGACGGCTCGGATAGCGCTGCGCTGCGGCGGCATCCGGAAAAGGGCAGCGAAAGGCAGAGGACGCAGAGGGCGGCGGTTCCGGCCAGAATACGTTTTTTCGTTTTCTTTCTTTTCATGGAAATCCCCTTTCTGATTTTTAAGCGGTAAAGCTCAGTCAAGCAAATTTTGGAACCGGGATTCCCGATATACCCAGTCGCCGTTGATGTTGACGTATCCCTGATATTGCCCGGTGGTCACCCACAGGTAGTCCTCACAGAGCCGCAGTTCATATTCCCGGAGACCTTGCAGGGCGGTGGGAAAACGGTGAAACACGGTGTCGGTCAGGGCATTTCCGTCCGCGTCCAGAACGGTGGCTTTCCGGCTGGAATACTCGGGAAAGGCGATATACCAGTTATGAAATTTCTGGATGGACTCGTAGTACCGGGGCAGCGGCTTCCCGGTTCCGGATTCGGCGTTCATGAAATACATGGCGGTATTCGTGCTGTTTGAGGAGATGATCGTCGGCCAATTTATCTGGACGATATGGCTGTACTCCGCCGGCAGACCGGCAATGAGCTGGTCGTCGTGATACCACGCGCCGTTCACACAGCCCTCTTTTTTTACCGGCTGCAGGTTCCGGTCAAGCCGCAGGTTGCTCGCCGATGAGGACCATTCATGAAGCTGAACCTCAAAGGCGATCTCCCCCGAGGAATACCACCGTTCGATACGGGCGTAGTCCTTTTCACCGACGATGTTTCCCTGCCGGTCGATAAAGCGCCACCGGCCGTCCGCCATTTCCACCCCGGCGTAGTCCCCCATGAACGCGGTAGCGTTGAAATACTGCGGTGGAATCGCCCATTTTCCGTCCGATCCTAGGTAGCCGTACAGCACATTGTTGGTCAGTATATTGCCGTCGTCGGTGTATTCCTCCCGCGGCCGGTCGGTCGCGCAGACCAGCCAGCCGTCGCCGTCTTCCGGGAAGAGGGGGTAAAAGTCGGCGGCGTAGCCCTCCAGTGGGATGCGGCTGTTTTCGCCCTTGCGGGGGTTGCAGAAATACTCGTTCCCGTTCGCGTCGACCAGCCGCACCGTATCTCGGCTGACGAATTCGATGGACGTGTATACGTTGTGCAGCAGCTGTTCGCCGGTCGCAAGATCGCAAAGCGTAAGCCGGTAGACATACCACGCGGTGACGGGGTGGAGTTCTCTTTCCAGACAGACGGTCATCATCTTCTGCTCCGAGTGAATGATGGTCCATTCCCCTTTGGCCGACTGCACCTTCTTCCCATCCATGGTGAACACATCGGTGACGTCATCCCTTTTTGCAGTCAGGTATTCGTAGCGTCCTTCGTCGTCGCGTTCGTAGCTATAGGCGAAATATTTTGTGTCCGTCAACGGCTCGCCCTTTTCGTTGATGAATTTGTACCAGCCTTCGTCGAGGTCGCTTTCCACCTCCGTCTGGACCTTGACCGGCCACAGCATCCGCCCTTCGATGGCCGACAGCCCTTCGGGCGGCGGCATTCCCTCCGCCGTGAGGTCGGCGGGCGGGATGAATTCCTTTTCCTGCGGCGACGCGGAGGTTGGTACGGTCGGTTTGGTTGTCCGTGTTTCGGAGGAAAGAGGTTCCCCTTCCGCCGGGGAGGAGACCGTCCGCCGCATCCGACAGGCCGGGAGAAAAAGGCAGAAACCCGCGCACAGCCCCGCCAGAATCCTCCGGCGCGGCGTCCGTCGGCGCAGGAAACGGCGGATGTTTATATGGTTCATACGATTCATACGCCTCCGTCTGGCTTGGATTTGGCTTAACTTACCTGAAATATAGCATAATTCCCGCCAAATGCAACTACAGGGCTGTAACTATTTTTTTACAATTTTGTATCCATCCGCCGTTTCCCTTCTTTCAGGAAGAGGGGGAAAGGCGGCCGGAACCCGCACGTGCGTTTATCCGCGTTTCTCTCCGGCAAAAGCCATAAACCGGGCTTTTCGCGCATAGACTTTCCATGACGGCAGGAAGAAATGCCGGCGGTATTTCTCGGCGCCGCCGCAAGCAGACGCTGGTATGAAACCCGGCCGGGCGGCGCTATGGTATATGCGTACATAGGGCAATACCCGCGGAATGGCGGCGATAAACCAGCAGACGCGAAAAACGCTTTGTACGCGGAGGAAGACAGCGAAAGGGTGGTTGATGGCAGTGAAGGCAAGGCTTGAGAGAACAGAGAGAACAGAAAGGACAGAAAGAACGAAGAAAACGGAGAAGAAAAAGGGAAAACGATGGCTGGCGGCGGTCTGCGCGGCGGTTATGACGGCGTATGCGCTGCCCGTCCGGGCGGATGAGACCGGGGCACAGGTGATCGTGGACGCCGAGTCGGGAGAGACGGCGGCCCAGGCGACCAGCGAGGAAGTGCCGGTCTGGGCCGCGGCGGACGAGGCCGTCCCGGCCGACGTGTCGGCGCTGGAGGTGGGCGGGAAATCCGCAATCCTGATCGAGCTGTCGAGCGGGCAGGTGCTGTTTGAGAAGAATCCGCATGAGAAGCTGCCGATCGCGTCGGTCACCAAGGTGATGACCCTGCTGCTGATTATGGAGGCGGAGGCGAACGGGCTGCTGACCTTCGACGAACCGGTGACCTGCTCCGCCCACGCGGCTTCGATGGGCGGCTCCCAGATTTGGCTGGAGGAAGGGGAAACCATGACCGTGCACGAGCTGCTGAAAGCGATCGCGGTGGTTTCCGCCAACGACGCCTGCGCCATGATGGCGGAACGGATCAGCGGCTCGGAGGAAGGCTTCGTGGCGCGGATGAACGAGCGGGCGGCCGAGCTTGGCATGAACGATACCCTCTTCACCGACTGCTGCGGCCTGGATGAAGCGGCCTATTCCTCCGCCTACGACGTGGCGCTGATGTCCCGGGAGCTGATGAAGCACCCGAAGATCACCGAATATACCACCATCTGGATGGATACCCTGCGGGACGGCAAATCCCAGCTGGTCAACACCAACAAGCTGGTCCGGCATTATTCCGGCGCGACCGGCCTGAAGACCGGCACCACCAGCAAGGCCGGGCATTGCCTGTCCGCCACCGCCAGCCGGGAAGGAATGGGGCTGTGCGCGGTGATCCTCGGCTGTGCTACCACCGACGAGCGCTTCGGCGGCGCGCGGAAGATGCTGGATTACGGGTTCGCCAATTACGCCGTCTATACCCCTCAGGTGGACGAATCCGCCCTGACCCCGGTCCGGGTGCTCCGGGGCGTGGAGACCGCCGTTCAGCCGCAGATGGACGCGCTTTCCCCCCTCCTAATCAAAAAGGGACAGGAAAAGGAGATCACCCAGTCGTTCGAGCTGGCGGAAAACCTGGAAGCGCCGGTCTACGAACGGCAGATCATCGGCAAGCTCACCCTGACTCTGGACGGAGGCGTGGCGGCGGAGTACGACGTATACGCCGCCCGTGCAGTGGAACGGCTGAGTTTCGGGCGGGCGTTCGCCCGGCTGTTCGCCGCTCTGGTCGCATAACAGCCGGAAAGCGGGGGGAGAGGACGGGAGAACAGGAGGACAGACAGGAGACATCGGGAGCAAGCGACCCGCCCATATTTGCGGGCGGATGTCCATATTTGCTGACTTACCGAAACCGTGCCGGTCGGCGGCGCGGGCCGTATTGACTTACCCCGGACAGTATGATAGGTTTACACTATAATCCCATGCATTCATGCAATGCATCTATGAATTATAGTAGAGATGGAGAGCGGTAAGAAAATGGCTTCTGTTCTGAAACAAATGCAATTATCCATGCCGTGTCAGGATATGAACGGCGTTTCCTCGCTTCCCCCGTTGGCCAAGCTGAACTTTGCGTTCCGGAACGGCGAATCCGGCCTGGGGGAGGACGATGAGCTTTTCATAGGCTACGGTCAGGTGCCCTCCGTCTACCCGTATAAAATGCAGGATATGTATACGAGGGAGCTGCACGACCGGTCCATGAACGCGGTGGTGCTGGAAAACGGGTATTTAAAGGCGACCTTCCTCCCCGAATGGGGCGGGAAGCTGATGTCGCTGATTGACAAGGAGAAAGGGCGCGAGCTGCTTTACTGCAATACGGTGATACGCCCCTGCAACCTCGCCGTCCGGAACGCGTGGACCTCCGGCGGCGTGGAGTGGAACTGCGGTATGTTCGGACATAACGTACACACCTGCTCCCCCCTGTTTACCACGACGACCGCGCTTTCCGACGGCACACCGGTGCTCCGTATGTACGAGTTCCACCGAATCCGTCGCGTAGTGCAGCAGATGGATTTCTTTCTGCCGGAAGATTCCCGGCTGCTTTATGCGCGCTGCCGCATCCTCAATCCTCTGCCGGAAGTCGTCCCCATGTACTGGTGGAGCAACACCGCCGTTCCCGAAACGCCGGATACCCGGATTGTGGTGAATGCGGATTCCGCATACATGGCGGATAATAACGTCAGCCTGCAGAACATGCTGGATTACCACGGCGACGATGCGACCTATCCCGTCAACGTTCCGGCGGCGATGGACTTTTTTTATAAGCTGCCAACGCTGGGCCGGCGGTATGAGGCCGCCCTGGACGCCGACGGGTACGGCCTGATCCAGACCTCCACTCACCGGCTGAAGGGGCGGAAGCTGTTCTGCTGGGGGCAGAATCCCGGCGGCGACCGCTGGCAGGAATACCTGACGGAGGACGGCAGCACGGACCGGTATATCGAGATTCAGGCAGGTCTCGCCCACACGCAGTATGAATGCGTACCCATGCCGCCCCACACAACATGGGAATGGCTGGAAGGCTACGGCGCGATGAACGCCGACGGGGATAAGGTACACGGCGAATGGCAGGGCGCCAAGGCCGAGGTAGCCGCGCGGCTGGATGAGCTTATCACGGCGGAGCGGCTGGAGGAAATGCTGGAGGAAACCAAACCGATGGCGAAAGCGCCCGCGACGGGCGGGCTGCTGTTCCGGGGAAGCGGCTGGGGCGCGCTCGAAAACCGGCGGCGTGAGAAGGCCGGCCAGCCTCCCATGGCGGCCCATCTCGATTTCGGCGGGATTGACGGGGAGCAGGCGGACTGGGTGCATCTGCTGGAGCGGGGCGCGATGCCCGAGCATTCGGCGGAGGAAGTTCCCGTTTCCTGGATGCTTCAGGACGAGTGGGTCGATCTGCTCCGGAATGCGGCCGACGGCGGCGACCTCACAAACTGGTATACCCAGCTGCAGCTGGGCGTGGCGTACCTCTGCGCCAACCGGCTGGAGGAAGCAGGGGAAAGGCTGGAACGCTCCTATATGCTCCAGCCCTCGCCCTGGGCCCTGTATGCGCTGGCGCACCGGAAAAGGCTCCTTGGGGACGGCGGGGCGGCGGCGACGCTGGCCGCGAAAGCGAGCCGTATGCGGCTGCACGACGCATCCCTTGCCAAGGAAGCGATGGAGCTGCTGGTGGCGGCGGGGAAAAATGAGGAAGCGCTTGAGCTTTCGGATGAATATTCCGCGGATATCCGCTCCATCGGACGGGTGAAAATTTACATTGCTCTGGCGCATTGCCGCCTCGGCCATATCGAGCAGGCGGAAACGGTGCTGTACGAGGGCGGCGGCATCCTCCTTCCCGATATCCGGGAGGGCGAGCGCACGATAACCGACCTGTATCTCGAAATCGCCGGACGGAAAGCGGCCCGCGCCGGCCTTCCCTTTGACCCCGATACGGCGAAGGTCCCGCCGCAGTTCGATTACCGACAGTGCGACGTCGCCCGCCGCCGGCCCGCGAGAAAGCGGGCGCGGTAGGGAAAGAGGCCGCGGCGCGGCGGCGTAATATGGTATGCCCCTGTATAGGGGGCCTGTCCCCGCCGGGAATTTCCCTGCGTGACAAGTGCGTTATGCGTTTACCGCTTTAGGCGCTTTAGCTGCTATGCCGGTATCGCCGCTTTCCTTTTTCGACAGGCTTCGGCGCCGCTTTAGAAACCGCGCCATATTTTGGTTCTTGCTGATTCCGTCGGGTTGTAGTATAATGCCTCTGCTCAACATCCGGATCATTTTGGATGCGGCCCACGCATCCCGAAGCGAGGCAGGAACAGACGATGGATACGACCCGCATAAAAGGCTTTCTTTCCTATATTCCCGGCATTTTTTGCGCGGCGGTCATCGCCGTCGCCGCACAATATATTGCGGATATTCTTCCCATCCATTTAATCAGCGCGTCGGTGATCGCCATGTTTATCGGCATGGGCGTCAACGCCCTGCTGAAACAGAAATCGGCGCTGGTTCCCGGCGTCACGTTTACATCCAAAAGGCTTCTGAAGCTGGCGATTATCCTGCTGGGGGCCAGCCTGAACCTGCGCACGATTATGCAGGTCGGGTATATGTCCCTCATCATAATGGTGTTTACCTTGGCCGCCTGCTTTGGAATCGGGCATTTTGTGGGCAAGGCGTTAAAGCTCAACTGGAAAATGAGCAACCTCATCTCCGCCGGCACGGGAATCTGCGGAGGCTCCGCCATTGCCGCCATCGCGCCGGTGATTGAAGCGGCGGATTTGGATATTGCCTTCGCCATGAGCGCGACCTTTCTTTTTGATATGGTGATGGTGGTGCTGTTTCCCTTTATGGGACAGTCGCTCGGACTCAGCGATGCCGCCTACGGTCTGTGGTCGGGCACCGCGGTGAACGATACCTCCAGCGTCGTGGCCGCCGGCTATGCGTTCAGCGAAGCCGCCGGGGATTTCGCGGTCATGGTCAAGCTGACACGCACGCTTTCCATCATTCCGGTTGTGATTATCTTTTCCCTGATCCACGTCCGTGTCAAGCAGAAGGAGGAGGGAATCTCGAGCAAGGCGCATTTCGGCGCGTCGCTGAAAAAAGCGTTCCCCGCCTTTATTCTCGGCTTCCTGGCGCTGGCCGCGGTCAACAGTATTGGCCTGATTCCCGCCGTCGTGTCCTCGTCGATGAAATCGGTCAGCAAGTTCCTGATGGTCATGGCGCTTGCGGCGATCGGACTGAACACAAGCTTCAAGGATATGAAAAAGGGTGGCGGCAGAGCCATGCTCCATGGCTTTATTATTTCCGCCCTGGTGGTGATTGTGGCCCTCGGCGCGATTTATTTGGAGCAGGCGATGGGATTGTTATAAGGCGGCGGGTCAGAATATCCTTACCCGTTTCTCTTTGTGCTTCCTACGTCATGGAATACTTTTCGGCAAGCTAACGGCGCGGTTTGAAAAAACGGCGCCGTTTTCCGTCAGGGGGAGCCTGTCCGCCCTCTCCTGTCGATTCCCTGCGGCTTCTTTTGCCCGTGAAGGGCATTGCCGATGGGAAATGGTAAATTTTTAGTGAAGGTAACACGATTAAGGTTGCAAACCGCCGTCAAGTATTGTAAAATGTAAGCAGATAAACGGCTGGGAGCCTCGGGACCGTTATCGTTCGCATTCCAACGAGAAAGGAAGGAAACCCAACATGGCTGTTACTTTGGATACCCGTTATCTGGAAGGGTTTGTCCGCCCCCATGAGCTGGGCGCGCTGCAGCCGCAGGTCACCGCCGCGCACGAGATGCTGCACGCGGGCGCCGGGCTTGGAAACGACTTTTTAGGCTGGCTGAACCTGCCAACCGATTATGATAAAGAGGAGTTTTCCCGTATTCAGGAAGCGGCGAAGCGCATCCGCAAGGATACCGACGTGTTTGTGGTCATCGGGATCGGGGGGTCCTACCTCGGTGCCCGTGCTGCGATCGAGTTTCTGAAATCGGAGCGGTACAACGCCAAGCGGAAGAACACTCCCGATATCTATTTTACCGGCAACAATATCAGCTCCACCGCGCTGTGCGAGCTGCTGGAGCTTTGCGAGGGACGCCGGGTGTCGATCAACGTGATCTCCAAATCCGGCACCACCACCGAGCCGGCCATCGCGTTCCGTGTGTTCCGCGACTATCTGGAGCGCACCATCGGCGCTGAGGCGGCGAAGAAGCGCATCTATGTCACCACCGACAAGGCGCGGGGCACCCTGAAGGGTCTCGCCGACCGGGAAGGGTACGAAACCTTCGTGGTACCGGACGACGTGGGCGGCCGCTTCTCGGTGCTCACCGCGGTCGGCCTGCTGCCCATCGCGGTCGCGGGCTGCGATATCGAGGCCCTTATGGCCGGCGCGGCCGAGGCGCAGAAGGCCCTCTGCGACCCGGATATTGAGAAAAACGACTGCTACCGCTACGCCGCCGCCCGGAACGTTCTGCTGCGGAAGGGCCGCGCGGTGGAGCTGATGGTGGCTTACGAGCCCTGCTACCGCATGATGGCGGAGTGGTGGAAGCAGCTGTACGGCGAAAGCGAGGGCAAGGATGGCAAGGGCCTGTTCCCGGCCTCCGTCATCTTTTCGACCGACCTGCATTCCCTCGGCCAGTTTGTGCAGGACGGCTCCAACATCCTGTTCGAGTCGGTGGTGCTGATCGACAAGGCCCGCAAGGAGCTGACCATCAAGGAAGACCCCGAAAACGTGGACGGCCTGAACTTCCTGACCGGGAAGACGATGGATTATGTCAACAAGAAGGCGTTCGAGGGCACGGTTCTCGCCCATAGCGACGGCGGTACTCCGAGCCTTGTGCTCCATGTGCCGGAAGCGACGGAGGCTGCGCTCGGCTACCTGATCTATTTCTTTGAAAAGGCCTGCGCCATTTCCGGCTATATGCTCGGGGTCAACCCGTTTGACCAGCCGGGCGTGGAAAGCTATAAGAAGAATATGTTCGCCCTGCTGGGCAAGCCCGGCTATGAAGAAGAAAAGGCGGCTCTGGAGAAGCGGCTCGGCCGCTGACCGGCGCGGGCGGAAGTTTCCGCTTTAAGACGTCTAATGCCGCGGTTCGCGGTTATACTATACATTAGGAGGAAATGAAAATGGTTACTTTAATCCTCGGCAGAAAAGGCTCCGGCAAAACGAAGCGTCTGATCGACATGTGCAACACCGCTGTACAGGAGTCCAAGGGCAACGTGGTGTTCGTGGAAAAGGACGGCATCCTGATCTATGACGTCAATTCCAAGGCGCGTCTGGTTGTGGCGGACGAATATGGCGTAAAAGGGTTCGAGGCGTTGTACGGTTTCATTTCCGGCATGTGCGCAGGTAACTACGATATCACCGACGTCTTCGTGGATTCCACGCTGAAGATCGGCGGCAGCGACCTGGAAAAACTGGCGGATTTCGCCGAGAAGCTGGGTGTGCTGTCCGAGAAGGCCGGCACCCGTATGGTGCTGTCGGTTTCCGCCGACAAGTCTGAGATTCCGGAACGGATCGCGGCCTTCGCGCAGGAATAAGGATACGAGGTATTGGGCCGCTCATGCCGGGAATTTCCCGGCATGAGCGGCGCATGGAAGGAGCATCTTCCGGCAAGCAGCGCGGCGGGAGCCTGAGCCTCCCGCCGCCGTTTCGTACAAAGGGAAACACAGGAGGAGCGGCCCATGGCGATCTGGTATGAAGGAAATCTCAACAAGTCGGAAAATAAGCGGGAGGAGAACGGCGTCACCTACTACATCCGCGGGGTGCGGGAGGTGGACGGCGCGCGGTATGAGCGATACGCCGTCCAGACGCATTTCATCGAGCGGGGGGAGGATTACGTCGAGGTGGTTCGCCGCTACGTCGCCCCGTTGTACCGGCCGGGGGATATCCTCACCATGGGCGAGAAGGTCATCTCGATGTGCCAGAACAACACCGTCGAGATGAAGGACGTGAAGGTGGGCTTCTGGGCGAAATTTCTTTCGAAATTCGCCACCCATAACAACAACGGCATCGGGATGGACGAGCCCTATAAGCTCCAGCTCGCAATCAATATGAAGGGGCTCCCCCTCATCCTCTGGGCCAGCTTCTGCGGCGGGATTTGCCGCCTGTTCGGTAAGCGGGGCGTGTTTTACGAGATTGTCGGTCAGGACGTATCCGGCATCGACGGCTTCTACAGCCATTCGGTGTTTGAAACCTACCACACCCTTGCGGTGCTTAATCCGAAGGAGCCGGATAAGGTGTGCGCGGACATCGAGCAGGCGCTGGGAATTGCCTGCGCGGTAGTGGACGCCAACGATATCAACGTCGAGGTGCTCGGCCGTTCCCCTTCCCTGATGGACAGGCCCGCTGACTTTGTGGCGGAGCTGATCCGGGACAACCCCTCCGGACAGGACGACGAGCTGACCCCTTTTGTGATCGTTCGGGATATCGGGGACGCTGAGGCGCAGCCCTATGTGCCGGTGGAGGCGCTGGACGGCCCGCCTGAGCACTGATATCCGGCGAGGCTCCCGCAGCAGCGGCCTATCCCCGCCACAGCGGCCTATCTTCGCCGTGAAGGGCAATTTCCGCTGCGCACCTTCTTTCCGGTCGAAAAGAGCGGAAAATGGACAGCGGGGCGGAAATTTTGCTTGACAACCCTTTGCCATACAGGTATAATATCTGGCGTGACACTTGAGGTGGAGTATGCTTTACCAACTGAAACCGCTGTTTATGGGCGAAAAGGAATCCCTCCCCATAGACTGTGAGATGGACTTTTCCGGGCTGGAATACCAGAATGGCCGGCCGTTTCCCCATCCCGTCACGGTGAAGGGGGAAATTACCGCGTCCGCCGACATCGTGACTCTGCGCGTCACGGCCGCAACCCGCACCGAAGGGCGCTGTGACCGCTGCCTGACGGCGTTCGGGCGGGACATGACGGTGCCGATTGAGCGTATTCTGGTCGCTTCCCTGAACAACGAGGAAAACGACGACTTCGTGTTGCTGGAGAACTATCAGCTTCCGCTGGACGATCTGGTGGAAGAGGAGCTGATTCTGAATCTGCCGTCGAAAAACCTCTGCCGGAAAGACTGCCGTGGGCTTTGCCCGCAGTGCGGAAAGAATCTCAATGAGGGGCTTTGCGGCTGCCGCAGTGACACGACCGACCCCCGTTTGGAGGTTCTCAGACAGCTTATCAACTGAGCGGGATGGAGGGACGGCGTTCTCTTTATCCCAATCCCTGTTAAGGATAAGCCAAACTCTTATCACCAGTGCTAAGGAGGTGCTGACGATGGCGGTACCCAAGAGAAAAACATCCAAGGCCCGGCGCGACAAGCGGCGTTCCAACGTCTGGAAGATGGACGCTCCGGCGCTCATGAAGTGCCCGCAGTGCGGCGAATACAAGCGCCCGCACCGTCTCTGCGGCAATTGCGGCTACTACAACGGCCGGCAGATTGTTAAGAAAGAGGCCTGAGGTTCCGGTTGTCCGGGTCCCTTATGGCACGGGCGGCCATCCGGCCGCGGCGAAGAGAAAGTAGAGAGGGAGCAATCCTTCTCTATTTTTGTATCAGGATATGCCGGGCGGGAAACGTACCCGGACGGCATATTCCGGCGGCGCGGAATGAATAATAAATCCGCGGCCCGCTGACAGGGGGCCGCGGCAGGGATTGGACGGAATCCGGCGGAAGCGGAGCTGAGCTTGAACAGGAAGGAACACGGTATGGGCGTGACGATCACCGGCGTAACGGCGGGCAGTCCTGCCGCGCGGAAGGATATCCGTGCGGGGGACGAGCTGCTGACAATGAACGGGCATACAATTGAGGATGTGCTCGATTACCGTTTTTATATGAACGAGCCGGTTCTGTCGCTCGTCCTTTCCCGGGAAGGGAAAAAGCGGGTTCTTCGTCTGCACAAGGAGGCGGATGAGGAGCCGGGGCTGGAATTCGCCACCTACCTGATGGATTCCCAGCATTCCTGCCGGAACCAGTGCGTGTTCTGCTTTATCGACCAGCTCCCGCCGGGGATGCGTCAGTCCCTGTACTTCAAGGACGACGATTCCCGCCTGTCCTTCCTGTTTGGAAATTACATTACCCTGACCAACCTCAGCGAGCATGAGATCGAGCGGATCATCGCCATGCATATCAGCCCGATCAACGTTTCGGTACACACCACCAATCCGGAGCTGCGTTGCCAAATGATGCATAACCGCTTCGCCGGGCGCTGCCTGGAAATCCTCCGGCGGTTCGCACAGGCGGGTATCCGGATGGAATGCCAGCTGGTGCTCTGCCCGGGGCTTAACGATGGGGCGGAGCTCGCCCGGTCGATGGAGGATCTCGCCGCGCTGATCCCCGCTGTGGAAAGCGTCGCGGCGGTCCCGGTAGGGCTGACAAAGTACCGGGAGGGCTTGCCCGCCCTGCGGATGTTCACACGGGAGGAGGCCGCCGCCGTTGTCCGGCAGATAGAGGCGTTCGGGGAGCGGATGCTGGAGCGGTACGGAAACCGGATATTCTATCCGGCCGACGAGTTTTATCTTCAGGCAGGTCTCCCCATACCGGAGGACGAAGAGTTTTACGGCGAGTTTTCCCAGCTGGAAAACGGGGTGGGGATGACCGCGCTGCTGAAAGCCCAGTTCCGCCGGGCGCTGGAGGAGTGCGAAGAAACGCCCGCGGGCAGCCGCCTGCATTTTGCGACCGGGATGGCCGCCCTTCCTCTGATCGAGGAGCTGGTGGACTGCGCACGAAGGAAGTGGTCCTCCTTAAGGGCGACGGTGTACGGCATCCGGAACGATTTTTTCGGCGAGACCATCACGGTGGCGGGCCTGGTGACCGGCGGCGACCTGATCCGGCAGCTCCGGGGAAAGGTGAAGAGAGGGGAAACCCTCGTTATCCCCGAGGTGATGCTGCGGCACGAGGGGGATATTTTCCTGGATGACGTTTCCCGCGAGGATGTGGAACGGGAGCTCGGCGTGCGGCTGGTGGTGACCCCGGTGGACGGGGATGCGCTGGTGGATGCGCTTTTGCTGTAATGGCTGTGAATAGATGGACAGGGCGGGCATAGACGTCCGCCGCGGGAAATAGAATAGAGGTGAAGACCATGGCGCGGCCAGTCGTTGCCGTCGTGGGACGGCCCAACGTGGGAAAATCGACATTATTCAATAAACTGATCGGCCGACGGCTTTCCATTGTGAAGGATACGCCGGGGGTGACGCGGGATCGGATCTTCGCGGAATGCGAATGGTGCGGACGCCGCTTCATGCTGGCCGATACCGGCGGGATCGAGCCGCATTCGGACGACGTGATCCTGTCCCAGATGCGGCGGCAGGCACAGCTTGCCATCGACCAGGCGGATGTGATCGTGCTGGTGACCGATCTGCGCTCCGGCGTGACGGCGAACGACGCCGATGTGGCGGTGATGCTGCAGAAGAGCGGAAAGCCGGTCGTCCTCTGCGTGAACAAATGCGACACGGTGGGGGACCCGCCCCCGGAGTTTTATGAATTTTATAACCTCGGACTGGGCGATCCCATCGCGGTGTCCTCGGTTCATGGCCACGGCACCGGCGACCTGTTGGACGCGGTGTGCGAATTCCTGCCGGAAAGCGGCGGGGAAGAGGAGGAGAGCGAAACCATTAAGGTCGCGGTAATCGGCAAGCCGAACGCCGGCAAGTCCTCCCTCGTCAACCGGATTGCGGGGGAGGAACGGGCCATTGTGTCGGATATTGCCGGCACCACCCGGGACGCGGTGGACACCCCCGTCCATAACGAGCACGGCGATTTCGTCTTTATCGATACCGCCGGCCTCCGCCGGCGGAGCCGGGTGGACGATGCGATCGAAAAATACAGCGTGCTCCGCGCCCAGATGGCGGTGGAGCGGGCCGACGTCTGCGTCATTATGATCGACGCGACCGAAGGCTTTACCGAGCAGGACAGCAAGGTGGCCGGTATCGCCCATGAGGAAGGAAAAGCCTGTATCATCGCGGTGAACAAGTGGGACGCGGTGGAGAAGGACGGCCGCACCATGGACAGCATGCGCAAGCAGCTGATGAACGATTTTTCCTTTATGTCCTACGCGCCGCTGATTTTTATTTCCGCCAAAACCGGCCAGCGGATCGACCGGCTGTTCGAGCTGATCAAGTATGTCTCCCAGCAGAACGCCATGCGGATTTCCACCGGGATGCTCAACGACGTGCTGGCCGCGGCGACCGCCCGGGTGCAGCCGCCGACCGATAAGGGCCGCCGCCTGCGGATTTATTACATGACGCAGGCGTCCATCAGGCCGCCGACCTTCGTCTGTTTTGTCAACCGAGCCGACCTGTTCCATTTCTCCTATCAGCGGTATCTGGAAAACCAGATTCGGGAGACCTTTGGGCTGGAGGGGACGCCGGTGCGCTTTGTTATCCGCGAACGCGGGGAGACGGGGCAGGGCCGCTAAGGGCTCGGCCGCTAACGACTCGGCCGTTGACGGCGTGCCTGGCAGAAAGGAATCGCCGCAACAGGGCAACCGGAAAAACGGGGATTTCAGGGAAAGGATCGTTGCGCATGATCGGAGAATTTTTGCAGAACAGCTGGCTTAGTATGCTGCTGACGGCGCTGGCCGCTTACCTGCTGGGCAGTGTGAATTCCGCCATTATCGTGACCAGGCTCACAGCAAAGGAGGATATCCGCTCCTACGGCAGCGGCAACGCGGGGGCCACCAACGTCCTGCGCTCCCAGGGAAAGCTGCCCGCCCTGCTGACCACGGCGGGGGATCTGCTCAAAAGCATCCTCGCCGTGCTGATCGGCGGCTGGCTGCTGCTGAATCTGAACCTTGTATACACCGGCGCGGAAAGCCTGCGGGTTTCCCCTGTGGGCGCAGAGCTGGTGGGGCGGTATCTGGCCGGCTTTTTCTGCATTATCGGGCACCTGTTCCCGCTGTATTTTGGTTTCCGGGGCGGTAAGGGGGTCCTCACCACCCTGGGGATGATGCTGATTCTGGACTGGCGGGTGGCGTTGATTTGCCTCGGATTTTTTATCGTTACGGTTCTGGTTTTCCGTATGGTCTCACTGGGCTCGGTGGTGGCCGCGGCGCTGCTGCCGGTGTTTACCTACCTGTTCCGCGCCTTTGCAGAGCATCAGTCCGACGGCGTAGTGTGGTTCTGTACCCTGATGGCGGTTCTGATCGCGGCGATCCTGATCATCAAGCACCTCCCCAATCTCAAGCGGATCGCTGCCGGGACGGAGAGCAAGCTGTCCTTCGGAAGTAAAAAATAAACGGAGGCAGCCTTCGGATTTTGCCGGACCGGGAATACGGCCGCGGCGGGTGGAAAGGACGGACGGCATGGCAAAGATTGCGGTACTCGGCGCGGGAGGCTGGGGCACAGCCCTCGCGATTATGGCCAATCAATATGGGCACACGGTTTCCCTCTGGTCCCCTTTCACGGAGGAGATTGAGGCGATTCGCCGGTTTGACGAGCATAAAAAGCTCCTGCCCGGGGTGCCGGTGCCGCCGGCGATCCGGCTGACTACGGATCTCGCCTGCGTCCGGAACGTGCGGCTGGTGATCCTGGCGGTCCCCTCCTTCGCCATTGCCGGAACCGCCGGCAGTCTGCGTCCCCTCCTCGCGCCAGGTACGCTGATCGCGAACGCCGGGAAGGGGCTGGAGCCGGGGACGCATCGCCGGTTTACGCAGGTGATTGCGGAAGCCCTGCCTGCCGCCCGGGTGACGGCGCTGTCGGGGCCGTCCCATGCGGAGGAGGTTGCCCGAAGCGTCCCTACCTCGGTGATTGCCGCGTCGGAGGACGTGGCCGCCGCGGAGGAGGTGCAGGAGCTGCTGATGAACCCGCGGTTCCGGATTTATGTCAGCGAGGACGCCATCGGCGTGGAGCTGGGAGGCGCGCTGAAAAACGTCATTGCCCTGGCGGCGGGAATCTGCGACGGGCTGGAGATCGGGGATAATACCAAGGCGGCCCTGATGACCCGCGGCCTGGCGGAGATCGCCCGGCTGGGCATCGCTATGGGGGCGCGGTCCGAAACCTTCGCCGGGCTGTCCGGCATGGGGGATCTGATCGTGACCTGCGGCTCCCTGCATTCCCGCAACCGGCGGGCCGGTATCCTGATCGGACAGGGGCACTCTCCGGAGGAGGCCGTCCGGCTGGTCGGCACGGTGGAAGGATACCATGCCGCCCAGGCGGGCTGGGAGCTGTCCCGCGCCCTCGGGGTGGAGATGCCCATCACCGAGCAGTGCCATGCCGTCTGCTATGAGGGACAATCTCCCCGGGAGGCGATCCGCCGCCTGATGGAGCGTCCCCGCCGCCATGAGACCGAAGCAGCCTGGACAAAATAATCGTCGAACCACGCTGTAAGCCGCCCGGATCGGGCGGCTTTTTTGTTATAAAAATGAAAAACGATTACGATATGAATTATAAAATATAAGAAAATAAGCTTGACAAAATTAAGGGAAAATGTATAATAATGTAAATTAATAAAATAATTGGATAAAGTAGATGATTTTGTAAAATCGCCTTGAGGCCATGAATATATATTTGATGAAAGAGGGTACGTTCATGAAAAAGAAGTTTTTCCTTCCCGCGGCGGTGATACTTGTCAGTTTGGCCACCTCCTTTATGGCGAGCGCCACTTCCGGCGATTTTACGGTTCATCTTCCTTCCTGGGGAGGCGATGTGGACTGTAAAAAGTTGCAGAAGAGCACGAACGAGCAGGAAGGTCTGGTAACTCCGAAGGAAGGAACAGACAACGCGAATTACTGGATCGTCAATTCCAGCGGAAAAAAGCTAACCAAAGTCATGTATATTGAGAAAAAATACGTGGGGACGCCATTTACGTTGTCCTATATGTCGGATGTAACAGCGAATAGCGGTGAGTACGTTACTCTTGTGGCCGACGGAGCCGCTCCGTGGTCGGGGACGGCGGTCGGAAATTTCAACGCCAAATAAGGAGAATCCAAAAGCCTAGGAATCTAGCGCGAAAACAGGAACACACCGTTCATGGCCTCAAGGTGGTTATTTATATGAAACAGAACCTTGTCCTTCAGTGGAAGCTGCTTTTCCGGAGAAAGGAATTCTATCTCAGCTTTGCGATCATGCTCGCTCTGGCGGTCGCCGCCTTTGTCACGGACTGCCGGGAGTATTACGGCTGGGATCTGAGCGAATGCCATTCGGCCTCCATGCTCTTTTATCTGCGGACCTATAACACGGGCTTTTCGGGTATTGTCATATCGCTCTATCCTCTGCTCGCGGTTCTGCCCTTTGCCGACAGCTATATCGTGGACCGGCACAACGCCGTCCTGCCGGTTTTGCTCGCCAAGGGCAAATTCCGCGATTATTATTTTTCCAAAATGCTGGTTACGTTTCTGGCGTCCTTCCTGGTTTTGTTTGTCCCGCAGGTGGTGAATATGGCGCTGAACGCCGTCGCCTTTCCCTGGACGGTGCCGGGGGATTTTACCAACGTGCTTTACGGCTGGACCTATGCCGGCACCATCGAATCCTTCGCCTTCCCGCGGCTGCTGAACGATCACCCGGGGCTGTATAACCTTTTGTTCGCTTTGACGCTGTCCGTAACCGGCGGGCTGATGGCGGCCGTCTCGTATTGCCTGTCCTATATTTTGAGCAAAAGCCGGGTGCTGATCATTTGCCTGATGTTCCTGCTTCTCAACGTCATTACGCTGATTTGTCAGGCGCTGCGGCTCTCCGCCGACGCGCAGATCACCTCCTACCTCTTCCCCTGCGCCCCGCTGGATTACCATAATCCCTGGATATTCGCCGGGTATATCGCCGCGTTTCTGCTGATCGGTGCCGCCTGTACGTTTTATAATCTGCTTCATCATAAAAAGCGGGTCGTTTGATATGGAAGCGGTTCTGTATGGGAGAAAGGCCCTGCTTGCCGCGGGGCTCGCCCTTTTCATGGGAATAGCGGCGGGGGCCCGCGTCCTGGCGGCGGGGGACGCCGGAATGACCGGCCTGCTGGACATCGTGCTTTATGGAGCGATCGCCGAACCCAGGATGGATGTTTTTATGGCCATTTTCCTGTGTTTGCTGCCCTATATGGTCCTTATTTTTCCGCTGCTTGACTATGTGGCGGACGATTTGCAGATATGCGCCGTATATATGTTTACCCGGTATGACCGCCGTGCGAAATGGTATTTTTCCAAGCTCGGCAAGCTGGCTTCCCTGACGTTCCTTTCCGGCGCCGTCTATTTTGGGTCCATCATGGCTTTGCTGGCGGCGTACGGCCTGCCGGTGACGGACAACTGGCAGGAAACGCTCCTCCAGCTGGCCAACAGCTTTTTCTTTATGCTGACCCTTGCCATGGCGGCCAACGTTTTTTCCCTGGTTTTCCCGTCCCATTACACGATGCTGGGCATCGTCGGAATTCTTCTGCTCGGTATTGTATTTTCAACGGTACGGGAGTGGAACGCTTCGGCTTTCTATTTTCTGAATATGGTGAATCTGTATTTTGTTGACTGGAGGGAGTCTCCTTCCGCACCGGCCAATATCGCCGTTTTTCTGGGGATCATTTTGGGCTTGGCCGCGGCCGGCCTTGGAATCGTAAAAACGATGGATATATCCGTTCGCGACAAGGATTTTCAGTAGCTTTCATCGGCCGGAACAGTGGGAGGCGGCAATATCATGGCCTATATTACTCTGAACGATGTGAATAAAACCATCAAAAAGCAGAAGGTGCTGGACGGCGTCAGCCTGGAGCTGGAGCCGAACAGGATCTATGGCTTTGTGGGGAAAAACGGCTCGGGAAAAACGATGCTGTTTCGGGCGATATGCGGGCTGATCCGATGCGAGGGAACGATTCTGGTCAACGGCCGGGAAATTGGAAAAGACGTTTCCAGCCCTCCCGGCCTGGGGCTTATGATCGAGAATATCGGCCTGTGGCCGGGGCTGACAGGTATGCAGTCCTTATCGCTGCTGGCCGGCTTGAATAGAAAAATAGGAAAAGACGCCGTCGCCGCGAGCATTCAGCGGGTAGGGCTGGACCCCGCGGACAAGCGCCCTTTCCGGAAATACTCCCTGGGAATGAAGCAGCGGCTTGTCATTGCTCAGGCCATTATGGAAAGCCCGGAGCTTCTGGTCCTGGACGAACCGACCAACGCGCTGGATGCCGAGGGCGTCCTCCTTTTTCGGGAAATTATCCGGGAAGAAAAGGAACGGGGGGCCACGGTTTTGATCGCCAGCCATAACGGCGAGGACATTCAGCAGCTCTGTGATAAAATTTTCTTTATGCAAAGCGGCCGCTTAGCCGATTGCCGGGCGCCGGAAGGGACGGAGGGATAGCATGAGACGGGTATTCTTTGCTTTCGCGTCCGCGGCGATTTTGGCGTCGGTGATTTTGGGGGTCGCCACGCGGCGGAGCTTTCATTCCGTCCCAACGGACGTCGCAGCTCTTTCCGATTACCGTGTGGAAATGGCTTTTTCAGAATGGCATGACGAATCGCGGGAGTACACCGAAGCGGAGCTGGACAACGCGGAATTTGTCGCCAGGGTTGTCTTCACCGGGGAGCGGATCCATGGTTGCCAGAGCATGCTCAGTATGGTCACTGTGCGGGAGGTGTACACAGGGGATCCAAGCTATACGGGAAAAACGATGCCGATGTTTGAGGTGAATCATTTCAACGCCGAGTATCATCTCTACAGGAATTTTTCCTATGCCAATCTGATGCTGCCGGACAGGGAATATCTGGCGTTCTGCAGGATTATTGAAAACCCGTACGATAAAGAAAACCCCGTGCGGCTTCGTCCTGCTAGGGATCTGGGGCTGTCCGTGTTTCGCCTGGAGGAAAATTCGGACGTGATTTTTGACGCGGAAAAGGCCAAAAACAGGGAACTGACGTATGGGGATACCCTGTCCAGCGAATTTATCTGCTTTTCCCGGGAGCAGTTGGACGCTGTTCTGCGGCTCAAGCAGAAGTATCTGGACAAATACGGGGTGTAGCTGCCTGAAAAATTTATAAAAAGGAAGCGCTTTATTGCAAGCGCTTCCTTTTTATAATGACGGGAAACTGTCGGAATTGCCCCGGATGGGTTTAAACGTTTTCCAGCCATTCCCGGCTGCGTTCCACCCCGCGGTGCCACCGGTGGAGCAGGGCGGTGCGTTCCTCCCGGTTCATGGAGGGCTGAAACCGCCGTTCCAGCGTCCACTGCGCCCGAATCTGCTCCGTGCTCTCCCAAACCCCGCAGGTCAGCCCCGCCAGGTAGGCCGCGCCGAGGGCGGTGGTTTCCCGGATGACCGGCCGGACGACCTCTCGGTTCAGGATATCCGCCTGGAACTGCATCAGGAAGTTATTGGCGCTCGCCCCGCCGTCCACCTTCAAAGAACGGATGTCGATGCCGGTGTCGGCGACCATCGCATCCACCACGTCGCGGGACTGGAAGGCGATGGCTTCCAGCGCGGCGCGTACCAGATGGTTCCGTCCCGCTCCCCGCGTTAGGCCGAAGACCGCGCCGCGGGCGTACATGTCCCAATGGGGCGCGCCCAGCCCGGTGAAGGCGGGAACCACCACTACGCCGCCGTTGTCCGGAACCTGTGTGGCGAAGAATTCGCTTTCCGCCGCGCTGCTGATCAGTCCCAGCTCATCCCGCAGCCACTGGACGACTGCGCCGCCCACGAACACGCTGCCCTCCATCACATATTCCGGCCGGCCGGGACGGGAACCGGCGGACAGGGTGGTGAGCATCCCCTGCCGGCTGACCTGCATCCTTTCCCCGATGTTCATCAGCAGGAAGCAGCCGGTGCCGTAGGTGTTTTTGACGTCCCCCTTGTCAAAGCAGGCTTGGCCGAACAGGGCGGCCTGCTGATCCCCGACAGCCGAGGCGATGGGGACGTCCACCCCTTCCAGCCGGGTGGTCCCGAACAGACTGCCGGAGGGCGCCACCGTGGGAAGCATACAGCGGGGAATGTCCAGCTCGTACAGGATATTGTCGTCCCAGTCCATGGTGCGGATATTGTACAGCATCGTGCGGGAGGCGTTGGTATAATCGGTCGCGTGGACACGCCCCTCGGTCAGCCGCCAGATCAGCCAGGTGTCCACCGTGCCGAAGAGCAGCTCCCCCCGTTTCGCCCGCTCCCGCGCACCGGGGATGTTGTCCAGCAGCCATTTGACCTTGGTGGCGGAAAAATAGGCGTCGATCCGCAGACCGGTGTTGTCCCGGACATATTTTTCGCACCCGTCCTCGATCATTTTTTCGCATTGGGGAGCGGTCCGCCGGCACTGCCAGACGATGGCGTTGTAAATGGGACGGCCGGTCTTCTTATCCCAGATCACGGTGGTTTCCCGCTGGTTGGTGATGCCGATGGCCGCGATTTCGGCGGCGGAGATTCCGCTTTCCCGCAGGGCGCGATTCATTACCTCCACCTGGGAGCCGACAATCTCCTCCGCGTCGTGCTCGACATAGCCTGCCCGGGGATAAATTTGGGTGAATTCCTTCTGCGCGGTGGCGACGATCCGCAGCCCGCCGGTCTCCCGCCCGGGAGCGTTGCCCTCCGTCCGGGTGTCAAACAGGATTGCACGGGAACTGGTGGTTCCCTGGTCCAGCGCGAGAAGATACCGTTTAGCAGAAATTGCTGTGTTCATCGGTTCGTCCCATCCTTCCGGCCCGGAGGCCTGTATAATTGAAAAGGGTAGCCAGCTAACCGGTTTTTCGCATGATTTTTACAGGAACCATATCTGCGGGTCGGTGGCGGAAATGGCCGCCGCTCCTGCGTCCAGCGCGGCGAGGATATCCTCCTTATCGCCGATCAGCCCGCCCGCAATCACCGGAATTCGGGTGAAGCCGGTGATCCGGCGCAGGATTTTTGGCATGACGCCGGGCAGAATTTCAATTACGTCCGGCCGGGTATGCTCCAGCTGGCGTCGAAGATTTTCCAGCGCCATGGAATCAATAACGAAAAAGCGCTGGACAGCGCAGAGCCCGCATTCCCGTGCCCGCCGGATAAGGGAGGGCTTGGTGGAAATGATTCCGCCCGCCCGGGTGGCGCGGCGGACATAATCCACCGATATCTCCCGGGCCGCCAGCCCGTCGATCAGGTCGACATGGACGAAGGCGGTTTTCCCTGCGTCCGCGATGCGGTCGGTCAGCGACGGCAGGGTACAGAGATCGCCATACAGCAGGAAGACTGCCGCACAGTCGGAATGCAGGGCTCGTTCCAGCCCTTCGTCGTTTTTTGCGGCCGCGATCAGCGGATTGCCTCCCAGCATCTCCGAAAAGGAAAAGGCCATATCTTCGCCTCCCTATTTGCAAAAAGAGATTTTAAGGATAAGATATACGATAAGTATAAGATGGATGTAAGAAAACCGCCAAAAAACCGGCAGATTCCCCGCTTAGATTGGTACTTATACCATACCATAGATTGGAGAAACTTGCAATCCTCCGTAAAAGCCTCCGCCCCGTATCCGCCGAAGCGGAAAGAAAAGGGTTGTCCGAAACGGAAAAAGCCGATATAATAAGTATATTGGAAAACTGTCGCTGGGTGACGGAACGGCGCTTACCAGATATACCGCCGCCGGCGTTCCCGCGGCGAGCCATGTGCTGCGGTTTTCCCGGGTGGTTGAAACGAGATGGCGATGCGGACTGGAAAGGTGCGATTTTTTGTCGATCACGAATTATCAATGGAATCCCGCCGTGCTGGGGGAGGCGTTCGCCGTTCCTGCCGCCGTGGTGGACGATCATATCAAGCTGGCCGGTTCGGCCCAGCTCAAGGTGCTGTTGTGGGCGCTTCGCTCCGGGAAGGGAACCTTTGACCCCGACTGCTGCTCCGCCGCCATCGGGCTGTCGCCCGCCGATTGCAGCGACGCGCTGCAGTATTGGTTTGCCACCGGGCTGATTCTTCCGGCCGGGCTGCCGGAAACGGCGGCTCCCGCCCCAGCCCCCGTACCGTCCGCCGACGAAGCGCCGGGGAAGGCGTTGAAGGCTGTAAAGGCGGCGACCCCTTCTCTGCCGTCCGCGCGTCCCCGGCCGGTGAAGCCCTCCATGAAAGAGGTCATCGCCCGGCAGAAGGAAAGCGGCGAATTCGCCTATCTGCTGGAAACCGCTTCCGCCCGGCTGGGCCGTCCCATCTCGCAGGGGGATATGGAAACCCTGCTCTATCTGTACGACACCGCCGGACTGCCGGTCGAGGTGATCCTGATGGTGGTCGAGTACGCGATCGCCGAGGGAAAATACCACATGCGGTATATCGAGAAAGTAGCGCTCGATTGGGCCGACCGGGAGATTACCACCATCGCGGCGGCGGAACAGTATCTCTGCGCGCTGGAGCGCCGCAAACAGGCGTGGAACACGGTCAGCGCGCTGCTCGAGGTGGAGCAGTCCCCCACCGTCGCCCAGTCGGACGCGGCGGTACGCTGGGTGTACGACTGGCAGGTGAACGAGGGTCTTCTCCGGCTGGCCTATGAGAAATGCCGGGAGGCGACCGGCAGGTTCAACAGCTCCTATATGGATAAGATTCTGGAACGTTGGCGGCAGGACGGCGTGGACTCGGTGGAAAAGGCGCTGGAGGAAAAGCCGGGCCGGCGAAAAAAGAAACCCGCGAAGGAAACCTCCTTTGATCTGGAGGAATACGAATCCATGGTGACGGATTTCACGCCGGTATATAAAAAGAAGTGATATATGTGATTTGCAGGGTTCGCTGTGCCCATTACATGGCAGCCGTGCATGGCCTTGCGTGAAGGAGAAAGGAGCGGCATATGGGATACAGCCGGGAGGTATACGATGCGGCGGCGGCTGAGCTGGAGCGCCGCCGGACCGAGGCACGTGCCCGCGCGACCGCCCTGCATGAGCAGGTGACCGAACGGCATCCCCGGGTGCGGGAGATCGAACGGGAAATGGCGCAGTCCGCCATCCAGGTGGCCAAGGCTGTTCTGGACGGCCGGGATGTGGAGTCCACGGTGGAAAAGATTAAGAGGAAGAACCTTGCCCTTCAGGCCGAACTGGCGGAAATACTGACCGGCGAAGGGATCGGCGCGCCGAATTTCGAGCCCCGGTATCACTGCCCCCATTGCGAGGATACGGGGTATGTCAACGGGCAGCTCTGCGACTGCTTCCGCGCCCTCCTGCGGGAGGAAGCGTACCGCCGCCTGAGCTATGCCGGGCGGATGGAGACGGCCGATTTCGACGGCCTACGGCTGGACTATTATCCGGAAACGCCCGATCCCCGCACCGGCGTGGTTCCCCGAGCGCGGATGAAAGAGGTATTGACCTACTGCCGCTGCTATGCGGAGGATTTCGACACTTCGTCTCCCAGTCTTCTGCTGCGGGGGCCGACCGGCACCGGCAAGACCCATGTTTCCCTTGCCATCGCCCGCCAGGCGATCGAGCGGGGCTACGGCGTGGTGTATGGGCCGGTGCAGATGCTGTTCCACAAGCTGGAGAAGGAGCATTTCGGCCGGGCGGACGGGAACAGCGAGGAAATGATGGCCGACTGCGACCTGCTCATCCTCGACGACCTGGGCGCCGAATTTTCGAGTCCCTTCTACACTTCCTGCCTGTATAATTTGATTAACAGTCGGATGCTGGAGGGGAAGCCGACGATTATTAGCACCAATCTTGATCAGAACGCGTTGATGGAGCGGTACGGCGAACAGATCACCTCCCGCATCATCGGAACCTTCGTCCCCCTGGCCTTCCTCGGGCGTGATATCCGCCAGATCAAGCTTCAGCAAAAGATACGCTAGCCCGGCGGGCGAATGGACAGCGGGAGAAAAACGGAAAATCTTTCATTCCTGTAACCAGTGGTTACAATTCCTCCGGGTTTCTTGACTTTATCCGCCGAATTCAGTACAATTCCGAAAGGGAAGGATTTCCGGGCAAGGTTTCCCGGGAGAATCCTCTCGTATACATTTTCGCATGATCCGGGGACGTTTTTACGCCAACCACCGCCCCCACGGCTGGGGGCGGCTCGTCCCCACGGTTGGGGGCGGCTCGTCCCCACGGCTGGGGCGGTTGGCTCGTCTTCCGGCAACGGGACGGCTCTTCCGACTGCGGATGGAGTTCCCTGTCCCGATCTTGGAAAACCGGCGCGCCGCGGAAAACAACCCGCAGGAACGCCGGCCGAAAGGAAATGAATGGCGCCATGTCGAATCAGGAAAGAGTATGTATGGGCTGCATGAATCCTCTGCCGAACGGGCGGACGGAGTGCGGCATCTGCGGGTACCGGACGAACGAACAGAATCCGCCGCCCGCTCTGCCGGTGCGTACGCTGCTTTCCGACCGGTATCTGGTGGGAAAGCTGCTGGAAATCGGCGGGGACGCGGCAGTTTATCTCGGCTATGATCAGGTGCTCAAGGCGCCGATCTATATCCGGGAGTTCCTGCCCGACACCCTGTGCGAGCGGAACGGCGACGGTTCGCTTTCGGTCATCGCGGGATGTGAAGGTTCCTTCCGGGAATATGCGGATAAGTTCCGCAGCCATGCCCGAACCCTGGCCCGGATGCGGGAGCTGTCCGCGATCGTGTCGGTCTACGACATCTTCGAGCAGAACAATACGATTTACACCATCTCCGAACACTGCGAGGGGAATACGCTGGAGACCCGCCTCGCGCTGGCCGGAGGCCGGATCCGCTGGGATGAGGCGCGCCCCCTGTTTATGCCGTTGCTGTCGGCGCTGATTTCGCTGCATTCGGCGGGGCTTTGTCATCTCGGCATCTCGCCGGAGAACCTGATCCTCGGCAACGACGGCAAGCTGCGTTTGACCGGCTTCCGCTTGCCGGAGGCCCGCCGGGTGAGCACGGAGGTTCGCCCGCAGCTGATTCCCGGCTATTCCGCGCCGGAGCAGTACGCTTTCGGGCAGGAGACCGGGCCGTCGACCGACGTTTATGGACTGGCGGCGACCATTTTCCGTACCCTGACCGGCAACCCGCCGCCCGACGGCTCCCGCCGGTCCAAGGATTCCAACGACCTTTTCGTTCCCAACAACGTGGCGGCGGAGCTGCCTGACTATGTGGCGGCGGCGCTGTTCAACGCCCTGCAGGTGGACCCGGAGAAGCGTATCCGTTCGATGGATCAGCTGCGCGACCAGCTGTCCACCGCCCCCGCCGTCTCCGCTATGCGGGAGGATGACCGCCGGCAGGCTGAGGCCGCCGCGTCGGCCGCTTCGGAAGAGCAGGAGGAAGAAGAGGAGGAGCCGCCGAAAAAGAGTAACCGAACCAAATACGCCATCCTGATCGTGGTGGCGGTGTTTGTTCTTCTGCTCCTGCTGGCCGGGACGGTGCTTCTGCTTCTGTTTCCCGACGCGCTGGGGGGAGGAAAGGAGGAATCCTCCACGCCCGACAATTCGTCGTCTTACACGATTTTTACCACCGAGCCCAGCACGGCGGGCACCACCCTGGCGGTGCAGAAGCAGCAGTTCCCGGTGGAGAATGTGGTGGGCAAAAGCTATTACGATCTGAAGGATGAAAGCCTGAAGGGCCGTATGAAGCTGGAGGTCGCGAGCCTGGAGTACAGCAGCCGTCCCAAGGGGGAAATCCTTCGTCAGGAGCCTTCGGCGGAAAACATGGCGGCGGAGGGATCCGTTGTCAAGATCGTCATCAGCGCCGGGCCTGAAACGATTACCGTCCCGGATGTGTCCGGCTGGAACTACCAGCACGCCAAGCTGTATCTGGAAGCCCTTGGCTTCAAGGTGGATGAGATGCGGGTGGTGTCCGACACGGTGGATATCGATCTGGTGGAAAGCGTCAGCGACGTGGGAAAACCGCTGGAGCTGGGCAGCACCGTGACGATCCGGGTCAGCAACACCAAGAAGACCACCACGGCGGCCCCCACAACCACCACCGCGCCGACAACGGCCACCACGGAACGGAACGGTATTTGGCCTTGGTAGAGCAGAAACTATAAACGCGGCGCCCGTGTGCATAATACACGGGCGCCGCGTTTTATAGTTAAAATGTTATTTCCAATATTGACATTTATTAAAAATAATAGTAAAATTTGAGAAACAAGTAAATTGACAAAAAAACAGGAGGCGTTTCCGATGGGGTATTGACCGAAAAGCAAAAGCGGAAAAGGATAGGCGACGTATTCTTTAAAAGCGGAAATTTTCTTGTCTTACCTATTTTCTGTTTTGCTTTTCTCGCTTGCCATCAACGGAAAGAGCTGTCTCCGGATGAGTTAAAAGAAGAAGGGCTCTCCTTTGTGTTGAAAAGGTATGAAGGAAACGAGGTTCGGGCGGTAAGCCGGAAGATTACAGACGAAGGCGTGTTTTTCCTCTATCAGATAGAGGAGGAATATGGAATGCTTTTCTTTCAGGAAAAGGATGACGGCCGTTACGAGCTAATGCTTAGCGCCCTTCCCCACGATTTTACCGGGCGGAACACTCTGAGCGAGACTTTTTTAAGGGCGGAAACGGGCCTTTTCACCTATGTTTTGTTTGGCCGTTTTCCCGAAGAGGCCGATACCTTGACCATTGAGCTTCGTTCTCAGAAGGGGGCCCTCCTTAAAAATTGGAGCTTTTCCAAAGAAGAGCCGTTTTTCTTCGTTTATCAGGAGAAACAGGACGAAGCGGTTTCCATGACCTACAGGACTAATATAAGGGAGGAAAAATGATCCGTTGACGCTGTGGAGAACAGCTTCTACGGCAACACGCAGCGGTACACGTACCCTTGAAGCGTATTCTTACGCGGAATGGAGATTTCGATGGCTTGGCGGTAATGAGGTCAACGCTAATGGCGTTACTTCCTTGTCCTCCTACGATTATGTTTTATCGGTATCATCGCTCAAGCGCGGCTTCCTTTTTTACCTTTCTTGGCCTGAAAGGAATTTGTGATGCGGATTTTCCAAAAAGCAAATTGCGCTCATGGCCATCTTGACAGCCGGGATAGTCAGGGTATATCCTAAATCTTAAGAGCCAAGAAGTGGAAGCTTGAAGGAAACCGATTGTAGCAGAAAGGGGATTCACCTATGAGAACCATCCCGCTTGGAAAATCCGGATTGCAGGTTCCGACGATCGCCGTCGGCTGTATGCGGATGGCCGACCTGTCCGACCGCGAGGCGGAGAGGCTGGTTGGCACGGCGCTGGAGCTGGGCGCGAATTTCTTTGACCACGCGGATATCTACGGCGGCGGCCGGAGCGAGGAAATCTTCGCCCGGGCCGTCCATATGAACGACGACGTGCGGGAGAAACTGCTCCTGCAGTCGAAATGCGGCATCCGGGAGGGAATGTTCGATTTCTCCAAAGAGCATATCCTCACAGCGGTGGAGGGCAGCCTCCGCCGGCTGAAAACCGACTACCTGGATGTGCTCCTCCTCCATCGGCCGGACGCGCTGGTGGAGCCGGAGGAGGTCGCGGAGGCCTTCGACCGGCTGCAGGAGAGCGGAAAGGTGCGGCATTTCGGCGTGTCCAACCAGAACCCGATGCAGATGCGGCTATTACAAAAGAGCCTGAAGCAGCCGCTGGTTGCCAACCAGCTCCAGCTCAGCGCCGCCTTTTCCCCCATGATCACGGCCGGGCTGAACGTCAATATGACGAACGATGCGGCGGTGAACCGGGACGGGGGCGTACTGGATTTCTGCCGGCTGGAGGAGATCACCATCCAGCCGTGGAGCCCCTTCCAATACGGCTTTTTCGAGGGGGTGTTCCTGGGCAGCGAGCGCTATCCGGAGCTGAACGCCGTGATCAGCCGGATCGCCGGAGAGTACGGTGTGGCGGATACCACGATTGCGATGGCCTGGCTGCTCCGCCATCCGGCGAAGATGCAGCCGGTGACCGGCACCATGAACCCCGGCCGCCTGACCGACTGCGTGAAGGCGGCGGAGATCACCCTCACCCGGGCGGAGTGGTACGAAATCTACCGTGCGGCGGGGAATGTGCTGCCGTAGGAAAAACGGATGCAAACAGATTAAAAAGCGTGCGGGGAAAGGCGACAGCCGCTCCCCGCACGCTTTTGCGGTTATGACAGATATTCCAAAAGGGAATCCGGCGCTTCATCCGCCGGAAGAAATTTGTAGATGTATTTCTCCTTTTTCTGCGTCGAATGAGAGTCGCCGCCCATCATGCTTTCGGCGTCCGTGTCGCCGGTGACATCCGTATCGTTGGGGACAGTCAGACGAACCAGATACACCTCCCGGCTGGCATACCAGCAGGAGCGAAGCCGGGGAAGGAGATCGGCGAGCTGGCCGGCGGGAATCTGCGCGCCGTTGTTGATCAGGAAGTCATAAGGGAATCCACGATAATCCGGCCGGATCTGCAAAAATAAATCCTCGCCATGGAAATTTTCGAACGTGGGGATGGGCGTAATCAGAAACAGCTCTGCCCGAAGAAAAGCCGGCGGCTCGGCAGAGGGAAGGACGTCCCTTTGCCGCAGAAAGGCCAGCGTTTGTGGATAGGCGTCATTCAGGCTAAACGCCATGGAGGTATCCGAATACAGCCACCAGGTCTCCTCTCCCATGCTGATGTGCAGAATGGCTTCGGCGTCCGAGGAGGGGAAGAAATGCTCCTCCGTCGTTTGTCCCGTCAGGTCGGTGATCAGGCATTCCGCCAGCTCGCTTTTCTCTTCGAGAGACAGCGGCAGGGACTGCTGGTTTTGTAAATATGTGTCCGTCAACAGGGCTTCCGCCTGATTCTCCAAAAGATTCCGTCGAATTCTGTCTGCAACAAAAGCCCTCTGGCTGTCCAGCTCGTCCAGACGCAGGAGCATCTCCTTCATCCGGACCGGCAGAGTGCGGTAGTTCCGCACTACTTTTTTACCGCTTTTCAGGGTATACTGCAGACGGACCGGGCCGTACAGGATGGTATCCTCATAAAATTCGGCGGTTTTCCGCGCGCCTTTTTCGGGACGGAGCCGGGCCAGTTCCCGGTGAAGCTCCGTGACAAGGGCCAGATCGTGCTGGCTGGTGCATCCCTCCGTCATGGCTTCGTAAAAGCTGCTGCCTCCGGACATGGAGGAATAAATGTCGGCGAAATTCGGGTCGCCGTTATAGGATATCTGTACCGACTGGATATCCTCCGCCGCCGGGATATAGTAGGAGCGCCCAAAGCAGCCGGTGTACAGGATCAGGACCAGCGCCGCGATCCCGCCGAAGGCGGCAGGCAGAGCGATCCACTGCTTCCCATGGAAAAGGCGGCGGGGTCCCCGGAAAGCGGCCAGACCCGCCAGCAGCAGGGCCGCCGCAGAGCCGGCCAGCCCCAAAAGGATTCTAAGAGGGAGGGTAAACGCATCGTTCTGGAAAGCGGCGCAGGCGCACAGCCCCAGCAGGATGGACGCACTCAGCCCGAGGACGCGGCTGCGGCAGGTAAAGCCCGCGCTTTCCGCTCTCCGTCGCTGGAAAAGAAAGGCGGAAAGCAGCGCTGCGGCGATGGTCACAAGCAGCCAGGCGATGGGCAGTCCCCAGGTTGGAGAAGCGGTCCCATAAGGGCTGTCCTTTTCCAGAGAAATATAGTGGAATTGGTACAAATCGCCGCTGGCAAAGGTGAAAGGGCCGAAGGGAACGGAACGCTCCAACAGGCTGGAAATATACCGGTTCGGCAAGTCCACCGTAAACATGGAGGAATCCAGAAACCGGCTGCTCCCCGCGTCGAAGGGAGCGCCGGGCATCAGGCCGTAAATCAGGGAGCCGGCCGCCCACCCCAGCAGATTGGGCGTGGCGATCAGCAGCAGGGTGTAAACCGTCGCCTCCGCGAAGGAGCCGCAGAGGGTACAGACCAGCACGGTCAGCGTGTAGATGACCATAGCCGCCAGCCAGAGCAGAAGAGTGACATACCCCCACCGTTCCAGCAGAAAGGCGGCGTGGGAGCTGTTCTTGATCAGGTTCAGCAGCAGGGAAATCAGCATGGGCGGCAGGATGCCGGCGGTCAGGATGCCCGCGCCGATCCCATACCGGATACGGAACAGCGTGCCGCGTCGGACACCAAGGGAGAAATACGCGCCGGTCGCCGGTTCGCTGAAGAGAAATCGGAACAGGCAGAAAGCGGTCAGCAGCGCGAAAATCGCCGCTCCGAAGAGGAGAAACAGGGGCATACTGCCGAACAGCAGGTAATAAGAGGCGGGAGAGGGCTTCATAAAGGACCTCAGCGAACCGGGGATCGTGTACAGAAAATACCCCAGCCCCAGCGGGAGAAGAAGCCAGAACTGCCGCAGGGTGGAGAGAATCGCGTGGGCGCGAACGCCCTTATTCGAACAGGTCGGTGAGGTCATCACGATACGCCTCCGTTTCATTCAGGAATATTTCCTCCAGCGTGAGGGAACAGCTTGTCAGCCGGACCGGGTTCATCGCGCGCAGGGTCGCTTCCGCCTGTTCGCCGTCCCCGCGGACGATCAAGGTGACCGCCCCGTCCTCCTGACGGAAGCTCCGGCAGTCCAGTCCGGCGAAGTCGTCCGGCGAAACCGACCGGTCGAAGAGCAGGCGGAATTTCGTCATGGAGCCGCGCAACTCCTCCTCCCCGCCTGTCAGCGCGACCCGGCGGTCGTGGAGAAGGACGAATTGGTCGCAGAGGCTTTCCAGTTCGGACAGGTTGTGGGAGGAGATCAGCACGCTGGCCCCGGTTTCCGCGATGTATTCCATCAGCAGGCGGCGGACCAGACTGCGCTTCGCGGGGTCCAGCCCGTCGAAGGTTTCGTCCAGCAGGAGATACCGGGGTCGGCAGGCGAGGGCGATCGTCAGATACGCCTGCCGCTGCATCCCCTTGGAAAAGCCTTGCAGCCGTTTGCGCTCATCCAGCTGGAACAGAGCGACCAGCCGCCGGAAGGTTTCCTCCTTCCAGGTGGGATAATAGCCGCCGTAAAATTTCGCCATCCCCCGCAGGGTGGCCTGCGGAAGCCGGTAGTATTCATCCGGCAGAAAGAAAAGGGACTGGCGGACCGCTTCATTCTCCCGGTGATCCCGCCCGTCGTAGAGGATCGTTCCGCCGTCCGGGCGGACGATATCGGCCGCGATACGCAGCAGGGTGGTTTTCCCCGCGCCGTTGGGGGCGACCAGGCCGCAGAGGGAGCCGTCCTCCACCCGGAAGGACACGTCGTCCAGTACGGCATGCCCGTCAAAGGCTTTTTTCAGGCCCTGAAATGTAATCATGGAGTTCCCGCCTTTCCGTTTGAATTGTCTGGGAGTATACCTCTTCGAGGATGGCCCGGGCGTCCTCCGCCGTCAGGCCGGCCGCCCGGGCCGCCTGTGCGCCGTCCCGCAGCTCCCGCGCCGCCTTTTCCCGCAGAGCGGGGCTTTTCAGCGCCCCGTCCGCGACAAAGCAGCCCCGGCCCGCCAGCGTATAGATTACGCCGGCGCTTTCCAGCTCCCCGAAGGCCTTTTTTACCGTGTTGAAGTTCAGCGAAAGCTCGCTTGCCAGCGCACGGATGGAGGGAAGCTGGGCATGGGGCTTCAGCGCGCCCACCGCGATCAACTCCATGATCTGGGTCTTGATCTGTTCGTAGATCGCCACCCGGCTGTGTGGATCGATATCCAGCATATCCTGCTCCTTTCCGCAACTGTGCTATTAGTGATATCACAGTTGCATTATAGCTTGAGGAAAGAGGGTTGTCAAGTATTGGGCAACAAGTTTCCGGGAAACAAGTTTCCGGACAGCTTGTTGCCGGAGAATTAAAAATCCTCCGGAGCGTTTCCGTCCCCCGGAGGATACAGCCTGTCAGATAAGTTTGGCGAGCGGCGCGCTCCATAAGGAAAGGAGGGCGGATATCCTTCCGCAATATCAGCGAGCGTCGGATTTTGACGGCAAAATCTATCCTGAAAGCGCCCTCCGGGCAAGTTTTCCGGAGGGCGCTTTATCCACAGGTAAAAGCTCGCTTTAGAAGGGCGGCCCGGAAGCCGCCAGGCATTCTTTCCGCCACACGGCTGCCTGTACCAACAGCTTATGGATCATTTCCCGTATTCCTTTTGTGTAGGCGGCGCGGTCATTCGGATGTTTTTTCGCAAGTTTTTCTTTCCGTGCTGAATATTCCCATGCGGCGGATGGATTTGCCTTTAAGTAATCTCTGAAATTAAGATAATTCATCCAGTTCGGATCATTCCATCTTACCACATGAATGTGATCGCTTCGGGTATCCTTTTCAAAATCGCCAATGACAAACAGCATCTGACCTGCAACATCTTCGCCTCTGAAAACGATTCCTGCTGCTTCCAATGCTTCCTCGTGCTGTAAAAAATCTGGAAAGGCTTTGACGGCAACCGCAATATCAATGATTGGTTTTGCCATAATGCTCACAATCGCCGTGCTTCCAACATGCTGTATATCAACAGCATCGGAACCGAGAATATGTTCAAGGACAGAAATCGTTTCTTTTGCGTGTTCCTCCCATGCGGCGCTATGCGGTTCAAGCGATACGGCTCCGCGTTTTAACCCGATCGACATAGTGCAATCCCCTTTCAAATTCCACTTCTGCGATGCGCCCAGAGAAACGGGCCTCATAACGAAGGACTGCCCTGCGCCGTCTTGTTTTCTCCCGGATGGGGAAAACCCGCAAAAAGCGTGCTTCTTGCGGGTTTTATCGCCTGCGGATGGATACTTTTATAAGTGAAAGGAATTCCGGGACAAGCCCCTGACGGTCCTCTCTGGGTCAAGCGCTATGCCGTTCGACGCGCTCCCCGCCTATATGCCAAACTCCGAAAGCTCCAGCCACTTGTTGTGCTCCACGGCCCAGTTGATGTTCCAGCTGTTGGTGAACAGCAGCAGGTAGCGATCCCGGAAATCCTGCACCAGCCGGGTATCGGAGGTGATGTCCAACGCCTTGGGGTCGAAGTCCTCGTTCTGTATCCAGCGGATGTACTGATACGAAAGCGGTTCCTGCCGGATATCCGCTGCGTATTCGTTTTTCAGCCGGTATTCCAGCACCTCGAACTGCAGGACGCCGACCACTCCGACGATGACCTCTTCCATGCCGGTGTGGGGCTCGTGGAAAATCTGGATGGCGCCCTCCTGCGCGATCTGGGTCACGCCCTTGACGAACTGCTTGCGCTTGAGGGTGTCCACCTGACGCACCCGGGCGAAATGCTCCGGCGCAAAGGTGGGGATGCCGCGGAACCGAAATTTGACCGACGGGTCGCATAAGGTGTCCCCGATGGAGAAAATGCCGGGGTCGAACACGCCGATGATGTCCCCGGCGTAAGCCTCGTCGATGATCTCCCGCTCCTGCGCCATCAGCTGCTGGGGCTGGGAAAGCTTGATTTTCTTCCCGCCCTGTACGTGCATGACCTCCATGCCCTTTTCAAACCGTCCGGAGCAGATTCGCATGAAAGCGATCCGATCCCGGTGCGCCTTGTTCATGTTGGCCTGGATTTTGAAGACAAAGGCGGAGAAGGGCTGCTCCGCCGGGTCGACGCTCCCTTCCTCCGCCTCCCGCGGCAGGGGAGAGGTGGTCATGCTCAGAAAAGCTTTCAGGAAGGGCTCCACCCCGAAATTGGTCAGTGCGGAGCCGAAAAACACCGGGGAGAGCGTTCCCTTCCGTACCGCCTCCAGGTCGAACTCGTCGCTCGCGCCGTCCAGCAGCTCGATATCGTCGGCGAGCGCGCGGTGATGATCCGCGCCGATCAACGCGTCGAGGTTCTCATCCCCGAGGGAGGCTTCGATGGTCTCCACCTCCCGCTGGCCGTTGTTCGCCACGAAGGAAAGAATCTCCTCCCGCTGCCGGTCGTAAACGCCCTTGAATTCCTTTCCCGAACCGATCGGCCAGTTCATCGGGATGGTGCGGATGCCCAGCTCCTTCTCGATTTCATCCAGCAGGTCAAAAGGGTCGCGGGCTTCGCGGTCCATTTTATTGATAAAGGTAAATATCGGGATATGCCGCATCACGCAGACCTTGAACAGCTTGCGGGTCTGGTTTTCCACGCCCTTGCCGGCGTCGATTACCATCACGGCGGAATCGGCCGCCATCAGGGTGCGGTAGGTATCCTCCGAAAAATCCTGGTGGCCCGGGGTATCCAGAATATTGATGCAGTAGCCGTCGTAATGGAACTGCATCACCGAGGAGGTAACCGAGATGCCGCGCTGCTTTTCGATCTCCATCCAGTCGGAGACGGCGTGCTTGGCGGTCTTTTTTCCCTTGACCGAGCCGGCGAGCGCAATCGCGCCTCCGTACAGCAGGAGCTTTTCGGTCAGGGTGGTTTTCCCCGCGTCGGGGTGGGAGATGATGGCGAAGGTGCGGCGCTTTTCGATTTCCTTGCGTAAATGGCTTAAATCCGGCAAAACGACTCCTCCAAACGGCGAGATAGAGCCGGCCTGAACCGACCGGCATCCAACAATTAACATTACCATTTTTTTCGGTTATACGCAACTGTTTTTTCACCCGGCTTTCCATGAAAAGGAAAACCGGGTGAAAAGCGGGATTTCCGAGCGGGATTTCCGAGTCGTTCGCCGCTAAAGAAGACGAGGCAGCAGGCGTTCCTCCGTATGGGCGATGGACTCGATGTTTTCCCGGATCGCCGTCGTATATTTCGATTGTGGGGCCGCGTTGTATTTTACGGCCAGCATATGGGTGACCGCGGCCAGGTTCGCCATCTCGCCGAATTCCCGCAGCAGCGCGGCGTCACAGGGGATATATCCGTTTTCCATCATGTATTTTGCGCGTTCCTTCATCAGGAAGGTATGATCCTTCAGAAAGGAATACAGCCGGATATCGTACCGCCCGGTTTCCGCAATGGGGTATTCCGCGAGCCTTCTGGTGGCGGACAGCCCCGTAACCCAGCGGGACAGGCCGTAGAATTCGGTATATCCCAACGTTTCTATGGACGTTGAATCCAGATAGTCCCGTATCTGGGAACGAACCTTTCCCACGTCGAAAGCCGGTGAAAAGGCCGGATTGGGTTTTAGAAAATTCAGCGTCAGCTGGCTGTGCCGGTTGTTCCGCAGCGAATCCATCCATTGCTTCTGGGAAAGCTGGCCGGCGCAGAACACGCCCTTTGGAGAGTATCCCAGAAGGGTAAGCGTTTGCTCGACGTCGTCATAACCGATCACCAGGTTGTCGTGTTCGAAATCGAAGGTCTGATAGGCCCGCCGGTTTGGAATGAATTTTTCATTCATCCAGCAGGTCATGGCATATCCCTGACGGAGCATGACGGCAAGAATACGAAGAAGGGCGGAAAACATCGGATCGTCACAGAGCATCTCTTTTGACAGGCTGACGGTATAGTGCTTCATCACGCCTTCCGCGATGTGAAACGGATCCGTCGGCAGAAATTCGTACCGTGTGCCGCTGTCGTTTCCCAGCGTAAGAATGTAATTGTTCAGCAGCCAGGGATAAAAGCGTTTGGACTCGGCGAACAAAAGGCTTAGCACAAACGCATATCCCGGATATGTCTTGACCGGCGGTTCCAGCGTGAACGGAAGCAGACAGGCATTACCCATTTTTTATCTCCTCCCGGATGCCCGCGCGTCCCAGCTCCGCGAAGAAATCCCGTTCCGCGTTCCGCAGGCGAACCGCCTTGGCCTCCATTTTCTCCAGCAGGAACCGTTCCTGCGCTCCTTGGTAGTTGACCGCCAACGAGTAGAATTCATTGACCGGCTGCCGCGCCTCGTCCCGGTATGCAAGCGCCAGCGCATAAAGATCGTCCGTCAGACGACGGATTTCCCGATATCGCGCCGGGAATTCCGGTTCCAGCACGCCCCTTTCCGCCAGATAGGACAGCCGGGCGGCCATGAGGGCTTTGTGCTCCCGCAGCGTTGAGACGGAATGCCACGAAAGAGCCCCCCTTCGCCGCTTTGCCTCGACGATCTGGTCAATGAAGGCGGATATGGCGGAAAAGCCATAGACATAGCCCTCGGGCAGCCCCTTTACTCCGTCGGGATCGGCGTATGCCCCGGCCTGTCGAAAAAAAGCGGCGGTGTTAAATACCGGGGCGGGAGAGCCCGGCTTTTCCCTCAGGCAGTGGACGGCCAGATCGGCGGAGGAACCGCCCAGTGCCTGCGCAAATTCCTCCAGAGATACGGCGTTCTGCGTATAAAGGCCGTTTTGGGAATAACCGCAGAGATAAATCCGGCCTTGTTCCGTATCCATACCGTTGATGAGAAAGCCGCCGGCCGCATGCTCCCGCTGATAGCGGCCGGAAAAGCGGCAGTGGAATTCATCCAGGTCCATCAGGCAATAGCGGCCTCGGCGAAGCATGGCGAGAAGAAAGTCAAGGAGCGCCGGGGGCTCCTCCAGTATGCTTTGGGGAAACACGCCACATTCGTAGGAAAGCGCGCCGCAGCCAATATACATCCAGTCATAAGCGGCGTTGCACAGGACGCCGTTCTCCTTTTTGGCCGCCGGCAGGACAAAATCATTCAGCAGATAGGGAAGGTTCCGTTCCCTGTCCAGCAGCAGGATGCTGAGCGGATGGGCGTAGCTGGGAAGCTGGTTGAGCAGGGGATCGTCGGCGATGGGAAGAATAACTTTCATGGCAAAACCTCTTTCTTGAAATTCCCATGTTTTCTTAGCTAACTATTGGACATAGTACCATAATCGCTTGGCTTCTTGTGTATCCACTGTGATATTTTTTACTTTGCCGCTCCTTATATCCAAGATGACGCATTTCGGCGGGGGATTATTCCCCGCCCGTCCATAGGCGTTCCTTTCCGGTTTTACCTCGACCGTTCCCGCGCCCGATAGCCGGAAGCGTTGTGGTGGAAAAGCTGTAAAGCCCGTCTTTCCCTGGAAAAAGCGGAAAACAGGTCGGACAGCATTTGCTGAAGAATCCGCTTGTCCGCCGTCCGTTCATATTTCAGCCCGAGATAATACCATATCTGAAACTGATCGCAGCAGCCTTGATAGTCGCGGATTGCCTCGCCGACACAGGAATCGGGGATCGTCCATTTCTTCTGGACGTATTTCATCGAAAGCAGAAGCAGCTTCCGATGTTCATGCATGGTTTTCAGGAATCTTGCAATCCCATTGAAGCAGTCGGCAAAGGGCTTTCCCTGGAGCTCCCAGAGCAATATCTGTTCCGCCGCTTTCATACAGCCGGACCCGGTGTAATACAGGGGAGCGTCGTAGGTGGATAAATAATCGCCGATAATGGATACGGTAGTCATGGTCCCGTAAAACTCTTTATCAATTTTGTCCATCGCCATGTAAACGCACGCATCGGTGGAATAATCGCTTCGCAAAGAGTACGTCGTCATCGGCCCCTGATAATAGACGGCCATATGCTGCTCTTTGAGAGGGTCGGATTTCAAATAATTCAGGACCGATGGAAAAGTGGACGCCATATAGGCATAGGGAATCCAGGTCGGGCGGAACTTCCGGTTTTTCAATACCGGCGCAAGCAGGGCCTGCCGTTCGTCGTCATATCCATAAAAAAGCAGTTCGTGAAAACGGGGATCGCCTTCCCCCAAAGACCAATCCGAATATAAACTGACATAGCGTCCTTTCTCCAGCTGTTCCTTGATGGCGCCGACAATGGTTTCCGATGTAAAGCTCTGATAATCCAGCTGACGGGCATGTAAAATATCGTCATAGTACGTGGGACGGTGAAGCTCGGACGTTTCCCCGAAATGGGGGCAGAAGCAGGGATCGACGTACAGACGAAAATGGGAGGCAAGCCAGTCCTCGGCATAAGGGGAGGTTTGTATGATCGCCAGCTTTTCAAAAGTCCAGCATTCGCTGACGATGGCCGCCTCTTCGATAGCGGCCGGCAGTATTTTTTGCATAGTCCATCGCGCATCCTTTCCGTGCGTTTGCTCCTGCGAAAGGCGCAGAGCAGCTTATTTTAAGGCGGAGATTGGGTATCCTTAAGCATTGCGTTCAGTTGTCGCTGTCAGTAAAACCGGCGTTTTCCATAGAGGGCGGCGCGTCCTCGAACGGAGGAATCTCCTTACGGGTTAAAGCGTCGTTTTCGCCGTCTTTTGCATCCTCTGCCTCTTCTGTATCTTCGCTCTTTTCCCTGTCCGGATTTGCTTTGGGAAGCGGATCGGGTTCCAGATAGTCCTGCAGCATGCCGCAGAGCGCCCCGATGGTCTCAAAATTTGACGCCAGCAGGTCGCTGTCCTGGATTTCAATGGAGAACCGGTCTTCCGCCTCGACGACGAACTGGATGAAGCGGAGGGAGTCCAGTCCCATTTCCGCCAGCGCGGCGTCCTCCGGCAGCGCGGCCAGTTCCTCCAGGGAAACATCCAAAGCGCCCGCCAGGATTTCCAGCACCGCGGGAAGGTTTTTGAATGCCGCGGGCATTGTCGTGGTTGCTGTGTTCATATAGTTTCCTCTTTTCTTAAATGACGCTCCGCCGGATCGGATTCTCATTTTCCGGCGCTTCCTTTTTTCGGATAACCTTGCCGGACGCGTTTTTCGGAATCTCAGGCACCAGCTCCAGCACATCCGGCAGCTGATAGCCGGGCAGGCGCGCCCGGCACACGGCGAACACCTCCGCCCTGGATAGGGAAGATACCACATGAAGGTGGATTCTTTCCCCTACGGAAGCATCCCGGACGCCGAAGGCCAGCGCATCGGCAATCCGGTCGTCCTGCCGCAGGGCGTTTTCAATCTCCTGGGGGTAAACATTCATTCCGGATCGGATGATCAGGCTGTCCTTTCGGCATTTGATGTACAGTTGCCCCTGTTCATCAATTTCCGCCATATCGCCGGTATGCAGCCAGCCGTCGACGATTGTTTTTTCGGTAGCGGACGGGTTGCGGTAATACCCCTTCATCACGCTGTCCCCCGCGACCTGCAGCTCGCCGTCCACGATCCGGACGCGGAGAGAGGCGAGCGGCTTCCCGGCCGACAGCGGGCAGGCGTCGAACCGTTCCGGCGGAAGCCAGCTGACCCGCGGGCTGGCTTCCGTCAGGCCGTAGACATTGTAAATCTGCGCTTCCGGAAAGGCGTTCCGCATCCGCTCCGCAGCAAGCGTGGTCATGCACTCGCCGCTTACCGCCATGACGCGGAGCGCCGTTGCTTCCCGATTTCTCAGAGCCAGGGCCGACAGGTGGTAAAAGAGGGTGGGCGTACCGCATAAAACGGTGATGTTCTGCTCCCGAACCCGGCGGAGCAGCAGCGCCGGATTGAATCCGCCCGACAGAAACGAGATGGAGACCCCTTTTATCAGGGATATCAGGAATTCTCCGGTCAGTACGGCGCAGTGGTACAGGGGGCGGGCGATCAGGATGCGATCCCTGCGGTCGATCCGAAAATATTTCTCGATGTCCCGCAGATTCGTAAACAGGTTCTTTTCGGTGATCATCGCGCCCTTCGGCGTCCCCGTGGTGCCGGAGGTACACATAATAAGAGCGACGTCGGTCAAATCCTCGGTTTCCGGGGAAGCCTGTCCAAGCGTTTCGATTCCGTCGTCTGTGAGGGCGTGGGACAGGCGGACAGCGTCGACGATTTTCCGGATATGCGTTTTACCATACCGGTAAGACAGCGGCACAGCCGTTTTTTGGGCATACAGGCAAGCCAGCAGGGAGCGGGCGGCGTTCAATTCGGATCGGCAAAGGACGCCGTACTTTTCTTCCGGCCGTTCCTTCAGCCGGCGGCCCAGCGCTTCCGCCTCCTCCAACAGCTCCTGGTAGGTAATCCGTCTTTCCTCGTCTCCAACGGTTTGGGCGGGCGTGGCCAGCATGCGGTCTTTTATGTACTCATACAGCATCGCCCGCCGCCTCCCGGTATTTGTCGGCCAGCCGGTAGATGTCTCCGACGGTTTCCAACTCCGCCGGGTCGAGATCGCTTTCCTCCAGCTGGATGGAAAGCGCGTCCTCCAGCGCTACCATCAGCTCTACGATCCGCAGACTGTCCAGCCCCAGCTCATCCTTCAGCGTCATAGCCGGCATAGGCGCGTCCTCCAAAAAGCAAAGCTCCATCAGGATTCGGTCTACTTCCCTTTTCATTGCTTTTCCTCCAACCTTTCTGTCAATTGTTCCATCATCCGCGCGTCCTGACGCCACAGCTCCTCCAGCAGCGCTGCCGGCGCCTGTTCGGGTGCGCTTTTCCGAAGATTCCAGTATTCCGCCTTGGCATAATCCCGCTCTACCACAGACAGGAGCTCTCCGATAAAATCCGTATCGACGTATTGTCCGTAGTAGGCCCGCATCCGATACCGCATGGTCTTGCAGACGCCGAGCAGGTCCCGCAGCCGCTCGATCATGAGCGTCCCCGTCCCCGCCGGGAAAGAGCCCGGCTGCTCCGGCCGAAACAGCCGATTGTCCCACAGCTGCGCTTTTTCCCTGTCGCCTAGGGAGCCGTGCAGAGACAGGGATAGGAACTCGCCGGTGAAGCTGTCCCCGAAGGCGGCTTCACCGAGGGAAACAGCGGTGTCGGGAATATCGTTATACAGTAGAAAATCTCTGCCGGCAGGGACTGCCCGCACATAATGGTCCTCCCGGAATCCCCGCGCATGGAGCACGGTTTTGGTGAATTCCGGCGTGACGCGGACAAGAACATATCTCCCTTCTTTTCCGTTTCCGCAGCGGCGGATGTGCTCCCGTACAGCGTCCGTATTAGCTTCTTTGTGCAGCGCGATTTCGATCCGTCCCATGGCCTTCAGCTCGTCCTGAATCCGCGGCACGCGGTAAAACCGGTATGGTTTTTCCCCCTGAATAAGCATACGATCCATCAGTTCCCGGAGGGGAATGGCGCTGTTGTGATACAGCGGCCGGATATCGTTCCGCTGTTCCCGCAAGATAGCCAGCACCTGGTTCTCCACACAGGACATTCCATAAATTCCTTCAAACAAGGCGATCCACCTCGCATCGGACGCGCCGGAAGCACTGGTCTTCGTCTTCGCCGGCGGTGGAGAGCAGCACGCTGTCGTTTTCCGCAGAAATGGCGAGGTATTCCGCCCGCAGACGATGCTGCAGAGGAAGGTCGATATACCGGTCGCGTTCTTCCTCCCGGGCCCGCACCCGGCGAACGGCCGTCTCTACGTCCACATCCAAAAAAAAGGCGATGTCGGGCTTGGGGATAAAACGGGCGATTTCATAGATCCAGGCGTCCTGGGCATATCCCCGCGCCCTCAGGTTGGCCAGACAGGAATAAAAATACCGGTCGCTGATCACGATATTGCCTTCCTCGAGCTTCCGGGCGATGACCCGGTTGGAATGCTGCACCCTGTCCGAAGCGCACAAAAGGGACAGCGCCCGATAATCAAATTCCCCATGCTCCGGCGTATCCATGTAGTTTCGGAATATTTCCGACTCTCTGACGAAGTCGGTCGGCTGCCTGGTCAGGCAGACCGGGAGCCCCCGGTCCGCCAGATAGCGTGTCAGCAAACGAATCTGCGTGGTTTTTCCGCAGCCGTCCAGGCCGCAGAAGGTGATCAGCCGTCCCCGGCTTTTGTTCGGGAACATTTCCAGCTCCCGGCTAGTTCCGCTCTTCATGCAGATGCAGCCTCCTTTTCGGACAGAATAGCCATTCGGTGAATTCCATGTCGTAGGCGCAGGTTTTGTGGCCGGCCGGGTCGACGATCTGCTTCAGAAAGCGAAGGTCGTCGGGCCGGATAGCGGTGAGCAGCCGGTCGAGCTCCCGGCTCTCGATGCCGAACAATCGCCGGGTATGCACAAGGGCGTAATAGCATTCCCGCTGCAGCTCCAGCTCCTCCGCGCGGCGCTGAATCTCCCGGCCCAGCGGCTCTTCCAGATAGCGGTGGATCAGCAGATACAGGTCGCAGAACTTGTAAAGGGAAAGATCCCTTCCCATTTCCACCCAGCTCATAATCGTAGCCTCCTTGAACAGGTGTGCGCAGAGATGAAGGAAAAAGTCGGGAAGCGACAGGGTATAGAAAGTATGCCGATTGCCAAAAAGGCTCTTCCGGGCGTTCCTTAACATTGCTTCCACTGCGCCGTCCTCCTTCTCCGGTTTGAAACCCAGAGAGAAATTGATGTCCAGCTCCAGATATTCCATCCCGGGAAGGTCTACTTTCTTGATAAACGGCGTCGTTTCGCCCCGGTTCATACGGGAAGAAATGATCTCGGCTCTCGTGGCCGGCGTAAAGGCGCCGTTTCGGATGTGCCCCTGCCGGAATCCGGCGCCTTTCAGGCGGGAGGACAAGGCGGTGATGTCCCTGGGACGGAGCAAAACGTCGATATCGTTAGAGGTGCGCAGCCCTGCCGGATACTGCCCGGCCAGGTACGCCCCTTTCAGGAGGGCGTAAGGGAAGTCTGCGGTATCCCAGACACTTCGCATCCCTTCCAGCGCCTGAAGAAAGCTGTCGGTTTTCTCCACCCCGCTGTCGTAAAGGATTTTCAGCGTATTCCGGAATTCGCGGTTCACACGCCCCAGAAGGCCGCAGCGCTTCAATGTGTAATAACCCGCCGCGCCCATCCGATGGAACAGAAGCTGCCCTAATATATAGGGATAATCCAGCGGTTCCTCCATCAGCTGTTCCAGCTTCTCCTGGTCGGGCCGGAGAAACTGGCAGAGCGCCAGAATATAGTCGTTCTCTCGTGTCATGCTTGTTCTCTCCCTTCGTTTTCTAGGCCGGCTTGAAGACTGCCGCATAGACGGATGTCAATGCTGTAACAATAGTTGACGAAATTGTTACGGTTGTTGATCATTGGCGGATATTCCTTTATACTGGTTATGACATTATGGCAAAGCAATAAGGGAAATTCGAAGGACAGTCGGTTGCCGTACGACACGCCGTTTCCAGCTCGTTTCATATATTAAAGAGAAAATTACCGGCCGTTTGTAAACCACCTGCGATAAATATTCCTGACGCCGCCGTCAGAATCGGGTTTGTCCAAGAACAAAGGAAAAGAGGCCAAAGCAAATGAATTGATGGATGAAGGGCGCTTGTCTGGCAGGAAGCATGGCAACGCTGCTCCTGATCGCGCAGCTTTTCAGCGGCTGCGGCCCGGCAGGAACGCCGGCTTCCTCCGATTCCGGTAATGCGGACGATCCGGCGGCGGAGGTATCTTCCCCTGCCACGAAGGAGCCGGTTCCAACGGAAAACGCCGCGGTTTCCCCGGCGATGCAGCCCAGCAGCTCAGGCTCGCGGGCATAGGTCTCGTTGACCTCGCGGTCGCCGAAGCGGATTACCCCGCGCCGCCACAGGCCGATATCCTCCGGCGTAAGGGCGGAGGGACAGAACGGCGTCCACGCTTCGGGTTCGCCTTCTTCCTGCGGAGGCCGACACGCCGGCCGTCGTACATGCGGCAAGCGGTTCACAAGAAAAGAAAACACGCATAGAATAAGGAGAGAAAATCATCTCAGTATTGTAACAAAGATTGAAAAGTGGGAGATTCTGGTATATACTACAATCACATTAATAGAAAATCAAAATATGGAAAGGGGACAAACAAGATGAAACAATGGACAGCCGGATTAACGGCGGCGATATTAGCCGCCGCACTGTTATTGGGAGGATGCAACGAAGCCCCCGCCAGCTCCTCCGACACGGAATCGGAGGAAACGGTTTCTTCTTCCAAAGACTCCAATATCTACGATTTTTCCAAAGTTTCAAGGGCAGACAGTCCTAAATGGACTTATGGAGAGAAAGGACAAGATGAGACTAAGCAGGGAAGTAATAACTGGTATTATATGTACTCTGAAGAAACTAATAGAAATGGTGTATATGATGTTTCCAAGATAAAAGAATGTTGGTACTCAGAGATAGATGGAGGGGGGAGTTGTATATCAAGCAGTAAGGGGGGAAAGCGACCAACTTGGGTGCCAGGCATTTATAATAAAGATACCGATATTTGGGCCTCCAATAATTGGTGGAATCAATCGATGGAATCTGGTGGCATGAACATGAGTCCAGCTGTTTCTAGGGGACCGTATGCTTCTGCCGTACTCGCATTCAATGCGCCGGAAGACGGTAATTATTCATTTAATATCAGTTTTACCGCGGGAAATAATGAACCATCTAACTCCGATAATGATGGAGTGACCGTATCCGTTTATGGGAATGAGAGAAAGTTATATAGTCGGTCTATACGAGATGATTTGATGGAAGGAGAAAGCTTTGGCGTAAACGCCATGCTAAAAGCAGGGCAATGCTGCTATATCATTGTAGATCCAAATGAGAACGGTAATGGTGACGTCTGTCATAGTCTACGAGTAGAGGTTACCCAAACTATTTCAGTATACGTTGACAATATATCTTCATGGGCATTTGGAAAGAGTTATTTAAACGGTGATGGCACTGAACAGGGCGTTAACAATTGGTATTATCTGTATACAGCAGAAACGAACCGGAATGGAGAGTATGATATATCCAAAATCAAGGAATGCTGGTATAAAAAGCGCTCAGATACGGATCCTTATACAAATAAGACTTATGGTACTTGGGTAGCAGGCGTTTATGATAAAAATATTGAACTTCCGACGCAAGAAAACCACTGGAGGCAATCTGCTTATGGATATTTTTGTCCTGCTATGGATAATGCTCCTTATGCATCAGCCGTACTTGCTTGGAAAGCTCCTTTTAGCGGAGTTTACATAGCGGATATTGATCTTGCTGCAGGTAATATTGGTACAGAAGACATATGCGACGGAGTAACAATTTCGGTTTTGGCTGAATCAAAACGGATTTATAGCGAGTCCATAAAAAGCTTGGAAGGTGTTACTTATCATATAAAAGTGAAACTTGAGCAGGATGAAAGCCTTTATCTTATTGTGGATCCAAACAATAATGGTTTATCGGATTTTGCTGAAGAATTAGACATTGTCATTAAAAAAATTAACTAGTATAGAAATTACAGATGGAATTGCAGAAAATGTTGCAATATGAAAGTCGCTGCGATAATAAAAGCGTGTAGTGCCGCAAATTTTTTTGTGGCACTACACGTTTTTTGGGCCAAATTAGTTTACAGTTGTGCTTCTACGGCAGTTCGAAAATCGTTCATAGTTTTTTCAAAGTTAGTCAACCAATTTTCAGGATCTCCATGATTAGAGCCGTACCCCAATGCGTGGGTTTCTTTATGGCTGACAATTGAATTTACAGAAAATGAAAATCGTCGGCAGAGATAAGCACAATATTCTACTGCCGCCCCAAAGACAGCATCGTTGAAATAAGCAAAGTCGTCAAGTCCATCCTCACAAATTTCAAACTGAATATGGCCATTTGGAGAATAGTTATAACTTCCTTTAGATCCACTACCTACACCCCAACAGGCATAGGTATATGGAAGGGTATTTACTATTGCCACGTTATTGTTTTTATCTAGACCGATAAAAGCATGCACCATTGTATCGATGCCGCTTTGATTCCAATGGTTCCCATTGGAATTCACACCAACTTCTTCAGGGTAATCAACATACCGTTTCAGAAATGGGTTATTTACGCCGGTACTATGAACGACAATACCCTTGGGCACACCGATGGATTCTCCGTTCAGATAACATTCATTTTTAGTCTGATAGCAAGTTAATAAGCGGTGGGTCATCTGTGGCGTCACGGTCGTAGTAGAACCGCCCGATCCGGAACCGGTATTGGTCCCGGAGCCATACGCATAAAACTGCATCCCTATCCGCTCGGTAGCCGCAATATCGCTCGTCTGTTTCGCGCTGGCGGAGACAACCGCCGCGTCGGCGGAAGCGATCACGCCGTCCGCGCTCTCGTCCGGGAGGATGACGACCACGCGGGAGGTATCCACCCCCACCGCCGCCACGCCCGCGTTGGCGTATTCCTGCGCCTGGCGGTAGGTGCAGGGCGTCCACCCCATGTAGTCCTCGCTCATCAGCGTCAGCAGGATTTCCTCACAGCTTCCGTTCGGGAAAGCCACGCCCAGGTTGTTGAAGATCGCACGGGCTGTGTTGGCGGAATCCATTGTTTCCACGCCCGCGGTATTGGCCAGCGTCCACTGGGCCACGTTTTTGTACTGTGATCCGGTCATAATTTCACATTCCTTTCTTTTCTGACGATGTTTACCACATGCAGCCCAGCAGTTCAGGACCGCGGGCATAGGTCTCGTTGACCTCGCGGTCGCCGAAGCGGATTACCCCGCGCCGCCACAGGCCGATATCCTCCGGCGTAAGGGCGGAGGGACAGAACGGCGTCCATGCTTCGGGCTCGCCCTCTTCCTTGGGCTCGGTCGCCCAGTAGACGGCGCGGAACTGCCCGGCCTCCTCCGTGGCCTGCACATAGTGGCTGCACTGGCGGTCGAAGTTGAAGTTTTTGGAGGAATCGGTGTTGCCGATGAAGCCGGGACGATACCCGTTGTCGTTCAGGGCCTGCGCGAAGGAGATCATCCAGTTATGGTTGACGCTCCACGCGGGACGAATTTCCGCGAACAGGGCGACCTCGCCGTTCTGCGGAACGCCGAGCGCCTTCGCGGCCTCCACGGCCCGCAGCGCGTCGGCCGTGCCGTCGGAGGCCGACACGCCGGCCTCGGTCAGATCGCGGAGGATGAGGGCGATTTTGCAGTTTTTCCCCCGCAGGTATTCCAGCTCGTCCGCCGTAACTGCGTCCTCGCCGGTGAGGGCGCGCCCCCAGAAAGCGGGGAAGCGGTTCATCCGCATCACCCAGTCATACATGTGGTAGCCGTTGGTCAGTCGGGCATTCGCCGCGACCGTCGAATCCACGCCAAAAATCAACGCCATGTTTTTTCTCTCCTTTTACTTTTTTGTTTTTATGAAAACCCGTCGACTGGTTTCACTTATTAAAGAGAAATTTTCGCCCTGTTTGTAAACCATTCACAAGAAAAGAAAACACGCATAGAATAAGGAGAGAAAATCATCTCAGTATTGTAACAAATATTGAAAAGTGGGAGATTCTGGTATATACTACAATCACATTCATAGAAAATCAAAATATGGAAAGGGGACAAACAAGATGAAACGATGGACAGCCGGATTAACCGCCGCCATCTTAGCCACCGCACTGTTATTGGGAGGATGCACCGAAGCCCCCGCTGGTTCGAGTAGGGTGGAATCGGAGGAAACCTCCTCAACAACAGGAACGTCGACTGCGACAACGTCTTCACCCTCTGTGGAAATCCCTGAACCGGTAACCGGTACCTATAACGGCCAGACGATAACGATGAAAGTATCCGTTATTACCGATTTGAAATGGCATGAACGAAATGCAAAAACTTCTGTCTTCGTTAACGGCTATGCTGCTATATATTTTTATGAAGGTTTCAGTGAAAGCGATGAAGACTATACATTTCATGGAGCGTCTTATATGGATAAAGACGGTCGGCTAATATCTGAACCCCAATATATGATGCTGAAGGATTTCAATGAGGATGGCCTAGCGTTAGCGTTGGGCATGGATGGCGTCTATTATGTTTTAGATGGAACAGGCCGGGCGGTTGAAACAAGAACGGAGGACAGCAACGATTGGTCGGTATTCAATTACGAAGCTCCGTGCGTAGACGAGAATGGCTTCGTATCAGGTCTGAAAGTCAAATCCATCGAGGGTCAGCATGTAATCGTCAACACCGCAGGGGAAACAGTGGCGACCCTTCCCAATACCGTTCGCGATGCCATGATGGTGACGAAAGACGTGGCGGTCTGTACCTATGGCAGGCAGGAAGACGGCTGGTTCGGCGAATATATGCAGATGCATGGAGCCGACGGAAAATTGCTAAACGATACGAAATTCGAACGCATCGGTACCTTTTACAAGGGCCTTGCTCCGGTATATAAGGATGGAAAACTGGGTTTGATCAGCGACACGGGAGAAGTGGTGATCCCGCTTTCCATTTCCTGTAGAGCGGATCTTCGTTTTATTGCGTTCAATGAGGATCGGATTGTGATAAGCATCGACGGATATGTGAGTATCATTGAGGTTATTCGTTCATAACGAAAGAAAACACACGCGACGGTATATCTGCCGTCGCGTGTGTTCGGTTGGTGCAATTCTGTAAATATGCTAATGAGAATGCCTTTTATCCAGGTCAACCGTTAAGAATTTAGCCATTCCTTCGGGTTAATCCAGTATTTGTTTGAGCATATATTGCTGTAGGAATTGTTTGGGACATTTTTCCCGATTCCCAAATGCAGATGAACCCCAAAAGAATCTCCAGTATTTCCTGTCATACCTATTTGGTCTCCTGCCTTTACCTGTTCGTTTACCGAGCGATTGCTGTGCTCCTTCATATGTGCGTATAAAGCCAAGTATTCACCGTAAGAAACGGTAACGACATATCCATAGGAGCTACTGTATACTTTTTCACGCACGATACCTGTTTCAGAAGCGACAATAGGCATTGAGATACCCCCGCATTTTATGTCTATTCCATTGTGCTTACCATTATGAGTGGAGCAAGTACAATGAAATGGATCACCATATTCTCCTCCCGGTACAGGAAATAGTTTTTTCGGTTCCGGCGTAATCGTCGTAGTCGCACTGGCAGCATACGCATAAAACTGCATGCCCATCCGCTCGGTGGCAGCGATATCGCTCGTCTGCTTCGCGCTGGTGAAGACAACCGCCGCGTCGGCGGAAGCAATCACGCTGTCCGCGCTCCCGTCCGGGAGGATGACGACCACGCGGGAGGTATCCACCCCCACCGCCGCCACGCC
>CAUGOD010000022.1 GCA_959601025.1 uncultured Oscillospiraceae bacterium
GGAGGACGTCCTCCTCGTTCAGCTCCGTGAGCAGATCAAACAGCCGTTCCCGGGAGACACCCTGCTTCAGGTTCAGGTATTCGAGCAGGGCGTACCGTTTTTCTGCCCGCCGGATGGGTTCCTCCATGAAGGCGGTGTCGGTACCTGCATCGATATAGAGAACGGAACCTACCTGCCTGAAATCAAGGATTTTGCAATCAAGGCGGCAACCTTGACCTATTACGGCAACTTCTCTCTGCCATCCAGCGCAGAAAAGCAGTATGCCCTCATCTACAATACCGATGCTTTTGATCAGGTGATGGAGCATGTAAATCCCGTCCAGTACCGGGAGCTTCTTGCCGCCATCGACAGCAAAATCGCTCATGCCCTCTCTATCATAACCAGCGGTATGGCGTATCAAATGCAGGAACTGCTCCAGCGGATGAACGACTATACCCAAAACAGCGAAGCGCTGTTTGCCGGCCTGCAAGGGGAGGATATGTCGAAACTGGTTCATAATCTGGCGAGTATTGGCGATGTAGATGAGGAAAAGCTGGTCAGCGCCGTATTCAACGCCCAGAAAAAGGAGGAAGCATCCGCCCTGTCGGAAAACCCAGATGATACCGGCACGGTAGTGCTTCCCTTCAAACAGTGACGTACTGCTATGCAGGCCTATTCTTCCTGGGAGCAGCTGACGTCTGCGGCTCAAAAGAAATGCGCTGATATTCTACAAAGGGATGTGGCGACGATTGCCAAAGAAATTCTCAAACGGCATATCATATCGGATATTTACAATGCATATACCCCGAAACATGACGGCTGGGTGTTATATCGGGGCGGGAAATGGCAAAGGACGACCTATGCCCGTCGTCATGTTCTGGAAAACAGTCTGTATGGGGTTCTCTCCGCCCCGGACGAGCTGCTGATTACCAGCAGAGCGGCTCCCGCAAAATCCATCGTGGCCGAATCCAAATTCAACAATTCTGTCCCCGGCGCTTTCCTGAAGCTGCTGGAAAGCGGGAATATAGGGCTTTGGTGTGGAGGGTTCCCACGCCCTGCGGTTTCAAACGCGCAGAAAGAAATCGATAAAAGCAGCGAAATTCAAAAGGCGATTGTCGCCGGACTCCATAGAGAATTTCATTTTTAAGCGGGTAAGCATACAGCTTGCCCGCTTTTTCGATAGGTGGTGATGCTTTGGCAGGTTTTGGCGCAAAGGTCAAGCTTACTGTTGATACCTCCGACAAACAAAGATTCAATGAACAGATAAACAGTATGATTAACCAGGTTAAAATCAGCAATAAGTTTACGGTTCTGCAAAAAGACATGGATCGTGTCCGCAAAGATGCGCAAGCCATGCTGAATAAAGAGCAGCTCATTCTGAAGGTGAAAAAGATTGATTGCTCCGCCGCCGTAACAGACGTGAAGAACCAGCTCCAGGGGATGCTTAGCGCCTTGAGCGTATCCAATGGGGTGAATATTATAAGAAGGTATCAATCAAGTTCCTGCCGTGCTCCCTCCGAGCCCTTAATATCCTTGGATACGCTGCGTTCGGAAGCTGAAGAAGTATGGTCTTTTTATCACTGCATCCCGGATCCGAATGCGGATGTAGAACGCATTGCGCTGCACAACATCGCTCTCGAAAAATTAATGCAGGAATGTACACCAAAAGAAATATGGCTGATCCTCACTTCTGTAGAAAAACGAATATCCCAGCGGGAAGCCGCCAAATCGCTCGGCATTTCGCAGACTACTTACTGCCGCAAAGTAAAAGCGGCAAAAGAAAAAGCACTCCGAATCGTTCTCGAAGTGCTGGAAACCGTATGAAAGGAATCCATATGAAAAATTATTTCTATGGTGGCGCCTCCGATATAGGATACAGCCGCGAAAACAACGAAGATTACATGAACATCCTTGAGTTAGATGACACGACCTTATTTGCCATTCTCTGCGATGGAGCAGGCTCGAAATGCAGTTCCCTGCAGCCTGCCGCCATCACAGCCAATCATATCTGCGACGCCGTTAAAAGGATTTATAAGGCAGTGCCCGATTTATTCTTGTCCAACACGGCTCTGTTCCTGCAGGAAGCCCTGCTCAGCGCAAATCAGGTGCTCGGCGCCTTTCGTAAGGGGAACGAATATCTGTATGCCGGGTTCGGATCGGGAGTCACATGCTGCGTCTGTTCCGAAAAAGGAAAGCTTACCTTTGCGCACACAGGCAACAGCCGTATCTATCTGATCCGTATCAATCCCAAAGACAAGCTTCCGACTATGCGTCAGCTCACACGGGATCACACCAAAGCACAGCGTCTGCTGGACGAAGGGCATATTACCGCCGAGCAATATCATACGCACCCGGACCGCCTGACCATTACAAGCTGTCTCGGCGTCAGTTCCGATCCCATCATCCAAGCCTATGCAGGCAGCCTGAAAAAAGACGATATTCTTTTGATGACAACAGACGGAATCCACTATGCAATTATCCCGGACGCCATTATGCAGCTCGTGATTGCTGCTGAAAATTGTGACAGCGCTGTAGGCACATTAATCGAGGCGGCAAAAATACAGAAATACCCCGACAATATGAGCGCTATTGTCCTTTGGAACCGCAGCTAATCCAAACTGCGGTTTTCTTCGTTTTGATAAGCGGCATTTAATAATACCGCCAATGTATCCGAGGATACAGCAGAAATATAGCCATTTGCCATAAGATACATAACAACGAGCAGGGTAAGATAAAAAGTCGGCGCATGTACGTCCTCTGCTTTCTGTTTTGCAGTCTTAAGGAATCGACGGCAAAGCTTCTTCGCCACTTATGACCATTCCTTTCTGCGAAAGGCACCAACGAGGAACGAAACGGGGTTGGTGCTTTCTCTGTAAAGTGATGTTTGGTAAAATTGGTGTGAGGGAAGCCATACTACACAGTACGAGGAGGTAGGTGCGGTGCGATGTGACGTAACCGCGCTCATTTATCAGTCACCGGGCATCCATTCAAGCACCAATGAGTAGGACATTGAGCCTGCAAACTTATCTTTGTAAAGACGTAACCCATTTTTAGCTGGATGTCCAGTCCCTGGCTGCCCTCAACGATATTTTTGCGAGGGGAGTTGTATATGGGAAGGCTTAAAATCGTATGCCCAATCTGCTGTGGGATGGATGTTCACCGGGATTTTCTGATTGCCTGCATCGCATCCACAAACTCACAGGGGGTCACAGAGTACCAGTCACATCGATTTTCCACTTACACAGGAAGTCTGCGGGAATTGCGGGATTGGCTTTTGGCAAACAACTGCAAAGATGTCTGCATGGAATCCACAGGGAAGTACCGGTTTCCGATCCACAATATTCTGGAGGAATCCTGCCATGTGGTAGTCAGCCATCCAAAATTCGTTAAAGCGATCAAGGGAAAGAAAACCGACAGGAAAGACGCACAATGGATTGCGGATTTATTTAAGCATGACCTTGTCCGCGGCAGTTTCATTCCGCCCAAAGACATCAGGCAGCTTCGGGATTTCTGCCGGTACTGGGTCAAGCTATCGTCCTATATGACTGGGGAGAAGAACCGCGCCCAAAACTGCCTTACTGTTTCCAACTTCAAGCTGGATGACGTGTTCAGCAATGTGTTCGGCAAGAGCGCATCCGCCATCACAGCACAGTTGTTGGAGCATCCGGGCGAGCCTTTTGACGTTACGCCCTTTGTGCATGGCCGCTGCAAAACGCCTATCTCCCAAATTCAAGAAGCTGTTGATGGCATCTTCACCCATGAGCAGGCAGAAAAACTCAAAATCATCCGCAGCCATATGGATTCTCTGGAAAAGCACAAGGCGGAGTTGGAATCTCTTATCCTCGAAATCGCCCAGAACTACATCCCGCAATTGAATTGCTGCTGACTGTCCCTGGTATCCATGATGCCTTTACCGCTATCCGCATCCTCGCTGAGATTGGCGCTGACATGACTGTTTTCGATACGTCCAAGCATCTTTGCTCTTGGGCCGGTCTTACGCCTCAAAATGCCGAAAGCGCAGGTAAGAAGAAAACCACCCGCATTGGCAAATCCGGCGCGTATCTCAAGCCTCTGCTGATCCAGGTTGCCCTTGCCGCCAGCCGCAGCGAAAAGCATCCTGAAATCTATGAAAAAAAACAGGCCCTCCAAAAACGCCGCGGCAAGAAAAAGGCCATCATTGCCATTGCCAGAAGGCTTCTCACCGCCATCTACCATATCTTGAAAAAGAGCGAACCTTACGGTCCTGCCGCTTACATCAAGGAAGATAAGCCCCCTGTAGTCCGCCAAATCTCACAGGAAAAGGCGTTTGAGATGCTTGCGAGAATGGGATATGTCGTTTTAGATCACCCACCGTCTCCTTTGCCTGCATAACTCAGCTTCACTTGTTTTTTTGACCGCCCTTGAGACGGTCTGCTTTGCTATACCCTTTTTAGGGTCGTACTTCACTGATTTGTTTCAAACTTACACCTCCGATATTAGTATGATATATTTTCTTATATTCTTATTTGTAAATAAAAAGTCACATTTTCCTCTTTTTTATACAAATCAAGTATACTTTTTTTAATTAACCGAAATATCCATATCTTACAAAAGCAGCTATTATAGCGTATTTCGTGGCTTTTTCCACATTATAAAATGCACTTTTTATAACGTGAGGCAAGTCCTAAAAGCCTTGTTATACTGCGGTTTTAGTTGTGTGCGAGTTTGCTGTTCTCATTGATAGTCGATATTATGTTATATATCCCCGTAAAAGGAGGTGTATATAACATGGCAAATCGAAAAATGTCGCCCATTAAAGACAAACGAAAGGTAGATGCTTTTCTTCGAATTGCTCAGACATACGGAGATAAATACTACATCATTGCAAAATTCCAATTGAACACGGGACTTCGCATCATCGATGTCCTTAGAACTCATGTGAGCGATATATTGCTTCCGACATACAGGTTTCGTGAATATTTGACTCTGAAAGAAAAAAAGACGGGGAAAGAAAAGCAGATCAAATTGAACGATGAAATGAAACGTTGTCTGAAAGCATATATCTCACAGCAGGATCTTTCCTATAATGGATTTTTGTTTCCCGGGAGAAATATAAACAAGCATATAACCTATTACCAAGTATGGCGTGTTTTCACCGGAATTGCGGATCAGCTTTCGCTGGAAAACTTCGCAACGCATAGTTTGCGCAAAACATGGGGTTACTTTTCCTATAAAGCCAGCAAACATAATATAGCCCTTATCATGGCTATGTTTAACCATTATTCTGAACGGGAGACATTAAAGTATATATGGATAGATCAGGACGAAAAAGACAGAGTTTATTCGGCAGTAAAATTCTAAAAGAAAGCCACTGTTGCGGGGTAGCACCGCATACAGTGGCCTTCTTCTATATGGCAATATATTTTTGATTGTTATCATGTTTCTTACAGGTAAAAGCGATCCGTTTTGCTTTTATCAGCGGCTTAAGGATATAGTTCCTTGCGGTAGCCTTACTGGTAACCCCGACATATTCCATGATTTCATAAATCGTTTTGGGTTCTTTACAAAATCTTACTACATCATCGAATCTTTCCTCCCTCTTGTGATCACGTCCTTGCAGGCGGTCTTCGTATTTAATGCCTTTTGCCGTTAGATATTCGAGCAGCCACGCCTTTTCGACTAAATATGTGACACCACTTTTTTTGTATCGCAATCTGCCTTTGAAAAGGTTATTTCGAACGGTATCCGGATGTTGTCCCAGTATATGTCCGATATCTTGAACAGTCAGCTCGTCTTCAAAGTCCTCAAGAAGTTGCTCAAACGATGTATAAGCTGAATAGTCAATAGTGTGCCTCCTTTTCTTAATGCTCATATGCTTTCCCATTTGGGAGCCTTCAGGGAAGTCAATGCGGTCGTGTATCGGATCGTAGAATTCTTGCAGCGTATCTAAATATTCTTCAAGCCACTGCTTTGCGACCACCCTTTTGTCCAAATAGGGAACGCTTCTTATGCGATGACTTTCAATTGCCATATTGACAAATTTAACGTTAGATGGTATAATATTTACTATGTCAGCCGACGTTATTAAATCCGGGAGATCGGTTAATACTTTCTTCTTCCAGGTTAGATAATCGTTGATATTGTTCACTGCGATATTACCTCCGTTTGCGTTTTTCGATAACAGCAAACCAATCGTAATATTGCGCGGCAAAGAGCGTTTTTGTTCTCGCCAAATTCAGTGCCAGCTTGAGGCGATTTGGCGCCACCTTGAACAAAAATTACGCATGTTTGCCGAATGATGTGCAGACGGTACTTTGAGAGGGTAACGTTCAAAAAATCCTTTAAGTGCAAGGGTTTTCGAGGAACTCAAAAGGACGGAAGGGAACTCATTCGAACCGTAGGGCTAAAAGGCTCATAAGTCTTGAAAACCAGTGACTCGAAAGAGCCAAGGGTTCGAATCCCTTCCTATCCGCCAACTCTCCTGAAAAAGGACGAAGAAAGACGGGGATTTCACACATGATCAACGCGGCGGTCGTAGGATTCGGCAACATCGGCAAATCCGTGCTTGACGCGCTGACCGCCAGTCCGGATTTCTCGGTTGCCGGCGTGGTCAGCCGATCGGCGGCTCCCGGTTCTCTTGGCGATATTCCGGTTGTTTCGGCGTTTGATCAATTGAACGGCGTCGATGTGGCAATCCTCTGCTCCCCCAGCCGCGCGGTGCCGGATCTCGCCGCCGAACTGCTGGAAAAGGGCGTCTGTACCGTTGACAGCTTTGATATCCATTCGGAGGTCGTGTCCGTACGCCGCCGTCTGGACTCCGTGGCGAAGGCGCACGGCGCAGCGTCGATTATGGCGGCGGGTTGGGATCCCGGGACGGATTCCATGGTTCGCGCCCTGATGGAAGCGATGGCTCCCAAAGGTCTCACCTACACCAACTTCGGTCCGGGCATGAGCATGGGACATACCGTCGCCGTCAAGGCGGTCGACGGTGTAAAAAATGCCCTCTCGATGACCATTCCCCTCGGCACCGGCATTCATCGCCGGATGGTGTATATCGAGCTGGAGGATGGGGCGGATTTCGACAAGGTCGCCGCCGCCATAAAAAACGACGCCTACTTCCGTCATGACGAGACGCATGTAATCGCGGTGGACAGCGTGGATGCTCTGAAGGATATGGGCCACGGCGTCGACCTCACCCGGAAAGGCGTTTCCGGTTCCACCCAGAACCAGCGGATGGGCTTTACCATGAGCATCAACAATCCGGCTTTGACCGGCCAGATTCTGGTAGCCGCCGCTCGCGCCGTCAAACGGCAGGTTCCCGGCTGCTATACGTTGATCGAGATTCCCCCTATTCACCTGCTGGCCGGCGAAACCGAGGATTTGGTTCGCCGATTGGTCTGATCCTAGCCGGTCCTCTTTTACAATTTTATCAGTCAGCCATTTGTTCCCAACATCTGGCTTACTATATGGAGAAGTACTCAAGTTGGTGACGAGGCGCCCCTGCTAAGGGCGTAGGTCGGGTAACCGGCGCGAGGGTTCGAGTCCCTCCTTCTCCGCCAATTCGCAAACCCCTGATGGATGGCCAAAAACGGCTTGAAATTAGGGGTTTTCGCTTGTTGATACTTGCGAAATCTTATGGCCTTTTTGGGTATATAAGTCGGTAATTTTTAACGCAAAAAAGCCTTATGGGATGGCGTGAATCCGTTTGGACGTAGGATTCAGCAGCGGTTCCCGGGATGTCCGTCCGACAATGGAGCCGGGCGCAGGAAAAGGCGTCTCTGGAAAGAAAGTTCTTCCCAGAGACGCCTTTTCCTGCATCTTTGCGGATTGTAGGCCAATAGTAACAAGCAGCGGCAGGTAAGGTGCGGTCATGCGGTCAAATCCCACGCTCCGCGTTTACTGCTGCGGCATCTGCTCCGCCGGCGGTACCGGCTGGGCGGGCGGCGCAGAGGGGGCCGCCTGCGGCGCGGAAGAAACCGGCTGCTGGGGCGGATAGTTCGGATACGTAGGCTGCTGGGGAGCGCTGTAAGGAGGCTGCGCCCCGTAGGGCTGCTGCGGCGGAACCGTGTAGACCTTCTGCTTCACTACACCGAAAATGCGGTCGGTCAGGGTATTCAGCAGGGGGATATTCGCGTCCTTCTCCTTGACCACCCGGGTCAAGGCGATGATGCAGAAGATAAGGATCAGCAGAGATACGATCCCGCTGATGAAGCTGAAAACGCTGGAGAAAAGCGTTCCTGCGAAGGGGATAGACTTCAGCACATTGAAGATACCCAGCACCCCGCTGATGAGCGAGCCGAGCAGGCACAGGAAGGTTGCCTGCATCACCTGGCGGGAAGCCCATTCGTCCCGTTCAGCCAAAATGACGAAGCCAAGCAGCAGGACGCAGAGCAGGTTCTGCTGGAGGAAGGCCAGGACAAAGGCCAGCGCCGCGTAAAACCACAGGCAGATTCCAAATTTCCCTTTCCGCATAAACAAGACCCCTTTGTAATGTATTTCCCCGACGTTTTCTGTTAAGAAACATTCAGAAAAAGAAGAGGATATTCCGTCTGTTTTTAGTTTAACGGAAATTATCGGTCCTGTCAATTCGGTTTTACATACTTTACAGGGCTTTTACAAGCCTCTCGCAAATCCGTCACAAAGCCTTCATTTTTCGCGGAATACAGCCTGTTTTCCCTCTGTTTTCCGAAAAGGCGGCGGCGCGAGGGGGATTGACGGCACGGGTAGAGACGCTTATAATAGAAAGGCAGCCAAAAGAAGCGACTGGCGCGGAATTTCTGAGAAAGAATGGGGATTACAATGACGAAGCATCTGAATTCCATTCGCGAATACTGTGACTCGCAAAACTGGAATTACTCGCTGGACGAGGAAAAGAATTATCTTACCATGCGGATGTCGCTGAAAGCAGTCGACGCCTGTACCATCCATGTGCAGATGCGGGGCGATGACGGCTTCACCGTTTACACTGTCTTTCCGGTCAAGGCGCCGGAAGGCAAACGGGACGCGATTGCGGCCTTCCTGACCCGCGCCAACTACGGCCTGATCCTCGGTAATTTTGAGATGGATTTTGACGATGGGGAAATCCGCTTTAAGGTGACCGTCATCTGCGGGGAGCAGACGCTGTCTCCTGCCGTAATGGAACGGAATTTCGACATGGGCTTCTGCATGTTTGACCGGTACGGCGAAGGATTGCTGAAGGTTCTGTACGGCGACGCTGCTCCGCTTGATACCGTAGACGCTATCGAGCGAGGGGATGAGGAAGAGAACGGGAAAAACGAGGCCCCCGCCGTCCCGACCGCCCCCGGCGGCACGATGCTGTCCTGATCCGGCTACCCTCCGTACGAAAGAAGTCTCCGCCGCAAAGTCGCGGCGGAGACTTTTCTGCTTGGATTGCCCGCCCGGCAGTCACGGACGTGGAAAGGAAGGAAACCCGATGAACCGAACGGATATCCCCGCTGTGGTGCTGACCCATAGCGGGAAGTTCCACGCGGACGACGTTTTCGCCTCGGCGCTGCTCCGTCTTCTTCGCCCGAATGTGGAAATCCGCCGCGCCTTTCGTGTACCGGAGGGCTTCAGCGGACTGGTTTACGATATTGGCGGCGGCGCGTTCGATCACCATCAAAAGGGAGCGCCGGTAAGGGAAAACGGCGTGCCGTACGCCGCCTTCGGCCTGCTTTGGCGGGCGTTCGGCACCGCGCTGCTGGCGGAAGCGCTCCCGGCCGACGGAGCGCCGGCATCCGCCGAGGAAGAGGCCGCACGCTTTGATGAAACATTCATCCAGCCGCTGGACATGGACGACAACACCGGCTGCGGCCATCCGCTGGCGGAGGTGATCGGTTCGTTCAACCCGGCGTGGGATTCGGAGGAATCCGCCGACGCCTGTTTCGAGCAAGCGGTGGATTTCGCCCAGGTGATCCTGCAAAAGCGGCTGGACGGGCTTTTCGCCGTCCGGCGGGCAGCTGCCCTGACGGCGGAGGCGCTCGCGCGGATGGAGGACGGGATTGTTATCCTGCCGCGCTTCGCGCCGTGGAAGTCCGTGCTGTCTTCCTCCCCGGCGGAGTTCGTGGTCTATCCCTCTCAGCGGGGCGGATGGACAGCGCAGGCGGTGCCGGAGGACGGCGGCGGAGGAACGCTGAAAACGCCTTTCCCCGCGGAATGGGCCGGTTGTCCGGAGGAGACACTGCCCGCCGTTTCCGGGGTGCCGGAGCTTACCTTCTGCCATAACGGCCGGTTCCTGATCGCCGCGCAGACCCGGGACGGAGCCGTTGCCGCCTGCCGGGCCGCCCGGCGAGAGGGGCGCCGGAAAGCGGATGCGGCTCCTATGAGCGGATTCCCGGAGTGCGACACGAAAAGGCTGACCGCCAATCTGGAAAAACTGCATACCACGGAATTGGGGGCTGGCCGGTTGAAAAGCAATCTTTCCCTGGGGGATACAAACGACGTTGTAAGCTGGTGCAGGGAGAAGATTCGGGCGCCCCACAGCAAAATCCGGAGAGAAGGGAAGAATTGGTATATCCTTGCCGATGGTTGTGAAATAACCGTCAACGCCCGTAGCTATACCATTATTACGGCGCACCAGCGCACACGCTGAAAAGATCGGTCTGGATTTTCGAGGGGGCAAACAGAAGGAACAGACGGGGGTCTTTCCGTAAGAATGGTCGAAAAGGGCTCCCGTCTTTGCTCTTTTTTCCTTTTTTGTCGATCAATATTTATTCATAAGGTTTTTCTTGAAATATTGCTTTATTCAAATCATGCTTTCATGCTTGTGAACCTGACGGAGCTAACATCCATCAATACAAAAGGGCCCTGCTTTTCCCTGCTTGACTTTTTGGCGGCGGAGTGCTACAGTAATCAGTAACGACAAAAGAATCCGTTGAAGGGGAAGGCTCTCCCTCCGCCCGCTAGAGAAGGCCGCCGCGCGCTGAAAGCGGCTTCGGGAAGGGAAGGAATCGGCTACCGCCCCGGAGGAGCGCGCCGCTCAGTGCCTACAGGGCAGCAAGGCGCGCCGGCTGGCGCCGTTATCGCCGCAGCAGAGGCCGGTTTCTCCCTGTTGGGGGCCGCCGGCGAATCAGGGTGGAACCACGAGGCTGTTTGGCCCCGTCCCATAAAGGGACGGCCTCGTCCCTTTATGGGACGGGGCTTTTTTATATACCCGCAGAAAGAGTCCGTGTCCGTGTTCTCCGATCAAAGCGGGGGCACGGTTGCGATAGAGACGAACCGGCCGGAACCGGCCGGCAAAGAAAGGATGAATGGACATGGTAAACATTACGCTAAAGGGCGGCGACAAACGGGAGGTGATGGAGAACACCACCGTGGACGCGCTTTGCCGCGAACTGTCCATGGGCCTGTACCGCGCGGCCTGCGCCGCGAAAATAGATGGAAAGGCGGTCGACCTCCGCACCCCGCTGACCGAAGACTGTACGCTGGAAATCCTGACCTTCGATTCGGACGAGGGGAAAAAAGCGTTTTGGCACACCGCCTCTCATGTCATGGCGCAGGCGGTGAAGCGCCTGTATCCGGACGTGAAGCTGGCCATCGGCCCGGCGATCGACGCCGGCTTTTACTACGATTTCGACGCGCCGGAGACCTTCTCCATGGAGGATCTCGGCAAAATCGAGGCCGAGATGAAGAAGATTGCGAAGGAAGCTCTTTCGCTCGAGCGATTCACCCTCTCCCGGGATGAGGCGCTCGAAAAAATGCAGGACGAGCCGTATAAGGTGGAGCTGATCAACGACCTGCCGGAGGACGCGGAGCTTTCCTTCTACAGGCAGGGGGATTTCACCGACCTGTGCGCCGGCCCCCATCTGCCCGATACCGGCCGGATCAAGGCGGTGAAGCTGCTCAGCGTGACCGGCGCGTACTGGCGCGGAGACTCCAAGAAGAAGATGCTCCAGCGGATTTACGGCGTGGCCTTCCCGAAAGCATCCGAGCTGGAGGCGCATCTCGAAAAGCTGGAAGAGGCCAAAAAGCGGGATCACAACAAGCTCGGCCGGGAGCTGGAGCTGTTCACCACGGTGGATGTGATCGGGCAGGGCCTGCCGATCATGCTGCCGAAGGGCGCGCGGGTCATCCAGCTTCTCCAGCGGTTTGTGGAGGACGAGGAGCAGAAGCGCGGCTACCTGCTGACCAAAACCCCGCTGATGGCCAAGAGCGACCTGTACAAGATTTCCGGCCACTGGGATCATTATAAGGAAGGCATGTTTGTTCTGGGGGACGAGGAGAAGGACAAAGAGGTCTTCGCCCTGCGGCCGATGACCTGCCCGTTCCAGTATCAGGTGTTCCTGAACCGGATGCGCTCCTACCGCGATCTGCCGATGCGGCTGGGCGAGACCTCCACCCTGTTCCGCAACGAGGACAGCGGCGAGATGCACGGTCTGATCCGGGTGCGGCAGTTTACGATTTCGGAGGGCCACCTCATCCTTCGTCCCGAGCAGCTGGAAGAGGAGTTCAAGGGCTGTCTGGAACTGGCCACCTATATGCTGAAAACCCTCGGCCTGTACGAGGACGTCAGCTTCCGCTTCTCCCAGTGGGACCCGAATAACAAGGAAAAGTATATCGGCACTCCCGAGCAGTGGGATGAAGCGCAGGGGGCGATGAAAAAGATTCTCGATCACCTGAACGTCCCCTACACCATCGGAATCGACGAGGCCGCATTCTATGGACCGAAGCTGGATATCCAGATTCGCAACGTCCACGGCAAGGAGGACACGCTCATTACCATCCAGATCGACCAGCTTCTGGCCGAGCAATTCGGGATGGAATATGTGGACGAGGACGGCAGCAAACGCCGCCCGTATATCATCCACCGCACCTCGCTGGGCTGCTACGAGCGCACGCTGGCCCTGCTGATCGAAAAATACGCCGGCGCGTTCCCGCTCTGGCTTGCGCCGGAGCAGGTGCGGGTACTGCCGATCTCCGAGCGGCAGGCCGAGACGGTGAAGGCGGTGGCCGAGCGGCTGAAGGCGGCCGGACTCCGCGCGGAGGTGGACCTGCGCAGCGAGAAGATCGGGTATAAAATCCGGGAGGCGCAGGTGCAGAAGGTGCCGTATATGCTGGTGATCGGCGACAAGGAAGCCGAGAGCGGCACGGTGTCGGTCCGTTCCCGGAAGGAGGGGGACGTCGGCGTGCAGTCGGTGGACGATTTCCTCGCCCGCGCCCTGCGCGAGGTGGCGGAGAAGGTCATCTGGTAAAATGCTTTGTGGAAAAAAGGGAGACGACGCGCCTGCGTTGTCTCCCTTTGTCTTGTTTTGCCGCCGTTATCTGCTTATATTCCCGTTGCGAACCCGTTAATTAACTAGGCGTCTTCCGCCGTTTCCTTTAATAGAACAAAAAAAGAGGTTTCCGTTTACAGAAGAATGCAGAGAACATATAGAAAAGCTAAACGCCGTTTCATTTTTGTTTTCTCCTTATTATTCTGTAAGTTTTCACAATAAATTTAACTATATACCCAATATATACCCGATACCCACGATTAGCAAGTGATTTATCAAAATCATAGATAGTACAAGAAATATTGATTGACAGAAATCTCCTTTTAGCATCCCTGTCAGCCCGGATGCTTGCTGCATTTTCGTGAAAAATAAGGGGTTGATTTTTCCCCTTTGTTATGGTATCATGCTAATGCTGTCGGCGGAAGGTTTCCTTCTGGACAGTGGAACAGAATAAGCAGGCGTAGTTTAGTGGTAAAACATCAGCTTCCCAAGCTGAGGTTGTGGGTTCGATTCCCATCGCCTGCTCCATTATCGAAATAAGTCGATTGCCGTACAGGCGATCGACTTATTTTGCGCTTTTCGGTTTCCTTCAATTCGCCGGCGTCCTTTGTGAAATTATTTTCTTACTGTTCAATTAGGATACGAGGATTCTCAAAATATAGCACAAATCCGAACCCTTAGACTATCGGGATGATAGTTTAAAGGCTCGGATTATGTGCCATGTCAAGGCACTACAAAAAAGATATTTTGAACATTTTGGATGGTGGAGTTGAACCTTCGCGATAAAGGTTAAAATTATTTTTTGTAATAATCTGATTTTGATATTGAGTAAATAACAGAATCAAATATTTCACCGTCACATCTTTTATAACCGTTTTTAATTGTTCCTTCATATATGAATTTGCTTTTCTCAAGAACTGATTTTGAACCTATATTTTGGGGTGTTGTAAAAGCAGATAATAAATCAATGTTTAAATCTTCAAATGCATATCGCACGATACATTTAACAGCTTCCGTCATATATCCGTTATTCCAATAGTTTTCGTTCAGAAGATAATTTATCATCTTTGCATAATATTTGCCTCTGTTATTATCTGGGTATATTTTGATAAAGCCGATAGCTTTCCCGCTTTCTTTCAAAAAAATGGCGAATATACCGTCAGTTTCAACATATAATTTTAGAATATCTAATGAGTCTTCTCTGCATGTCGACGGTTTCCAACCGCCGGCAATACAGGAGGGACTGTGCATAAGTTCATGAAAATCATCTATATTTTCAATGCTCCACCGTCTCAAAAATAATCTTTCGGTGTCTAAAATTTTAATACTACCACCCCACATCATACAAATGGTTTTCACCATTATTTTAACCGGTAAAATAAAAAGTCGCAACTTATGTTGCGGCTTTTTTTGGTGCGAGCAACGGGACTTGAACCCGTACGTCATAAACACACGCCCCTCAAACGTGCCTGTCTGCCAGTTCCAGCATGCTCGCTTATGCAATTTTCTGCGCCGTTCCCGTCTTTGGAGACCTCTGGCCTTAAAGCACTTTTCGTGGCGCATGGGATATTATAGCACCGGCGTCCCGCTCTGTCAACTGGAAAATCGGCAAAAAGCCAGGAGCTCTTACAGGATTCCAGCAGCTCCTGCATTGGTCAGTGCTTTTTAGATCGACGGTATCAACATTCCCTCTGGCTGAGCGGCATATCCTTTTTGCCGCTTAAGGATGAAAGTCGTTTCGTTCGCTGTTATGACAATTTAAAACGTCATCGTCAGTCCAATAAAGGGAAGGAGAGACATCGTTCGATATCTCTCCTTCCCTTTATTGGACAGCGTCTCATGGCACTATCATTTATTCCGTATGATTCCGTTGGCCCGTGCGGCGCGGCGATTGACGTTTCCCTTGCGGGCCGGCGTATCCAGCAGGCGGCCTCGATAGTCGAAACGGGAGCCATGGCAGGGACAATCCCAGGTTTTTTCCTCGGGATTCCACTGCAGCTCACAGCCAAGGTGTGGGCAGCGGGTAGAAACCAAGTATACCTTCCCGGTCTCGTCTTTATAAGCGCCGACCTTTTTGCCGTCGTGCGTCACGATCCCGCCCTGCCCGGGAACAAGGTCGTCCAGCGTCCGCCGAGGCGTATGGAGTATCTGGCCGCCGAGTCCAGCAACCGCCTGCGCACTGTCCGCCGCCACGGTCTTTAATGAAGCGCGAACCGGGAACCGACGGGGAGAAAATACCGGCGCACAGGGATTCTCCACGCCAGTTATCCGATCCGTCAGCAATGTTGCCGCCACCATCGAGCCGGTCATCCCCCACTTATTAAACCCGGTTGCCACAAAAACGCGGGGAGCGGAGGGCGCGTACTCCCCGATAAAGGGAACGCCGTCCGCCGTAATGCAATCCTGCACTGACCACATAGTACGGACCGTCGCCTGGGGGTACAGGGCGGCGGCCTCCCGGATCAGCCGCCCGTAGTTGCCGCCCTCCGTATTTTTTCCGGTGCGGTGGCCCGCCCCGCCGACCAGCAGGTAATCTCCCGCCTGCCGAAAGGAGAGCCCTTCCTCCGCTTCATCAAGATACATTCCCTCGATTGCCGGTGTATCTTTCAGCGCCAGGACATAGGAGCGCTGCTGATGCATCCGGAGAAAATAATAGCCCGGCGTGTTGACGATCGGGTAATGGGTGGCGATTACCACCGCCTTCGCCCGCAATCTTCCGCCGTGAAAAACCACCGTGTTCCCTTCGATCACCCAGGCCGGCAGATGCTCATAAACTGTCAGCTCCGCTGCCAGCGCATGCAAAAAACGGAGTGGATCAAACTTCGCTTGCTCTGGAAAGCATAGTGCGCCCGCCACGGAAAAGGGAAGCTCGGTCCGCCCGGTCAGCGACGCCGGGATGCCGAGGCGAACCGCCGCCGTCTCTTCCTTTTCCAGATTTTGCGCATCGTCCCGGGCATAAACATAGGCCGGACAGCGCTGGAAGCCGCAGTCGATGCCTTTCTCCCGGATCAACGTCTCATACTGCCGGATCGCCCGCTGGTTTGCCTGAGCATACTGGGCGGCCTTTTCCTCTCCGAAGCCGGAGATCAGCCGGTCATAGATCAGCCGGTGCTGGGAGGTAATCTTCGCTGTGGTTCCGCCGGTCACGCCGCCGCCCAGCCGTCCCCGGTCGAGCAGGACGACCCGCGCTCCCCGCTGCTGCAGCTGATACGCCGTCAGAACGCCCGCCATTCCCGCACCGATCACCGCCACATCGGTACGGTGCGTCCCCCGCAGCGGCTCCGGCTTTTTCAGCGGCGGGAAATCTTCCATTTGCCAGATTGATTGCATAGCTTTTTCCTCTTTTCGCTGGATGTTGTCCTGGTACCTGTTAGTATGCCCTATGAAAGAAAAAAATCCGCTCGAAAACCGGCAAATAAAATGCGAAAGACCCCTGCGCTTTCGCACAGGGGTCTTTCGCTGATAAAAAGGATATAGAAAATGGGAATGGGCGATTGTAAAAGGGCCGGTTCCAGCCGCCGCTTACACGCGGAACAGCAGGTCGCCGAAGGTTGGATACGGCCAATAGGACGAACCCGTGAGGGTTTCCAGTTCATCCGCCACAGCGCGGAGCTCCTGCATCGCGGTGAGGACGGTATCCTTGTAGTAGTTCGCGCTGTCCTGCACCTCCGTATGATTTTTGGAATCCAACAGAACCGTGTTCAGCGCTTCGGTTTTCTGCATCAGACAGGCGGACAGGGATGAAAGCTTGTTAACCAGCGATTTCTCCGCGTCGCAGGACGCGCCGGGAACCGCCTGCTGCTTGGCGACGATATCCTTGCTCAAATCGCCGATATACGTGCAGACCGACGGGAGGATATCTCTCCGGGTCATATCCAGCATGGTGAGCGCTTCAATGTTCAGCGTCTTGCAGTAGTTCTCCATCAGAATTTCATACCGGGAGAAAATTTCGGTTTTGGTAAAAATTTTATGCTTCGTGAACAGCTCGACGTTCTTGTCGCTGATGAAATACGGCAGCGCGTCCACGGTGGTTTTGAGATTGAGAAGGCCGCGGCGTTCCGCCTCCTGCACCCATTCGTCGGCGTAGTTGTTGCCATTAAAGATGATCCGCTTATGCTCGGAAATCACCTTCTTGACCAGCTCGTGCAGATCGTTTTCAAAATCCTGCGAGCCTTCGAGGATATCCGCGAACTCGGACAGCTCCTCCGCGACGATGGTGTTCAGCACGATGTTCGGACCGGAAATGGACAGAGAAGAGCCCAGCATCCGGAACTCGAACTTGTTGCCAGTGAAAGCGAACGGCGAGGTGCGGTTCCGGTCAGTGGTATCCTTCAGGAAACGGGGCAGGACATGCACGCCGACCTTCATTTCCACGCGATCCTGCTTATCCAGCTCGCTTTCCTTTTCGATCGAATCCAGCACCGCCTGCAGCTCGTCGCCCAGGAACATGGAGACAATAGCCGGAGGCGCCTCATTTGCGCCGAGTCGATGGTCGTTGCCCGCACTGGCGACCGAGATGCGGAGCAGATCCTGATATTCGTCTACCGCCTTGATGACCGCCGCAAGGAAGAGCAGGAACTGCGCGTTTTCCTTCGGGGATTCTCCCGGCTCCAGCAGGTTTATGCCGGTGTCGGTAGAGATCGACCAGTTGTTATGCTTGCCGCTGCCGTTTACCCCGGCAAAGGGCTTCTCATGCAGCAGGCAAACCAGACCGTGCCGCTCCGCGATCTTCTTCATCAGTTCCATGGTGAGTTGGTTGTGATCGGTGGCGGTGTTGGTGTTGGTGAAAATGGGAGCCAGCTCGTGCTGCGCCGGAGCCACCTCGTTATGTTCGGTCTTGGCAAAGATGCCGAGCTTCCACAGTTCCTCGTCCAGCTCGGCCATGAAGGCCTTCACGCGGGGCTTGATGGTGCCGAAATAGTGATCCTCCAGCTCCTGACCCTTCGGCGGCTTGGCGCCGAAAAGGGTTCGTCCGCACATCATCAGGTCTTCCCGCTGCTCATAAAGCTTTTTGTCCACAAGGAAATATTCCTGCTCCGGTCCGACGGTGGTGGTCACACGAGTCGCGTCGGTGTTGCCGAACAGCCGAAGAATCCGCAGCGCCTGCTTATTAATAACCTCCATGGATCGCAGGAGAGGCGTCTTTTTATCCAGCGCTTCCCCGCCGTAGGAATAGAACACGGTCGGAATACACAGGGTGTCGTCCTTGATAAAAGCATAGGCGGTCGGGTCCCAGGCGGTATAGCCGCGCGCCTCAAAGGTCGCGCGCAGGCCGCCCGACGGGAAGCTGGAAGCATCCGGCTCGCCCTTGATCAGCTCTTTTCCGGAAAATTCCATAATCACCGAGCCGTCCCCATTCGGAGAGATGAAGCTGTCGTGCTTCTCGGCCGTGACGCCGGTCATCGGCTGGAACCAATGGGTGAAATGGGTCGCGCCCTTCTCGATTGCCCAGTCCTTCATGGCGTTGGCCACCACATCGGCGATGGAGCGATCCAGGCTCTTCCCTTTTTCCATCGTGCGGATCAGCGCCCGATACACGTCCTTGGGCAACCGCTCGTGCATCACCTTTTCATTGAACACCATGCTGCCGAAGCTTTCCGGAACTTTGCTCATCATTACCACGCCTTTCCATAATTCCTGATCCCAGTTCCCAATTTGATCCTTGAAAAAACACAAAAAGCGCCGTAGGTGTTTTCACCTACAGCGCCTTTGCTGTTTCTGTAACGCAGTATAGCGCACTCCGGCGGTTTTGTCAACACCTTTTTAAAATTTTTGCAGCAGCTTTTCCGGTTTCTTTCTCATTTTCTATTTTTTCGTGAATTTTCTCTTTTTGTTTTAGCGATTATTGCAATTTTTATTTTTTATCCTGCATTTTTCTTGACAATCTCCGAAGAATGATTTATACTGTTGGGCAATGAACAAAGGCGTTCATGGAAACGGGTTTCCCCGATGAGGAGAAGCCGGCTTCCATGGGCGCCTTTTTCGCTTGCGCCTTTGCGCTTTCTTTATTTAGGATATAGAATAATGGGAAAGGAAGGTACTGCGTTATGTCGGAGAATTTCAGGGAAGGCCAGGTACGCATCCCTTCGGGCTGTGCCATATCCGGGCTGTTTTCCCGCAGCGGCGCCCGGACGAACGGCGAGGCCATCATCCGCTCAATCGCGACCATGCATGACCGCTCAAATGGATTGGGGGGCGGTTTTGCCGGGTATGGCATCTATCCGGAGTACAAAGACTCCTATGCGTTTCATATTTTTTATGATACGCCGGCCGCCCGGGAGGAATGCGAACGATTTCTCGATCACCACTTCGATATGGTAAACCTCTCGAAAATCCCTACCCGAAAAATTCCGGAGATCACCGACGAGCCGCTGATCTGGCGGTATTTCGTCAATCCCCTGCCCACCCGTCTGGCGGACAGCCAGCTGGACGAAGAGGAATACGTAACCCGCTGCGTTATCCGGATCAATACCCGGATCGAGGGGGCCTACGTCTTCTCCAGCGGGAAGAACATGGGCGTATTCAAGGCGGTCGGCTTCCCGGAGGATGTGGGGCGCTTTTACCGGCTGGAGGAATACGAGGGCTACTGCTGGACCGCCCATGGCCGGTATCCGACCAACACCCCCGGCTGGTGGGGCGGCGCTCACCCGTTCGCAATGCTGGATTATTCCATCGTCCACAATGGAGAGATTTCCTCCTACGACGCCAACCGCCGTTATATTGAAATGTTCGGGTACAAATGTACACTACAGACCGATACCGAGGTCATCACCTATATCATCGACTACCTCAACCGGCGGCAGGGACTGTCGCTGGAGGAGGTCTGCCAGGTGATCGCGGCCCCCTTCTGGTCCACCATCGAAAGCAAGCCGCCGGAGGAACGGGAACGGCTCACCTACCTGCGCAACGCCTTCTCCAGCCTGCTGATTACCGGCCCCTTTTCCATCCTGCTCGGCTTCCACGGCGGCATGATGGCGCTGAACGACCGGCTGAAGCTCCGCAGCATGGTGGCGGCGGAAAAGGGCGATATGGTATATGTCGCCAGCGAGGAATGCGCCATCCGCGAAATGGAGCCGCATCCCGACCGGCTGTGGTCGCCGAAGGGCGGCGAGCCGGTCATCGTTACGCTGGACCGCTGAGCGGCCCTCTCCTCTTTACTTTATTATTACAGAAAGGCAGGGGTATTCCATGCCCATTGATTTCTTATATCCCGACTACGAGGTGGTGCGCAACGACTCCCGCTGCATCGCCTGCCGCGTATGCGAACGACAATGCGCCAACGAAGTGCATGCCTTTGACCCGGAGACCGGCCGGATGATGAGCGACGAATCCAAGTGCGTCAACTGCCACCGCTGCGTTTCCCTCTGCCCTACCCGGGCGCTGAAGATCGTCAAGACCGACCACTGCTTCAAAGCCAACGCCAACTGGACCGGCGACACTATTGCGGAGGTATACCGCCAGGCGGGCAGCGGCGGGGTGCTGCTCTCCTCCATGGGGAACCCGAAGCCCCTGCCCTCCTATTTTGACCGGATGCTGATCAACGCTTCCCAGGTCACTAACCCTTCCATTGACCCGCTGCGGGAGCCGATGGAAACCAAGGTATTCCTCGGCAAAAAGCCCGGACGGATCGAACGGGACGCCGACGGGAAGCTGATCGACAACCTACCCCCTCAGCTCGAACTGTCGGTGCCGGTGATGTTCTCCGCCATGTCCTACGGCTCGATCAGCTACAACGCCCATTCCAGCCTAGCCCGGGCCGCTCAGGAGCTCGGCATCTACTACAATACCGGCGAGGGCGGCCTGCATGAGGATTTCTACCAGTACGGCGCAAATACCATCGTCCAGGTGGCTTCCGGCCGGTTTGGGGTACATAAAGGGTATCTGGACGCTGGCGCGGCGATCGAGATCAAGATCGGCCAGGGCGCGAAGCCGGGCATCGGCGGCCACCTGCCGGGCGCGAAGATCGTCGGGGACGTTTCCCGTACCCGGATGATTCCGGAGGGCTCGGACGCCATCTCCCCCGCTCCTCATCACGACATTTATTCCATCGAGGACCTGCGCCAGCTGGTCTACTCCCTCAAGGAAGCCACAGCCTATAAGAAGCCGGTGATCGTCAAAATCGCGGCGGTACACAACGTGGCCGCCATCGCAAGCGGCATCGCCCGCAGCGGCGCGGATATCATCGCCATCGACGGTTTCCGCGGAGGCACCGGCGCGGCCCCCACCCGGATTCGGGACAACGTGGGTATCCCGATCGAACTGGCCCTCGCCAGTGTAGACGAGCGACTGCGGCAGGAAGGCATCCGCGGGAACGTTTCCATCGTGGTCGGCGGCAGCATCCGCTCCAGCTCGGATATCGTCAAGGCGATCGCCCTCGGCGCGGACGCGGTATATATTGCCACCAGCGCCCTGCTGGCGCTGGGCTGCCACCTCTGCCGCTCCTGCCACCAGGGCAAATGCAACTGGGGCATCGCCACCCAACGGCCGGAACTGGTCAAGCGGCTGAATCCGGACATCGGCGCCCAACGGCTGGTCAACCTTGTCACCGCCTGGCGGCATGAAATCATGGAAATGATGGGCGGCATGGGCATTAACTCCATCGAATCGCTCAAGGGCAACCGCCTGATGCTCCGCGGCGTCGGCATGACCGACCGGGAGCTGTCCATCCTGGGAATCAAGCACGCTGGAGAATAGGACAAATCCTGCGGATTTGTCTTAGAAGAATGGCGAAGCCATTCTTCCTCCACGGGATGGGACGAATTCTTCGGATTTGTCTCTCTACAACGAAATCCAGAAACGAATCCCGCGGATTTGTTTCCCCGAAAATGGAAAACCCATTTGATTCCGACTTTATGAAAGGGCGGTATCGATGAAACGGATTTATGTCAATGAGGAATGGTGCCTTGGCTGCCATCTGTGCGAATATTACTGTGCCTTTGCGAATTCCGGCGAGAAGGACATGGTGCACGCGCTCAAGGGCGTGACCATCTCCCCTCGCATCCGGATCGAGGAACAGGGCGGCGTCAGCTTCGCCGTCTCCTGCCGCCACTGCGAGGAGCCGCTTTGCGTAAAAGGCTGCATCACCGGTGCGCTGAGCATCCAAAACGGCGTGATCGAGGTCGACCGCAGCAAATGCGTCGGCTGCTACACCTGCATCCTTTCCTGCCCCTATGGGGCCATCATGCCCTCGCAGGACGGCGCGATCCAGAAATGCGAGCTCTGCATGAAGAACCGGGACGGCAAGCCCGCCTGTGTACAGGGCTGCCCGAACAAGGCCATCGTGTTCGAGGAACGGTAACGGGAGAGGAAAGGAGAAAAACGCCATGACAAACTATGTACTGATCGGCAACTCGGCCGCCGCGGTCGGCTGCATCGAAGGCATCCGGCAGGTTGACCCGGAGGGCGCGATCACCGTCGTCAGCAAAGAACCCTACCACACCTATTCCCGGCCGCTGATCTCCTACCTGCTCTGCGGCAAAACCGACGAGCAGCGGATGAAATACCGCCCGGACGACTTCTATGAAAAGAACAACGTCTCGTTCCTTCCGGGGCGGACAGCCGAAGCCGTGGATCCGCAGGCGAAAACCGTCGCGCTGGACGACGGCACAGTCCTCCCCTATGACAAGCTGCTGATTGCGACCGGCTCCCATCCCTTCGTCCCTCCGATCGACGGGCTGGACAGTGTGGAGAACCGCTTTTCCTTCATGAGCCTGGACGACGCGCACGCGCTGGAAAAGGCGATCACCCCGGAAAGCCGGGTGCTGATCCTCGGCGCGGGCCTAATTGGCCTGAAATGCGCCGAAGGGCTGGCTAAACGGGTCGGCTCTCTCACCGTGGTAGACCTGGCCGACCGCATCCTGCCGAACGTTCTGGATACCGAAGCGGCCCGCCTTGTGCAGCAGCATCTGGAGGCGCACGGCATTTCCTTCCGGCTTTCGGACAGTGTGCAGTCCTTTACTCCCGCCACCGCCGTGCTGAAGAGCGGCGAAACCCTCCCCTTTGACATCCTGGTTACGGCGGTTGGCGTCCGACCGAACACGGCGCTCGCCGTACAGGCGGGCTGTGAGGGTAACCGGGGGATCGTGACCGACGATTGCTGCCGCACCAGCGTCCCGGATATCTACGCGGCGGGCGACTGCACCGAAAGCCTGGACATCACCACCGGCGTCCGGCGGGTGCTCGCCCTCCTTCCCAACGCCTATATGCAGGGTGAATGCGCCGGCGTCCATATGGCGGCGGAATCCACCGGTACGTCGGCCGGCGTGCTGTACGACCGGGCGATCCCGATGAACGCCGTCGGCTTCTTCGGGCTGTCGATCATCACCGCCGGGGACTATCAGGGCGAGGAATACGTCACGGAAAAAGAAAGCGAAGGAACGTATAAAAAGCTGGTCACCCGGGATGGGCTGTTGAAGGGCTATATTCTGGTCGGCGACGTAGCCCGCGCAGGAATTTACACCTCCCTGATCCGGGAAAAGACGCCGCTGGACACGATCGATTTCGAGCTGATCCGGGAAAAGCCGCAACTGATGGCCTTCTCCCGCAGGGAGCGGAAACGGATTCTTTCCGCCGCGAAATAAGCCCGCCGACAGAACGGATAGAAAGGTTGAATGGGAATGGACAGAATGGATAAAATGGTCATCCAGGCGGACGGCCTGCATTTTCAGAAGCTGAACGAAGCGGTCCGCGAGGCGGACAGGGCGGCGATCGATATCCAGGGCTGCAACGGCCAACGGTATATCGCCAACGGCCTTGGCGGACGGGAAATCACAATCAGCGGCACCCCCGGCAACGCCCTCGGCGCGTATCTGGACGGCTGCAAAATCACCGTTTTCGGCAACGCGCAGGATGCGACCGGCGATACCATGAACGAGGGGGAAATCTGTATACACGGCTCGGCGGGCGACGCGACCGGCTACGCGATGCGGGGCGGAAAAATTCTGGTGGAGGGCAATACCGGCTACCGCGCCGGCATCCACATGAAGGAATACAAGGAAAAAATCCCCGTGCTGGTCGTCGGCGGCGCGGCCGGCAGCTTTCTTGGAGAATACCAGGCGGGCGGGCGGATCGTCGTGCTCGGGCTGGGTATGGAAGGCGGGCCGATCGTCGGCCGCTTCTGTGGCACCGGGATGCATGGGGGAAAAATCTTCCTTCGCTGCAACGACCTGCCGTCCGACCTCCCCGCGCAGGTCATGGCGGCTGAGGCGGGTCCGGAGGATCGGGCCGAGCTGCGGGAGCTGCTGGCGGACTTCTGCCGGGAATTCGGCCGGGATATGGAGGAAATTCTGGATCACCGGTTCTACGTCCTCACACCGAACACCAGCAATCCCTACAAGCAGCTGTATACGTATAACTGAGGAAAAGAAAGCAGCCCGGCAAAACGCCGTTGACCGGGCGGCAAAATGTGATAAAATAGAGAGGGCGCGCTGTGGACTGTTCCGTTTTGCAGCGCGCCCTCCGCAAAGCCGCCCCGCTTCGGCCGGCTTTCCCGATTCCAATTTGCCGGACTGCCTCCGGCAAGAGAATGGATGGTTGATGAGACTATGGATTACACCATGAAGGAAGTCCTGCAGTTTGTGGCGGAAAACGACGTGAAGTTTATCCGTCTGGCGTTCTGCGATATATTCGGCGTTCAGAAAAACATTTCCATCATGCCGGACGAACTGCCCCGCGCCTTTTCGGACGGAATTTCGTTCGACGCGTCCGCTGTACGCGGATTTCTGAACGTGGAGGAAAGCGACCTGTTCCTCCGTCCCGATCCCAGCACTCTTTCCGTCCTGCCCTGGCGCCCTTCGCACGGCCGGGTGGTGCGGCTGTACTGCGATATCTTCACCCCGGACGGACAGCCCTTCGGCGGGGACGGCCGCGCCGCGCTGCGCGCCGCAGTGAAGCGGGCGGCGGACGCGGGCTTTTCCTGCCAGGCGGGTTCCGAATGCGAATTTTACCTGTTCGAGCTGGACGACGAAGGGAACCCGACCACTATCCCGCACGACCAGGCCGGCTACTGCGATATCGCCCCGAAGGACAAAGGGGAAAATGTCCGGCGGGAAATCTGCCTGACGCTCGAACAGATGGGCATCCGTCCGGTCAGCTCGCACCATGAGCAGGGCCCCGGCCAGAACGAAATCGACTTTCGGTACGGCCCCATGCTCGAAGCGGCGGACAATCTCGTCACCTTCCAGTCGGTAGTGAAAACCATCGCCGCACGAAGCGGGCTGCACGCTACCTTTATGCCCAAGCCCCTGCCGGGGGAAAGCGGCAATGGCCTGCATATCAACCTCTCCCTCTACCGCAACGGACAGAACCTCTTCCGCATCGGAAACGAGCATTCCCCCGAATCCGAAAGTTTTATCGCGGGGATTCTTCGCCGGGTGCGGGAAATCACAGCCTTCCTGAACCCCATTACCAATTCCTATGAACGGTTCGGCAGCTTTGAAGCGCCGAAATATGTGAGTTGGTCCCACCAGAACCGCTCCCAGCTGATCCGGATTCCCTCGGCGCGGGACGAGCATCTCCGGATGGAGCTGCGTTCCCCTGACCCGGTCTGCAATCCCTATCTCGCCTTCTCCCTGCTGCTGGACGCCGGGATGGAGGGCATCCGGGATAAGCTGCCTCTCTGCCCGCCCTGCAACGGCCGCGGGCATGAGCAGCGGCTTGCCGGGCAGGAGACCCTCCCCACCCGTCTGGACGAGGCGGCCGCTCTCGCCCGTTCCAGCGAATTCGTCCGCGCTTCCCTGCCGGGCATCCTGCTGGAGCATTATCTGGACGCCAAGCTGGAGGAATACGAGCAGCGCCAAGCCGCCGTCGATCCGGCGGAGTGGGAACACGACCGGTATTTTTAAGGATGGAGCGCCTCCGCCTGGAAGGACGGCGCGTTTCCTTTCTTCCATACCAGAAAGGGGCACGGCGCGCTCCGGAAACCGATTCCGGGAAAGAATGGAGAGTCGTATGGACAGCGTACTGATCGTATCCGGCGCCGATAAAGGCCGCGACATGCTGGCGGAGCTTTGCCGTTCCGGGGAATTTGAACGTGTCCTTTCCGCCGCCAGCGGCAGTGAGGCGCGGCGGATGCTGATCGAGGAGGAATTCGACCTCGTACTGATCAACGCGCCCCTGCCCGACGAATTCGGGCACGAGTTGGCGCTGTCCGCGGCAGAAAGCACGGCGGCGGGGGTCATGCTGATCGCCAAAAGCGAGGTGGCGGACGAGGTGTCCGCCCGAGTGGAGGATTTCGGCGTATTCGTCCTCCCCAAACCAATCAGCCGCGCCCTCTTTTTCCAGTCGGTCAAAATGATGGCGGCCTCCCGCAAGCGAATGCTCGGGCTGAAGCGGGAAGCGCTTCGCTTGCAGGAAAAAATCGAGGAAATCCGGCTGGTGGACCGGGCCAAATGTGCCCTGATTCAGTATCTGAACATGACCGAACCGCAGGCCCACCGCTACATTGAAAAGCAGGCGATGGACCGCCGCCTTCCCCGCCGGGCGATCGCGGAAAGCATCTTGAGCGCCTATGAAAACTGACGGGCCGGGGAAGGACTGCGGAACAAGAGGCGAAGGCGGCGGAGGCCGCCGGCATTTGGCATTCTGCATCTTCTCCGGCGCAAAATCCGGCCGGGGAAATTTCCGCTGTTCTGAAACTTTTCTTGCGTTTTCTGCAATTTACTGTTTACAATCCTGCATCGATATTGTATAATTTTCGTTTGGGATCACGCTTACCACGACCGCGCCGGACCGGCCGCCCGCCGGTTCACGGCATACGTTCTGCAACATCGGAGGGATGTATTCATGGAACAAAAAGCCTACCTTGTCCTGGAAAACGGCGACGTTTTGGAAGGCAAACGGTTCGGCGCCGAGGGCGACGTAACCGGGGAGATCGTATTTACCACCGCCATGACCGGTTATCTCGAAACGCTCACCGATCCCAGCTATTACGGCCAGATCGTGGTGCAGACGTTCCCGCTCATCGGCAATTACGGCGTGATTCCTTCGGATTTCGAGAGCGCCGCCCCCTGTTTGAAGGCCTATATTGTGAGAGAATGGTGTCAGGACCCCTCCAATTTCCGGAGTGAGGGTGTTCTTGATGCTTTTTTAAAATCCGCCGATATCGTGGGCCTGTACGATATCGATACCCGCGCGCTGACCCGGATCATCCGGGAAGCGGGGGTCATGAACGCGCAGATCGTCTCCTCCCGGGAGAAGGCGGACGCCGAAGCCCTGAAGCGCTATACGGTTGCCGGCGCGGTAAACGCGGTCAGCTGCCGCGAGCCGGTTCCACCGACAGCGGGAGACAGGCGGAACGTCGTGCTCTGGGATTTCGGCGCGAAGGCCAATATCCGGCGGGAGCTGGAGAAGCGGGGCTGCGCGGTCACGACCGTCCCCGCCTCCACCACGGCGGACGCCATCGCCGCCATGAAGCCGGACGGCGTGATGCTCTCGAACGGCCCCGGCGATCCGGCGGAAAACACGGGTATTATCGAAGAGCTCGCCAGGCTGTGTAAAACTGGCGTACCGCTGTTCGGTATCTGCCTGGGGCATCAGCTGCTCGCCCTGTCGCAGGGGGCGAAAACCGTCAAGCTCAAATACGGCCACCGCGGCGCGAACCAGCCGGTGCGGGACACCGAAACCGGCCGGGTATATATCACCAGCCAGAACCACGGGTACGCCGTGGTGGGCGATTCCCTTCCGGCGGGAGCGCGGCTGAGCTTCGTCAACGCCAACGACGGCACGGCGGAGGGCGTCGTGTACGACAATATGCCCGCCTTCTCGGTCCAGTTCCATCCGGAGGCCTGCGGGGGTCCGCTGGACACCGGCTTCCTTTTCGACCGCTTCATAGAAAGCATCGACCGGGCGAAAGCGTAAAAGGCCCCTCCCTTCCCCAATTCAATGACAGAAAGGCTGGATCAATATGCCGCGGAATCCTTCCATCCATAAAATACTGGTGATCGGCTCCGGGCCGATCGTAATCGGCCAGGCGGCCGAATTCGACTACGCGGGCACCCAGGCCTGCCGCGCCCTGAAGGAAGAGGGGCTGGAGGTGGTGCTGGTCAACTCCAACCCCGCCACCATCATGACCGACAACGCCATGGCGGATAAAATCTATATCGAGCCCCTGACCGTGGACACCGTTAAGCGGATCATTCGGGAGGAAAAGCCGGACAGCGTGCTTTCCACCCTCGGCGGCCAGACCGGGCTGACCCTCTCCATGCAGCTTGCCAAGGAAGGCTTTCTGGCAGAGCAGGGCGTCCAGCTCCTCGGCGCCAACCCGGAAACCATCGACAAGGCGGAGGACCGCCAGATGTTCAAGGACACCATGATGGCGATTGGCGAACCGATTATCCCTTCCACCGTGGTCAACGACGTGGAGGCGGCGGTCGCTTTCGCCAATGAAGAAGGGATCGGCTATCCGCTGATAATCCGCCCCGCCTTCACCCTCGGCGGCAGCGGCGGCGGCATCGTGAACAACGAGGAGGAGCTGCGGGAAATCGCCGCCAACGGCCTGCGCCTTTCCCCCATCACCCAGGTGCTGGTCGAAAAATGCATCGCCGGCTGGAAGGAAATCGAGTTCGAGGTCATGCGGGACGGCGCGGGCAACGTCATCACCGTCTGCTCGATGGAAAACTTCGATCCGGTCGGCGTCCATACCGGGGACAGCATCGTCATCGCCCCGGCGGTCACTCTCGCGGACAAGGAATACCAGATGCTCCGTTCCGCCGCGCTGAATATCATCTCCGCGCTGAAGATCGAGGGCGGGTGCAACTGCCAGTTCGCCCTGAATCCCGACAGCTTTGAATACGCGGTGATCGAGGTCAATCCCCGCGTTTCCCGTTCCTCCGCCCTCGCCTCCAAGGCGACCGGCTATCCCATCGCCAAGGTGGCGGCGAAGATCGCGATCGGCTACACCCTGGACGAGATCAAGAACGCCGTCACCGGCAAGACCTGCGCCTGCTTTGAGCCGGCCCTCGACTATGTGGTGGTCAAGCTGCCAAAATGGCCGTTCGACAAGTTCGTGTACGCCAAGCGCACCCTCGGCACCCAGATGAAGGCGACCGGCGAGGTCATGGCGATCGGCGACAGCTTTGAGCAGGCGATCATGAAGGCCGTACGGGGGGCGGAAATCTCGCTGGATTCCCTCACCCTCCCCGCCCTCACCGCGCTGAGCACCGACGAGGTGCGGAAAAAGCTGCACGACTGCAACGACGAGCGGCTCTTTGTGGTGTTTGAGGCGCTCAAACGGGGCGTTTCCTGCGAAGACATCCATGGGATCACCCGGATCGACCTCTGGTTCTTGAACAAGCTGAAAAACCTCGTCCGGCTGGAGAAGGAAATGGCCCGCGGACTGACCGACGAGCTCTACCTCGAAGCGAAAAAGCGCGGCTATCCGGATAAGGTGATCGAACGGATTGCGGGGACGAAGATCGAGAGTCCCCGGCAGGCCGTCTTTAAGATGGTGGACACCTGCGCCGCCGAGTTTTCCGCCGAAACTCCCTATTTCTATTCCACCTACGACGAGGAAAACGAGGCAGCCGCCTTCGTTGCGGAACAGCGGAAGAAGTCGCCGGACAGGAAAACGGTCATCGTCTTTGGATCGGGCCCCATCCGCATCGGGCAGGGCATCGAATTCGACTACGCCTCGGTTCACTGCGTCTGGGCGATGAAGGCCGCGGGATACGAGGTGGTCATCGTCAACAACAACCCCGAAACCGTCTCCACCGATTTCGATACCTCGGACCGGCTGTATTTCGAGCCCCTAACCCCCGAGGACGTGATGCAGGTCATCCGAACCGAGCAGCCCTTTGGCGTGGTGGTCGCCTTCGGCGGCCAAACCGCCATCAAGCTCGCCAACTTTCTGGAGGCGCAGGGTGTCCGCATTCTCGGAACCCCGGCCGACAGCATCGACGCGGCGGAGGACCGGGAGCGGTTTGACGCCCTGCTGGAAAGCCACGGAATCAAGCGGCCGCAGGGTACGACGGTCATGTGCATGCAGGACGCGCTGACCGCGGCGAACGAGCTGGGCTACCCCGTCCTCCTGCGTCCCTCCTATGTGCTGGGCGGCCAGAACATGATTATCGCCTTCTGCGACGAGGACATCCGCGAATACATGGCGATCATCCTCTCCCATTCGATCAAGAATCCGGTGCTGATCGACAAGTACCTGATGGGGATCGAGATCGAGGTGGACGCCATCTGCGACGGGGAGGATATCCTGATCCCCGGCATCATGGAGCATATCGAACGGGCCGGTATCCATTCGGGCGACTCCATCGCCGTGTACCCGGCGTGGAACGTCAGCGGCGTGCTGACCGAACGGCTGATCGACTACACCCGGAAGCTGGCCCTCTCCCTCCATACCCAGGGGCTGGTGAATATCCAATACGTTATCCACGAAAACGAAATTTACGTTATCGAGGTCAATCCCCGTTCCTCCCGCACCATCCCCTATATCAGCAAGGTGACCGGGGTGCCGATGGTGGACCTCGCTACCCGGGCAATGCTGGGCGAAAAGCTCCGCGACATGGGATACGGCACCGGACTGTACCGCACCCCGCCGTATGTGGCGGTGAAGGTGCCGGTATTCTCCTTTGAAAAGCTGATCGACGTGGACACCCACCTCGGCCCCGAAATGAAGTCCACCGGCGAGGTGCTGGGCATCGGCAAAACGCTGGACGAGGCGCTGTACAAGGGGCTGGTCGCCGCGGGATACGAAATGAAAAAGCACGGCGGCGTCCTCATCACCGTGCGGGATACCGATAAAATGGAGATCATGGACACCGCCCGCCGGTATGTGGAGCTGGGCTTCACCCTCTACGCTACCCGCGGCACCGCCGCCGCGCTGGAGGCGGCCGGGATGACGGCCGTCCCGGTCAACAAAATCCACGAAGCGGGCCACGATACGAACCGCAAGGCGGAGGGCAGCATCATGACCCTGCTGGAAAGCGGAAAGATCCAGTACATCATTTCCACCTCCTCCAAGGGCCGCCTCCCCGGACGGGACAGCGTGAAAATCCGCCGGAAAGCGGTGGAGCTTGCCATCCCCTGCCTGACCTCCATCGACACGGCGAACGCGCTGGCCAACTCCCTCCGCAGCCGGTACACCCAGAACAGCACCGAGCTGGTGGACATCAACCGGATGCGGACCGAGCGCAGCGTCCTGCATTTCACCAAGATGCAGGGCTGCGGCAACGACTATATCTACTTCAACTGCTTCGAGCAGGAGATGATCAGCCCCGAATCGCTGGCCGTCTACCTCTCCGACCGGCATTTCGGCATCGGCGGGGACGGCGTGGTGATGATCTGCCCGTCGGAGGTCGCGGACGCGAAAATGCGGATGTTCAACCTGGACGGCAGCGAAGGAAAAATGTGCGGCAACGCCATCCGCTGCGTGGGCAAGTACCTGTATGACCACGACATGGTGAAAAAGACCGAAATGACCATCGAAACCCTCAGCGGCGTCAAGCGGCTGAAGCTCTACCTGCAAAACGGTAAGGCGGATTCGGTCACAGTGGATATGGGGCCGGCGGAGTTGAACCCGGCGAAAATCCCGGTGGCGCTGGACGGCGGGCGGGTGGTGGACCATCCGGTCGTAATCGGCGGAAAGGAATACCGGATCACCTGCGTGTCCATGGGCAACCCCCACTGCGTGGTGTTCTGCGACCCGATGATCCCGCTGGACAATCTCAAGCTGGAGGAGATCGGCCCGCTGTTCGAGTTCGATCCCCTCTTCCCGGAACGGGTAAACACCGAATTTGTCACCGTCCTCAACCGCACTACCATCAAAATGCGGGTATGGGAACGGGGCAGCGGTGAAACGTGGGCCTGCGGCACCGGCTCCTGCGCGGCGGCGGTCGCCTCGGTGCTGAACGGCTACTGCCTCGCGGGCGAGGACATCACGGTGAAGCTCAAGGGCGGCGACCTGATGGTTCGCTACACCGACGAAACGGTCTACATGACCGGCAAGGCCGCCAAGGTCTTTGAAGGCGACGTGGAAATTTAAACCGTGAAAATCTGCAAAAGCAGGAGGAATCTCCATGAAAATCAACCGGCATTATCAGGAACTGAAGGACAGCTACCTCTTTTCAACCATCGCCCATAAGGTGAGCGACTATGCCGCCGCCCATCCGGATCGGAAGATCATCCGACTGGGGATCGGCGACGTGACCCTCCCCCTCTGCCCCGCCGTGGTGGAGGCGATGCAGGCGGCGGTCGCGGAAATGGGGACAAAGGAAAGCTTCCGCGGCTACGGCCCGGAGCAGGGCTACGACTTTCTGGCGGAGGCCGTCTGCGCCTATTACAGGGAACGCGGCGTCGCTGTCGACCGGACGGAGGCCTTCGTCAGCGACGGCGCCAAGAGCGACCTCGGCAATATCCTCGACCTGTTCGACCGGGATAACCTTGTGTTGGTTCCCGATCCGGTATATCCCGTCTATGTGGACACCAACCTCATGGCGGGCCGGACCATCCGCTTTATGGAGGCGAACGCCGGCAACGGCTTCCTTCCCCTGCCGGACGCGGCGGTCAGGGCCGACCTGATCTACCTCTGCTCCCCCAATAATCCGACCGGCGCGGTGTATAACCGCGATCAGCTGAAACAGTGGGTGGACTACGCGCGGGATAACGACGCGGTGATCCTGTTCGACGCGGCGTACGAGGCGTTCATCCGGGACGATTCCCTGCCCCGCTCGATCTATGAGATCGAAGGCGCGAAGGAATGCGCGATCGAGTTCTGCTCCTTCTCCAAAACGGCAGGCTTTACCGGCACCCGCTGCGGCTACACCGTCGTCCCGAAGGCGCTGACCCGCGGCGGCATGAGCCTGAACGCCATGTGGCTGCGCCGCCAGACCACTAAATTCAACGGCGTTCCCTATATCGTACAGCGGGGCGCGGCGGCGGTATTCACGCCGGAGGGCCAGCGGCAGATACGGGAAAACATCGATTATTACCGGGAAAACGCCCGCATCATCGCCTCCGCCCTGCGGGAAAAGGGCGTATGGTTTACCGGCGGAGAAAACTCCCCCTATATCTGGCTGAAATGCCCGGACGGCATGGGGTCGTGGGAGTATTTTGATTACCTGCTCCGCGAGGCGAACGTGGTCGGCACCCCCGGCGAGGGCTTCGGCCGGAACGGCGAGGGCTTCTTCCGCCTGACCGCCTTCGGTGACCGCGCCAACACGGAGGAAGCGGTCCGCCGCATCGTCCGTCTGTAAAACGAACCGAAACGCATTTTGCAGATATAACAAAACGACCGCCGTACCCGGTGAATTCCGGAGACGGCGGTCGTTTTGTTGAAACAGCCAAAAAATTCGATGCCTTCTGTCGTCTCTATACGGCGGCAGCTCAGGCAAGCGCCTTTCCCAACGCTTCACAGGCGGCTTCCGCCTCCGCGTCGGGCGCTTCGTTACAGATTACGCTGTCACAGGCGAGAACCGCGCCGTCACCGGCACAGGTTTCCTCCCAATTCCGCATCCATTCGCCGTCTCCCCAACCGTAGGAACCAAACAACGCAATCTTCTTCCCCTTCAGCTTTGCCTCACACCCGGCAAACATCGGCTCGAACTCACTGTTCTCCAGCTGCTCCACCCCCATCGAGGGACAGCCGAACGCCACCGCGTCGAACGAATCCATCTGATCGTCGCTGAATTCCGCCGCGGTAAACAGGGTCGCTTCCGCCCCGGCCGCTTTGGCTCCCTCCGCCACCTTCTGCGCCATCGTTTCCGTGTTTCCGGTGCCGCTCCAATACACAACCGCAATTTTACTCACAGATAAGCTCCTTTCCGACTATCTCATAACCAACAGTACGCCCGCCCTGCGCCGGCGCCGTTTTTCACCCTCTGGTTTTTCCTGCCCGGGCGGCCGGGCGCTCGAACAGCGTTCAAGCCGCCACGGCAAGCTGGCAAACGCTTCTGCCCTGACTCCAAAGACGGATATAAACGTCCTTGCATTTTCTGAACTTGGCAAAGGTCTTCCTCGCCTCGCACTCATCGCAGTATACCTTCCAGCAGCCGGAGCATTTACAGCCACGGCCTCCGTGCCGGATGAAGCCTTCCACATCGCCGAGGGGATACCCCAGGAAAATTCCGATTTCATGCGGGAAATCTTCATGGATGCCCTGCGCCGCCAGCCGTTCCCTCAGCCGCTCCAGCGCGGCGTCCGCGCCGGCATGCGTATAGCCATAGCTTTCCAGAAACCGCGCAACGCCTGGTTTGCATAAATCCTCCCGCAGACGCGCCCGGCGGCAGACGTAAATCAACGCCTCGTTATCCCGCTCCCGCAGCACATGCAGCGCGATCCCCTTGGGATTCAGTCTCCGATTCCACCCGGAAAGCTGTTCCTCCAGCTCCTCCGGGGATATATGGATGCGGAACAGGTTGGCCGTCTTCAGTGACGCCAGCGTGGGCGAGCAATGTGTAATCAGATATTTTTCCAGCAAGAAAAGGCTCTCCCTTCTCGACTTACTCCTAGCTCGACGGCTCCCAGGCTGCCGGCCTTTCCAACGTCTTTTCCCCGGCTCCCGCCGGAGCGACGCCGTCTTCCGCTTTCCGGAAGTTAGTTAAAGATAACCTTTATCAATATATCCTGCGGCCGCCGCCTTGTCAAGCGGAAGTTCGGGCATTCGGAAAATTTTGTTTTCATAAAAAAATACACACCGAGCCGTTGGAGCACTATGGCGCTCGGCCGCTGTGGGATGAATCTAGACGTAGATAAGTATAGACAAGTATAGAGCAGAAAAAAGACGAAAAGCCTGCTCGGGTAGCCGCATATTTTCTTATGCGGCGTCAAATTCTAACTTCCGAGGTGATCGTATTGCCCTATGAAAACCTGAACCGACTGATCCGGGGAAGCAGCAGCGCCCGCCGATATTTTCTATCCCTGCCGGTGGAGCTGCAGCTCGCTCTACACGAACACAACGACTATGTCCATTCGGCGGCGGAGCTACACAACCGCGTTTACGCCGTGGAGGCGTATAGGAAGCAGCGCGCCCTGAGCGGCTTTAATGCCCGAAAGTGAAAAAACGCCGCCGGAGACCGGCGGCGTTTTTATCAGCGGATCTGTTCCTTGACCTTCGCAGCTTTGCCCACGCGGTCGCGCAGATAATACAGCTTGCTGCGGCGAACCTTACCGTAGCGGATCACCTTAACCGCTTCCACATTCGGGGAATGCAGCGGGAAAACCCTTTCCACGCCGACGCCGTAGGAAACGCGGCGGACGGTGAATGTCTCGGCAACGCCGCTGCCCTTCTTCGCGATGACCGTGCCCTCAAAGGCCTGTATCCTCTCACGCTCGCCTTCGCGAATCTTTACGTCCACACGAACCGTGTCGCCCACGGCAAATTCCGGGGTCGTCTCCTTCATGCTGCTTGCAGCCATGGTTTTCAGAGCGTCCATTCACAAAATCCTCCTTGATTTTCAGACATTCTTGCCCATCAACGGATGGCAGAGGACTGCCCGCTTTAATGTCGTGCTTTCGCCTGGCATTAACCCCCACGGGATGCGGAACGCAAAAATCCCGCGGACACTAAAACACCGGTATATTTTAGCACACCCTTTCCGGGAATGCAATACCTTTTTACTGAAAAAGCGTCCCGTCCGCGGCATACAGCGCGGTGCGCAGCACCGCCGTACGCAATACGGGGCAGGAAACCGCCGATTCGCCGCGGTCCGCCGCAAAAGCATTGTACGCGGCGGCGATCAGGGAGGGGTTGATGGTTTCGGCGCTCGAACAGGGCAGAATAACCTCCATCGTCAAAGCGCCGTCCCCCGTTTCCTCCCACTGCGCTTCCTTCAGGGAAGGCTTCAGGTCGAGCGTTTTGACCCCGCCCTTTTTTGTCCGCTTCTCCACCGGGATGCTTTCCTGCGCGAGGAAATCCGCCATCCGGGAAACGTCCCCGGAAAAGGTCAGGCGGTACCGGGCGGCGGCCAGCTCCCCGGCCTTGTGGACCGGCTCCCCCGCGCCGGTCACGCGAAGTCCTTCCGGCAGGACGGCGTTCAGCCGTCGGACCAGTTCTTCCATCGGCAGCTCCTCCAGCAGCCGCAGGTCCATGCTTTCCGCCGTCCCCTCGAACCCAAGGGAAAGCGGCGCGGCGAAGGTAAGGTACGGATGCTTATTGAAACCCTCGGTATACCAGATCGGCAGCGCCGCCCGGCGGACGGCGCGGGTCATGGCGCGGGTCAGGTCCAGATGGGAGATATACCGGGCCCGGCCGGTTTTTTCAAAGCGAATGCGAATGTCTTTCATCAACGCATACCCCCTTTTTCCAGCGCGCCGCGCCGCAGCCGGAGCAGGCCTGCCGGCAGTTTGGCGTGGTTTTGCTTTCGTGCGCGCGGCGGTTTTCGGCGGCGAGGAACGCCTTGGTCACCCCATAATCCAGATGATCCCACGGCAGCGTTTCGTCCAGCGGACGGCGGCGGTTGGCATAAAACGCCGGGTCCAGCCCCAGATCGCGGAACACGTCCAGCCAGGTTTGCAAAGAAAAATGCTCCGACCAGGAATCCCGCTTGCAGCCGCGGCGGAACGCCTCCTCCATCACGGCGCACAGCCGGCGGTCCCCCCGGGCGAACACCCCTTCAAGGAAGCTGGTCTGCGCGTCGTGCCAGTGGAGGGACACCTTCCGGGTGGTGACGGAATCCCGCAGACGGCGCTGCTTTTCCATCAGCTCCTCCGCAGTGTCCTGCGGCTCCCACTGGAAGGGGGTAAAGGGCTTTGGCACGAAGCAGGAAACGCTGACCGACACGTTCACGCCCTTCCCCTTTGGCTTGTTCGGATTATAGTAGAAGCAGTTAACGATTTTCTGCGCCAGCTCCGCGATCCCGGCCACATCCTCCATCGTTTCGGTCGGCAGCCCCATCATGAAATAGAGCTTCACCGCCGTCCAGCCGGCGGAAAAGGCCTTTTTCGCGGTGTCGAGAATCTCCGCTTCGGAGAGGTTTTTATTGATCGCGTCCCGCAGCCGCTGGGTTCCCGCCTCCGGCGCGAAGGTCAGGCCGCTGCGCCGCAGGACGTTCAGCTTGGCCGCCAGCTCCTCCGAAAAGCCGTCCACCCGCAGGGAGGGCAGGGAAATGTTGGTCTGCTCCTTCTCCGCCCAGTCAAGCAGCATGGGAAGCAGACGCTCCAGCTGCGTGTAGTCGCTGGTGGAAAGGGAGGAAAGCGAAAACTCCTCATAGCCGGTATTTTCACAGAGCGCGCGACTCTGGGCGTTGATGGTATCGGGCGATTTCTCCCGCACCGGCCGGTAAATGAACCCGGCCTGGCAGAACCGGCACCCCCGGATGCAGCCCCGGAAAATCTCGCTCATCGCCCGGTCGTGTACGATATCGACAAAGGGCACCACAAAACGGTCGGGATAATACGCGGCGTCCATATCCGCGAGAATCCGCTTGCGAACCTTCGCAGGCGCGCCGTCCTTCGGCGTGACGGAGGCGACAGTGCCGTCCTCGTGATACCGCACCTCGTAGAGGGAGGGGACGTATACCCCCTCGATCTGCGCCGCCTCCCGCAGAAAGGCGGCCTTGTGGTAGCCGGCCGCTTTGTGGCGGCGGTAAAGCTCGAACAGCTCCAGATTGACCTCCTCCCCCTCTCCGAGGGTGAACAGATCGATAAAATCAGCGATCGGCTCCGGGTTGCAGGCGCAGGGACCGCCGGCGATCACCAGTGGACAGTCGTCTCCTCGGTCGGCGGAGCGCAGGGGAAGCCCCGCCAGATCAAGCATGTTCAGAATCGCGGTAAAGCTCAGCTCATATTGCAGGGTAAAGCCGAGAAAATCAAAGGCGTCGATCGGGTCCCGGCTTTCCAGCCCATACAGCTTCACGCCGTTTTCCCGCATCAGGGCCTCCATATCCACATCGGGCGCAAACACCCGTTCGCACCATACGTCCGGCTGTTCATTGAACAGCCCGTACAGCAGCTTCATCCCTAGGTGGGACATCCCTACCTCATAGGTATCGGGAAAGCAGAAGGCGAACCGGATGGCGACCTCCTCTTTATTCTTCATTACGCTGTTCAGCTCGCCCCCGGTATACCGGGCCGGCTTCTGAACGCGCTCAAACAGATCCTCCAGCGAACAGGTCATATTGTTCCTCCCTTATTGTACAATCCGGCTGCCAACCCCGACACGGAAGCGAACCAGAGCCGATGGAAGGCCAAGGCCACCACGACAGAGAGCCGTCAGCCGCAAAAGCGGCGCTCCCCCATAGGACGCCGGCCGGCAATACGGGCAGCGGAGCGCCGTCCTAACTTTTGTGACGATTTCCAGCTTTATACGTAGAGAAAACGCCTTTTTCCGAAGTATGGACAGCGAAACAGCGTCATGATATAGTCCGCCCTTTCCGCTTATTCTAAACGAAGCCCCACCCTTTCACTCGCGTTATCCGGCGGGGAAATCCCGTTCAGTCAGCATACTGACTCATTATAATATAAACCGACGCGGGTTACAAGTCCGGATCGGCTTTTGCGAAAAGCGGCCCTAAACCCGTTTTTTCTCACAGCTTCTTGACAGAACATGCGATGAGAAGGTACACTATTCTCATTTATACCGCCCCCGAAGAGAAAATTGGGAGGCGGAGGGATTGAGGGGTTGTTGGTTTTGGAAAAACGGGAGCAATTTTCATCGCGGCTTGGCTTCCTGCTGATTTCCGCCGGCTGTGCGATCGGCCTGGGGAACGTGTGGCGCTTTCCCTATGTGACTGGCCAGAACGGCGGCGCGGCGTTCGTGCTGATCTATCTGCTCTTTCTGGTGATTCTGGGAATCCCGATCATGGTGATGGAATACTCCGTGGGCCGCGCCAGTCGAAAAAGTGCGGCGGCCTCCTTCCGCGCGCTGGAACCGGCAGGAAGCAAGTGGCACCTGTTCAGTTATTTCGCCATGGCCGGGAATTACCTGCTGATGATGTTCTATACCACCATCGGCGGATGGATGCTGGCCTATTTCATAAAAATGCTGCGGGGAGAATTCACCGGATTATCGGCGGAAGAGGTAGGCGGCGTTTTCAGCGCCCTGACCGCTCAGCCGCTCACCATGACCTTCTGGATGGTGCTCGCGGTGCTGATCGGCTTCGGCGTCTGTTCCCTGGGGCTGCAAAAAGGGGTGGAGAAAATCACCAAGACGATGATGACCTGCCTGCTGCTGATCATGGGCGTCCTCGTCGTCCGGGCAGTCACCCTCCCCGGCGCGGCGGAGGGGCTGAAGTTCTACCTTCTGCCCGACTTCGGCCGGGTGGCGGAGCAGGGCGTTTCCAACGTGATCTTCTCTGCGATGGGGCAGGCCTTCTTCACCCTGAGCATCGGCATCGGTTCCATGGCGATTTTCGGCAGCTATATCGGCCGGGATCGCTCCCTGCTGGGGGAATCGGTCAGTGTTGCGGCGCTGGACACGGCGGTCGCGCTGGTCGCCGGGCTGATTATTTTTCCCTCTTGCTTCGCTTTCGGGGTGAATCCGGGGGAAGGCCCAGGGCTGGTATTCGTCACCCTGCCCAACGTCTTCAATACCATGGCGGGCGGCCGGATATGGGGCGCGCTGTTTTTCCTGTTTCTCTCCTTTGCGGCACTTTCCACCATTATCGCGGTGTTTGAGAACATCGTCTCCTTTGGAATGGATTTGTGGGGCTGGTCCCGGAAAAAGACCGTGCTGGTCAATATTTTCGCGGTCATCCTTCTCTCCCTCCCCTGCGTGCTCGGCTTCAATGCGCTGAGCGGCTTCCATCCGTTGGGCGGGACGAGCAACATCCTGGATCTGGAGGATTTTCTGGTCAGCAACAACCTGCTCCCCCTCGGCTCGCTGGTCTACCTTCTGTTCTGCGTTACCCGCTACGGCTGGGGCTGGGATAATTTCATCGAAGAGGCCAACGCCGGCAAGGGGATGAAATTTCCCCGCCGCATCCGCGGCTATCTGACCTTCGTCCTACCGCTGATCGTATTGTTCATTTTCGTGCAGGGATATGTTACCAAATTCATTTTGTAGCCTGAAAGCCCGCGCCTGATCGCCGGCAAGCGCGCTGCGGAGGAATTCCACGGCGCGCTTTCATTTTTTCGCTAAACTCCGAAAATTATCGAATCTTCCGCTCCTTGGAGCAACATAAATATTGTAATGCATTACGAGCAGGGAAGGAGAACCGGGCGATGAAAAACGACGAGCTTCTGGAATACGCGGACAGGCTTTTGCAGGCCGCCCTGGCCAAAACACACGATATGGACGAGGCGGAGGACCTGGTGCAGGAGACCTATCTCCACGCCTTCGCCGCGCTGGCGAAGGGCGTGACTATTGAAAAGCCGGAGGCCTATCTGTTTTCCGTCCTGAAAAACCGCTTCTTCCTGACCCTGCGAAAAAAATACCAGCTGGATGTCACCAGCTACGACATGCTCCCTGTCGAACCGGTCGACGACGGCGAAACCCTTGAGTCGGTGATCCACTCGGAAGAAGCGGAGACCGTCCGGCGGGAGCTTGCCCGCCTCTCCCGCATCTACCGGGAGGTCATGGCGCGGTATTATCTGCAGGGGCAGAGCGTTGCGGAAATCGCCCGGGAGCTGAACCTGCCCAAGGGAACCGTCCTCAGCCGGCTGAACACCGGCCGGCAAAAAATCAAAAAGGGAGTGGAAACGATGGAACAGAAGGAACGCTATGGAAAGAACAGCATCCTGCCCGAAATCCTGACCCTTTCGATCAACGGGCGGGATGGCCGGGACAAGGAACCGTTTTCCTGCATACAAGGCGCAATCAAGCAAAACATCCTGATTCTCGCGTATGAAAGGCCCCTCACCACCGGGGAGCTCTCCGACGCGCTCGGCATACCGGCGGTTTTTCTTGAGGAAAGCGTAGAAAAGCTGGTCGCCGCCGAACTGATGAAGCGGGAAGGCTCCCGGGTATTCACCGATTTTGCCATCCGCTCGCTGGACGATACCCGTCGCGCCTGCGAAACCAGCAAACGGTTCGCTAACGCATCCTTTGAGGATGCCGACGCCGTATTCCGGGACATGGCCGCGCAGTATCGGGAAATCGACGGACTGCGGACATTTGACGACGCCTACCTGTACATTTTAGCGGCGCTTTCCTGCCGTCAGGAGTACTGTTCCTGTATCGCCGAAGCCGTTTCCGGAAAAGAGGAACGCTTTGAGGACTACCCTGACCGGCCAAACTATGGAAAATGGATCGCCACCGGCGCCCGCTATCCCCATGGCTATGCCTTCGATGAAGACTGGGTAAGGTATTCGATCAGCGGAAGATGCGGGACAGACGATATCAACGGTGAGATTTCCCTTGTTTGGGAATGGGACACTCCCATTGGCCATACCCACAACGCTCACTTTTCCAATATGCTGACCCCGCGCGAGCGGGCCCAGGCAATCGACGCGGTGCGTACCCGGTCGGTCAACGCCTTCCAGGCCGGCCTGATCCCCGACCTGGAAAAACACAGCTTCCTCCGGACGGCCGGCGGTGAAAAGCAGCCCGCCGTCCCCTATCTCTCCCAGTCCGGCTTCAACGCGCTCTGCCGGATTGAGCGGGAGGGCGGGGAAGCCTGGCGCGGCCGTCTGCTGGACAGGGCGGCGGATGTGGCACGGAAGGCCGTGCCGAAATTTCCGAAGCGGATTTCGCACGTCCCACAGTACCTGTATGCCGAGCCGTTGTTTTTCCTGCCGATGGCCTATATCTATCAGGCGGCGGCGCGGGGCTCGATCCCGCTGGACCGGAACCGTGAGTACCCCGTCATGCTTTTTGTGACAAAGGATTAACTCCCCCGGCTGTTTCCGAACCGAAAAAGCGCCCGGACTGAAAAATCCGGGCGCTTTTTTACCTGACTGCCGCAGAAGACGTTATTTCTTGCCGCATCCGCAGCCGCAGGAATTGGGGTCGGCTTCGGGCGGGAAGAATTCGTCCACCGGGAAGCACATTTTCTTGAACAGATCGCAGGGATTATCGGTCGGCGGGCAGGAGCAGTCCTTGGTGGGCATGCAGAAGTCGTAGACCGGCACCAGCATCTGGACATTCCGGATAAGCTGGACAATGGTAAAGATACCGATGGACACATAGACGATCTTGCCGTCGTCCGGCTCGCAGAAATTCCCGCCATACTGGTTGCAGATGCATTCCGGGATGCAGCCGCATCCGCATTCGCACTCGCACTTGCATACGCAGCCGCAGTTGCAGCGGTCGCAGGCGTCCAACACTTTGGCGGACAGAATGATCGGTTCCGCAACCTGAACGTTGCAGCGGGGCAGGTTGCGGGACGGCTTCTTCTGACGGTCGTCCTCGCCCTCGCGGAATTCGCTGCTGAACACCTTGACGCTGCCCTCGCTCCCGAACAGGATGACCCTCTTGCGGAATACGCAGACGCCGCAGACGGTGGTCGGCGGGCAATTGCGGCCGGAAAACACTTCAACCTCCACCTCAAAGAAGAAGGTCAGGTCGCAGGAATAGTAGCCGCGGTTAAAGGGCAGGGCCTCCACGTCGATGTAGGTGGTGATGATGCAGACTTTTTTCGCCCGTACGCTTACCGCGTGATCAATCACCATTTGATCCCGCTCGGTAAAGTATACGCGCAGATCCTCGAGGCAGTCCTTGTCGCTGCAGGAATCGTAGACTCTTCCCGCGTCGATGCACACCGCCTCTTTACAGCCGGGGTCGTGCATGTACTTGTTGTCAGCCATAAGTAATCCTCCCGTTAATAGAATGAAGGGGTTTGCTTCACTACCATCCTATGATACGGGGGGCTTTTGGTTCGTGAGATTTTCACCGTCCGGCCGGACAGGCTGAAATCTGCGCCGAAATCCGATGAAAAAAGGCGTTTTTTCGGAAAGTCCCATCCTGCATCTATCCTGCTGATCGCCCTCGGCAAGGGCGGAGCGGTCACGCAAACTGTCTTACGAGCGACCCTTGCGAGCAGGCCCTATTCCCTTACCGTCAGCCGGGCAAAATTCGCCATGATCTTCTTCGTACCGACCTTCTCAAAGCAAATTTCCAAAAGGCTGTCGTTTCCCATGGGGGTAACGGAGAGGATTTTACCCGGCCCGAACACCTTATGGCTGACGGCGTCCCCCGTCTTCCAGCGTACGGACGCTTTCTCCGACGCCGGCGCAGCGGAAGACGTTCCTGAGCCGGCCGATATTCCCCCGCCGTTAAGTCGACGATTACTGCCAATACGATGGTCGGCGCCGGCGGACGGGAAAGAGCCACCGGCAGCGGCGGCGACCGACCGGCCAAAGCTGCCGGCGGTGGTTCCCGCGTGGGCAACCGACGAACGGGCCGCCGGGTAGGCGGAGCCGTAATACGCAGCCCCGGACGGATTCGACGCGTACTCCTCGGTCAGCTCGGCCGGGATGTCCGACAGGAAGCGGGAGGGGCGGTTCCGGGTAGTGGAGCCGTACAGCATCCGGCTTTCCGCATTGGTGATGTACAGCTTCTCCTTGGCGCGGGTGAGGGCTACATAGCAGAGACGGCGGTCCTCCTCCAGCTCCTCGGGGTTGAAGATCGACTGCATACCGGGGAAGATGCCGTCCTCAAAGCCGGGCAGGAACACCACGGGGAATTCCAGCCCCTTGGCAGCGTGCATGGTCATCAGGACGACGGTATCCGCCCCCGCGTCGTAATTATCCGCATCGGTCATCAGCGCGGCTTCCTCCAGGAAGCCGGCCAGCTCGGGGAAATCGTCCGGGCTGTTCTTCTCGTAATCAATGATGGAGGAGGCCAGCTCGTTCAGGTTTTCCACCCGGCCGGCTTCCGCCTCTCCCGCCTGCTCCCACATAGCGAGGTAGCCGGTGGCCTCCAGCATCGTGGTATACAGCAGATGGATGGAATTTTCCGGGTCGTCGTTCATCTCCCGCAGGCGGTCGATCATGTCGGTGAAGAGCTTCAGCTTGTTCGCCGCCCGGGCGATATCGGGATAATCGGCGGCATGGGAGATCACCTCGTACAATGATATCCCCAGCCCGGCGGCGATATCCGCCGCTTTATCCATGGTCGCGTCCCCGATTCCCCGCTTCGGTTCATTGACGATCCGCCGCAGAGCGACCGCGTCGTCCGGATTATTCAGCACACGGAGGTAGGCCATTGCGTCCCGGACCTCCTTGGTGTCGTAGAAACGGTGGCCGCCGATGATGCGGTAGGGCACGCCGCTTTTCACCAGCGCGCGCTCCACGGCGTTGGACTGGGCGTTGGCGCGGTAAAGCACGGCAAAATCGCTGTATTTCCGCCCCTCGCCCACGCCGTCCTGAATGGCGTCAGCAATAAAATGGGCTTCCTCCTCTTCATTCATCAGAGTATGTACGGAAAGCTTGTCCCCGTCCGGATTTTCAGTCCAGAGGGTTTTGCCCTTCCGGTTCTGGTTCCTGGCGATCACCGCGTTGGCGGCGTTCAGGATATTGCCGGTGGAACGGTAATTCTGTTCCAGCCGGATAACGCAGCAGTTCGGGAATTCCTCCTCGAAATGGAGGATGTTTTCGATGGTGGCGCCCCGGAATTTATAGATGCTCTGGTCGTCGTCCCCCACCACGCAGAGGTTTCCGGACTTGGCGGCCAGCATACGGATGAACTGGTATTGGGCATGGTTGGTGTCCTGGTATTCGTCCACCAGCAGGTAGCGGAAGCGGTTCTGGTACCGGTCCAGTACCTCGGGGCATTCCCGGAAGAGGGTCACGGTCTTGCTCAGCAGATCGTCAAAATCCATCGCGTCGGCTTCCTTCAGGCGGCGCTGGTACATCCCGTAGGCCTCGGCAATCTGCCGGCGGCGGAAATCGGAGCCGGCCGCCGTTTTGAATTCATCCGGCGTAAGCAGCTCGTCCTTGGCCCGGCCAATCTCGGACAGGATCGCCTTGTGGCCGAGCGTTTTTTCGTCGATGTTCAGCTGCTTCATGCAATCCTTCATCAGCCGGCGGGAATCGTCGGTGTCGTAGATGGTGAAGTGATTGGAATAGCCCAGCCGTTCTCCTTCCCGCCGCAGGATGCGGGCACAGAAGGAGTGGAAGGTGCTGGCCTGCACCTCGCTTCCGTTCTCTTCCCCCAGCATGCGGGAAAGGCGCTCCTTCAGCTCCCCGGCCGCCTTATTGGTGAAGGTAATGGCAAGGATACGCCAGGGAGGGCAGGGGTCCACCGCGCAGAGAGCCGCCGCACGGACGGCTTCCTCCGGCGAGGCGGTTCCCGCCGCCGCGGCGGACAGCAGGGCGAGGTCCTCTCCGGTTATCCGTTCGGGAACCCGTATGCTTTCATACGCATTACCGTATTTTACCAGGCCGGCGATCCGGTTGACCAACACCGTGGTTTTCCCGCTTCCCGCCCCCGCGAGGATCAGCAGCGGGCCTTCGGTGCAGAAGACCGCCTCCCGTTGCCGGTCATTCATCCGGGAAAACTCCCGTTCCATCAGCTGCCGCCGCAGACGGCAGAACTCCTGCGTAAATTCCGTCATACTGTATTCTCCATTCCGCCGCACACCGGCGACACCGCTGCGACCCGGGTTCCGATTTTTCCGGCAATCGCCATCCTGTAAAAAATCAAAAGTCGTTTTAAGCCGGCCGAAGCCCGGCAGACAGAAAGGGGGAAGGACAGCGTGCGCTGCCTTTCCCCCTGTGCTTCTTTTGTTAATCGCTTCCGCGATTACTTGAACAGCGTCAGCAGGACGCCGGCCGCTACCGCAGAGCCGATCACGCCTGCCACGTTCGGGCCCATGGCATGCATGAGCAGGAAGTTGCTCGGGTTCTCCTTCTGGCCGACCTTTTGAGCCACACGAGCCGCCATCGGCACAGCGGACACGCCGGCCGAGCCGATCAGCGGGTTGACCTTGCCGCCGGTGACCAGATACATGATCTTGCCGAACAGTACGCCGCCTGCGGTGCCGACGCAGAACGCAATCAGGCCGAGGCAGATGATCAGCAGCGTCTTGGGCTGCAGGAAGGTGTTTGCATTCGCCGTCGCGCCCACGGTCACGCCGAGGAAGATGGTGATGATGTTCATCAGCTCGTTCTGCGCGGTCTTGCTGATCCGTTCCACCACGCCGCTCTCGCGGAAGAGGTTGCCCAGCATCAGCATACCGACCAGCGGCGCCGCGCTCGGCAGCAGCAGGACGACGATCAGGGTGACGAAGATCGGGAACAGAATCTTTTCGGTCTTGGAAACCGGGCGAAGCTGTTCCATCACGACTGAGCGCTCCTTTTTGGTGGTCAGGGCGCGCATGATCGGCGGCTGGATGATCGGCACCAGCGCCATATACGAATACGCCGCGACCGCGATCGCGCCCAGCAGATGGGGCGCCAGCTTGGAGGTCAGCCAGATGGCTGTCGGACCGTCCGCGCCGCCGATGATGGCGATGGACGCGGCCTCCTTGGCGTTGAAGGTGATCGCGTCGACCCCGGTCAGTCCGAGGGCCAGCGCACCGAAGAAAGTGATGAAAATGCCGAGCTGGGCCGCCGCGCCGAGAAGGAAGCTCTTCGGGTTGGAAATCAGCGGGCCGAAATCGGTCATGCAGCCGATGCCGAGGAAAATCAGCGGCGGATAGATGCCGAACTTCACGCCCTGATACAGGTACCACAGCATGCCGCCGTTTTCAAAATGCTGCCAGAACGGCACAGCCACCTTCAGGCTGCCGTCCTCCTCCTGCTCCACCTTATAGACGCCGTCGCCGGTATCAAATATCTTCATTTCCTGGCCGGCGGCGTTGGTATAGGAGACAATACGCGAATCGTCCGCCTCCACCGAATAGTATTGCAGATAGACGGGATAGACCTGTTCATAGGTTCCGTCCACATAGGAATAGGTTTCCTCCTTGGTGAAAGCAACCAGGGAGTTATTCTGTGGATCCATAATCCCGCCGAGGGGGAGGTTAACCAGCAGCATACCGAAAGCGATCGGCAGCAGAAGCAGCGGCTCAAACTGCTTCTTGATCGCCAGGTACAGCAGCACGCAGGCGACGGCAATCATTATCAGGCATTTCCAGCCGCCGTTTTCAAAATTCAGTATCTGCGCAAATCCGGATTCGCGCAGGATTTGTTGAATAGCTTCCCAAAGAGCAGCCATCAGCGTCAGTCCTTTCGTGGGGAAACCCCGTTTCTTTTATCTTGAATAAAGGGGAGCGCATCGTCCCCTTAAAACGGACGGGTACTTTCCGCCACGCCGGCGGCGGCCCAGACGGGCCGATCCCCCCGCGCGCGGCTGACGCTGCGCACGGCATACCGTTTGCCTTCCGGGGCCATGGCGGCCACCGCGGCGGCGATCACCGCCACCACTTCCTCGCTGATCCCCTCCGCAGCCGCGGGGGCGGCCGGAATCGGGGCGGGAGCAGAGACCGGCGCAGGCTTCTCGGCCGACTGTTTGGCCGCCGGAGCCGCCTGCGTTTTCTTCCCGGCCTTTCCAATGCTGTCCATCGCCTTGCCGAACAGCCAGAAAATCGCCGTCAGCAGAATCAGAACGGAAAACACCACCGTTACGCCAATCAGGATCGTCAACCCGGCCGTGCTTAAAATGTCGCCCGCGTCGACGGCTGCAGTCAGCGCCGTCATCGCTGCCTTCAAGTCCATACGTCCATACTCCCTTTCCCAACGCTGAAAAGCGTTCCATGCTTGAAAACGCCCCCGCTTCCTTGCGGGAAACGCCTGTTTTTCCTGCCGGCAGTACCGGCGGGCGGGGGATTTTCTGCAAAAACCCCATTCCCACCCAGTATAAAGAATATGGTCATTATACCCCATTGCCGGCGTAAATGCAATTGTCGCAGGAAAATTTTATGTACAGATTATGAAGAAACTTTTTCGAAAATTTTCGGTGGATATCGACGAACAGAAAAAAGAAACCCTCCGACGGCGAAGGGCTTCTTTCAAAACCGCGCGGACTCGCTTTCCCCGCCTTGGGGACTATTCGCACGGACATTCCCGCCATTTTTGTTTTCGATCCTGATAATACTGCTCAATAATGCGATAACGGTAATAATTCGCCTGCCATTCAGACGAGCGGTCCGTTTGCTCAAGCTGGTTGACCCATTGAAAATAATGGGTCAGCTCATGCACAAACGAGGACAGTATGCTCTCGTGCGTCTCCTGAACCGAGCGCTCCGGCGTCGATTCGACGTCATACGCCGCCGGTATACGAATGTATGGCTCATCCATGGCGCCAAACCATCGAAACGAGCCAAAAGCCGTCGCACCGCTCAGCAATCTTACTTTCTCACGATTCTGTATATAAACGTTTACTCTTATTGGAAATTCGTATTTTATCCTAAGCCACCTGGCAAAATCGAGAAACAAAGCCCGTAGCCTGGGATCGATCCCTTTTTCGAAGCGAAGATATATACCCGTCCGTACAGAGCCGTCATAAATCTTTCGGTATTTTTGGCATTTCCATGGATTCATCGTACTATTTCCGCCCCTATCTTCCTATGAGACTCCCCCTCCGCAGAAGCATCTCCTTACGGCGCTACCCCCGGTAGGGCGTACCGAGGCACCTTTTGAAAGCACGCTGTCCCTCCGCACCCCCTCTGTTCAAGACATTATCCCCATATCAGCTCGGTTCCGCCCGTCTCCCGCATCGCAAGGACGTGGCAGCAGCCTTCTCCGAACACCCGCTCCATCCGCCGCCGATAAAAGGGGAGCCGCTCCTCCGGTACATACGCCTGGATGGTGCCCGCGAACCCGCCGCCATGCACCCGCCAGGCCCCGTCCTCCCCCAGAAGCTCGCCCGTCAGGGCCAGCGCCAGAGCAATCCCCTGCTCTCGGGGCGATTGGGGCGAGGAAACATTCTGCAGCAGCGCCTGAGACGATCGCCCCGAGGCGGCGACCAACCGGAGAAACGCCGCAGCGTCCCCTGCTTCCAGCGCCGCGCACTGACGCCGCACCCGCTCGTTTTCCTCGTAAAAATGCATGGCGCGCAGCACGGCCCGGTCACCCGCCCGGCGGCGCAGGGCAGGAAGCGCCGTCTCAAAACGCTCCCGCGGGATATCTCGTAAAACCTCGCCGCCCAGGAGACGGGCGATTTCCTCCATCTCCAGCCGGCAGGCGGCGTAATCCTGCGTCAGATCGGAATGGCTCCCGCCGGTGTCGACGATGCAGAGCCGAAGCCCCCAACCCTCAAAATCCGCCGGCAGGCGGCGGACCAGGGGCTCGTCCGGATTTTCAAAGTCCAGTGCGACGCAGCCGCCGAACGCGCTGGCGGTCTGATCCAGCCGGCCGCAGGGCTTGCCGAAGTAGTCGTTCTCCGCCTCCTGCGCAATCCGGGCAAGGAGGGCCGGACCGGCCTCGCCCCGATTATACAGACCGTTCAGAATCTCCGCCACCGTGATCTCGAACGCGGCGGAGCTGGACACGCCCGCCCCCCTTGGCACCTCCGAGGTGGTATACGCGTCAAAGCCGCCGATCAAAAGCCCGCGCCGCCGGAAGCCCGCCGCGATACCCCGGATCAAGGCCGCGGAATGGCTCGTTTCCCTCTCCTGCGGGGAAAGATCGTCCAACTCGATCACATCGGTATAATAGCCTTCCGAATGCAGGCGGATCACCGGCTGGTCTGTCCGACGGGCGGCGGCCAGAATGTCCGCGTCCACCGCAGCGGCGAGCGCCAGCCCCCGGTTGTGATCGGTGTGGTTGCCGCCGAGCTCCGTCCTCCCCGGCGCGCAAAACAGACGGCAGGGCCCGCCGCCGAACCGGTCGGAAAGCCCTCTGGCTGCGCGAAGCGCCCGCTTCCGGGCCCTCTCCTCATCCGGATACACGGCGGCCAGCACAAGAGCGGCCGGAGCCGCCTCCTTGAACGGAATCGTCCGGGTGTAAACCGACATTCTCCATTCCTCCTCTGCAAAGCGTATCCTCTGTGGCAGCGAGACTGGAAAAGCGCGATCGTTTTCCTGTTGCTTGATTCTTAAATAAGTATATAAAACATACGGAAAAAAGGGAATAGCCAATGTCGCAGAAAAAACTTTGCTTTTTCCGTAATTCTGCTATAATAGAGAAAAATGCGAAGCTTTTTTCTTTGAAAAAATCTTGCGCGCCCTAGCCGGCGGCGCCTGTTTTTTCCGTCCATTCGTTCCGTTTTGCAGAACATACATCATCACAAAGGAGAACCGACCCAATGAAATACGCAATCGTTTTATGCGACGGCATGGCGGACGTGCCCTGCCCCGTGCTGGACGGCCGCACCCCGATGGAAGCGGCCAATAAACCGACGATGGATCGTCTCGCCTCGCAGGGGGAAGTCGGCATGGTCCGCACCGTGCAGGAAGGAATGTCCCCCGGCAGCGACGTGGCCAACCTCACCGTGATGGGATACGACACGCGGGAATGCTACACCGGTCGCTCCCCTCTGGAGGCCGCGAACATTGGCATTGATCTCGCGGATGATGACGTGGCCTTCCGCTGCAACCTCGTCACCCTGTCGGATGAGCCGGACTATGCACAGAAAACGATCCTCGACTATTGCGCGGGGGATATCCATACCCCGGACGCGGACCGGATCATCCGTACCGTGCAGGAAGCCTTCGGCGGCGGCGAATTCGATTTTTACACCGGCACCGCTTATCGGCACTGCATGGTCTGGCATGGCGGGAAAACCGTCCTTGGCAAGATCACGCCGCCCCACGACATTACCGGCCGGGTGATTGGGGACTACCTTCCCCGGCATCCTGACGCCGCTCCCCTGCTCGCCATGATGGAGAAAAGTACGGCGCTGCTGCGGGAGCATCCCGTCAACCGCGAACGGGCCGCGGCGGGACAGAACCCGGCTAACGCCATCTGGCTTTGGGGGCAGGGCAAGCGTCCCCGATTGCAGAATTACCGGGAGCGGTTCGGCGTGAACGGCTCGGTCGTTTCGGCGGTGGATCTGATCAAGGGTATCGGCCGGATTGCCGGGATGACGGTCTGCGACGTGGAGGGCGCGACCGGCTATATCGACACCAACTATGAGGGAAAAACCGCCGCCGCGATCGAAGAGCTCCGGCGGGGGCAGGATTTTGTTTACATCCATCTCGAGGCCCCGGACGAATGCGGCCACCGCGGCGAAGCGGAAAACAAGGTGCGGGCGATTGAGGACATCGACCGCCGCGTCCTCTCTCCCCTGCTCGATGCGCTGGATGAGATGGGAGCCTACCGGCTGATGGTTCTGCCCGATCATCCCACCCCCCTGGATATCCGTACCCATTCGTCCGACCCGGTCCCTTATCTGCTGTATGCGAGCGACGGCACGGCTACGTGCGACACGAGCGCTCATGGCGCGGCGGTCTTTACCGAAGCGGCGGCTCGGGCCTCCGGTCTCTATACGGAGGAGGGCTGCGCCCTGATCCGCCGCCTGTTCGCCCGATAAGACGCGGGGCGTCTCCCAAAACGGAAAAACGCCGGTTCCACGATGACTCGCGGAACCGGCGTTCTCTTCCTTTTCTTCGCCGGGAAGCCCCCGGTCAGAATGAACAGAGATAGGAAAAAATAACAAAGCAACCGAAAGGCGGCGATTTTCCATGAACCAAAGGATCCAGGCGGAAGAGTATGTAGCAGAACTTACCAGCCTGTTAAGGCAGGCCTTCGGCGAGCGGCTGCTGTATGTTGGGCTGCAGGGAAGCTGTTACCGGGGAGAGGCCGACGAAAACAGCGACATCGATGTGATGGTGGTCCTGGACCGGCTGACCGCCCCCGACATGGACGTTTACCGGGAGCTCCTCCGCCGGATCGGGAACAGCGACCGGTCGTGCGGCTTTATCTGCGGCGGTGAGGAGCTCCGGCACTGGAACCCCTGCGAAATCTGCCAGCTTCTCTACACCACCGGAGATCGTTACGGGAAGCTGGCCGCGCTGGTCCCCGCCTATACGCTGGAGGATGTAAAGCTGTACGGCCGGTTCAGCGTTGACAATCTGTACCACGCGCTGTGTCATCAATACATCCATGCCTCCCCGGGAGAAAACCGCGCCGGTCTTCCCGCGCTCTACAAGGCGGCGTTCTTTATCCTTCAAAACCGTTATTTCCTGCGGACGGGGGAATTTGTGCTCACCCGCCGGGAGCTGCTGCCCCGACTGGTCGGAAAGGACCGGGCCGTCCTGTCAAAGGCGGCGGAGCTGCGGGAAAACGATGCCTGGGATTTCGGCGAAGCCTTCGAGCTGTTGCTGGATTGGTGCCGGGAAATCGCCGCCCAGCCCGACTGAATAGGGATGAAGTGACCCCAAAAAGTTAGACAAGAAATTGAAATAAAATTTGTTCAAGCAG
>CAUGOD010000023.1 GCA_959601025.1 uncultured Oscillospiraceae bacterium
GCGCGCTTGAATGGGGTTCAAGAGGCCGCAGGTTCGACTCCTGTCACTCGGACCACGGGTAAGTCTTTATGGGACTTACCCGTTTCTTTTTACGATTCGACAAAATCTTCATTCATTGCGGCGATCAATCCCCATATTAAAGATCGAGGGATCGTGAATTTGTTTGGCTCATAGTTTCCGATTATGGTTTGGTCTGAAAAAATAATAGAATTGTCAATAGCACAGCTGTGAACAAGGCCACACCTAATCGTATGATAGATTATTTGCGTTATATCCACATACCCATCTTTATCTGGTCTAAGGCTCTCAATTTGACAATTAAGCTTAATTCTAATCTTTGATGCTTCAATACCCGGAAATCCAAATTTGCTTATTGTGCGAAAATGTTGTGAAATAAATTGTTTGTATCTATCGCCAACTGATAATTGAGGATAGTTTTTGGCTGCACTAGCATCTATAGCGCTACAGACTAAGCAAAGCCCTTCATCAAAATAACTGTTTTGATATAATAGCTGCGCCGCTTGAATAAAAGATTGTATGCTCATATCTCATCACCTCCTTGAGTTCATTATAGTACTTTAAGTAATGCCTGTCTATTGTGGTAGGTCTTCCAAGTCCTATAATTCCACTCGGACCAAAAATCGACAAAATCCAAAAGGATTTTGTCGATTTTTATATAAAACGGAATTTTTGCGAACCATTGATATCGATTACTTGTCATGATATGGTAGTGTCAAGGATTTATCGCAAAAAGGAAAAGTGGCTCTGAAAAAAGGAAGTCAGCCGACAGCAGAGGGATCGGGAAAAGCCGTGTATGCCAGCGTTTCTTCCAAGCCTTCTTCCACCTTTTTCGCCGCCTCGGGAAGCTTCATCTCACGCAGGGCAGCAACCACATCCCGTGCTTTCGCCTGTGCGGCAGCTCGGCTCTCCTGGGCATGGATGGCCCTTAACATCTTGGCTACCAGCTTCCCCTTGGTACGCGGGACGCAGGAGAACACATTGCGGTAGAAGTGTACCACACACCGCTGATACTTGGCCTCGGGGAACACTTCGCCTACAGCCTCAAGCATGCCGAGACACTTGTCTCCCACAACGAGCTGGACGCCTTCCAGGCCGCGGCCTTTCAGCCACTGGAAGAAGCTGACCCAGCTTGCTTTGTCTTCCTTCATTCCTTCCGCTGCGCCCAACACTTCCCGGTATCCCTCTTCGTTTACCGCTATGGCTACCAGCACGCTGACATTCTCATACTCGCCACCCCAATTCCAACGCAGGTAGATGCCGTCTACATACACATAGGGATATTTCCCACCCTGTAACGGTCGGTTTCTCCATTCCTGCAAAGAAACCGGGTTATCCTATGAAACCTTGAAGTTTTACTGCAATCAGGGACTGATTCCCCATGTAAAACGCGATCATAATAACTACCGCATCTTTGATAGTCGCGATATTGCTTGGATCAAAAGCCTGACTTGCCTAAAAGCCTGCGGTATGAGCCTTCAGGAGATGAAGGCATACCTTTCCCTCTGTATGGAAGGGCGGGCTTCCATTCCTGAGCGAAAAGCCATCCTCGCAAGAAAACGGGACGATCTATTGAAGGCTATTGAGGAGTTGAACGTATGCATCGCGTATATTGACGGGAAACAGCAGTTTTACGATGACGTCCTTTCTGGGAAAGTGGAATATTATAGCAATTTGATCCTATGCGAAGAAAATGCGAAGAAAAATGAAAACGTAGAGGAACGTGTTAACCGTTAAAAATACCGGTGCGGTGAAATTGTATCATTGTGACGTCCTAACACAGAAAAATGCCCGGAAACCGTGTTTTCATGCGGCTTCCGGGCATTTGCCTTTGGGTTTCGGTGAACCCATGCGGGGTTGGGAGGACGCTAAGCGTCCTCCTTTTTACTCAAAGGATGATATTTTTTGCAGCGCCTGTTCAAAATCCATAATCAAGTCGCCGATATTCTCTATTCCCACGCTCACGCGCACGAGATCATCGAATACCCCGGCGTCCTCCTTTTCCTCACAGGTGCTGTGCAACGCCATGGTGGAGGCCGGGTGAACCACAAGGGTTCTTGTATCGCCTATGTTGGACACAATAAAGGGCAGCTTAAGCTCCCTCATTAGGGCAAAGGCTCTTTCACGGGAGCCGGTCCTTATCGTAATAATTGTACCGAATCCGTTTTTGAGCACTGCCTTTGCGGTTTTGTAGCTTTTGCTTGTTTCAAGTCCCGGGTAGTTCACCGTAATGCCGGGAACACGCGACAGATATCGAGCAAGAGCAAGCGCGTTGCTGCATTCTCTTTCAAGGCGCAAGCCCATTGTCTCCATACCTATAAGGTTTAAAAAGGCGTTTTGCGGTGAAAGACAGCCGCCGTGATTTGTCAGAAGGTCGGCGCGGAGCCTTGTAATATAGCAATGCTCCTTCTGCTCAAGGAAACGAGCCATCTGTGGAAATCTGCCGGTATTCCAGGGGAAGGTTCCTCCGTCCGTAACCACTCCGCTTATGGCGTTGCCGGCGCCGTTGATATATTTGGACGTGGAGTTTATTACCACATCCGCTCCCATCTTAAGAGGCGTTGCAAGGAATGCGGTTGCCATCGTATTGTCCACGATCAGGGGCAGGTTATGGGCATGGGCGATCCCGGCAAGCGTCTCAATGTCGGTCACGTCAAGGCTCGGATTGCCAAGAGTTTCGGCAAAGAGCAGTTTTGTTTTTCCGTTTATGGCGCTTTCAAGGCCCTGCCAGTCGTTGGGCTTTACATAGCGCACGGCGATGTTGAACTGCTCGAATCCGTTGAACAGGTTAATCGTTCCGCCGTACAGACCCGCGCTTGCTATGAATTCATCCCCGCTTCTTAGAATGCTTAGAATCGAATAGGTTATTGCAGCCATGCCGGAGGCGCAAGCCACGGAGGCCACGCCGCCTTCCAGCTCGGTCATGCGCTCCTCAAAGGCGGCAATGGTTGGGTTGTTTATGCGGCTGTAGCAAAAGCCCAGCTTTTTCTTTGCGAAGATATCGGCCATGTCCTCTGCGCTTTCCTGCGCAAAGGCGCTTGACTGGTAGATGGGCGGATGTACAGAGCCGTTGGTACCCACTTTTCTGTCTGTTGTTGCGCCGTGAAGAAGCACCGTGTTGAAGCCGCGTCCGTTCGCCTTCGCGATTTCCATGGCCATCCCGGCCGATATGGCGATCGTGGAGACGCCATATCGGCCGCTGTAGCGCATGGTGTATGTCTTCCTGCCAAGAATCACATCGTAGGAGCTCCAATCGATGTCCTTTTTCCGAACATTGTTTCTTACCTCATTTAAGAACTCCCTCGGTACCTCGCAAATCGTATGGCCTCCGAGATAGGTGTCGAAGGGGAGGGCAAGAGCCCTGCCGAGCGTCTTCTCTAGGGCCTCCAGGGTGTCGTGATTTTCGGCAAACATCCACATGTCGGGATTAAAAGCGTCGCCGGCAACAAGGAGCCGTTCCTCCAAAACGAGAAGCCCGACAGTTCCCCTTGTGTGACCCGGCAGCTCAATGACCTTTACGGTAAGGCCGCCGAGATCAAAAACGCTGTCCGGTCTGAGAGGGCGCATTTCGGCCAAGGGTTGCTGAGCAAAGGTTTCTTTTCCCGATTCCTCAAGCCCGTTCTGACACTTAAGCCGGTCATAGACCGCGCGTCGTCTTTCGGCCGTGTTGGCGCTTTCATAAAGGGCCATGTCGGCAGGGTGAATATACACACTGCCGTATTGGTAATTTCCCAGCGTGTGGTCGGGATGCCCGTGACTGTTTATGACGGTATAGGGAACGGATAGAAGCGAATCCGTAAACTTTCTGTTGTCGGCTATGCCGTAGCCTGTATCCATCACAATGGCCCTTTCACTGCCCTTTATGATGGTAAAGTACACGCCGTGGGCTTCCTGAATCTGCCAGATTCCGTCCCGTATCCGAAATAATTCATGCATCCGCTTCTACCTCCATGGTTCAATAGGTCTCGTCCACTCCGTCCAAAAACACGTAGGCCTTCTTAATAAAGGCGTCGACGTCGGTGTTTTCATCCAACAGGCCGATCTTAACAAATTCGTTTACGTTCTTAACGACAGCGTCGTAACCGCCCTGAACAGAGGGCTTGCACACATAGCTGTCCAGTATCTTTCCAAACAGTTCCGAATTTCCGGACAGATATTCCTTTTCAACCAGGTACGCGGCGGCTTCCATTGGATTTTCGTCCACCCATGCGGAGGCCTTCATTACGGCTCTGGTGTATTTGGCGGCAATTTCAGGATGCTTTTCCGCCAGATCGGCGGTAACAAAGGTAGCGCAGCAGTACTCGTCCTTATAGGGTTCGTCCACAGCCGTGTCCAGCAGGGTCTTGTAGCCATAGTTGTTAATGGCAACGGTTGCGGCCGGGTCAACAAGGCAGATAGCGTCAACGGCGCCGTTGTCAAGGGCCATTGCCAGATCCGAATTGCTGTAGACAACGAAGTTAACCTCCAGATTGTCCGGGGTAACGCCTACGCCCGCATTGTAAAGCGCTCTTTTCAGCAGCACGCAGGGAGCCTCGGCAAGGCCGACAACGCCAACTGTCTTGCCCTTAAGATCGGCGATTGCGTTGACGCCGGAATCCGGCTTTACAAGGAGCTTTATGCAGCCGTTGTGAATGCCGGCCGTCATGGTGATGTTAAGGCCGTTGCTTATAGGCTGAATGAATTTGCTTACAAGGCCGTAGCACGCGTCAACCTGGCCGGAGCCGACATATTCGGTCACAAGTCCGTCCATTTTCACTACTTCATAATCGAGGCCTTCTTCATCGAAATAGCCTTTTTCGATGGCTATCTGAAGCGGGGCCTGGCACAAAACCGTGCCGTAGCCAATTTTAAGCTTGTAGTCGTCTCCTTTGTCGTCGCCCTTGCTGCAACCTGCAAAGGCAAGGGAAAGAAGCATAAGCAGCGCCAGTAGCCATGCCGATTTTTTCTTCATAGTTGTTTCCTCCTGATTTACGAATTCTCCCGTCCTTCGGCAGGAATATATGCTAAATGTAGTAACTCAAATCGTTTGCTACATTTCCGCCGTAGTGCAGAATCTTCAGAATTTTGGCATGGTAGTGCAAAAAGTCAGGGTTGCTTCTGTCACGCGGCCTGCCCATGCGAATATCGATAATCTGCTCAATCTTCGCAGGTCTCGGCGACATTACAACCACCTTGTCGGAAAGATAAATGGCCTCGTCCACATCGTGGGTGACCATAATCATGGTCATGTTTTCCTCTTTCCATATGCGCAGAATTTCGTCCTGCATGTTCATTCTCGTAAAGGCGTCAAGAGCGCCCAGGGGCTCGTCAAGGAGCAATATCTTTGGTTTCCCCACAAGCGTTCGTGCGAGGGAAGCCCTTTGACACATGCCGCCGGAAAGCTGATGGGGATACGATTTTTCAAAGCCTTCCAGGCCCACGAGGCGAATATATTCTTCTACACGCTCCTTGTTCTGGCGGTAGATGCGGCGCGTCTTTAATCCGAAGGCCACATTTTCATAAATATTGAGCCAGGGAAACAGCGTTGGATTCTGGAACACAAGACCGCGCTCGTAGCTTGTTCCCGAAATTTTTTCGCCATCCAGCAGAATCGTCCCCTCGTCCGCCGTGATAAGACCGGCGACAAGGCGGAGCAGAGTGGATTTCCCGCAGCCGGAGGGACCTATAAGGGAGGTGAAGGAGCCGGCCTCGATATTGAGGTTGACGCCGCTGAGCGCAACAAGCTCTTTCTCGCCGTCCCTCTGGAACTTTTTCACAACGTTTTGCACGCTAAGTCCGCCTACCACTTTATAACCCCCTTCTGCCACAGAAGAATCTTGTCTCTTACCTTAAATAGCAGGGTGATCAGAATGGAGAACGCCACCGCTATAACGATCAGCCCGGCGTATACGTTGGCATAGGAGAGCATTTCCTTCTGCCAGTTAACATACCAGCCGATGCCGTATTTGGCGCCTATCATCTCGGCCGTCACAAGTGTGATAAAAGAGGCGCAGGTTCCGTTGAACAGTCCTAAAAACATGTGGGGCATGGCCGCAGGAATGCCTACCTGAAAAATTTGAGAGAAACGACCGGCGCCCAACGTGCTTGAAACCTCAAAGTAGGAGTTCTGCACATTGCTGATGCCGCTGCTTGTCATTATGGTTGTGGGGAACCACACCGAAACCGCTATAAGGAAGGTGCTGGCTGAAACAGCCGAAGGGAAGCATACCAGAACAAGCGGAATCCACGCCGTGGAGGGGATAGGCCCGAGCAGGCGGACGGGGGGCATCAGCCAGTAGCTGACCTTTTTGCTGAAGCCTGCGGCTATTCCGCATATAAAGCCCACGATAGCCCCGGAGAAGTAACCCACAAGCAGAAGCCTGGCCGAATATAAAAGACATTTTCCAAGCAGTCCCCTGTCCGTTACAAGCACCCCGAACACCTTGTCAAGCGAGGGAAAATACAGTACCGGGAGTAGGGCGGATTTTGCGGTGATAATATTCAGAATGTTCAGGAAAAGAACGGCCCCCGCAATAAAACAGCCCTTGTAGATGAGCCATTTCTGGATGCTCTTTACGCCAAAAGAAAGCAGAAATGCCACGACATAGGCAGCAAGCCCAATCCAGAGCGCATAGGTAAAATAAGGCGCTTCAACATTAGGATGCTTTTCGGAATTGGGAATTGTCGTCTGCAACACCAATGCGAACAAAATGGATAGAATGGGCAGAATTTCTTTTATGACGTCAGGCTTATGAAGTTTTGTACCGCTGTCCATGCTACACCCGCTCCTTCTTTTTCATTCAACGGTTTCGATTATAGCATACTTTTCCTATAAAGTAAATAGGTATTGTATGTTTTCTTGCGGAGACAATGCGATTTTCGCACAAATACTGAAAACAGCTGAAACCATACACTTTTATTGTGAATATTCTTTATGATAGTCACGCTTATCTAATTTTTGTACCCTCTATTCTTCAAAGCATCTAGGATTCAACTAGTCAAGTGCCGGAAAAAGACCGGGAAGCCGCCTGAAAACAGGGGCTCCCGGCCTTTTCGTTTTTCTTGTTTTGGGTAGCTTCTGTCGCTGCCCCATGCCGTAACCCTCACGAGGGATTAGTCGGGTGATTGTCGAGCGGTTCCTTGGTGGCTTTGACTCCACGCCGTCCTGCTGCTTATTGGTTGGGAGACTGTGCCATAGGCCCGGGAAGAACGCATATCGGCGCTCCGCAGCGTTTTGGGGACTCATATCGGGGCGCCCGGGGCTTCGACGCTTCCCAATTGGCGTCCCGGAAGATTCTGTTTTCGTCTGCCGCTCGTGCAGGCATATGGATATTCCGGTAACCTGAAGATAATGAAGGGAATAATAAACAGCCCTTCCGACGGAAAATACAAAGGAAGCGGCCGTTTTCTTCTTTGCGGCGGCGACGGGATAGCGTATAATATAAACGGATAATTCTAAGAATTTTCACTATACTACTTATCATTCAGGAGGTCTATGCTATGATTCTTAAAAACGCGACGGTATATAACGACGAATTCCTGCCCGTACGCGCCGACGTGGAGACCGACGGCGAATGGATCAAAACGGTAGGAGACTGCGCGGGGGACGGCGAAGCTTACGACCTGACCGGCTGCACGGTCATCCCCGGCCTGATCGACATGCATATCCACGGCTGCGCGGGCGCGGATACCGGCGACGCGACGCCTGAGGCGCTGCGCGCTATGTCCGACTGCCTGGTGAAGCGGGGGGTGACTTCCTTCTGCCCCACCTCCATGACCCTTTCGTTTGAAGAGCTGACCCAAATTTTCGCCAATGTCGCCGCCGTGAAGGATGAGGTGGACGGCGCGTATATTCAGGGCATCAATATGGAAGGCCCGTACATCGCCATGTCCAAGAAGGGGGCGCAGAACGGCGCGTTTGTCCGCAACCCGGATAAGGACGAGTTCCGCCGGCTGTATGACGGCTGCGGCGGGCTGATCCGGGTGGTGGATATCGCCCCCGAATGCGACGGCGCGGAAGCCTTTATCCGGGAAGTCCAGCCCTACTGTCCGGTGTCTATCGCGCATACGGCGGCCGGGTATGACGAGGCGTGCAAGGCCATTGAATGGGGGGCGCGCCATGCGACCCATCTGTATAACGCGATGAGCGGCCTGACCCATCGCGCGCCCGGCGTGGTCGGCGCAGTATTCGATCACGCGCAGGAGGTCGGGATGCGGGCCGAGCTGATCTGCGACGGCTTCCATATCCATCCCGCCGCCCTGCGGATCGCTTTCCGTATGCTGGGAGAGGACGGCTCCGTGATCGTCAGCGACTCCATGCGGGCCGCCGGCCATACCGACGGGGAGTACGACCTCGGCGGACAGACCGTATATGTGAAGGAGGGGAAGGCGCTGCTGGCCGACGGCACCATTGCCGCTTCCACCTCCAATGTGTATGAGGAACTGAAAAACGTCATCCGCTTTGGTATCCCGATGAAGCAGGCGATCAAGTCCGCTACCATTAACCCCGCCCGCGCCATCCGGGTGGATGATGTGACCGGCTCCATCAAGGAGGGCAAGCGCGCCGATCTGCTGGTGCTGGACGAAGACCTGAACATCAAACTGGTCGTGGTGAAGGGAACGGTCAAGGTCAATAATCTGGGCTGATCCCGACGCCCCCGAACAGAGCAGATTTCGCCGCCCTGTGCTTTTGCGCCGGGCGGCGTTGTGTTTCCTTTGATCGTGCAACACAAAAAGTTTACATCTTCCCGTTGGCGTATTGGTGCGGATTTGCTTGACTTGTTGTAGCCTCCGCGGTATGATATAGATAAATCTGGACAAAATACGACGGTAGGAGGTTCGATACGATATGAGAGATCACAAGGAAACCAAATGGACATTGGTCGTTATTCTGGCGGCAGTTGTTGCGGCGTTGACGACGGTCGCGGTTCTTCTGACGCGTTCGAGGATGAAGAAAAAAGCGCTGTCCGCCTATAACGATACCATCGATTACGATTTTGACGACTGCGACTGCTACGGCGAGGATGACTGCTGTTGCGCTTTTGAGAAAGATGAGCCGGTGCAGATCCCGCTTGCCAAGCCGGAGGATGAGGCTGCCGCAGCGGAGGGCGCAGAGGACTGATTCCTCTTTCCGTTACCGGCAACTGGTTAGTTGTATATGGGCATAGGAGAGGGCGTTTCCCACAGGGGAACGCCTTCTTTGCGTATTCTCTCTCTATATATACTCTATTCGAACGACGGCAGGATTACCGCCGCCGTTTTTCGGAAAAATTCGCGGTGAAGCGGTTGCGTCCCCGCGCGGTTTTTGTTATACTAAGCTCTGAGTTGACAAAAAAATAACGAAATCGACAGAAATACGATTTGAGGAGGAGCCCCCTTGGATTGGATTATGCGGGTCGTAGAGAGTATCAACACCTTTTTGTGGGATTTTGCCCTGCTGTTTCTGCTTTGCGGCGTCGGAGTGTATTTCACTATCCGGCTCCGGTTTGTGCAGATAAGGAAGTTTGGCGCCGGGATGAAGGCGGTGTTCGGCAGTGTCCGGTTGCGGGGCGAAAAAGCGAATGAGGACGGAATGAGCTCCTTCCAGTCCCTGACCACGGCGATTGCCGCGCAGGTGGGCACCGGGAATATTGCGGGGGCGGCAACCGCTATCGCGGCCGGCGGTCCGGGGGCGATCTTCTGGATGTGGGTGTCCGCTTTTTTCGGCATGGCGACGATTTTCGCGGAGGCGACCTTGGCGCAGCAGTTCAAAACCCGGGTGGACGGGGAAGTGACCGGCGGCCCGGTGTATTATATAAAAGCGTTCTTCACCGGGAGGTTCGGAAAATTCCTGGCCGGATTTTTCTCAGTGGCGGTCATCTGCGCCCTCGGCTTTATGGGAAATATGGTGCAGTCCAATTCCATCGGCGCGGCTTTCCAGACTGCGTTCGGGATCAACCCGCTGATCGTCGGAATTTTGGTTGCCGCGGTCGCCGCGTTTATTTTCCTGGGCGGCGCGCAGCGGATCAGCGCGGTGACCGAAAAGATCGTGCCGGTTATGGCAGTGTTTTATGTGCTGGGCTCGCTTGTGATCCTTGTGGTGAATTATCGGCATATTCTGGCCGCGTTCCAGCAGATTTTTGTGCTGGCCTTTTCGCCGCAGGCGATCGCGGGCGGCGTGGTGGGCGCAACCGTGCAAAAGGCGGTACGTTACGGCGTAGCCCGCGGCCTGTTCTCCAACGAAGCGGGGATGGGCTCCACCCCGCACGCCCATGCCCGCGCGAAAGTGAAGCATCCCTGCGAGCAGGGGGTGGTGGCGATGATCGGCGTATTTATCGACACCTTCGTGGTGCTTACCCTGACCGCGCTGGTGATCCTGACCACCGGCGCGCTCAGCTCCGGCAAGGACGGGGCCGAGCTGGCGCAGCAGGCGTTTAACTCGGTATTCGGATCCTTCGGCAATGTGTTTATCGCGATCTGTATGCTGTTCTTCGCGTTTTCCACCATTATCGGATGGTATTTCTTTGGGGAAGTCAATGTCCGGCATCTGTTTGGCAAAAAGGCGGTGAAGCCTTATGCCGCGCTGGTGGTGCTGTTTATCGTCCTCGGCTCCGTGATGAAGGTACAGCTGGTGTGGAACCTGTCGGATATGTTTAACGGTCTGATGGTGATCCCCAATCTGATCGGCGTGCTTGCCCTCAGCGGCGTGGTGGTTTCACTCTGCCGACGGTATGAGACGGGTAACCTCTCGCCGCTGCAATGGAAAAAGCCGGTCCGAGTCAAAAAGGCGTCCCTTTCAAAGCCGCAGGAATAAAAGGTTGTTTTCGTTGCACGGGGGATATGTTTATCCGTCGGAGCATGGAATTAACACTAGAAAGGTTGAGGTTTATCATGAAAATCGCGGTAACTTTGGAAAACGGCGAGGTCTTTCAGCATTTCGGCCATACGCAGACCTTCCTGATCGCGGAGACCGACGGCGACGGCTTTACTACCCGCGTGCTGGACGCACAGGGCAGCGGCCATGGCGCGCTGGCGACCCTGCTGCGGGAAAACGGCGTGCAGGTGCTGATCTGCGGCGGTATCGGCGGCGGCGCGAAAAACGCCCTGCAGGAAGCGGGGATCGAGCTGGTCGCCGGTGCTTCCGGGAATGCGGAGGAGCAGGTGCGGGCCTATCTGGCGGGACAGCTGAAGCACGATCCCACCGTCGCCTGCGCGCATCATCACCATGGGGATGGTCATTCCTGCGGCGGACGCTAAACCCAAGGTGCAATTGGCGATGACCATCCATGAAAAGCCGCCGGCCGGCGCGCTGCTTTGCGCGTTGCGGGCCGGCGGCTTTTCTGCGCGCTGGCGGCGTTATTTTTCGCGGACTTTTTCCGCAAAGGCGTTGTTTACGATCTGGTCATACGGCGCTTTCTTGGCAAGCTCGCCCGCTTGGGTCATGACTTCCTGCAGCAGGCCGAAGGATTCCTCGCTCATTACCGGGTCAGTGTTCCATGCACCGATATCCTGATAGCGCTGCACCACCGAGGTAAGGATCGCCGTATCGCTGTCGGGGAAGGAGGGGGCCACCGCTTCGGCGATCTCCTGCGCGGAGTGGGAGGAAACCCACTGCTGGCCGCGGTAGACGGCGCGGGTGAATTTCTCAATAACGTCCGCATTCTCGGCAATATAGCTTTTTTTGGCGAAATACGCGGTGTAGGGGATTTCACCGGCTGCTTCGCCGACGGAGGCGACAATGTAGCCCTTGCCTTCCGCTTCCAGCGTGGAGGCGGTTGGCTCAAAAAGGGTGACGTAATCGCCGGTGCCGCCGGTAAAGGCTCCCGCCATCAGCGCAAACTGGATGCTGTTGTCCAGCGTGACGTCGGACGCGGGATCCAGCCCGTTTTTGCGGATAACATATTCCAGCGCCATATACGGCACGCCGCCCTTTCGGCCGGGAAGGATGGTTTTCCCGCGCAACTTCTCCCACGAGAAGTCAGGATCGGGCTCCCGCCCTACGAGGAAGGAGCCGTCCCGGCGGGTCAGTTGAGCGAATACCTGGGTGAAATCCTCCTTGCCCTCGTTGTAGACGTAGATAGAGGCCTCCGGCCCGGCAAAGCCGATGTCGATATTGTTGGAAAGCACGGCGGCCATGACCTTATCCGCGCCCTCCCCAGTGGAAAGCTCGACATCCAGCCCCTCTTCTTCGAAGTAGCCGAGATTCAGCGCGGCATACTGCGGGGCGTAGAAAATGGAATGGGTGACTTCGCAGACGGTGACCTTGACCTTCTTATCCCCACCTTTGCAGGCAGGCAGAAGCAGGAGCAGCGAGGCGGCGAGCGCGACGCAGGCAATGCGGCGGATATGTTTCATCATAAGCTTCCTGTCCTTTCCCGGCGTTGTGCCCGGAAAGGACACAAAACCGCAGTAAAAAAGGGCGCGTTCGGAACGCCATACCGCGCGCCCTTCATGCATGGTATGGCATTTTTTGCTGTTGGCCGGCGGAGATAACGGCGCTTTCCAGTTTATGCCCGATGCCTCCGGATAGTGCCCGTACAGGAAAAAAGCGATGGGCGCGGCATAAAAACGGCGGCGGGCGAAGATAGAGCCAAAAAGCGGCGACAACCGTTTTTAGTGCCCGTACCAGCGCATAACGAGCTTTTGCAGCAGGACAACGGCTTCATACATCAGCGCGGCTACTACCGACAGGATAATCACGCTGGACATTACCAGATCCAGCTTGAATACCTGCCCGCCGTAGACAATCAGATAGCCCAGCCCAGCCTTGGATACCAAGAATTCTCCGGCGATTACGCCGACGAGGGACAGGCCGATATTGATTTTCAGGGAGTTAAAGAGGGTGGCGATGTTGTAGGGAAAAACCACCTTTACGAAAATCTGGCGCTTGTTGGCGCCGAAGGTCTTCGCCATTTTGATGTATTCCTTGTCGGTGCTGCGGAAGCCGTTCAGCATTTCCAGAACCGTGACGATCAGTGAGATGGCGAGCGCCATGAAGATAATCGCCTCGGTGCCCGCCCCTACCAGAATAATAATGACTGGGCCGAGGGCAATTTTGGGCAGGGAATTGAGCACTACGAGATACGGCTCGCTCACCTTGGAAATGAAATCGCTCCACCACAGGATCACGGCGAGCGCGGTGCCCAGGATTACGCCGAGGAGGAATCCCACCAGCGTTTCATACACCGTTACGCCGATATGGGTAGCCAGGCCGTTCTGCGCCATGTTCATATAGGTGGCGAGGATGCGGGAGGGCTGGGACAGGATGAACGGGTCGATCCAGCCGAGACGGGCCGCGACCTCCCAAAGGATCAGGAGGGCGGCGAGGATGCCAATCTGACAGACCAGAATCAGACGGCGGCGGCGTTTCTGCTTTTGCAGATAGCGGATGCGTTCGACGGACAGAGCGGGCGGCGTCACATTATTCATCGGCGCTCAGCTCTTTCCATATGTAGTCGAAGTATCCGCTGAATTTCGAGCTGTTCCGAACGGACAGCGGCGTTCTGTTCTCCATTTCAAAATCAATCTCCATGATCTCCTTCACGCGGGCGGGCCGGGAGCTGAGGATCAGAATCCGGTCCCCCATACTGATGCTTTCCGGAATGTCGTGGGTCACCATCAGGGTGGTGATCTTCTCCTGCTTGAGGATACGGTATACGTCGTCGGTTACGGTCAGCCGGGTCTGATAATCCAGCGCCGAAAACGCTTCGTCCAGCAGCAGGATATCGGGGTTGATGGCCAGCGTACGGATCAGCGCCGCCCGCTGCCGCATTCCGCCCGACAGCTGAGCGGGGTATTTATCCTTGAATTCGTACAGTCCGTATGTCTTTAGCAGGCGGTCGGCTCGTCTGCGGGTATCCTCGTTCAGCATACCGCGGACCTCCAGCCCGAACAGGACGTTCCGGTAGATCGTCCGCCAGTCGAGCAGGTTGTCTTTCTGCAGCATGTAGCCGATATGGGCGGAAACGCCTTCGATTTTTTCACCGTTGACGTAAATCTCTCCCGCAGTCGGCCGGAGCAGCCCGGCGATAATGGACAGCAGGGTGGATTTCCCGCAGCCGCTCGGGCCGACGATGCTGATAAATTCCCCTTTGTCCACGGTGAAGGAAATATCCTCCAGCGCATTGACCTCGCCGTTCTTTGCCTGATATTTTTCCTGTATTTTGTGTACCCGGAGTACTTGCAACCATATCACCTCGTTCATCCCGGCGCGGGTCCGGCGGGCAGAGCCGCGCCGTCAGTGATAAGCGTTTTTCTGCGACAGGACAGGCCGGCGGAAAAAACGCTTTCATAAGCAGTTTATGTCGGCCAGTCCGGTTCGGTTCGATACGATACGATACGGATACGCTCCCCCTGTACGGAGAGGGAGTAAGGGAGTAAGGGAGTAGGAGAGAAAGGCAGGAACAAAGAGCAGCCGGGAGCGCATGCCGGGCGTCCGGCAATGGTTCAACCGATATCTGTCAGGCGAAATTGGCAAACGAAAAGCGGCGCGGAGACAAAAAGCTCTGTGCCGCTTATGAAAGATGCTGTTGTATTTTGAAGAATCCTCTATTGTTCATTCATATTATTGACTTTTACATAAAATTAATATATAATTTTTCCGCGCAATTATATATATTTCGCATGTTTAATTATGCAGGGAGGGATATTGATGGCTTTCGGAGGCAGGTTCTTTCCAAAGGAGAAGAATAAAATAGACGAGGGAGAAAAGGAAACACTGGAAAAGCAGGGAGAGCAGAACGTTTTCCAAGGACAGGAGATTTCTGACGAGGGGGAAAACGTGGGTGTGCCATATAATCCGCCGCTGGAATCGGCGGCGGAGCCTTTTCCGCGCCGCCGCATAATTTTTGTAACGGCGAGTGCTGCTGCACTGGTTCTCGTATTGGCGCTTTCTCTGAATTTCTTCAAAGCGCCCGGCCTGGAAAAGGCGGATTTGCCACCAACCTCCTATACGGCCGCGCCGGCTGCCGAAGAGTCCGAGGTGCGGCCGACCCCGACGGAAAACGCCGCCGCCACGACGGAAGGCACGGTATCGCAGAGCAGTCCGGCTTCCGCCTCAGCGGCCGTTACGACAGTCAGGGCGACGCCGAAAACCACGCCGAAGACCACGGCGGCGGGGAATACGCCTTCTCCCTCCGGGATTAAAAATGTCAGCTATACGACGGACCCGAACGTGTTGATTTCTATCGACGGACAGCCTTGCATGGCCTTTTCCCTGTACGCAGCGTTCGCCGCGGTGGAAGAGGGGAAAAAGGATTATGAAAAAGGAATTTCACCGCCGATGATGTTTACACCGCCGGATTATCTGGGTACGGGGGATCCGGGGCATTTCGCCAATTATGCCGTGGATTATTTTATTATGGCCCAGTGGGCCAGCCATGTGGATTATACGGAAGGACTGACGGAACAGATCGGCATCATGGGCTTCGAAGGCGATTATTATGAGCGCGTATACGCGAACGGCGTTTCCGTTACGCTGTTATCCTGGGATACCGATCTGGAGAGAGTATTCCAGCATTACCGGCGGATCGGGAAATTATCGGTGCCCGATTCCATGCGGCTGGAATGTATCCGGAAAAATAACCTGATGTTTACGAGGGAGTTTACCCTGTTTTGGAGCGGTGGTAAACCCGACAGCGCGGCCTACGCCGAGGCGGAGAGCATTGGGCGCGAGTTTGCCGACTATTTGTGCAAATATGGATACGATCAGGCGAAGTATGACGAGATAGCCGGCCGGTGCGCTCCTCTTGGAACAGAGCCTGTGTCGCAATTTTCGAGTATGAAAGACATTAAGCCGGGGGTGGCTCAGGGCACGTTCTCTGTAGAGAAGGTAGGTACAACAATAAACTTTTACATGCGCTTTGACGGGGAGGCTTATTATAAACAGGGCTTTCACGAGGTGATGGGCGTCGAGTATAATGATCTGTATTTCCAGAGGCCGATGTTCTATGACACCCTGCGCCGGGAAATGATGGAGCAAAAGATCACGATCAATAAGGAGAAGGTTTTAGAGGTTTATCAGAAGAAGGCCTATTTGCATTCTTAAAGGTTGTTGACACGCCCTGTTTCAAAGAAAAGCAGAAGCCGAATAAACAGAATGCCCAAGGATAAAAGCCACACGACGCACTGCGCCGTGTGGCTTTTATCCTTGGGCAAAATATGGTTTCGCTGCATGAGGACAATTACTATCCGTACAGGTTCTGCATGTTTCCTGTCGGTGTGTTTCAAGACAACACATCCTATAATCACACTCATCACAGCAGCATTCTATATAATTCCGTATTTGTCAACATGTTTTCCGTTTCCCGGACAATCCACTCTTGGATTGCCTGGTATCAACTCTACTCCAGTAACATCATTAATCATATTGTCGCCCTCAAGAATCACGTATATAGACTAATTCATTGTATAATGTATTAGTCTATATGTAAAGAGTAAAACTAAGATACTATCTAACCTAAATATAAGTTATGGGGAAATATCTTATGATAAAATTGAACGTGCTGAATTTATTAGCGAAAAACGGTAAGACAAAATATTGGTTATACAAACAGCTTGGAATGAGTTATCAGAACTTCAGCAAAATGATAAACAATCAGACAAAGTCAATACGCTACGAAAACATTGAGACAATATGTTTATTATTAAAGTGCACTCCCAACGAGCTTTTTGAAATAACCAAGGATTAAAAACAACGGAAAAAACGAATCACCGGAAGAAATTCAGCTTCCGGTGATTCGTTTTTCATACTCCATTACGGATACGGCCCGTTTCGCGGGGCGTTTCCTTCTAGTCTTCTTTGGTCCCTTCCGGCGGTACGCCGGCGGGGGAACCCGCAGGGGTGGCCGGAACAGCCGAAACGGCGGGAACGGAGGGGATAGAAGGGACGGCCGGGATACCGCTGCCTGCCGCTGTGTCCGCCGGAGCGGGCGCAGCAGGAACAGAAGCCGCCGAGACGCCGCCGGCTCCCGCAGCTCCCGCATCCGGCATCACCGGCTGTGCAATGCCGCTGGTTGGGACAGGGATGCCACCGGCGGGTGACTGTACCGGCAGGGTCGACGCTTCGGCCGCCGGAGCATAGGGGTTGGAAGCCGGGACATAACCCTCCGCCGCGGGATACAGCGGACGGCCCTCATTGGCATAGGCGAAGATATGCCGGCGGACAGCCACGATGCCGAGCACGGCGATCACCAGGCCGATCACGAGATTGCCGACCATCTCTCCGGTATATTCGGGATCGGTCAGCGCCTCAAAGACCGTCCCGGCCGAAAGCTGGAAAAGCTCGCCGGCGGACAGGACAACGCCCTGTTCCTCCGCGATTTCCGCCCATGCCTGCCAGTAAACACACACATATCCTGCAAACTCCGCAAGGCAGATGGCGACGACCGACAGCACGATCACCGATACCATGGCAAAGGGAGCGCTGCGCGCGCCCTTAAACAGCTTATAGCCGAAAAAGGAGGCGAGACCGACCACAAAGCCGAGCCAGCCGACGAAAAAGCTGAAGAAGGTGCTGACGATAAACCAGGGAATGACCCCGACCAACGCACCCAACAGCGCGCCGAGCAGGCCAAGAAAGTAAGAGCCTACGGTGGGCTTCTCCGCCGCTGCAGGCGAGGGAACGGGAGGATATGCCGGGGCGGGAGAACCCGTGGGGGTGACGACCGGTTGTTCCATAAAGTTGACCATCCTTTCACATGGGCGGAAAGAGGGGCCCTCCGCCCTCTCTTTTTACGCCCCGCTTGCTGAGTTATCCCGCCGGATACGGCCGCGCCGGGGGGGATATCCCTGTCCGGAAAGCGCTCAAAACGGCGGAATCCATAAGAAAATTATAGCGCGGGACAGGAAATCCTGTCAACAAATTTTAGACCGGGACCGAAAATCCGCGGGATGCCTTGCATTTTAGGCGGAAACCGTATATAATAAAACAACACGCAGCGGCGGCCGAACGGCCGGAAAAACGCGGCGAATAGGGAGAAAATAAGATACCGGGCCGCATGCTTTGGGGCATACGGGCGGGCGGGTCCTGTGCGACGGTGCGCCGTGAACCATGTCAGGCGGGGAACCGAGCAGCATTAAGCGGTTGCCGCCGTGCGCCGCAGCCAACCTGTCCGTCCGTATGCCCGAGGGAATGCGGCTTTTTTTCTATAGCGGCAGGCTTTCATTCCGGTCGGCCGCGCCGCTATAGGAGCGAAAGGAGCGGAGAGTATGTATCAGGTCCTTTACCGGAAATGGCGGCCCCAGACGTTTTCGGACGTATACGGCCAGCCGGCGATCACCACGGCGTTGAAGAACGAGCTCCGCACCGGCCGGCTCGCCCACGCTTACCTTTTTACCGGCTCGCGGGGGACGGGCAAGACCTCCTGCGCCAAAATCCTCGCCAAAGCGGTCAACTGCCTCGATCCGCGGGACGGCGACCCCTGCAACGAATGCGAAATCTGTCGGGGGATAGACGACGGCGCCGTGATGGATGTGGTGGAGATCGACGCTGCCTCCAATAACGGTGTGGACAGCATCCGCGATCTGCGGGAGGAGGTTAATTTTACCCCGTCGGTCGCCAAATACCGGGTGTACATCATCGACGAGGTGCACATGCTTTCTACCGGGGCCTTCAACGCCCTGCTGAAAACGCTGGAGGAACCGCCCGCCCATGTGATTTTTGTGCTGGCGACCACGGAGGTGCACAAGCTGCCCGCCACCATCCTTTCCCGCTGCCAGCGGTTTGACTTCGGCCGAATCGCGCCGGAGGATATCGCCGCCCGCATCGCCTATATCGCGGGACAGGAGGAGTTCACCGTTACCGACGACGCGGCCCTGCTGATCGCGCGGCTGGCCGACGGGGGGATGCGGGACGCGCTTTCCCTGCTTGACCAGTGCGTTTCCCGCTCGCGGGAGGTCACCGAGGACACGGTGGTGGAAGCGACCGGCATGGCCGGCCGGGAGTATCTGTTCGAGCTTTCCGAGGCCGTCCGCACCGGAAACGGCGGAGCTGCCTTGACGCTGATCGGCCGGCTTCACGGCGCATCCCGCGATATGGAACGGCTGTGCACCGAGCTGATTGACTTTTACCGCAGCCTGATGGTGATAAAAAGCGTGCCTGATCCGACAGGGCTGATTGTCGCCCCGCCTGCTGAGCTCGCCCGCCTGCGGGAGGAAGCGGCGCTGTACGAGCTGCCCGCCGTCCTCCATTGCATGGAAGGGCTACAGGACGCGCTGGAGCGGCTCCGTTCCGGCGCTTCCCGCCGGGTGGAGATGGAGATGGCTCTGCTGCGGCTCTGTGCGCCCGATCTGGATTCCGGGACTGCCGCCCTTCTCCGCCGGGTGAAGGCGTTGGAGGATCGGATGAAAAGCGGACGGGTTCCGGCCGTTCCCGTGGCGGACGCCGCAATGGGGCCGTCCATTCCGGGGACGCCTGATTCGCCGGCCGGGGAACCGGCCTTGCCCTTTGAACGGCCCGCCGTGCCGGCCAAAGGGCCGGAGACTGCGCCGCTGCCCGATGAACCGACTTCTCCCCCGGAAACCCTGGCAGAGGCCCATCCGTCCGCGGAGCCGCCGATAAAACCGGCGGCCGTTCCCACCCGTGCTGTTCCGCCAGCTGGGCTGGAGGCCGAACCGGAAGGTCCGGGAGAGACGCCCTTTTCCCGCTGGAACGATGTGCTGGAGACCCTCTCCGCGACCTGCCCCCCGATGTACGGGGTGTTGCTTGGTTCCACAGCCGTGCTCCGGGGGGATTATGTGCTGATCGAGACCGATAACGAGCTGTTTAAGTCGCTGGTCGGACGGGACGGGAACAAAACCATCCTGGCCGAGGCGATCCGTGGGGTGACGGGGCGCGCCCACCGTATCGGGATCAAGAAAAAATCCGCCGCCCCGGCGGGGAACGTCGCCGATCCCCTTGCGGATTTTATCCGCAGCAGTCGGGAGCTTGGAGTGGACGTGGAAGTAAAATAAAAGTAAAATAAAAAGGGAAAGAACGCGGAAAACGCGTTCCCGGATAATTTCGAAGAATTTGAGGATGTAAGGAGATTTCGCCATGAAAGCAAGATTACCGCAGGGATACAGCAGCAAGGGCCCGGGCAACATGCAGAGTATGATCAAGCAGGCCCAGAAAATGCAGGAGGAAATGGAAGCCCTGCAGGCCCAGCTTGACGAGCGGGAATACACCTCCGCGGCGGGAGGCGGCGCGGTTTCGGCCACTGTCAACGGCAAGCACCAGATTACCAAGCTGGAGATCAAGCCGGAGGTGGTCGATCCCGAGGATGTGGAGATGCTCGCCGATCTGGTCACCGCCGCGGTGAACGAGGCGATCCGCCAGGCGGTGGAGACCAGCGAAGCCGAGATGGGCAAGGTCACCGGCGGGCTGAATATGCCCGGCCTGTTCTGATATGCCGTCGTTTACGGCGCCGCCGCTGGCCCGCCTGATCGAGCAGCTGGAACGGCTGCCCGGCATCGGGCACAAATCGGCCCAGCGGCTGGCGTTTTACCTGTTGAACCTGCCGGAGAAAAACGCCGCTGACTTTGTGGCCGCCATCACCGAGGCGAGGGAGAAAATCCACGAGTGTACGGTCTGCCGCAATCTGACGGATCAGGAGCTGTGCCCGATCTGCCGGGCGGGGAACCGCGACGCCTCGACCATCTGCGTGGTGGAGGATCCCCGCGACGTGCTCGCTTTTGAGCGAACCCGGGAATATAACGGGCTGTACCACGTCCTGCACGGCGCCATTTCCCCGATGGACGGGGTGGGGCCGGAGCAGCTGCGAATTAAAGAGCTGCTGGCTCGGGTGGCCGGCGGCGACGTGCAGGAGGTCATTATGGCGACCAATCCCACTGTGGAGGGGGAGGCGACCGCCATGTATGTCGGCAAGCTGCTCGCGCCGTTCGGACTGCGGGTCACCCGTCTGGCCTACGGCATCCCTGTGGGCGGCGATCTGGAATATGCGGACGAGGTGACCCTCCGCCGTTCGCTGGAGGGACGCAGCCCGCTGTAACCATCCTTCCGGCGGGAGGAAAATGGAGCGCTTACGGCGGCGTAGCAATTCCTGTCCTCCCGGAAACGGCGGTGGTTCCGGGGCTTTTGCTTCCGGCGCTTTTTCCCTTTGTCCCTTGGGTTGGCTTGCGCTGCGCCTGATCCGTCCGGTCGTGGGGCTGCTCCCGTCAAAGCGAACCGCCGCATTTCCCCGCGCTTTGGACGCGTCCGTTTATGGATAATCTGCCGGCATTAGGCAACGCGGGGTTTTACATTTGCTGCTGCCTGTTCCCAAACGCCTGCATGGGCGGGAGGACCAGCTATCACGCGATGGCTTACAGCGTGGATTTCGGCTTTCATGAGAACGACGGGTTCCGCGTATTTCCCCGCAACTGGCTTTCAGACTGAAAAGGAGGCGACGGCATGGCCGCCCCAAAAAAAGAGAATACCAAAACCATCGCCAGCAACCGCAAGGCGTTTCATGACTATTTTGTAGAGGAATCGCTGGAGGCGGGTATCGAGCTTTCAGGCACCGAGGTCAAAAGCCTCCGGCAGGGCGCGGTGAACCTCAAGGACGCATGGTGCCAGATCCGGGAGGGCGAGGTTTTTGTTAATGGTATGCATATCAGCGCCTATGAAAAAGGGAACATCTTCAACCGCGACCCTATGCGGGTGCGGAAGCTGCTGCTTCGCAAGAAGGAAATCGCCCGCCTGTTCGGACTGATGAAGCAGCAGGGATACGCCCTCATTCCCCTGTCCCTGTATTTTAAGGGCTCGCTGGTCAAGGTGCAGCTCGGTCTCTGCCGGGGCAAAAAGCTTTATGACAAGCGGGAGGACGCCGCCCGGCGGGACATGAAGAGGGACGCCGACCGCGCGCTGAAAGAGCGCAACGCCTGAACCCGGTTTCCCACCGCGGACGATATAGCCGGAAGGCATTGGGGAATGGAAGCGCAAAACCTTGGAATATAGGTATAGAACTAGGCGTGTTTGGCTCTTAGACAAAAGCGGTACAGGTATACGGGAGAATTCCTCTCCTGTATACCTGTACCGCTTTTTGTATGGAGAGGAATGGCAGTTTGTCCGCCGCCGTTCCTTGTCTGACCAATGTGAGAATAACCGAAAGAAAACAAAGAGGAGACGCTTTAAAGGAAGTTGGACGAGAAAAGAGCCGTTACTTCACAGCAACGGCTCTTTTCCCAGATAGTTTGGTAAGAGGAAATATCGACTGTATTCAGTATACCGAACGTCTCCCATACTGTCGATGCACAATTTGCAGTGAATCTTGTACTATCTGCAATATTTTCGACAGCATTGTCATTTTCCTGCCAAATTACCCTATTTTTCCTTTTTTATCTTGCTTTTTTATTCTTTGAGTGTTTGCGCCGCTTCGATATCCATGGCTTCTTCTATCTTTTCCGTGGGCTCATTCCCCGCCGTACCGGATACATTCTCCGACGCTTCGGGCAGGTTCTCCGACGCTTCGGACAGGTTCTCCCTGGCCGCTTCTCCACCCTCTGACGAGACAGTCTCTGGTGGATGCGCTTTCCGGCGCCGGTACCGAATGATATCGATCAGCAGCATCTGGATGATGGCGATCGTCGGAACCCCGAGGAAAATTCCCCAGAATCCGAACAGCCCGCCTCCCAGTGTGATGGCCAGCAGGACGTAGATCGGCTTGATACCCACCTTGTCTCCGACGATTCGCGGCTGGAGAATGTTGGCGTCCAGCTGCTGCATCCCCACGATATAGACGGCAAGAAGGATCGCTCTGTACAGATTGCCGGACAGGAGGGTGATGGCTACTGCCGCCACGCCGCCGATGATCGCGCCGAAATAAGGGATCAGGTTCATCAGACCGATCATGAAGCCGAGGGCCACTGGCGCAGGCGCGCGGAAGATGAAGCAGCCGACTGTCATGATGATGCTGACCAGAAGCGCGTCCAATACCTGCGAATAAAAGTAGTTGTACAGGATGTCGCAGGAGCGGTGGATGTATTTCGCCAGCACCGCCATCGGCCGTTCTGGGATGAACAGGGAACAGACCAGCTTGCAGGCGCGGACCAGGGATTCCCGGCTGAGCAGCATGTATACCGAGATAATCAGCGCCATGAAAATATTCAGCAGGGAGGAGGTAAAGTCCATCAGCCCCTTGAAATAGGCCGGGGCGTTTTCCAGCTTCAGAAGCGGGACGATATACGAGGTATAGAGGTTGTTGACGGTATCGGTGAGATTCATTCCCGCCAGCAGACCGTTTTCCTCCGTCAGGGCTTCGAGGGTTTTCATCAGCTGGTCGAAATACCCCGGCAGAGCGGTGATCAAGCCCCGCACACCGTTGATTACGGCGGGGATAGCAAAGGTGAGCAGAAGGGCGATCAGGGCAAAAAAAGCCACATAGACCAGCAGCACCGAAAAGGCGCGGGCATGCTTCGAGATAAGCCGCGGCTTGGCCTTGGAGACCTTCTTTTCCAGAAAATTCACCGGAGCGAACAGCAGAAAAGCCAGCGCAAAGCCAATGACGAAGGGGCTGAGAATATCAAACAGCTTCCAGATAAAGTCCCAGATGATCTGAAAGTTATCAAACGTCTTATAAACAGCAATCAGCGCCACGCCCAGGGCAAAAAAGCCGAGAAGATGCGTCAGGTTTTTAATGCGTTCCTTCATTCCGCCATTCCTCCATGCCGCCGTGCAGCTTTCCTGAAATGTATCCGTCCCGCCGTCCTGTGTCGGCAGACGGAAAGTGGCAACTATAGTATACCAACTTTTTCATATGGCTACAAGAAAAAGGAGGAAAAGGGATTCTTAATATTTTGAGAACACGGTACGCGCGGCGGGAGAAGGAGCGTAACCGAGGGAAGCAATTCCGCTCCGCAAAATTGCTTCCCGAAGAAACGGAGCGTACATGAACGGGCATTTTGCCAGCTTTCCCGCGAGCTTTCGACGCAGCCCGGCGGTCAGCGCCGCATATTGTCCGGCGGTCAGCGCCGGGTCGTCCGTCAGGGAACGGGCCAAAGCGGCCCCGCTTTTCAGCGCCCAGCTGATCCCTTCCAGAGAGCTGGGGGAGAGAAAACCGGCCGCTTCCCCAGCCAGAAACACCCCGTTTTCGCCCAGGCAGAGCTCCCGCAGACCAGCCGGCCGGCTGACCACGCAGCCCTCCCGCCGAAGTCGGGGGCCGAAGGCGAAGCCTTGTTCGGCCAGCCGGGTCTTCAGCGAGGCGAACCGCGCCGTCGCGCCGTCGAAGGGGAGGGCCGCGCCGAGCACCAGAGCGCCGTTCTTGGCGATCATCCAGCCGGTGCAGTCGGTCAGCGTCCGGTCGAAAAGCGCGCCGTACAGGGGCGGCGCGTCCCCCGCCGCGTACCATTCCTGAACCGCCGCGTATTGTCGGATCGGACGACCGGGGAAAAAGGTCCGCCGAACCAGCGAATTGCCGCCGTCCGCACCCACCAGAATACGGGCGAGGAGGGCCCGTTCCCGACCGCCGGCCGAATAACGGAGAAGAAAGCGGCCGTCCGCTGACCGCTCCGCCGACCGGACCCGCGCGCCCATCCGTACAACGCCCTCCGGCACAAGGGAGAGAAGCCAGCGGTCAAACCGATCCCGATCCATATTGACGTAGGAGCGGGGATATAGCCGGCGCAATGCGGGGCGCTGCAGGTCCAGCACCTGCACGGCAAAAATCTGCGGATCGACCAGCACATCCAACGGCAGGGTCAGTCCCTGCGCCGCCAGCTCCGCCTGTGCGTCGGGAGCGAGAAGGCCGCCGCAGCATTTTCCTCTCACCGGAAGAACGGCTCCCGCTTCGATAAAAGCCCTTTCGGCTATACCTCCCTCCGGCGGACGGGCGTCCAACAGGACGACGCGCCGGCTTTGGCCCGCCAACCGGGCGAAGGTCGCCCCCGCCGGACCGCCGCCGATTACGGCAACGTCGGCCTCCTCCGCCGCTCCGGAAGAGGAGGAAAACTGGTCTGAGCGAGGTGCGAGCCTTCCTTCCGTTTCGTCATTTCTGCCTGTTCGGCCCGCCATACGGATCCCTCCTTGTATTGTTGGCTATTAGAATACCATGATATTTATCGAATGTCAATAAATACTTATTAATAATCGAGAATTCTCTCCCGAAGATCAACGCGTTCCAACGACAAAAAACCGGCCCGGTATCCAGGATACCGGGCCGGTTTGTATGGTTACGATTATTTGCTGCTGCCGTAGAGTTGGCCGAGGCGGACCAGATGGTCGTACCGGGCCACCGCGTTCTTCTCAGCTTCGGAGAACAGCTTCTCCGCGCGCTCCGGGAAGGAACGGGTCAGCGAGTTATAACGAACTTCGCCCATGATGAAGTCACGGTAGGAGGCCGACGGGGCCTTGCTGTCCAGCGTGAAGGACTCATCCTTGCGGGGATCGAAGCGGTAGGTGTGCCAGTAACCGGCCTCGACCGCCTTTTTCTCCTCCAGCTGGGAAATGCCCATGCCTCCCTTGATGCCGTGGTTGATGCAGGGGGCGTACGCGATGATCAGGGACGGACCCGGATACGCTTCCGCTTCCTGGATGGCCTTCAGGGTCTGGTTCATGTCGGCGCCCATGGCGATCTGCGCGACGTATACATAGCCGTAGCTCATTGCGATCGCGCCGAGGTCCTTCTTCTTGACTACCTTGCCGGCCGCCGCAAACTGGGCGACAGAGCCGGTCGGGGTGGCCTTGGAGGCCTGGCCGCCGGTGTTGGAGTACACCTCGGTGTCGAAGACCATGACGTTGACGTCTTCACCCGACGCGAGGACATGGTCCACGCCGCCGAAGCCGATGTCATACGCCCAGCCGTCGCCGCCGAACATCCAGAAGGACTTCTTGACCAGCATGTCGGCGGCCTTCAGCGCTTCCTTGTACAGCGCGTCGAACTCGCAGCCGCACTCGCCGCATTCCAGAACCGCCTTCTCCAGCGCGGGGACAACCTTCGCGGCCGCCGCCTTGGAGGCTTCCGCGTCGTCCTTGCCGGCCAGCCATTCCTGCGCGGCTTCCTTCAGGCCCCATGCCTCGGGCAGGTCGGCCTCAGCGAATTTCTGCATGATGTCGGCCAGACGGTTCCGGCGGGCCTTCACGCCCAGATACATGCCGTAGCCGTATTCCGCGTTATCCTCGAACAGGGAGTTCGCCCACGCCGGGCCGTGACCGTCTTCGTTCACGGTGTACGGGGTGGAGGGGGAGGAGCCGCCCCAGATGGAGGAGCAGCCGGTGGCGTTCGCGATATACATCCGGTCGCCGAACAGCTGGGTGATCAGCTTGGCGTACGGGGTTTCGCCGCAGCCCGCGCACGCGCCCGAGAACTCGAGCAGCGGCTGGCGGAACTGGCTGCCCTTGACGGTGGAGGACTTGAACTTCTCGGCGACCTCCGCCTTTTTGGGCAGGCTCTGGCCGTAGAGGTAGACGTCCTCTTCCTTCGTCTGGGTCTCCAGCGGTTTCATCACGAGGGCCTTGTTGCCCTTCATTCCGGGGCAGACCGACGCGCAGGAGCCGCAGCCCGTGCAGTCGAGAGCGGAAACGGTCATGGCGAACTGATAACCGGGCAGGCCGGTCGCGTTCTTCATCTTCATGCCTTCCGGCGCGTTCTTCGCTTCTTCCTCGCTGAGGATGATGGGACGGATGACCGCGTGCGGGCAGACATAGGAGCAGAAGTTGCACTGGATGCAGTTTTCCGGCAGCCAGCAGGGCACATCCACCGCGATGCCGCGTTTCTCGTAGGCGGCGGAGCCCAGCGGCACGGTGCCGTCCGCGTCCTTCACAAAGGTGGAGACGGGGAGCTTGTCGCCCTGCTGCGCGTTCACGGGAGTGAGGATGTTGTCGATATAATCCCGGATTTCCGGACGGCCGGTCATCGCGGCGGCGGCCTTCTCACCGTCAACGGCCTTCGCCCACTCCTTCGGAACCTTGACCTTGCGGACTTCCTTCACGCCGGTCTCGATCGCGTCGTGGTTCATCTTAACGATGGCCTCGCCCTTCTTGGAGTAGGATTTGGTAGCGGCGTCCTTCATGAACTGGATGGCGTCCTCCACCGGGATGACCTTCGCCAGCTTGAAGAAGGCGGCCTGCAGGATGGTGTTGGTGCGGTTGCCGAGCCCCAGGCCCTTGGCCAGATGGGTCGCGTCGATCGTGTAGAACTTGATGTCGTTTTTCGCAATGGTGCGCTTCATCGCCGCAGGCAGGTGGGCGTCCAGCTCCTCGGCGGACCAGCTGCAGTTCAGCAGGAAGATACCGCCCGGCTTCACGTCGCTGACCATGTCGTACTTGTCGACATAGGACGGGTTGTGGCAGGCCACGAAATCCGCCTTGCTGACGAAGTAGGTGGACTTGATCGGCTTCTTGCCAAAGCGCAGGTGGGAAATCGTTACGCCGCCCGACTTTTTGGAGTCATAGGAGAAGTAACCCTGCGCGTACATATCGGTATGGTCGCCAATAATTTTAATGGAGTTCTTATTCGCGCCGACCGTGCCGTCGGAGCCCAGGCCCCAGAATTTGCAGGAGCGGGTGCCCTTCGGGGTGGTGTCGAGGTTTTCCTTCACCTTCAGGGAGAGCTTGGTCACATCGTCTTCGATGCCGATGGTGAAGCGCTTCTTCGGGCGGGCGGCCTCCATGTTGCGGTATACGGCGACGATCTGGCCCGGGGTGGTATCCTTCGAGCCAAGGCCGTAGCGGCCGGTGTACACCGGCACGGACTCGAACTTGGAGCCCTTCAGCGCGGCGCAGACGTCCAGGAACAGCGGCTCGCCGATGGAGCCCGGCTCCTTCGTACGGTCGAGGACCGAGATGGACTCGACGCTGTTCGGGATAGCGGCGATCAGGTGCTTGGCCGAGAACGGACGGTACAGGCGGACCTTGATCAGGCCGACCTTATCGCCGGCGGCGTTCATGTGATCGACGGTCTCCTCGATGGCTTCGCAGACCGAACCCATAGCGATGATCACGCGCTTCGCGTCGCGGGGGCCGTAGTAATTGAACAGCTTGTAGTTGGAGCCGATCCTCTCGTTCACCATGTTCATGTAGGATTCCACCACTTCCGGAATCGCTTCATAATAGATGTTGGAGGCTTCGCGCGCCTGGAAGAAGATGTCGGGGTTCTGGGCCGTGCCGCGCTGCACCGGATGCTCCGGATTCAACGCATGCTGGCGGAAGCGATCCACCGCGTCCCAGTCGAGCATCTCGGCCAGGTCCTTATAATCCCAAACCTGGATTTTCTGAATTTCGTGGGAGGTGCGGAAGCCGTCGAAGAAGTGGAGGAAGGGGACGCGGCCCTTGATGGTGGACAGGTGCGCGACAGCGCCAAGATCCATGACCTCCTGCACGCTGGAGGAGCAGAGCATCGCGTAGCCGGTCTGGCGGCAGGCATAGATGTCGGAATGGTCGCCGAAGATGGACAGCGCGTGGGAGGCCAGCGCGCGGGCCGAAACATGGATGACGTTGGGCAGCAACTCGCCCGCGATCTTGTACATGTTCGGGATCATCAGCAGCAGGCCCTGAGACGCGGTGTAGGTGGTGGTCAGCGCGCCCGCGGCCAATGAGCCGTGTACGGCGCCCGCAGCGCCCGCTTCGGACTGCATCTCGGTCACCTGTACCGGACGGTCGAACAGGTTTTTCTGCCCGACAGCGGCCCATTTGTCGGTTTCCTCCGCCATCACGGACGAAGGCGTGATGGGGTAGATGGCGGCGACGTCCGTAAATGCGTACGATACGTGCGCGGCGGCGTTGTTGCCATCCATGGTCTTGAACTTTCTTGCCATTGACAACTTCCTCCTTCAAGGATTGGTTTGTGAAAAGAAACCTTCCGCGTCCGCCGGGGATCCCACAAAAAGAAAGCCCGCGGAACGGGAGGTGTTCAACATAAAGAAGCCATCTGTTATACTACCACTTTTCCCCCCGACTGTAAACCATAAAACGGCGGGTTTTTCGAATGTTTTTTTGGATTCTTTTCCGGTACTTTTTACAAAAGCCTTGTAAACCCAAAAAAGCCGGTATTCGCTCTTTGCGGCCGTCCGTTCCCGAAAATCGCGCCATACCGCGCTTTTCCGGGCCTTTAGCCCGCCGATCCGCGCCCGGCGGCGGTTGACAGGGAGGGAAAAACCCGATATTATTATCCTAACGCTTTTTTCCCGTATTTCGGCGCTTTTTGTTTGGCAGGATATTAGAGCGTGTCCGTACTCTCTGACAAAACCTGCGGCGGACAAAAGCGGAAAAGGCGGGAACGTTGAATTTATCACGGCGGCCCGGCCGCCCATATGAAGAAAGGGGAAATACTTTCACATGCCTTCCGACCCTGAACCTGCCGGCAACTTATTGCTCCAGATCCTGCTGCTGGTGGCGCTGATTTTCGTCAACGCGTTTTTTGCCGCGTCGGAAATCGCCATTATCTCCCTGAACGACAACAAAATCCGCAAAATGGCCGAGGAGGGGCATAAAAAAGCAAAGCTGGTGCTTAAACTCACCGCCGACTCCTCCAATTTTCTGGCGACGATCCAGATCGGCGTTACCCTGGCCGGGTTCCTTACTTCGGCGACGGCGGCGCAGTCCCTGGCGGAGCCGCTCGCCCGCTGGTTCATTGGGCTGGTTCCCTCGATGAGCGGGTACCTTGGCGCGATCCAGTCGGTCAGCGTCGTGGTGATCACGCTGATTATGTCCTATTTTTCTTTGGTGTTCGGCGAGCTGGTGCCCAAGCGGGTCGCCATGCAGAAATCGGAAGCCATCTCCTTTGCCGTGATCGGCGTGCTGCGGGTGGTGGCGGTGGTTACCCGGCCGTTTGTCAAGCTGCTGTCGGTCTCCACCAACCTGGTGGTGCGGCTGTTCGGGCTTGACCCCCACGCCGATGAGGAAAACGTCACGGAGGAAGAAATCCGGATGATGGTGGATGTCGGCGGGGAAAAGGGCGTGATTGAGGACGTCCAGAAAACCATGATCGACAACATCTTCGAGTTTGACGATATTACGGCGGAGGATATCATGACTCCCCGCACCGATGTGGAATCGGTCGAGGTCGGGGACGGGATCGAAGAGGCGCTGCGCGCCGGTGTGGACGGCGGGTATTCCCGTTTGCCGGTGTATGAAGAGGATATCGATAATATCATCGGGGTGCTGTATGTGAAGGACCTGCTGCCGTATGTCGGTCAGGCCATCCCGGCGGATATCACCATCCGCCATATCGTGCGGGAAACCTATTTTATCCCCGGTACCAAAAAGTGCGGCGACCTGTTGTCCGAGATGACCGAAAAGCATATCCAGATGGCCGTCGTGGTAGACGAGTACGGCGGCTTTGCCGGAATCGTGACCATGGAGGACCTGCTGGAATCCATCGTAGGCAACATTCAGGACGAATTCGACCACGAGGAGGAAGAGGTCACCCGGCTGGATGAGAACGTTTTTGATGTGGACGGCTCGATCAATATCGAGGAGCTGGGCAATCTGCTCGGCGTGACCCTGCCGGAAGGGGAATACGATACGGTGGCGGGCTTTATCATGGATGTGCTCGGCCGGATTCCCGGAGAGGACGAGCAGCCCATCGTCACCTATGAAAATGTTACCTTTACTGTGATGAAGATGGATGAACGCCGGATCGAGCGGGTCCACATCGTGGTGGAACCCCGGTCGGAGGAGCCTTCCGACGAGGAGGCGGCGGCGGAGAGGGCTGAAAAGGCCGACCGCCGCCGCGAGCGGGAGAAAGATAAAGAAAAGGAAACCGAATAACGGTTAAAAAACCGGGCCTGCGCGCAAAGAGCAGGCCCGGTTTTCTGTCGGCGCTTGCGCCCCCGACGGCGGTCAGGTATGGTACAGCACCGGGAACAACGGGTTATGAAGCGCTTCCCAGCGGCGTTTTCCGTCCCGGAGCAGGAAGAAGGTGGTATCCTCCTCCCGCCAGGCGGTGTGCTGAAACGGCGTTTTGTCCGCGGGAGGGAAGCCCAGACGGACAAGGCCGCCCTGTCCGCCGGTCAGCGAACGGAGGATGACGGGCAGAGCCGGGGAGGAAAGGCCGCTGGGCTCGCCGAGCAGTTCCTGTACATACAGAGCGTCCGGCTCCTGCCGAAGGACGGCGGCCAGCCCCCACTCCGGCAGGGCGTAGAATTCCTCCCGCAGAAAGCCGGCGGCATAAAAAAGAACCAGCTTTTCCGCGCCGCGCATCCGGATTTCAGAGAACGGATTGCCATCGCGAGCCTTTTTCATTAACCAGGCTCGGTCCGTCTCCCTCCGCATGTCGAGCCGCTTCCGCGGCGTCGGGGTGTCGGCTGACGGGGACGTGAGAGACGCGAGGGAAAGAAAATGGCCCGTTTCACCGGTCGCTTCAAAACCAAATGGGGGATAGAAGTCCAACACCCCGTCGTTGGCGAAAAGGTACAGCAGGTCGCATCGGCCTGCCCATTCCGCCAGCACCTGCTCCATCAAAAAACGGCTGAGACCCCGGCGACGATACGTTTCCGCCGTCATCACGGCGCCGAGCTGGACGCCGCGGACCGGCTTGCCGTCCAGCAGCATGTCCTGCCGGTTGACCGATATATTGGCGACCACGGTTTCCCCATCCAGCAGGACGTGGGGCTGATACAGCTCGTCCCAGCCGCCCAGAAGCCGCCATTCCGCAAAGTCGAAGCCAAAAGTCGCCCGGGTCAACGCGTTGAAGCTTTTCCGAATGGCGTCGTTGTCCCGTACCGCTGTGGCGTATCCATACGTTTTTCCCTGAATGGTTACCTGACGCATCCCCGGTCTCCTTCCTGTGCTGCCCGCTCGGCCTGTTCGGACATTGTAACGCATCGTTATGCCCATACCGCTTCAGCCAGCGCCGCGCGGACAGGCGCGCACATGAGCGGATAATCGACCGTTTGGAACGTCCGGCCGTCCAGCGTTCCCCGCCCATCCTTCCCTACGCAGAAGGAGGAAAGCGGCAGGCTAAGCCCCCGGCCGCAGAGCTTGAGGACGCTTTCCTTTCGCGTCCAAAGTTCCGTAAAGGCGGCGGACAGGGCGGCGTCCGGCAGGGCGGCCAATCGTTCCTGCTCCGCCGGATGAAATTTCCCGGCGATCCGCCGCAGCCGTTCCGCCGGGTCGGACGGAAGGACTTGGACATCCAGCCCCACCGGCCCGGCGCGGCAGACGGCGGCGGCCAGCCCTTCCGAGTGGGACAGGCTGATGTACCGCGGTTTTCCGTCGGCGGCGAAGCCGTCCGGAAAGGGCTGCCCGTGCGGCCCGACCGGCCAGCCCGCCGCCTCTCCCAGCCGGGCGGCGGCGTCCTCTTCCGCCAACAGTTCCTCCAGCGTTGGAAAAAGGAGGGGGGACCCCTCCTTTTCCGGCCCCTTCCCCAAGGCGTACAGCGCGAGGTACGAGGCGGCGACCGCTTCCCGGAATGCGCCGGGCGCGCGTCGGTGTTCCGCCGCTTCCCGCCGGGACGGCGGCAGGGCATGGAGCATCCGGCCGAGCGTTTCCTCCGGCAGGGCGGCGGCGTTCAGCAGCAGCGGCATCAGAACAGGCCGGTAATCCGGCCGTCGTCGTCCACGTCGATGTTTTCGGCGGCAGGGACGCGGGGCAGGCCGGGCATGGTCATGATATCCCCTGTCAGCACCACCACGAAGCCTGCGCCGGCGGAGAGCCGGACGTTTTTGACCGTGATGCGGAAGCTCTTCGGCCAGCCGAGCAGGGCTGGGTTGTCGGACAGGGAGTACTGGGTCTTGGCGATGCAGACCGGCAGGTTCCCGTATCCCAGCGCGGTGAGCTTTTCCAGCTCCTTCGCAGCGGCGGGAAGGAAGTCCACCCCGTCAGCGTTGTAGATTTCCCGGGCGACGGCCTCCACCTTTTCCCGCAGGGTGGCGTCGTCCGGATAGATCATATGGAAGTCGTTCGGCTGTCCGGTCAGGCGGAGTACCTCCTCCGCCAGCTCCAGCCCGCCTTCGCCGCCCTTGCCCCAAACCTCGGACAGGGCGACATTCGCGCCGTATTCCGCGCATTTGCGGCGGACGAGCTCCAGCTCCGCCTCGGTGTCGGTGGGGAAGCGGTTGATGGCGACCACGGCCGGCAGGCCAAACTTTACCGTGATGTTTTCAATGTGCTTGAGCAGGTTGGGCAGGCCTTTTTCCAACGCGTCCAGGTTTTCCTGCGAAAGCTCGGCTTTCGCGGCCCCGCCGTGATGCTTCAGGGCGCGGACCGTGGCAACGATCACCACCGCGTCGGGCTTCAGCCCGGCCTTGCGGCATTTGATGTCGAGGAATTTTTCCGCGCCGAGGTCCGCGCCGAAGCCGGCCTCGGTGATTACGATATCCCCCAGCTTGAGGGCAAGCCTGGTGGCCATGATGCTGTTGCAGCCGTGAGCAATGTTGGCGAAGGGGCCGCCGTGGATGAGGGCGGGGGTATGCTCCAGCGTCTGGACAAGGTTGGGATTCAGCGCGTCCTTGAGCAGGGCCGCCATCGCGCCCTGCGCCTTGAGCTGGCCGCAGGTGACCGGCTTCTCATCCCGGGTATAACCCACTACGATATTCGCCAGCTTCTGCTTGAGGTCCGCCAGCGAGTTGGAAAGGCAGAGGATGGCCATAATCTCGGATGCGACGGTGATGTCGTACCCATCCTCCCGCGGCACGCCGTTCAGCCGGCCACCCAGCCCGTCGGTGATCTGGCGGAGCTGGCGGTCGTTCATGTCCACGCACCGCTTCCAGGTGATGCGGCGCACGTCGATCCCCAGCTCGTTCCCCTGATGGATGTGGTTATCCAGCATGGCGGCGAGCAGGTTGTTCGCCGCGCCGATGGCGTGCATGTCGCCGGTGAAATGCAGATTGATGTCCTCCATCGGGATGACCTGCGCCCAGCCGCCGCCGGCCGCGCCTCCCTTGATGCCGAACACCGGCCCGAGGGAGGGCTCCCGCAGAGCGAGAACTACGTTTTTTCCCATTTTATGCAGGGCGTCGCCCAGCCCGACGGTGGTGGTGGTTTTCCCCTCTCCGGCCGGGGTGGGGGTGATGGCGGTGACCAGCACCAGCTTGCCGTCCGGCTTATCCGCCAGCCGCTTCATCACTTCGGGGCCGATTTTAGCTTTATAGTTGCCGTACAGGTCGATATCCTGCCGCGTCAGGCCGAGGCCTGCGGCGATCTCTTCAATCGGCCGGGGCTGCACGCTCTGGGCAATTTCAATATCGGACAGCAGCTTTTTGCTCTGGTTCGTTTCGTTCAAAATCCATCCTATCCTTTCTTTTCGTCAGACGGTCGGCTTTTCGTGTCCCCGGCTTTGGTTTCTTCCCTTTCTTCCGCGGCGAGTCTGGGGTTGCCGAATACCGACTTCCGGTTGGCGATAAACAGAAGCGCCGTGACAGTCACCGCCAGGGTGTCCGCAACCGGTTCCGCGATGAATACGCCCATTTCCGCCCAGAAACGGGAAAACAGCAGAATCAGCGGAATCAGCAGGATCACTTTGCGGAGCAGGGCGAGGAAGAGGGAAACCTTCGCGTGGCCGGTGGCCACAAAGGTCTGCTGGCAGGCGATCTGCACCGCCATCAGAACGATCATCAGCAGGTAGACGCGGATGAACCGCACGGCGGCCGCCGAAAGCGCGGCGTCGCTGCTGAACAGCCGGATAAACAGCCCCGGGAAGAGCATCACCGCCGCCCAGACCACGGCGGTGAAGGTCACCGCCGAGCCGAGGAAATAGCGGTAGGCCTTCTTTACCCGGTCGAACCGCGCCGCGCCGTAATTGTAGCTGATGATGGGCTGCGCCCCTTGGCTCAGCCCGGTAAGAGGCATCATCACCAGCTGCATCACGCTGCCGATGATGGCGTAGGCGCCAATGTACAGGTCAGCGGTCGCCCCGTCGGGACTGACCGAGGCCAGGGTGGTGTTGATGACGATACCGACCAGGCTTTCGGTCGAGTTCATGATAAAGGGCGAAAGCCCGAGGGCGAGCACGGGGCCGATCAGGGACCAGCGCGGACGCATAAAGGAAACCCGCAGCCGCAGCCTGGTTTTCTTTCCGCAGAGGAAGCAGAGGACCCAGACCGCTGAAATCAGCTGCGAGGTCACGGTCGCAATGGCCGCGCCCTGCACTCCCAGGTGGAAGCCGTAGATCAGAATAGGGTCCAGCACGATGTTGCTGACCGCGCCGATCAAAACGGTGAGCATACTGACGGCGGCGAAGCCCTGGGTATTGATGAAGGAATTCAGCCCGAGCGCAATCAGTACCGGCAGCGTTCCCAGCACATAAATGTGGAAATAGGGGACGGCGTAATCCACCGTGTTCTCCGTCGCGCCCACCAGCAGCAGAAGCTCCCGCCCAAAGAGCAGGCAGACCGGCATGATAACCGCTGTAAACGCGGCCAGCAGGGGCAGGCAGTTGGAAAGGATGCGTTCCGCCGTTTCCCGCCGGCCTTCCCCCATCCGGATCGCCGCGAGGGAGGAGCCGCCCACTCCGACCAGCGTGCCGAACGCCGAGATCACGATCACGAGGGGAAAGCATACCCCCAGCGCCGCGATGGAGTTGGTTCCCTCCGCCCCCGGAAGGTTGCCAATATAGATTCGGTCCACAATGTTGTACAGCGCGTTGATGACCTGTGCGGCGATTGCCGGCAGCGCCAGCTTGAGCATCAATCCGCCGATGCCGTCGTTCTGGAGGTCCACGCCCCGCCGGGAGCCGTCCCGGTTCCGGTTTATCAAACACCCGCCTTCTTTCTCCCGGACGGTAAGAAAACAGGCCCCGCGGGCAAACGCCGCGAGGCTGCGCCGCGCCCGGCTTGTGCCAGCCGGTGTTCCTTCCGGCCGTCTGTTTTACAGCTCCTATATTACTGTCCGACAGCGGGGATTGTCAAGAGGGGAATGGCGGGAGCGGAGCTCTTTCAGGCCGGCGCACCGTCTTCCTTTTCGCCGTCGGACGCCGTCCTCCGTCGAGAAAAGCTATGGACTTTTCGGCCTGTATGTGGTATCGTAGCATAGGGGATACGGGAAGCTCCGGCATCCCCGGGAAGGCGGGACAGATTCGCTTTGCCGCCGTCCTTAATCGGCGAACAGAACAGGAAAAGGAGGAAAAGCCATGCCCGCGTTTCTGCACGCCCTGCTTCTGGTTTTTCCGGCTGTCATCCTGTTCGCCGTGCTTTTTCCCCTGTATTTCCGCCTGAAATGGCGGGGAGAGCTGCCGCAGTCGGTGGTGGTGAAGGCGCTGTGTACGCTGGTGCCGGTGACGCTTTGCCTCAACGGCTGCGTGGTGGGCGGGTTCGCCGGCTTCTGGTGGCTGCTGGCCGGGCTGGTTCTCTGTCTGATCGGGGACGTGGCGATCGAGAAGAACCTGTTTGCCGGAATGGGGGCGTTCGCCCTGGCCCATGGGCTGTTCATTACGGCGTTCGTGGTGTATGCCCGGCCGAAATGGCTGGCGCTTCCGGTCTTCCTCGTGCTGTATGCGGGGACGGCCTTTCTTTTCCGCAAGCGGTTCCGGGAGATGGGGAAACGGCTGATCCCTTTTGTCCTCTACGCGGCGGTGATTATGGCGATGCTTTCCATGGCGCTGTGCCTTCCAACGCTGCCGGGGACGATGGCGCTGGCGGGCGGCGCGCTTCTGTTCACCGTCTCCGATCTCACCCTCGCCAGGAACCTGCTGAACGCCGAACGCTGTACTAGGCGCAGCGAGGCGATCAGTCTCGCGTTTTATTACGGCGGGCTGTACCTGATCGCCCTGTCGGTGTGGCTGTGACCGCCGCCTGGCCGTCCGCTCGGAATTCTGTACGAAACCCGGCGCACTTTGCCGGATAGAGAAAACGATTTCGCAAAAAGGAGCATGTGTTATGAGTACCCTGAACGCTGTCAACACAAACGAATTTCTGCTTCGCCGGCTGGAAAAGCCGAAGGGAAAAATCGACGTGGTGATCGATACCGACACCTTCAACGAAGTGGACGACCAGTTCGCCCTGGCCTACCTGATCCGTTCCTCGGACAAGCTGAATCTGAAGGCGATCTACGCCGCTCCCTTTACCAACCAGAAGGCCGCCACCCCGGCCGAGGGGATGGAAAAAAGCTATCAGGAAATCGCCAATATCCTGAAGCTCTGCGGACGGGAGGATTATCTTTCCGTGACCTACCGCGGCTCCACCGCCTACCTCAGCGATGAGAAGACCCCGGTGGTTTCCCCGGCGGCGGAAAACCTCGTGGAACGGGCGATGGCGCAGCCGGACGACCAGCCGCTCTATGTGGTGGCAATCGGCGCGATCACCAACGTGGCCTCCGCCTTGCTGCTGAAGCCGGAGATCGCGAAGAAGATCGTGCTGGTATGGCTGGGCGGCCATGCCTGGTATTGGCCGGATACCCGCGAATTCAACCTGATTCAGGACGTGGCGGCGGCCCGGGTGGTTTTCGGCTGCGGCGTGCCGCTGGTGCAGCTGCCCTGCATGGGCGTGGTGACCCATTTCACCACCACGGGGCCGGAGCTGGAGCACTGGATCGTCGGAAAAAACGAGCTGTGCGATTATCTTTACCGCATCGTCAAGGAGGACGAGGAGGTCCGCTGCGGGAAGGTTCTGTGGAGCCGGGTGATCTGGGACGTGACCGCCGTGGCCTGGTTGCTGGACGAGGATTTCACCCTCGACCGGATTGTTCACAGCCCGATCGTTTCGTACGACGGGCATTACAGCCATGACGAGCAGCGGCATCTGATGAAGTATGTGTATTATGTCGACCGGGATAAGGTGTTCGCTGATCTGTTCCGCAAGCTCGCGGAATGATCCGGCGGCGGAATACGCCCAAAGGGCCGGCGCAGAATGGTTCTGCGCCGGCCCTTTGTATGTCGTCCAAAACAGAATGCTCTCTGATTTCGTACCGCTGGGGCGGTACTGCCGGCGGTTCCCTCTGCGGCTTAATATCCCATTTCCCCGGTCAGAGAACCGTCGTTTTCCACCCAGTCCTGCACATAGACGGCGGTAAAATCGTTCGGGGTGTTCCGGATGATGACCCGGGAAATGCCGGCGTTGATAATCATCCGCTTGCACATGGAGCAGGCGTTGGCGTCGGATACCAGGCTGCCGTCCTGCGCGTTCACTCCCACAAGATACAGGGTCGCGCCGATCATTTCGCTGCGGGAGGCATGAATAATGGCGTTGGCCTCGGCATGGACCGACCGGCAGAGCTCGTACCGTTCGCCGCGGGGGATGTTCATCTTTTCCCGCAGACAGGTTCCGAGATCGCTGCAGTTCCGGCGGCCGCGGGGCGCGTCGACGTAACCGGTGGACAGAATCTGGTCATTCTTGACGATGATGGCTCCAAAATTCCGGCGTAGGCAGGTGCCCCGCCCGGCGACGGCCTGCGCGATGTCCAGGTAATAGTTTTCCTTATCCCTTCTGACCAATGCCAACATCCTTTCCGCGTTACAGGTATTTCTTGCTTTTTCCGGTTTTTTTGTTTATAGTTGATTTTTGGGAAGCCGCACTAACAAGCGGCCTTTCGCATAAGGGGGTATTCCCGGGCAATGCCGCCTGATCCTAAGCGGCGCCCTGTGTTTACTATAATCGTTCCGCCGGAAAAACGCAAGAGGAAGCCCCGATTTGTCGGCGGAAATGAAAGGAGAGAGTGTCCATGATCGACGATCGGGAACTGGTCGCCCGCGCACGGGCGGCAAGGGAAAACGCCTATTGCCCCTATTCCGGTTTTGCGGTGGGGGCGGCTCTGCTGGCGGCGTCAGGCGAGGTGTATGTAGGGGCGAACTGCGAAAACGTCTCCTACGGCGGCACGATCTGCGCGGAGAGGGCGGCGCTCGCCGCCGCTCTGACGGCCGGGGAGCGGCGGTTCCTTACCCTCGCCGTGGCGGCGGGGGATACGCCGGTCGCACCCTGCGGCATTTGCCGGCAGATGCTGGCGGAGTTTGGAGAAATGACGGTGCTCCGCGCTGCGGCGCAGGGTGACGAAATTCTTCGGACCCGTCTCTCCTCCCTGCTGCCGGAGGCGTTTTTGGCCTATCGGACGGATGGGGAATAGTCGACGGCCATCATCGGAGGATTTCTAAAGGAATGGAAGACAGGAAGGATAGAAACATTCATGGAGAAAGAGCAGAAGCTGACGGATATCGGAACGGTAAAAGCCTTGTTGGACCGGCACGGATTCCATTTTTCCAAAAAGCTGGGGCAGAACTTTCTGATCAATCCCTCGGTCTGTCCTCGTATGGCGGAGGCCTGCGGCGCGGATGAAAATACCGGGGTGCTGGAGATCGGGCCGGGAATCGGCGTCCTGACCCGGGAACTGGCGCTGCGGGCGGCGAAAGTAGCGGCGATCGAGCTGGATGACCGTCTGCTGCCGGTGCTGGGGGAAACGCTGGCCGATTTCCCGAACGCGCGGGTGATACACGGGGACGCGATGAAGCTTGATCTGCGGCGGGTGATCGAGGAGAATTTCACCGGCCTGCGGGCGGTAGTCTGCGCCAATCTGCCCTATTATATCACCTCGCCGATCCTGATGGCCCTGCTGGAGAGTCGCCTGCCGGTGGACAGCATTACCGTCATGGTACAGAGGGAGGCGGCCCAGCGGCTCTGCGCCCGGCCGGGCACGCGGGAATGCGGGGCGGTCACCCTTGCCGTGCAGTATTATGCCGAGCCGGAGGTGCTTTTTCCCGTTTCCCGCGGCAGCTTTCTTCCCGCGCCGAACGTGGACAGCGCCGTGATTCGCCTGAAGGTAAGAGAGGAACCGCCCTGCCGGGTGGAGGACGAAGCGATGCTGTTCCGCCTGGTGCGGGCGGCCTTCGGCCAGCGCCGGAAAACGCTGGCCAACGCTCTGACCGGCGCGGGAATGGATAAAGCCCGTGCGGCGGCGCTCCTCCGGACGGCGGGAATTCCCGAAACCGCCCGGGCGGAGGAGCTGTCCCTGTCGGATTTCGCGGCGCTCAGTAATGCCGCTTCAGAAAACGGTTCGGAAAACGCGGGGGTGAACATCGGAAGTAATCGGAGTTTTTGAAAGCCCGAACAGGAAATAACTTGACATATTCGTTGGCGAATGCCATAATACCACCGTGATATTCTGGCATAATCGGAGTTTTTGTGGAATAAATTCTCATATTTTGCTCTGAATGGAAACCGTTCCGGCGGCTCAGTCGGCCAGTGTATCCTTGCGTTTTCACTTCGCGGGGAAACAAAAGGACTTTGAGGGGCTTTGAAAAACGGTTTAGGAAACGGAGCGTTTCTGGAAACGGAGCGGATTGTCCTTTGGTAAAACGTTTCCATTCGTTCCAACTTTGTTCGGATGGGTGGATACAGGCTGCGTGGCGGCGGTACGCCGCTCTTTTTCATGAAATGAAGGTGCGCTTGGAAAGGGGTTGATTTTCGGCTTTTTGCAGTTCGGAGATTCCGAGGTTCCGCGGCGGGGGAAACGCCTCCGCCAACCCTTCGTTATCGCTTTTTCCGTGGGCGGCCGGAGTTATGGCCGCCAAAATCAGATAGTTGGTTTGAAAACTGGACCCAGAAGGATTCCCCCGGCGGATTCGCTTCTGTCGGGGACGGTACGGAGGAACAGCATGAAAGGTAAGAGGGAAATCCCCGCCTATATTGGGTGGAACATGACGTATTATCGACAGAAGCATGGGCTGACGCAGGAAACGCTTTGCCGTATTCTACAGATCACCCGCTCAACGTATGCCTATTATGAAACAGGAAAAACGCTTCCCAGTGTGATGCTGCTGAAAGAATTGGCGCGGTATTACCACATTTCTATGGATGAACTGCTGGACGAAACCCTGGAAAACCGGGTGAAATGGAGCCTTCTTTAACGGGGAGAAAACAGCAGGGAGACAAGACCCGGCAAGCGATAACGACGGAACGGCGAAGCTGTGGAAAGGCGCGGAAATACAATAAAAATCGGGAAAGGCCATGATTTTCATGGCCTTTCCCGATTTTCTTCCTTAGAAAACCACCGCACCGTACCGCGCCGCAATATCCTCCAGCAGCGGCCGCTCGATTTCACAAAGGGAATCCACCAACAGCCGGCCGGGGAAGCGGCGGAGCGCTTCGTCCAGCAGCAGAGGATGGTCGGCGTGCAGAGCGATTGGCAGACGGCTCATTCCGCCGAACTCCAGCAGGCTGGAAAGGTCGCCCGGGCCGGAAAGCTCCACCAGTGCGACGTTGCCCTCTTCCTCCGCTTCGATCAGACGGTCGGCCAGATCGCTGTCGCAGGGGAGAGGATCGCCGTATTCCAGATCGTCCGCGAGGAAGAATGCCTCGCTTTCCACCGCGCAGGCGTCCGTGTCGATCTCCCGCGGAGCTACGGTGGGGTGCTGATCTACGACTCCCCGCAGCACGGCGACATGCTCCGGCGAAGCGCCGCAGCAGCCTCCCACGATGGTGGCGCCCGCGTCCATCAGCGAACGCACCGCTTCCCCGAATCGCAGGGGGGAAAGCGCGCCGCCGCCTTCCGCCATGGTGCTGGGCTTGGCGACCAGGGGAACCGAAGCATAGGGCAGGGCTTCCGCGATCGGTTCGGCCATGCAGGCCGGGCCGACGGAGCAGTTCAGCCCCACGGCCGCCGCGCCCAGCGACTGCAGCGTGATCACCGCCGGCAGCAGCCGCCCGCCGGACGCCGTCTCTCCCTCCCTGTTTATCGTCAGGGTCACGATTACCGGCAGGTCCGTTTCCCGCGCCGCGAGCAGAGCGGCCCTGGCCTCGCCGAGGCTGGTCATAGTTTCGCAGACCAGCAGATCCACGCCGGCCTCCTTCAGCGCGGCGGCCTGTTCAGCGTACACGGCGATCCATTTGTCGAACGGCGCGTCCTCCGGCGATTCGGTCCCCAGGCCGGTGGGAGAAAGTACGCCCGCAATCCGGCAGCGGCTTTTCGGGCAGGAGACAACCGCCTCCCGGCTCAGGGCCGCCAGTCGGCGGTTAAACTCCGCCGTCCGATCCGCCAGTCCGAAGGGCGCGAGCCGCGCCCGGTTGGCGCCGAAAGTGGGGGTGTACAGCACATCGCTGCCCGCCAGAATATACCGGCGCTGCAGCTCGGTGACAATGGCGGGATGCTCGAGCGCCCACAGCTCCGGACAAGCGTCCGCCGGCATTCCCGCCGCGATCAGCTGGGTGCCGGTGGCTCCGTCCAAAAGCAGGGGCAGGCTACCGGGAAGTTCCATATGGAAAAAACACGATCCTTTCTGTTTCGGGCCGTCCGTGCGGACGGCGTGGAAGGAAAATCACATTGTTTCCGGCGCGTCGATTTTCAGCAGGGTCAGGGCGTTTTTCAGGGTGTTCCGGGTCGCGGCGCAGAGGGCCAGCCGGGCCTGCATCCGGGATTCTTCCTCCCCTTTGACGCGGCAGGTGTTGTAGAATTTGTGGAACAGGGTCGCCAGCTCCAGACAGTACCGGGTAATCCGGGCCGGTTCGTAGGTTTTCGCCGCGGTGACGATTTCCTCGGTATAGGTGGCGAGATGCCGGATCAGCTCCTTTTCCTCCGGCGCGGTCAGCAGGGCCAGCTCCTCCGTCTTACAGGCGCGGGGGGCGACGCCGTCCGCCGCGAGGTTTTTGAAGATTGAGCAGATCCGCGCATGGGCGTACTGCACATAATATACGGGATTGGAGGAGGACTGCTCCACCGCGAGGTCAAGGTCAAAGTCCATCCGGGTATTGGCCTCCCGCATATTGAAAAAGAAGCGGGCCGCGTCCACCGGCACCTCGTCCAGCAGGTCGGAGAGCTGGATGGCCTTGCCGGAGCGCTTGGACATCCGGACCACCTCGCCCCCCTGCATCAGGCGGACGAGCTGGATCAGGACCACCTGCAGCTTGTTGCCGTCCAGGCCGACCGCGTCCATCGCGCCCTTCATCCGGGCGACGTGGCCGTGATGGTCGGCGCCCCAGACGTCGATGCAGGTATCGAAGCCGCGGGCGAATTTATTCCGATGATACGCGATATCCGCCGCGAAATAGGTCGGATTGCCGTTGGCGCGGATCAGGACCTCGTCCTTTTCCCCGCCGTTTTCGCTTGCCTTATACCAGACCGCGCCGTCCTTTTCATAGGTCAGGCCCTTCTCGGCCAGCAGGTCGACCACGCCCTTCACCTCGCCGCTTTCATGCAGGGAGGATTCCAGAAACCAGCGGTCGTAGGTGATGCGGTATTTTTCCAGATCGCGGTGCATCCGCTCGATGTTCAGGGGAAGGGCGTATTTTACCAGCGCGGCGCGGCGTTCCTCCGCCGGGACGTCGAGGTATTTGTCCCCGTACAGGGCGGCGAAATTAGCGGCGTGCTCTCGGATGTCGTCCCCGTGGTAGGCGTCCTCGGGGAGTTCCGCCGCGTCCTCCCCCTTCAGGTGCTGGATATACCGGGCCTCCAGCGAGACGCCGAACTTTTCAATCTGGTTTCCGGCGTCGTTGACGTAGAATTCCCGCCACACGTCGTAGCCGGCCGCGTCCAGCACCGCCGCCAGGCAGTCGCCCAGCGCGCCGCCCCGGGCGTTGCCCATGTGCATGGGGCCGGTTGGGTTGGCGGAAACGAATTCCACCATCACCTTTTTGCCCTGGCCAAAATCCGAACGGCCGTAGCGGTCCCCCTGCTCCAGCACGTCGGCCACTACCGCCGCGTAGAAAGCGGGGGAGAGGAAGAAATTCAGGAAGCCGGGGCCGGCCACCTCCGCTTTTTCAAAGAAGGTTCCTTCCAGAACGAGATGTTTTTCAATGATCTCCGCAATCCTGCGGGGCGGGAGGCGGAAGGCCCGGGCGGATACCATCGCCGCGTTGGCGGAGAGGTCGCCGTGGGCGCGGTCGCCGGGAATCTCCACCCCAAAGGCCGGGATGGGCTCGGCGGGAAGCTCCTCCGCCGCGACGGCTGCGCCGAGAGCGGAAAGGATCGCTTCCTTAAGCTGGCTTTCCGCCAGCGTGACAATTTTTGACATGGGAATCAACCTTTCTATCCGCGGGCCTGTCCAAGCGGCCCGCCTGTTTCCTTATCCCGTGTATATCCCGGCTTTGCCGCGCCCGTGCGGACTCAGCTGCGGGAACGGGCTTCCTTCACCGTGATGTAAATGTCGTGGGAGGAGGCCATGTCGGAGTTAATGTCCAACGTGTAGTGGAAATCCAGTGTCCCGCCCCGGTCGGCGAGATTGGCATGGATCGCGCGGGCATATACCCCCATGGTCACCCGGCCGTAGCCGGTGTCGTAATCGCACAGGGTACGCCGGCCCTTCTGGAGCACCAGCAGGGAATTCATCGCGCCCTGCCGCTCCAGCGTTACCATATCCGGTCGAACCGACATCCGGGTGACCACGCCCTCCATTCCGGTGGAGACGCTTTCGTCGTAGGTCAGGAGATAACCGCCGTCGGCCCGGGCCATTTTTCCTGCGGTGCTCAGTTCAATGGTGTCGCTTTCTCCCCCGATGTGCTGGATGCCCTTGATGGAAATCCATACGTCTTTTTCGCCCTTTTCTGTCTGCGGCATGGCATATCCTCCGTTTTCCGTATACACTCCCTCATCGCCGCCTTTCGGGAATGAGCCGTTCCTCCGGAACGGAGGAAGCAGGAGCGGTTCTGTCCACCTGCTCGATATCCAGCGTATGGATATCCTCGTTCACCGCGCAGCCGAGAAACAGCTCTGCAACCCGGGAAAAGTCCTCCGGACGGTCGCTGACGTAAAAGCTGTGCTCTCCCGCTTTTTTTGTGAGATTCAGCGCGTCGCTTTCCCGCAGGCGGCGCTCGCAGTCGTCCGCCGCCGCCTGGCCGGAGTCGACCAGGGTCACGCCGTCTCCCATAATGTCCCCAATGATGGGGGCCAGCAGGGGATAGTGGGTGCAGCCGAGGATCAGGGTGTCCACTCCCGCATCCTTCAGCGGGGCGAGATACCGCCGGGCGGTGAGGATGGTCACCTCATCGTCCCGCCCGATCCAGCCGTTCTCCGCCAATGGAACGAAGAGCGGGCAGGCCTGGGGGAAAACCTCCGCCTGCGGAAGCTGCTCCCGAATCCGGCGCTGGAAGGAGCCGGAATGGATGGTGGCGGCGGTACCAAGGACGCCGATCCGCCGGTTCCGGGTGACCTGCACGGCGGCGTCCGCCGTCAGCTCCACCACACCGGCCGCGGCGACCGGCAATTCCTTCAGGACGTGGGGAGCGACCGAGCTGACCGTGCCGCAGGCGGCGATAATCAGCTTTACATCCTTCGAAAGGAGGAAGCGGCAGTCTTGCCGCGCGTATTTTTCGATGGTCTCCCGGCTTCGGTTACCGTAAGGCACGCGGCCGGTATCGCCAAAATAAATGATGTCCTCGCCGGGCAGGCGGCGGATCAGTTGCCGCATCACGGTCAGTCCGCCGAGACCGGAATCAAAAACGCCGATCGGCCGGTTATCCATGGGCGCCGCCTCCTTTTCCTATGTCTATTATTATCCATTATAACCATAATCGTGACGGCTGACAAAAGCCGAAGCGGTCCTTATCGGAGCCTATGCTGTTTCCCGGGTAAATATGTTTCCGTCGGACAGCGGCGGAAAGGACAAAGGCCTTCTCGGCCGGGATTGCCCGGAAATTTATGATATAGTATAATACCATACGATCCGCCGGAAGGCAACGGCTTTTCCGGAAAACGGGACCGGTAAGCCAGAGAAAAGATTAGAAAAATTCGGAAGAACCCTCTTGACCGACGGAAAAGAGTGTGCTATAGTAGATAGTACCTCATTGGGGGTTCTTTTTTTGTGCCCGTTTTTTGGCGGGACAAGACCCCGCGACCGAGGGAGGCCAGGGCTTGCCGGAAGGGACGGCGCGCCGCCCGCAGGAGCAAGCCCAAGATATTCCGAATCATTGGAGGTGCCGTTATGAGAGTCAAAATCACCCTGGCCTGCACGGAGTGCAAGCAGCGCAACTACAACACCATGAAGAACAAGAAAAACGACCCCGACAGACTGGAGATGAACAAGTACTGCCGGTTCTGCCGGAAGCACACGCTTCATCGCGAAACGAAGTAAGGCGTCCGCCTGCTTCGCAGCATAGCCGGCAATCGGGAAGATTTCCCCGCCGGTAAGGAAAGGAAGGGTTCGTAATGGCTGACGAGAAAAAGCTTGCCGCCGCGGAGGAGACCGGAGCCAAGGCTTCCAAAGCGGAGAAGGACGCGAAGCCCGCCAAGGAGAAGAAACCCGGTTTCGGCAAAAAGGCCGGGAAGTATTTCCGCGACGCCAGGGGCGAGTTCAAGAAGATCATCTGGCCGACCCTGCCGACGGTTGTGCGCAACACCAGCGTTACGCTGGCGATGTGCGCGGTGCTTGGCATTGTCATCTGCCTTTTTGATTTCGGATTGGGCGCGTTGATCGACCTGCTGGTCTGATGCGGGCGCGGTAATCCCCTGCCCGCATAAGCAAGGAGGATGCGTTGATGTCTGAAGAGGCGAAATGGTATGTCGTGCATACCTATTCCGGCTACGAAAACAAGGTAGCCACCAATCTCGAAACGATTGTCGAGAACCGCAAGCTCCAGGACTGGATTCATGAGATTCGCGTCCCCACCGAAACCGTTGTGGAAATCAAGGACAACAAAAAGCGTGAGGTGGAGCGGAAAATCTTCCCGGGCTATGTGCTCGTCAAGATGGTGATGACGGACGAATCCTGGTATGTCGTGCGGAACACCCGCGGCTGCACCGGCTTTGTCGGTCCCAACGGCAAGCCCATTCCTCTGACGGAGGAAGAGGTCGCCGCTCTGGGCGTGGAGAAGCGGGAAATTGAGGTTAACTACACCGTGGGCGATACCGTCCACATCGTAGACGGCCCGCTGGAGAATTTTACCGGCGTGGTGGACGAGATCGACCTCGAAAAGAACAAGGTTCGCGTTACCATCTCCATGTTCGGCCGGGAAACCCCGGTGGAGCTGGAGCTGGATCAGGCGGAACGGATGGATTGAGATGTCCGTCGCAAAGCCCCTGCCGGGTGGCTGCCCGGCGCCCGGACGAACGTCCGGCTGTGGGAGGAGCGGCTTTCCGCCGCTCCGCCATCTACCACGATTTTTGGAGGTGCAAGTAAAAAATGGCTCAGAAAGTAACCGGCTATATTAAACTGCAGATTCCGGCGGGCAAGGCCACGCCGGCGCCCCCTGTTGGTCCGGCTCTCGGTCAGCACGGCGTGAACATCATGGCTTTCACCAAAGAATTCAACGAACGCACGAAGAACGACGCGGGCCTTATCATCCCGGTCGTGATCACGGTCTATGCGGACCGCTCCTTCACGTTCATTACCAAGACGCCCCCCGCGGCCGTCCTGATTAAGAAAGCCTGCGGCATCGAAACCGCGTCCGGTACGCCGAACAAGACCAAGGTCGCGAAGATTACGAAGGAACAGGTCCGCAAAATCGCGGAAACCAAAATGCCCGACCTCAACGCCGCGAGCATCGAATCGGCAATGAGCATGATCGCCGGCACGGCGCGCAGCATGGGCATCGAGGTCGTCGACTAAGGAGTCTGTTCCGGGTGGGAGGATGGCGTGAAGCGCTGGCGCTTCACGCTGGAAAACGGCGAAACCTTTCGGTTTCGGAATTGCTTCGCAATTTTCCCGTTTTCCCCGGCCGTTGTGGAATATATGTTTCACAAGCGGCCACACAGCGGAATTCCGATTTTACCACTCAACAGGGAGGATAAGTGAATGAAACACGGTAAGAAATATGTCGACAGCGCCAAGCTGTTCGACCGCGCAACTTTCTATGATGTGAACGAAGCGCTGGATATCGCCGTCAAGACCGGCAAGGCCAAGTTTGACGAGACGGTGGAAGTGCATGTGAAGCTGGGCGTGGACAGCCGTCACGCCGATCAGCAGGTTCGCGGCGCGATCGTGCTGCCCCACGGCACCGGCAAATCCGTCCGCGTGCTGGTGTTCGCCAAGGCCGACAAGGCGCAGGCGGCGCTGGACGCTGGGGCGGAATACGTCGGCGCGGAGGATATGGTCGCCAAGGTGCAGGGCGGCTGGATGGATTTTGACGTGGTCATCGCCAGCCCGGATATGATGGGACTGGTCGGCCGTCTCGGTAAGGTGCTTGGCCCGCGCGGTCTGATGCCCAACCCGAAGGCAGGCACCGTGACCCCGGACGTGGCGAAGGCCGTAACCGAGGCCAAGGCCGGTAAGATCGAGTATCGTCTGGATAAGACCAACATCATCCACTGCCCGATCGGCAAGGTTTCCTTCGGCGCGGAAAAGCTGCAGGAGAACTTTGATACCCTGCTCGGCGCGATTGTCCGCGCGAAGCCGGCCGCAGCGAAGGGGCAGTATATCCGCTCCTGCGTGGTCGCCACCACCATGGGCCCCGGCGTGCGGATCAATCCGAACAAGGTCGGCGCGTAATTTTACGCGGCAGGCCATGCGGCAGGCCGGATTAAAAAATGAAAAATTGTTTTTATTCGGGAGACAGGGGTTGACAAGGCCCCTGTCCCCTGATAAAATACTCTTGCTGTTCTTCCACAGACAGCGGGTATCGGGTTCCGATGTAAAGGCTTTTGCCGCCTGCCGAGGACGAGGGCTTGAATCGTTTTCTTCCTGTTTTCTATGGAAAAATCATTGTTCCATAGGGAGTGCGCGGAGAAAATGCGACAATGTCTGAAATCTTCCTGTGGTTTGCGCCACGGGAAGTTTTTTTGTTCCGGAGAAGGTCAGCAGGGCAGCAATACGCTATCCGGAGGTGAAATGAATTGCCCAGCGAGAAGATTTTGCAGCAGAAGCAGGAATATGTCGATCAGCTGGCGGAAAAGCTGAAGAGCTCTGTGGCCGGCGTTGTGGTCAGCTACAAGGGGATTAATGTGGCCGACGACACCAAGCTCCGCCGTGAGTTGCGGGAGGCCGGCGTGCATTACGCCGTGGTGAAGAACACCATGCTTCGCCGCGCCGCTGAGAAGGCCGGCCTATCCGGGCTGGATTCCGTGCTGGAGGGCTCGACCGCCCTGGCACTGAGCGAGTCCGACCATGTGGCCGCCGCCAAAATCCTCAGCAAGTTTGCCGAGACGAATAAGGCCATCGAAGTGAAGGCCGGCTTCGTGGAAGGGGAGATCGTAGACGCGGCCGCCGTTTCCGAACTGGCGAAGATGCCGCCGAAGGAGGTTCTCGTGGCCAAGGCCCTTGGCGGCCTGAACGCCCCGATTTCCGGTTTCGTCTGCGTGCTCAACGCCAATCTCCGCGGTCTGGTGGTCGCCCTGAACGCGATCGCCGAGAAGCAAAGCGCTTAAGAGATCGTGCAGCGATCTCTCCTTCCCCCCGGTTTGGGCGAACCGACATATCATGCGCACAGCGCAATAAAAAGAAAATGGAGGATTACTACTATGTCTGATAAGGTTCTGAAGCTGATTGAAGATGTGAAGGCCCTGACTGTTCTTGAGCTGTCCGAGCTCGTGAAGGCTCTCGAAGAGGAATTCGGCGTTTCCGCCGCGGCTCCTGTCGCTGTTGCCGCCGCTGCTGCTCCCGCCGCCGGCGGCGCCGCTGCTGCGGAAGAGAAGACCGAGTTCGACGTTGTGCTGGCGGAAGTCGGCGCCAACAAGATCGCCGTTATCAAGGTTGTCCGCGAGATCACCGGCCTGGGCCTGAAGGAAGCCAAGGAACTGGTCGACGGCGCTCCGAAGGCTGTCAAGGAAGGCGCTTCCAAGGACGACGCCGAGGACATCAAGAAGAAGCTGGAAGAAGCCGGCGCGAAGGTCGAACTGAAGTAATTTCAGCGATCGGTATTTTCCCCTTGGAATCGAGGGCCGCATGACGGATAACCGCCATGCGGCCTTTTTTGTAGCCGAAATAAACCCCCGGTTCTACCGGGGGAGCGGTAAAACGCTTT
>CAUGOD010000024.1 GCA_959601025.1 uncultured Oscillospiraceae bacterium
GCGTACAGGCCAAGCTGCGGCTTTCGCAGGAGTATGGAACACGGGGCGTTAGCTATTGGAATGTGATGAAATATTTTCCGCAAAATTGGCTGGTGCTCAATTCCCTGTACAATATCCGCCGGGAATTGTAGGCGCCGGATATGTACGGACGGCGGACAAAAAGGAAGGGGAGAGACATGTCTCTCCCCTTCCTTTTTGCATAGAAACAGATGGATAAACGCCGGGTGAACCGAAGGGCGGTCAGACGGTCGTCAGCAGGACGGACAGCCCGCCCTTCAGGCGCGCCGTTCCGCTTCCCGCCGGCAAAAAGAAACCGTCTCCCTTGCGTATGGGAAAACACTGTCCGCAGCTTTGCAGCGTTCCTTCACCCTCCAGGCAGAGAATATGAAGGAATCGGTCATTGTCAACCGAAATAGCGGCGCTTTTCTCTACGTCCCATTGAAAAATTCGGAAATATTCGCAGCGATGCAGAAGGGTGGAAACATAACCGGCCTTCTGTACGGGCGTTTCCTGCGGGTTCCCGGTACAGGCGGAGGCCGACAGGCAGGTTACTTCCATTGCTTTTTCTATATGTAATGGCCGGGTATTTCCGTTTTTGTCCCGGCGTCCGTAGTCATATACCCGATAGGTGAGATTGCTGCTTTGCTGGATTTCAGCGATGAGAATGCCTTTTCCGATCGCGTGCAGAGTGGTGGCCGGGATAAAAAATACGTCTCCCTTGTGAACCGGAATCCGGTTGACAAGTTCCGTCAGGCTTTCCTGTTCGATCGCTCGGCGGAATTCTTCGCGGGAGACATCCCGACGAAAGCCGTAAAGTATCTCCGCCTCTTCTTCGCAGTCCATAATATACCAGATTTCGTTTTTACCCATGCTGTTTTCCGTCCGTCGGGCATAGTCGTCGTCGGGATGCACCTGGATCGATAAATCCCTTTTGGCGTCGATCAGCTTAATCATCAAGGGGAATTCGCAGGCGTTAACCCTCTCTCCGGCAAATTCCGGGTGCTGTTTTAACACGGCGGAAAGCGGCATGCCGGCAAAGCAGCCGTTTTTCACAACGCTTTCCCCATCCGGATGGCAGGAAAGCTCCCAGCTTTCGGCCAGGGGCGAGAGTTCCGTTTGCTTGTGATAGTCGGTTTTCAACCGTTCGCCGCCCCAGAGATAATCCTTCCAGGCGGGCTGTAGAATGAAGGGATATATCATGATACGTCCTCCTTGCCGGCGGAAGGACTGCCTTCTTATCCCGACTGCCGCTTTATCCCGGCGGCCGGATTCCATAGGGAGTATGGAGCAATCCTTCATAAATTTTGCGTGTCTGCGCGTTTTTAAGCGCCAAAAATGAATGATTCTTTTTAAAATATAGCATAAATCGATTGAGCTGTCTATATTATATGATTGACTTAATCATATTTGTTGTGTATAATGAAGGCAATGAACCGGTAAAACAATTTCTGAACGGATGCTTGGACGGAGGCGACGTATGGAAGGAATGAAACTGACGGCTTATGACCGGCAGGTTTATGAACAGGAACTGGCGGATTTTTTACCGGATACCCTGATCGATGTGCACACGCACGTCTGGGAGGAGGGAACGCTGCGGGACGGCGAGGAGGAAAACCGTGCCTGCGTCCGATGGCCGTTGATGGTTGCGCCTTTTTGTACCATTGAGGATCTGCGGTCGTCCTATGAATGTATGTTCCCGGGAAAGCGGGTGAGCCCGCTGCTGATGGGGTATCCCACCGCCGTATTGGAAAAAACGAACGCGTATGCGCTGGAGAGCGCGAAGCGCTTTTCCCTGCCGGTTTTATACTGCACCCGATACGATACGCCGGCGGACGTTCTCCGGCAGGCCATGAAACAGGGCTTCTGCGGAATTAAACCCTACCAGAACAACTCGCCTTCCTACATACCGGAGCGGGAGATACGGATCAGCGATTTCCTTCCGCGGGAGCATCTGGAGGTTATGGACGAGTTGAGCGGGGTGGTTATGCTGCATATTTCCCGCCCGGCAAGACTGAAGGATCCGGTCAATCTGGCGCAGCTAATGGAAATCGAAGAGAAGTATCCGCGCCTTCGACTGATTGTCGCGCATATCGGACGGGCTTATGCTCCGGAAGATTTGGGCGAAGCGTTTGAGCTGCTGAGGAAAACCAAAAATATGGTGTTTGATTTTTCCGCCAATACGCTGGATGAAGCGATGATCGCCTGCGTCCGCGCCGTCGGGCCGGAAAGGCTTCTGTTTGGCTCGGATATGCCGATCACCAAAATGCGGATGTTCCGGGTGACGGAAAACGGCGTTTATTACAATGTGGTTCCCCGTGGGCTGTACGGCGACGTGTCGGAGGATTTCCATATGCGCGAAACGGAGAACGCCGACCGGATTACCCTGTTTATGTATGAAGAGCTGCGCGCTTTTCGCCGCTGTGCGGAACGGCTTGGCCTGTCCAGGGAAAATATCCGGGATATTTTTTACGGCAACGCGGCCCGCGTATTGAACAGAGGATGAACGAAAACAAAGACAGAAAAAAGCACGGCAGTGCGGGAAGGAATCGCTTTATGAAACCAATCACGATCGGCCTTTTGCCGCTGTATATAGCGTTGTATGATGAGAGTAATCCGGAGCTTCGTCCCCGGCTGGAGGCGTTTTACGAAGAAATTGCCCGGGGGCTGGAAAACCGCGGGCTGTCCGTTCTGAGAACGCCGTTTTGCCGGCGGAGAGAGGAATTCGAACAGGCGGTAGCCGGGTATGAAGCCGGGGGCGCCGCAGGGATTGTGACGCTGCACATGGCGTATTCCCCTTCGCTGGAATCGGAGGAGATACTGAGCGCTACCCCCTTGCCCCTTGTTGTGCTGGATACGACGGAAACTTGGGAGTTCGGACCGGAACAGGATCCGGGAGAGATTATGTACTGCCATGGCATTCACGGCGTGATGGATCTTTGTAGTATGCTGAGGCAAAGGGGAAAGCCGTTTGCGATAGCAGCGGGACACTGGCGGGAGTCGGACGTGCTGGATCGCACGGCGGGTCTGGTTCGCGCGGCGGCGGGAGCCGCATCCCTCTTCGGCTCACGGGTGGGGACGATTGGCGGCAGTTTTGAAGGAATGGGCGATTTCCGGGTGTCGGCGGACGAGCTGCTGTCCCGCTTTGGGGTGACGGTGGTGAAAGCGGAGGAGACGGAGCTCTGTGCCCTGCGGGACAGGATCGCGGAACGGGATATCCGGGAGGAAATGGAGGCCGACCTCGCCCGCGGTGAACGTCTCGCTCTTTTTTCACCGGAGGTTCACGGGCGTACCGTGCAAAGCTGCCTGACGGTGCGTCGGTGGCTGGAAGCGCAGCGTCTGGACGCCTTTACCGTAAATTTCCGTGCGGTGCGGCCGGAGATGGGGCTGTCGGTCATGCCCTTTATGGAAGCCTGCAAGGCGATGGAACGGGGGATCGGTTACGCCGGCGAGGGAGATGTCCTGACCGCGGCGTTTACCGGGGCGCTGATGCGCGGCTTTGGCGCCGCGGCGTTTGTAGAAATTTTCTGCCCGGATTGGAAGGACGGACGGCTGTTCCTCAGCCACATGGGCGAAATACATTATGGCCTGCTTTCCGGGAAGCCGGAGCTGAAGGAACTGCCGTTCGTATTTGGGGAAGCGGAGAATCCGATCGTCGGGTATGGTTGTTATCGGGCGGGAAAGGCGATTTTCGTCAACATTTTCCGGGATAAGCAGGGCTTCCGGCTGCTGGCGGCGCCGGTTGCGATGGAGGAACCGGCGGGAGAAGACAGATTTGCCGGAAATGTACGCGGATGGATGAAGCCCGCCGTTCCGCTGGACGCCTTCTTGGAACAGCTCAGCACGGCGGGAGCTACCCATCACAGTGTGCTGGTTTACGACGCTTCTGTGGATCAGATGAAATTTTTTGCCGCGCTTCTGGGTCTCCCGATAACGGTCGTGGAATAAACGCCCGGACTGTCAAAGAAGCTGTTTTGAAAAAATTACCGCACAAAGCGAATCAGGCGCGGAAAGGGCGATCCCTTGCCGGGAATCCCCCTCGACAGGGGGGAGCGCCGCATAAACACGTCCCGTTTTTTCTGCTATCCGACTTTTTATTTTTCGACAAGCTGCCGAAAGCCCCGGAATCCATAAAGTGGATTCCGGGGCTTTCGGTTAAATATGGTTGTGGGACGGACAACCCTTATTTCAAAATGGGGTGCGTGGCGATACGGATGCTGCGAAACGCATGGTTCCGGTTTTTGATTCGCCACAGGATGCTTTCGGCCAGCGCCTGCCCGACTTCATTGAGCGGGAATTCGACGGTGGAACAGTTGGGGATGGTGGAAATAAAAGAACGGGTATTATCGAAACCGCAGACCTCCAGCTGCGAATACAGTTGGAAAGGAGGAGAACAGAGCATGTGCGCCGATCGGGCGATCGAGTCGTTTCCACAGACAAAAGCGGTCGGCAGGTTCTCCTGTCCGGATAGCTGCCGGTAAAAGTCGGAAACGGCATAGTATTCGGTCGTGTTTGAAAAATCCAGCACCAGTTCCTCCGCTCCGGCGTCCGCCGCTTCCATCATGGCCCGATGATAGCCCTGCCACCGCTCATAAAAGCTCTGACAGGAATCGCGTTCTCCGGCAAAGGCAATCCTCCGGTGGCCCTTCTCCAGCATATGGCGCGTCAGCGCATAGGTGGAGGCGGCGTTTTCCACCATTACCATATCGCACACCATATTGTTGCCGAAGAGCGCCGGCGCGGTGTCGAAAGAGACCATCGGTAGATGAAGCCCTGCCACATGCCGGTAATACCGGCTATCGAACAGCCCGGCCACGACAATACCGTCCGGCTGCTTGTGCAGGAGGGTAAGGGGATAGGACAGGTTGCGCTCGTGTTCCGGTAGCACCACGACAAAGCGGATCGTACAGAAAAACTGTTCCAGATACTGCTCCATGCTTTTGATTACTTCCGTCCAAAAGGAACCGACAAAGGAATCCGCGTGGCACAGAAAAGCAATGTCATAGTTCAGACAGCTGGAATTCTGAACCGGGGCCGCCGTGCTGACGGGAGTATTGTGCCGGTAATTCAGTTCGGTCGCTTTATCCAGTACCCGCTTGCGCGTGGACTCGGTGATGCCGGGAATATTGTTCAGAACCTTGGATACGGTGTTTCGGGAAAGATTGAGCTCCCGGGCGATCATGGCCTGCGTCGGTTTGGTCCTCATGAAATCAGCTCCTCAATTATCGGAATAATACAGGTGGACCTTCAAGAATTGCTTTCAGTTTACAGGAAAAATATTGCATTTGTCAATTGACAAATATAACAAACGCAAGAACGTCCGTTTGGAGCAACTTGTTGAACGACAAAATAAAATTGCCCGGAGTTAATGTAACTTTACAAATGTTATATGTAATGTTGCAAAAATTCTGGAAATCCAATTAATTGCCAGCAAAATAAATAAAAATTAAAAAAATAATAAAGCAATATGTGCAGTTGATACTTATTACTTCTTTTTTTACGAAAAATATATTGACAAATGGAGAAATGCAATTATAATATTCTTAACAACATAAGAGTGCAAAAACATGGAAAAGGAAATGTCGTAATTGTAGAAATATAAAATGTGCATAAAAGCATGTGGATGTAAGCATGGAAAATCGCGTGAATTCTCTTTTTTCTCTGCATGGCTTTTGAAATTCTATGAAAAAACTCGGCGGAGATGGAAAACGGTGACATTTTGACCAGTACGGCTAAGGAGGCGATGCGGATGCGTCGACGAGCAATGGCGATCATGTTGGCCGGTGTGCTGCTGACAACCCTGATTCCCTGGAGCCCTCTGGCGGAGGAAGCGGAGAACGGGGAAACGGCGCTTTCGGATAAAGCGAATAAGGAAGCCGATTACCCCGGCTATCTGGCAGCCTATGCCGACACTCCTACCCCTTCACAGGGAGTGTGCGTTTCCGCCGTGGATTATCTCGAATCCCGGGAAGCGGAACTGGTAACAACGGAGGGGGAAACAGGCGGCGAATGTCTGGCGTGGTCCGGAGGCGGAGAAGTCGACTGGTACGTTACGGCGCCGGAGGACGGCTTGTATCAGATCGCGCTGCATTACCTGCCTCTGGAGGGTACGGGAAGTGATATAGAGCTCGGCCTCAAAATCGACGGGCGACATCCTTTCACGGAAGCTGCTTCCCTGTATCTGCCGCGCTGGTGGCGGAATGAGGGGGACAGCCGCACGGACGCGAAAGGAAACGAGTTTACGCCGGTGCAGAAGGAACTTTCCTGTTGGTCGGACGGCTGGCTGCTCGATCCGAACAAGGTGCTGTCGGAACCGCTTCGGTTTTATCTGACGGCGGGAACGCATCGGCTCACCCTTCAATTGCTGGCCGAGTCCTTTTCTCTGGAAACACTGATATTGGAGCCGGCGCAAGCCCTTTCTTCCTATGAGGAATATCTTGAGGAACACGGCTCCGCGCCGGATTATACCGGCGTTCAGCTGGACCTCGAGGGCGAAAAGGCGGATATCAAATCGTCGGATGCGCTGATTCCGCTTTCGGATCAGTCCAGCCCGCACGTTTCGCCGCAGGACCCGAAGCACAGCCGGCTGAATTACATAGGAGCGACCAACTGGCAGACGGTGGGGGATACCCTGATCTGGCAGGTAGAGGTTCCGGAGAGCGGCTATTATGCCGTTTCCTTTAAATATCTGCAGACCTATCTTCTCAACGGGCAGAGCTATCGTTCCTTCGCTGTGGACGGAAAGATTCCCTTTGCCGAAGCGGCGGCCATCGCTTTTCCGTATACCACCGGCTGGAAGGTTTCTGCGTTTTCCGATGAAACGGGGACGGCCTATCGGGTTTATTTGGAGAAGGGCGTCCGCAGCCTGTCCCTGACGGTAAGCATGGGGCCGATGGCGGAGGTGTATTATGACCTCCAGGCCATAACCGAAGGCTTGGGCACGCTCTACCGTAAGATGACGATGGTGATTGGCGAAACGCCGGACGCCAACCGGGACTATGATCTGTTTCAGCAGATTCCGGATATGGAGGAGACGCTGACAGTCTATTCCGCGCAATTGGAAGAGATTGCGGCGGCGATGGAAAGCATGTCCGGTATGCGGGGTGGATCCGGAATTTCCGTGGTGCGCAATATGGCGGGAACGCTGGACCGGATGCTCCGGTATTACTGGAAGGTCCAGATGTACAAGAGCGATTATTACTCCAATTACGGCAGTCTCTGCGCCTGGCTGAACGAGATGAAAAACATGCCGCTGGCGCTGGATCAGATTATGCTGACAGCCCCGGAAAGCCCGGTGGACGCCCATATGGCGGGGTGGGGAGAACGCGTCGCCTTTTCCTTCTCGCGCTTCTTTCACACCTTCCTTTCCGACTACAGCTCGCCGGCTGAAGAAGGGGAACTCACCGTGTGGCTGTATTGGGGAAGGGATCAGTCCAAGGTTCTGGACTTTATGATTCGGGACAGCTTTACGGCTGAAACGGGGATTTCGGTGAACATCCAGATCGTCAACGCCTCCCTGGTGCAGGCCCTGATTTCCGGGAAAGCGCCGGACTGTGTGCTGACGCTTGGCCGGGCTCAGCCGGTGAACATGGCTATGCGGGGCGTGCTGTATGACCTTTCGTCCTTCGATGATTTTGAACAGGTGACGCAAGAGCGCTTTATGCCGTCCGCCTGCCAGCCGTATATGTTTAACGGCGGTTGCTATGCGCTGCCGGACGCGCAGCAGTTTTTCATGCTCTTTTATCGCACCGATGTTTTTGAGGAAATCGGCCTGACGGCGCCGAAAACCTGGAAGGAATTCCTTTACTGCGTGACCGTTATCCAGAGAAACAATATGCAGACGGGTGTTCCCTACGCCGGAGTATCCGAGGATTCCGGCGGCCTGCAGAGCCTGTTTCCCACCCTGCTTCTGCAAATGGGCGGCCGGATGTACAACGACCGGCTGGATGGCACGGACCTGACCAGCCTCACATCGGTGGAGGCGTTCCGGTTCTGGACGGACTTATATACGAAATACAAGTTGCCGCAGTCGTATGACTTCTATACCCGTTTCCGTACAGGCGAGATGCCTCTGGCCATCGCTTCCTATACGCAATATTCGCTTTTGAGCGTGGCGGCGCCGGAAATCAACGGCCGCTGGGCCATGGACGTTCTGCCGGGCTTTGAGCAGGAGGACGGCAGCATCCGCAATACGTCCGCCGCCACCGGCACCGGGGCGGTAATGCTGAAGGAAACGAAGAATCCCGAGGCGGCGTGGGCGTTTCTGAAGTGGTGGACGAGCGCGGAGGTGCAGGAGCAGTATTCCCGTGAAGTGGAATCCGTCCTGGGCATTTCGGCCCGTCATCCGACTGCGAATTTGGAAGCTTTTTCCCGGTATTCCTGGAGTGGAAACGGGTTGGAAAAGATGCTCGAGCAGTGGAAGGATACCGAGGAGATCCCGGAGATTCCCGGAAGCTATTATACCTCCCGCGGGATCGATCAGGCTTTTTGGAATACGATCAACCTTGGCGAGAATCCGCGGGAAATGCTGGTGCAGTGGAGCCGGTTTATTGACGAAGAGATTCAGCGGAAGCGGGAAGAGTACCATTTGAACTGAAGAGAAATGAAGAATAGAAGAAAGGTCGGTGTTCAGAGATATGACAGGTGCGCAAATTGTGCGGAAGACCGGGGCCAGGCGCTGCGATTTCGGAAGGCTGAAAACCCGAATCCCGTTGTATCTGATGCTTGCTCCCTTCCTGGTCCTTTTTTTCCTGTTTACAGTCCTGCCGATCCTTTCCTCTGTGGTATTGAGCTTTTTTACCTACGATATGATCAATTTGCCCTCCTTTACCGGCCTTGGCAATTACGTCCGTATGTTCCTGAACGACAGCGTTTTTCTGATTGCGGTTCGGAATACCCTGGTCTTTGCCTTTGTGACCGGTCCGATCGGCTTTCTCCTTTCCTTTGTCCTGGCGTGGATTATTAATGAATTCCGGCCGCTTGTCCGGAATTTGCTCTCTTTTCTGTTCTTCGCGCCGTCTTTAGCGGGGAATGTGTATTTTATCTGGAAGATTATGTTCAGCAGCGACAGCTACGGATATATCAACAGTCTTCTGCTGAGCATGGGGCTGATCTCCAGCCCGATTCTCTGGCTGAAGGATACCGCCTATGCCATGGGAATCGTGATCCTCGTGCAGATCTGGATGAGTATGGGCATATCCTTCCTGGCGAATATCGCGGGCCTGCAGAATGTGAATTCGGAAATGTATGAGGCAGGCGTGATCGACGGGATCACCAACCGCTGGCAGGAGGTATGGTATATCACCCTCCCTTCCATGAAGAGCATGCTGTTGTTTGGAAGCGTGATGCAGATTCAGGCCGCCTTTTCGGTTGGGGCGGTGGCCGTGGAGCTGACCGGTATGCCCAGCACCAATTACTGTACCCATACCATTGTAACGCATTTAAGCGATGTCGGCACAACCCGGTTTGAAATGGGGTATGCCGCTGCCATATCGGTGTTCCTGTTCCTGCTCATGGCGGTTTCCCGCGTTCTGATCGGCAAGCTGCTGGATATGACGGGACGGTAGGAAATTGTGCGGCGGCAAGCGGCCCGAACGCCGGTTTACCGCCCTGCTCACGGGAGCATGCTTCTTTCCATTCTATTTGTGCCGCCTGTGTGTGCGGGATGGGGGATACCATGAAATCGTACAAAAAGCAAACCAAGCGATATACCCGCTCGGCAGGCGGCAACCTGTTCTTTTTCCTGCTGGTGGCGGGCATGGGGCTGTTTACGGTATTGCCCCTGATTTACTGTATTACCACCTCCTTCAAGCCGTTGGAGGAACTGATGATCTTTCCACCCCGACTGTTTACGGTAAAGCGGCCGACGCTCGCCAATTTTACCGCGCTGCCCAGTCTGCTTTCCAGCTTATCGGTTCCGATTTCCCGCTATATTTTCAATTCGGTGTTCGTCACCATCGTCACGACGGTTCTGCATATCCTGGTGGCTTCCATGGCGGCGTATGTGATTTCCAAAACCGATCTGAAGGGGCGGCACGTCATTTTCTGGGTGGTTCAGTTTGCGCTGCTGTATAACGCGACCACGCTCGCCGTGCCGCAGTATATGGTGTTTACGCAGTTGCGGCTGATTGACAGCTTTCTGGTGTACATATTGCCGTATATTCCTTCCACGATGGGCGTTTTCCTGATTAAGCAGTATATGGACGACAGCATCCCGCCGGCCCTGCTGGAAGCGGCCCGGATCGACGGGGCCGGACATTTCACTATTTACTGCCGTATTGTTATGCCGTTGGTAAAACCCGCTTGGCTGACGCTGACGCTGTTTGCATTTCGCGATATGTGGGCGGTTCAGCCGTCGGGTACGGTTTTCAGCGAGGAAATGAAGACGCTTCCCTACGTTCTCTCCCAGGTGGTGAACGGCGGGCTGGCCCGTACGGGCAGCGCCATGGCGGTTACCGTGCTTCTGATGCTCCCGCCCATTGCGGTTTATCTGATTTCTCAGTCCAACGTGATGGAAACCATGGGGAGCGCCGGTATTAAGGACTGATTGACTTCCGGAAGGCGGCGCCGGATCGTCCACTTTTTTGAATTTTGCGCTGTTCCGGCCCGGAAGGGCGCGGCGCGGAAAGGCATGGTTTCCTTATGAAATGGATATGCGGCAAAGAGAGGCGCCGGCGAAGGGTCGGGATCGGGTTTTCTGTTTTCATGGCGCTGCTGTTGGCGATGGGGCTGACGCCTGTTTCGGCAGCCGAGATGGAAGCCAATCCCTATTCCAGTTATGCCAAGAAATCCGATGGGGGAGACGACTCGCCGACCTATGTACGTCCCGCCTTTCAGGTGAGCCGGGTGATCGACGGCGCCCGGCTTGGAGTCGGCGATTTCAGCGAACCGAGCGACGTGGTGACCGGGCCGGACGGCCGGGTATACATTCTGGATAATACGCTGAGCCGGATCGTCGTGCTGGATCAGGAATACCAGCTTTCCGCCTGTCTGGACGCTTTCGTTATGGAAGGGGAAACGGGGGAGGAAGAGGTAACCTTTCCGACAGCGGAAGGGTTGTTTGTGACGCAGGATAACCAGCTCCTGATTGCGGACACCGAAAACCACCGGGTGCTTATCGCCGGACTGGATCAGAAGGTAACCGGCGTCTTAACTCTGCCGGACAGCGAACTGATCCCGGAGGACTTTCAATTTCTTCCCATCGCCGTGGTCCGGGATAAGAAAGGCTTTACCTATGTGCTTAGCCGCGGGTCCTATTACGGGGCGCTGGTGTATTCGCGGGACGACAGCTTTTTTGGCTTTTTCGGAGCGAATCTGGCGGAATCCAATGTATTGAGTTCCCTGGCGAATTGGCTTACCAATCTGTTCTCCAGCCGGGAAATGCGGGCTTCACGTGTGCAGTCTCTTCCGTATCAGTTTACGAATCTCTGCCTCGACAGCGAGGATATGCTTTTCAGCCTGACGGCCGAAACCGATTCCAATACCGGCCAGGTCCGCCGGCTGAGTCCGAGCGGCGACAATATCCTGACATATACGCCGTTTTACCGGTCGATGAACGCCGATTCCTATCCCTTTGGGGACAGCTTCGGATACGCCGACCTGATGGGATATTACCATTCCACCGCATTTACCGATCTGACGGTGGACGACAACGGCCTGATCTATGTGCTGGACCGGACCTACGGCAAGATTTTTGTGTACGATGAAAACTGCAATTCCCTTTCGATTTTCGGCTCCGGCTTCGGCGACGGCACGCAGAAAGGCACCTTTGTCCAGCCTGTTGCGCTGGATACCGTCGGCGAGGATATTGTGGTGCTTGATAAGAACAAACAAACGTTGACGGTGTTTGAACCCACGGATTTCGGGCGCCTGATTTCCCAGGCTGTCCGGCTGAACAACGAAGGAGAGTACGAACAGGCCTACCCGCTTTGGGAGGAAATCATCCGGCAGGACCGGAACTTCACGCTGGCCTACAGCGGGATCGCCAAGGGACTGTATGTACAGGGGGATTATTCCGGGGCAATGACATACGCCAAAACCGGAAAGGACCGCGGTACTTACTCCATGGCTTTTCAGGAAGTGCGCCAGGAATTCATGACGGCGAATTTTCCGTGGATATTCCTTCTGGTAATCGTTCTGGTGGGAGGGGTCGTATTTTTTGCGGTCTATACGTCCAAGAAGCAGGTGGTGCTGATCCGCGGCCCCAAGGTGCGGACCATGGTGCACAGTATGACGCATCCGATTGATTCCTTCCAGCGCGTCCGGTGGAAAGAGGAGGGCTCCCTCCTCCTCGCCTGCCTTCTCCTGCTGCTGTATTACGTCGTATCGGTGTTCTGCGTGTTAAAAGGCGGCTTCATGTATTTTGACGTCAACCTGTATACCTACGACGCCTTTTATACGCTGCTGTCTACCGTAGGGCTGGTGTTGCTTTTCACTTTGGTTAACGGGGCGATCAGCACCCTGCGGGAAGGAAAGGGTAAATACCGACATATCTTCTGCGTGGCCTGCTATGCCCTTCTTCCCAAAATTCTGGCGATGATCCTGCAGTGTCTGCTTTCGTATGTTCTGGTGCCGAGCGAGTCCAGCGTGATCGACATTTTTCTCACGATCGCCGACCTGTGGTTCTATCTGCTGCTTTTCATTGGCGTGATGACGGTGCATGAGTTCTCTTTTTCCAAAACGCTGGCAATCTCAATTTTGACGCTGCTGGGAATGGCGTTGACGGGCTTTGTGATTCTTCTGGTCCTGATTTTGTTCCAGGACTTTTACTCCTTCCTTGTTACGGTGTTTCAGGAAGCGGCGTTCCGGCTGAGACAATGAGTAACCGGCCCCGATGGTTGGGGGCGGCTGGGACAGAAAACCGGAAAGGCATGGTTGTGCAGATGAAAAAACGAATGGCGTTGGCTTTGGCGGCAACTGTCCTGGCGGCCTCTGTGACGGCGTGCCGGCCGGAAAAAAGCGAGGAGGCGTCCGTATATCCCCAGACAATGGAGATGACCTCGGCGGGCTCCGGAACAGTGGCGGAAAATGAACGGTTCAACCTTTTATGGGATGACAGCGTTAAGTCGGTTTTTATACAGGATAAACAGACCGGGACGGTCTGGGGCTCCACCCCGTATGATTACTATTATTCCGGGGAAACGTCGGGAGTCGCCGGCGTGGAACTGTATTCCGGGATCAAAATCGAATATATCGATTCCGCCAACCGGCAGATTCAGACCTTGGAGGGAAATCTCGAACTGATGAACGGCCGGGTGATTGGGGAAGCGCTGGATGATGGGTTCCAGGTGACCTATTGCTTTGACGGGCTGGAGATCGCGGTCCCCGTCCAGTTCCGGCTGAGAGAGGACAGCTTTGAGGTGCGCCTTGTGGTGTCGGGAATCATCGAGGAAAAGGCGCAGCTTCACCGGGTGACGCTCCTGCCGTATATGGCGTCGGTGCAGAATAATACGGAAAACGGCTATCTGTTTGTTCCTTCGGGGAGCGGGGCGCTGATGACGGCGAGTACCGCCAACCGGTCGGCCCGTACCTTCCGGGATACCGTGTACGGCATGGACTACGCCAAATCCACGACCGAGGCGCCAAAGAATATTGAACCTATCCGGCTTCCGGTCTTTGGGGCGATCGCCGGAGACCAGGCGCTGATGGGGATTATTGAAAAGGGGGCGGAATACGCCTCGATCGAAGCCTCCGCCGGAAATGAGGAAATCGGATATGCCAGCATCTGCCCGGATTTTCAGGTGCGGGGCAGCGATACGGTTTATCAGCAGGGCGTGTGGGGGGATTCGAGCGTCTATACCTATTTTTCCGAAGAAAAAGCGGGCGTCGATTATGTTTCCGTCGGATATTATCCGCTGGCAGGCGATGCCGCCGGATATACGGGAATGGCGGGCCGTTACGCCGAATATCTGGAGGATACTGCGGGACTGGCGTCTCAGGGGGAAACGCCGCAGCTGTTTCTGGAGTTGATGGGCGGCGTTTTGAGCCGGGAATCCTTCCTGGGCTTTTCCTACGATACGCTGACGCCGGCCACCACTTTTTCGCAGGCGCGGGAGATTTTGGAGGATGTGCTGACAGGGACCGGTGTGGAGCCGGTCGTCCGGCTGATGGGCTTCGGTGATTCCGGGGTGGATGTCGGGAAAATCGGCGGCGGCTTCTCGTTCCCGAACGTGCTGGGCGGACAAAAGGGGATGACGGCCCTGCGGGAATTCTGCGAAACGAAAGGGATCGCGCTGTTTACGGATTTTGATCTGGTCCGCTTCCGCCGTTCCGGCGAAGGCTTCCGGCTTCGTTCCCATTCCGCTCAGAAGATTACCGGTCTGCCCGCCTGGCAGTATGTGTATTCGCCGGTTTCGCTGAGCTACAGTGAAGAGCATTATTATTATGGCCTGCTTTCGCGCGGAAAGCTGGAATCTGCGACGGAAAGGCTGCTGGAAAAGGTCGGGAATATGGACGTCGAAGGCATCAGTCTGGATACGCTGGGCAGAATGACGTATTCGGATTATCGGGATTCCGCCTATGCGCTGAGAAACGGCATGGGGGAGCAGGTGGCTTCGCTTTTACAGAAAGTCCGGGACAGCGGGCATTCGCTGATGCTGTCCTCGCCCAACGCTTATGCGGCCGGCGGTGCGGACTGCATTTTCGCCTCGCCGGATGCTTCCGCCCGTTTCGATGCGTTGGACGAGGAAGTGCCGTTCTACCAGATGGTGTTCCGCGGCCGGATTCCCATTTCCCTGACGGCGGTCAATATGGCGGCGGATATGGAGGATCGTTTCCTGAAGGCGGTGGAAACCGGAAGCGCGCTGACGTTCAGCCTGATTGCGGAGTACGACGACGCGTTCGCCTATACGCTGCAGAGCGGCCTGGGAACGGCCTTGTATTCCGATAACCGGGAGCAGCTGATTTCGATGGTGGAGCGGACGCGCGATTACTACGCCGCCGTAGACGGATGCCGGATTACGGGGCACAGCTTCCTGATGGAAGAGGTTCGCCGTACCGATTTTGAAAACGGTGTGTCCGTGGTGGTCAATTATTCCGAAAGCGCGGTGGATACGCCGCTTGGAACGGTGGAAGCCGGCGGGTTTATTTTTGCGCGGGAGGGGTGACGGCATGAAGAAGAAGGGTTACCGGTCTTTGGCGGCGCGCCAGAACCGCAACGGGTATATGTTTATTTTTCCGTGGATCATCGGCTTCGCGCTGTTCTTTCTAATCCCGCTGGGGCAGTCGATCTATTATTCCTTCTGCCGGGTGACTATCACGGAGCATGGAATGATGACCGAATTTGTCGGACTTGAAAACTTTTATTATGTGTTTCGGCAGGCTCCCAACTATGTTAATAACCTGATGGAATCGATGACCAATTTTGTGTATATGGTGCCCATTACGGTGGTGCTCAGCCTGATTCTGGCGGTGATCCTTAACCAGAATTTCCATGGTCGTCTGCTGGCCCGCGCCGTCTTTTTTCTTCCGGTCATTATCGCTTCCGGTGTGGTTATGGATATTTTCAATACCGACGTGGTGGCGGAACAGATGCGGGAGGGCGGCACCGGCTATGTTATGACCGCTATCGATTTCACGGATGTGCTGCGGAAGATGAACCTGCCGAACAGCATTGCGGATCCTCTGATGACGTATATCGGGAAGATTTTCAATCTGATCTGGCAGTGCGGCGTACAGACGATCCTGTTCCTGGCCGGTTTGCAGTCGGTGCCTACGCCGCTTTATGAAGTGTCTAAAGTGGAAGGCTCGACCGCGTGGGAGGATTTCTGGTTTATTACCCTGCCCATGCTGTCAAACGTTCTCCTGCTCGTGATTATCTATACGATCATCGATATCTTTACCAACGCGGATAATCCGGTGATGGATCAGGCGTATTCGTTTATCCAGGTACAGCAGAATTACGACAAGAGTTCCGCAATGCTTTGGGCCTATTTTGCGCTGGTCGGCCTCGTGATTACGCTGCTGATGGTTCTTCTGCGGCGTTACCTGCTAAAAAAATGGGACCGTTGATGATGAAGTGGGGGAAGGTGATACACAGATGAATAAACTATTTGGGCTGAAATCGCCGGCCTCTGCGGAAGCGCTGCTTCAGAAGACCGGAATAGCCGGAGGATGGAATAAAGGGGAAAGCAAACGCCGGCTGGGCCGATGGGCCTACGCGCTGTTCCGGGCGCTGTTCCTGTTTTCGGTGAGTTATATTATTCTGTTTCCTCTGTTTTACATGATCAGCAACGCCGTGAAGCCGATGGATCAGCTGCTGGATCCCAGCATCGCGTGGATTCCCAAAAGCCTGACGCTGGAAAATTTCCGTATGGCGGGTGAAGCCATGCGTTACGGCAAATCCTTTCTGGTATCTCTCAGCGTGGGCGTGGTCAGCGCCCTGCTGCAGGTGGTTACCTGTTCGTATATCGCCTATGGATTTGCCCGCTTCCGTTTTCGCGGACGAAGCCTGCTGTTTGGGCTGGTAATCCTGACGATCATCGTGCCTCCCCAGGCGATCATCGTCCCGATGTATCTGAATTTCACCGATGTGGATTTTCTGGGGATTGTCCGGGGTATTTCCGCCCTGACGGGTACGGAACTTCGGATTAATCTCATCAATACGCCGTTTACGTTTTATCTTCCCTCGCTATTCGGGGTGGGGCTGCGGTCGGGGTTGTTTATTTTCATCTATCGCCAGTTCTTTCAGAATCTTCCCCGCGAGCTGGAGGAAGCGGCGTGGATCGACGGGGCTGGTCCGCTGCGGGCGTATTTTTCCATTGCCGTTCCGAACGCCCGCATTTCCACGCTGACGGTGCTGATCTTTTCGATCGTATGGCATTGGAACGATATTTATCTTTCCAGCATGTTTTTTGTGGAGGATTTCCCACTTTCCGTATCGTTGTCCCAGATTCGTCAGGGAATCGAATCCACCTCGGGCTTTTCCGCCTCGGCCGAAACGGCGACGATCCGCACCATCCTTATGGCGGGCTGCCTGATCTTCATAGCGCCGATTCTTCTGATGTATCTCTTCCTCCAGAAACGCTTTATTCAAAGCATCGAGACGGTGGGGATCGTTGGATAATCCATTCTTGCCGGAATCCTCCGGACACAGCGGATGGAACGGATAAGGGCGCGCCGGAAACACCGGGAAATCCGGATATGTCCGGGCGCTTCCGGGTGCTTCCGGAAGTGTTCTCTCTTCCGTTTTGTAATAAATTAAGTGAAGAAAAGGAGGCAGAATTCATGAAAGAGTATGCGCGGTATACACGGTCCCTTGCGGTCAGGGCGGCGTCTCTGCTGCTGGCGGCTATGCTTTGCGGTCTTACCGCCTGCAGCTCCGGCGTAAAAACGCCCAGCAGCTCCGACGCGGCGGGAAGCGGCGAAACGCAGTCGATGTCCGGCGTGGTGACGGGAAACGAAAGCACCCAGGGCAGCTCAGGGGGAGAAACCACGGCTGCGTCGGACGGTACGAACGGTACGGACGGTACGGGCGGCACGACGACTACGGCGGTCGGGATCCTCCGCCCCACGAATTCGGCGACAACCACACAGGGGAACGCGGGGACGAAAACCACAACGCCGACGGTGCCGGTTACCCCGGAATACGACTTTATGTCCAAATTCCCTTCCAGCCAAAGGGGAAAGACCATCCGCCTTTTGTACTGGTCGGAGCCGACGGCGGCGATGAAAAAGCAGATTGCCGATTTCAAGAAAAAAACGGGCGTAACGGTCAGTGTGATTCAAACAACATGGGATCTTTATGCAACCCGCCTGACGACGCTGGTATCCAGCAACTCCGCGCCGGATATTGCGTGCGCTACTCAAGACTGGTGGCCCTCCTCCATTATCAAAAACCTGTTTCAGGATATTTCGGCGGGGGAATTCGACCTGAAAAACGATCCCGCCTATGACACGGACATCATGGACATTTATTCCTGGAACGGGAAATATTACGGCGTGGCGGTGAAAAACAGCGTCGACAGTTCGACGATGAACGTGATTTTGTATAACAAGACAAAATTCAAGAGGGCTGGACTGGAAACGCCGTTTGAACTGTGGAAGAAGGGCCAATGGAACTGGGATACCTACCTGACGGCCGCCAAAAAACTCACCGAAACAAAGAACGGCACCAAATATTATGGGACGGCGGTCAATCCGGAATCCTACATGCTTTCGGCCAACACCGATTTCGTCAAATTTGAGACTTCCGGCGGCAAGACCACCATCAAAAACAATCTGGCCGACCCGCTTCTGGAGAAGGCGTGGAAATTCTATGTGGACACCCGAGAGGTCTACAATGTGGAGCCCGTGAGCATGACGACGAACGATTTCTATACCGGCAAGATTGCGATGCTGGATGTCTACGATGCCCGCGCCCTGGATTTCGCTGAGGTCCGCAAGGCCATGACCGACGAGATGGGTGTGGCGCCCTTCCCCAGTCCGGCAGGCCAGACGGCGGTGGCCGGGGCCAAGGCGTTCATTTGGGGGATTCCTCGCGGGGCCAAAACGCCGATTGCGGCCTCTTACTTCATTCGGTATTTTCTGGATCCCAATACGCTGGACGACAGCGATATCTATATTAACGACGAAGCGAAAGCGGTGTATGCGGGTCTGGTGAACATGAAGAAAAACGTGCTGGTGTCCCGCGGCGTTGTCGGCTACAACACCATGGACGATTTCTGGGGGCTCTTCAGCGACGTGGCCTACGGCAAGGCGGACCAGGTGGCGGTCAACCTCAAATCCTGGAACTCCAAACTGAATTCCACCATCAGCGAAATTGAAAAGGAAATGAAAGCCTTTTCCTGAGCGTGAAAACCGGAATGCCGGAAACAGAAAAAACAAAAAATGAGGGGGTCTATTCGTGAAAAAGATACTGGCGATGACTTTATCCGTGGCCATGCTGCTGGTACTTCTCTTCCCGGTTACCCTGGCGGGAGCCGGAAGCAGTTCTCCCGGTTTGTACGATGAAGTCCTGGAAAAGGACGGGTTCATCTATGGCGTGAACCTTCCCTGGATCACTCCGGAGGATGAAGGCGCCACCTGGGCCGCAAATACGATAACAGGCAAAGCCTCCGGTTTTAATGCCGAGGCGTTGGAAGCGATCCTGCGGGATATGCGGGCGGTAGGCTTCAACGGTATTCGGATTTCCCTGTTGGAGCAGATGCAGGGGCTTGCCTTCGGAGCGGACGGGAGCCTGACCGGCGTTTCGGAGGAAATGCTGGCGAACCTGACCACCCTGCTTGACCTTTCCGATGAAATCGGGATACAGATCGCTTTTGTGGTATCGCCCGACATCGGCGAGATTGCCGGTGAACTCGAAAGGGAAAAATACGACTATCTTTCCCAGATTCTGACCGATTCGTCTGTACGGGAAATTTATCTTGAAAAAGTGCTTAAGCCGATCGGCGAACGGATGGCGAATTATCCGGATGTTGTTTTGGCGGTGGATGTTCTGTCCGATCCCGACAGCAATATTTATGACAAAACCACAGAATTCGGCACCACTTGGGATGTGCTGCGCGGCTTTATTTCCGCGGCGGCCGATCAGGTCCGCGCCGTGCTGCCGGATGTACCGGTCATGGCTTCTTCGGCGGCGGAAAACCAGGCTTCGGTCCGGGCGGGGATGCTGAACAAGCTCGGCCTGGATATCCTGGGCGTGACGGATTACAACGATACCGGCGATGCGACGCCGGCGAAGGATCTGCACGTTTCCACACCGGTCTGGCTGACCGAGATGGGGACGTTGGACCCGGCGGTTTCCGACGACGTTCATACGGCGACGACGCTGAAGTTTTACCAGACCGCCCGGGACGGCGGATATCGCGCGGCCTTCTACGGCTGCTACGGCGATAAGAGCGTGACGGACGGCGTCACCCTGATCGACGCGGCGGGCCGCCTCCGTCTGGCGGCGCTGTCCCTCCACTTTACGATCCTGGATAATGCGTACGAGCGCGCCGGCCAGGAGGAATACGATGCGCCGGTTCTCATGAATATCACTTCGGCCAGTTCCCTTCGCTGGATCGGCACCCGCTATGCGGCGAGCTATACGATCGAACGGTCGACAGACGGCGAAAACTGGACGGCGGTGGCCTCCCATGTGGACGTATCGGCAGTAGACCCCGGCCTCAACAACCTCTGCAGCTTCAGCGACGACGGCGCGGAGGTGAACCAGTTCTACTATTATCGCGTTACCGCCAATATGGATGACGGTTCCAAAGTCGTTTCCGATGTTTCTCCTGCGCTTTATGTCCCGAAGCTGGTATGCTCCGAGGAGGAAAATCTGTTTGCCTTTGACACCGGGTTTGAGACGGGGACGCTGGGAAGCGAATGGCAGTACAATGAGAGCGACGCCGAATTCTGGAAAAGCGGTATGCATCAGGGTTCGGTGGAGGACGGCACGACGCACAGCGGCAGCTGGTCCTATAAGCTGGCGGCCGCCGGTGCATGGAATCAGATGTATATTGTCCTCCCGGCCGAAACGCTGACGGCGGGAACCAAGTACACCTTCACCATGTATTACAAGGTGGAAGAAAAGTTCAAGAACAGCGGCACTCCCTGGATCGGATTGATGAGAGTGAACGCCGATCCGTGGGGATGGAGACATCCGGCAACCGATGTGGAAAACGAATATATGACGATGAACGCCGATGGGGAATGGCATGCCTATACCTATACCTTTACGGCGACCAGCGACGAATATATTTATGTTATTCGCAACGCCCATTATGGCGAAATCTATCTGGATGACCTCTATCTGTTCGAAGCGCCGGAGGTGCCTTCGGCTCCCGGAACCCTGTATGGGAAATCGAGCGGCAGCCGGAGCCTCGCGAATACGTCCGCCGGTCTCCTGTCTCTGTCCGGTGACAACCTCTTTACAGACGGTGGCTTTGAGACGGGCCATGTGTCGAACGACCAGTATGAGGCGGCGGCCGCCCTTACCGACGAGCAGAACATCGTTTCCGCCGCAACTGCGCCGGAGAACGTGCGCAGCGGCAACTATGCGCTGGCCTTCAGCAGTACGGGAAACTGGTCCAACCGGGTAACCTACCGCGTAGCGGAGCTGAAACCCAATACCTATTATCAGTATTCCTACTGGTACAAAGTGACCGACTATACGCATGTCGGTCTCGATGCGGGTCCCACCTTCGGAATAGCCCAGTCGAGCAGTCTGTGGGACACCTTCTATTCCATGCCGGACTGGAATTCCACGGCGGACAACTGGGGCTGGCCGGCGTATGAGACGGACGGCGAATGGCATCAGGCCTATGGAACCTTCTATACGGGCGACCAGACCAAATTTGTCTTTACCCTGTGGGATGACGGGAATACCTGGACGGCGTATATCGACGACCTGTATCTGGCCGAAAGCGATACCCTCTTCCTCGACGGCGGGTTTGAGACAGGGCATGTGTCGAACGACCAGTATGAGGCGGCGGCCGCCCTTACCGACGAGCAGAACATCGTTTCCGCCGCAACTGCGCCGGAGAACGTGCGCAGCGGCAACTATGCGCTGGCCTTCAGCAGTACGGGAAACTGGTCCAACCGGGTAACCTACCGCGTAGCGGAGCTGAAACCCAATACCTATTATCAGTATTCCTACTGGTACAAAGTGACCGACTATACGCATGTCGGTCTCGATGCGGGTCCCACCTTCGGAATAGCCCAGTCGAGCAGTCTGTGGGACACCTTCTATTCCATGCCGGACTGGAATTCCACGGCGGACAACTGGGGCTGGCCGGCGTATGAGACGGACGGCGAATGGCATCAGGCCTATGGAACCTTCTATACGGGCGACCAGACCAAATTTGTCTTTGCCCTGTGGGATGACGGGAACACCTGGACGGCCTATATCGACGACCTGTATCTGGCCGAAAGCAACAACCTGTTTGCGGACGGCGGGTTTGAGACGGGCCATGTGTCGAGCGAACAGTACGAGGCGGCCGCGTCGCATACCGACGAGCAGAATATCGTCTCCGCCGCATCCGCGCCGGAGAATGTGCACAGCGGCAGGTACGCGCTGACCTTCAGCAGCACAGGAAGCTGGTCCGACCGGATGCTGTATCGTGTGGCGGATCTGAAACCCAACACGACGTATACCTATTCCTATTGGTACAAGGTGGAAAATTACAAGCTGGTCGGCCTGGACGCGGGCCCGACCTTCGGCCTGGCCAACACGAACAGCCTGTGGGATACCTTCTATTCCGTACCGAACTGGAACTCCACGGCGGACAACTGGGGCTGGCCGGAATACACGATGGACGGCGAATGGCACCAGGCGTATGGAACCTTCAACACAGGCGACCGGACCAAGTTCGTATTCACCCTGTGGGACGATGGGAATACCTGGACGGCGTATATCGACGACCTGTATCTGGCCGAGAGCGCCGTGGCGGTTGTTCCGGAGCCGGATGCGTTTGTGGTAACGGCGACGGTTTCGCAGTTTGTCACCGATAAGCTGGATGTTGCGTCGGCGGATAAAAATCTGCTGGCCGAGGATCAGCGCACGGCGGCTCTGACGGCGGAACAAAGCAGCTGGTCGCTGGAAGTCGCGGTGGAGCCGGAAACGGAATACGTCTTCTCCGCCTGGGTCAAGGGCGACGTGCTCAGCGATACGGAATCCGGAAGCGGGCGCTTCGGCGTCGCAAACCCGTATAACGGGAAGTTCCTGATGACCGACCCGGTTTACGACGGGGATAAGCTGGTTACCGCCGCGTTCCTGTCCGGGATGTCCACCCCCTGCTGGGATGGCGAATGGCATCAGCGCGGGCTGGTTTTCAATTCCGGCAATCTGGAGAGCCTTGTCCTGACGATGAACGGCGCGAACAGCGGGATGGAACTCAGGAATATCGTGCTCTGCAAAGTGGAGGACGCGGTAGTGGCTGCGGAGGAGACTGTGGCGGCTCCGATCACACAGACCACGGAAACGCCGGAAAATCTGTTTGGCTGCGCGTCGGCGGATAATCTGTTCAACGGCGTGGATATGACCAAGGGCGCCGGTTACAATACGGCGGCCGTTGCGGAAAGCGTGGACGGCGTTTCCGGTCTGAAGCAGGACGGCAGCGGCCTGGGCGCTACCTATATCCTGTGGACGGAGGTACAGCCCCATACCGACTACACGTTCAGCGTGTACGCCAAGGGGATGGCCGAAGGGAACAACGTATTCGGCCTGCTGACCGATCAGAAAACGCATCTTCAGACGGTAGGCGAGGAATTCACACCGGCATATGACCAGAAATGGGATGTGTATACCTATCGCTTCAACAGCGGGGACCATACGCAGATCGCCTTCTTCGCCTATGACGGCGGAGGAGAGCTGCTGTTCAAAAATCTGGCGTTGTTTGAAACCTCCAAGGCGGTTGAGGTCACCGATCCTGTCAATCCGCCGATCGAGAATCCGGAAACCGGCGTTTCCGCGCCGCTTTCGGCTGCCTTGACGGCGGCCGCCGCCGGGACGGCTCTGGCCGTAATCTCCGTGCGGCGCAGAAAAAGCCGCTGACCGGCAATACCGACAAAAGAAAGCTGTCCCCCGCCGCCCGACAGGGCGGCGGGAAATCCTCTGACTTCGATAAACGTGAAAGGCATGATCGCTACTATGAAAATCATCGGTTCCTCTCTTCCGCATATTCCCTGGCAGGAAAAGTCGCAGGGTTGCGTCGATCCCGTCTGGCGCTATACAGAAAACCCCATTATCTCGGCCGACGCGCTGCCGGATTCCAACAGCATTTTCAACAGCGCCGTTGTGCCTTTCGGGGACGGCTATGCCGGCATCTTCCGCTGCGACGACACCCAGCGCAATATGGATATCCATGCCGGATTCAGTAAAGACGGTATCCACTGGGATATCCGTCCCGAAACGATCTCCTTTGAAAGCGAAGAGAAGGAGCTTCTGCAAAGCGCCTATCGGTACGACCCCAGGGTGTGCTGGGTGGAGGACCGCTATGTGATTACCTGGTGCAACGGTTACCACGGTCCGACGATCGGCGTGGCCTGCACCACGGATTTTCAGACCTTTACGCAAATGGAAAACGCCTTTTTGCCCTTCAACCGCAACGGCGTCATGTTTCCGCGAAAGATTCAGGGGCGGTACGCGATGCTCAGCCGGCCAAGCGATAACGGGCATACACCGTTCGGCGATATTTTCTACAGCGAAAGCCCGGATCTGATTTTCTGGGGACGTCATCGCCATGTAATGACCACGGCGGGGGGATGGCAGTCCACGAAAGTGGGGGCGGGGCCGGTTCCCATTGAGACCAGCGAGGGCTGGCTGCTGTTTTACCATGGGGTACTGAACAGCTGCAACGGCTTCGTGTACAGCTTTGGAGCGGCGCTGCTGGATCTGGAACAGCCGTGGAAGGTGCTTTATCGCACGAAACCCTATCTGATGGCGCCGTCCGCCGAGTATGAACGCACCGGCGATGTGCCGAACGTGGTGTTTCCCTGTGCGGCGCTCTGCGATGCGGATACCGGCCGGATCGCTCTTTATTACGGCTGCGCGGATACCGTGACCGGTATGGCCTTCTGCCATGCGGAGGAAGTCGTACGATTTATCAAGGAAAACTCATTTTAGAGCCGGTGGGGAGCGTGGATAAAGGAGCGGCGTCGGATATACGCAGGCAGGAAGCCGCCCTTTCGTCCACGCTCCCTTTTTGGCCGGAGAATACAGAGAGAAATTGAGGAATGACTGATGACGATTTCCGTCCGTCCCCTTCTGACACGGGTCAATCAGCCGGTTGGGTTCTGTTTCCGGCCGGAATTTCCCTTTTCTTTTTCCGAAGGGGAAGAATATGCCATCCGCTGCACGCCGTTGTCCGGCATCCGCCGGTATTCTCTGGCGGCACAGGGGAAAACGCCGGACGAAGCGGCGTGTGCGGCGATGGGCGTTCCGCATCCGGCGACGGCGAGGGACAATCGGCTGACGCTGATCCTGACGCTGCCGCAGGAGGATGAATACAAGTTCTGTATCTATGATAGGGAGGGGCGGACGCTTCAGGTTCTGAAGGTCTATGCCTTGGAAGAGGATCTGTATGGAGCCTATCCCCTGAAGGGCGATACGCATATTCACACCTTCCGTTCCGATGGCGTCGAATCGCCGGCCTATGTGGTCGCCATGAGCCGGAAACGGGGGATGGACTACACGGCGGTCACCGACCATGGTTGGTTTGAGCCGTCGGAGGAGGCGGCGAAGTACTGGAAAGGGCTTCACAACGACTTCCAGATTCTGCGTGGGGAAGAGGTTCACGCGCCGGACGCACAGGTGCATATTCTGAACATCGGCGGTTCCTCCAGCGTCAATGCCTGGAGCTACGGACAGGGGGAGGACTATCGCCGCGCTGTGGAAGAAAGGCGGAAGGAAATCCCGCCCGTTCTCTGCGAACGGGACCGTACCCGGGTGGCGGCCAGCCTGGCAGTTTTTGATAAAATCCGGGAATATGGGGGGCTGTCGGTGCTCTGCCATCCGTTTTGGGAGACGGACGAGGGTTATGATATCAGCCGGGATGTGTCCGAATGGCTGATGGATCACCGGACGTTTGACGCGCTGGAAGTGGTGGGCGGTTATCAGCGGCATGAGCTGCGGAGCAATCTGTTCCAGTCGGCCTTCTATCACCAATTTTATCTGAACTCCCGCGGTGAAAGCGTGCCGGTTTTGGGGGAATCCGATTCTCATGGGACCGATAACGACCATCTGTACGGTTGGTATTACAGCGTGGTTTTCGCGCGGGACTTTACCTTTGACGCTCTGAAGGAAGCCGTGCGGGCCGGCCGTTCGGTGGGCGTGACCGACGTGCCGGGGGATATGGTGCGCCCGTACGGCCCCATGCGGTATGTACAATATACGATGTTTCTGGCGGAAAATGTGTTCCCCTCCCATGACGCGATCTGCTGGACGCAGGGGGATTGGATGCGGCAGTACCTTTTCGGCTATACCGAACGGCTGGAAGAGTTGAACAGCGAGCCGGACACCGTTCGGCGCTATTATGACGGGCTGATGACGGAAGAGTGAGCCGCGGGAAGCGGAACTGTGAAAGGATGAGTGTAACAATGATTCGTGTGACCGTATGGAACGAAAACATGGTAGATAGCTACGAGGACGTGCATGCCCTGTATCCGGAGGGACTGCATGCGTATATTGCCGGATTCCTGAGAGAGAACGAGGAATTTACCGTGCGTACGGCGACCATGGATGAGCCGGAAAACGGTCTGCCGGACTCTGTCCTGGAAAACACCGACGTTCTGGTGTGGTGGGCGCATATCGGCCACCATCTGGTGGATGACGGCGTCGCTTGGCGGGTACAGCAGCGGGTTTTGCGCGGGATGGGTCTGATTGTCCTTCATTCCGGGCACATGGCCAAGCCGTTCCAGATGCTGATGGGCACTTCCTGTACGCTGTGCTGGAGGGATGGGGATTTCGAACGGCTCTGGACTGTGATGCCCAATCATCCCATTGCCAAAGGCGTGGACGCTTCCGTGGAGCTGGAGGTAGAAGAAATGTACGGGGAGCGGTTCGACGTACCCCAGCCGGATGAGCTGGTTTTCCTCGGCTGGTTTTCCGGCGGGGAGGTATTCCGCTCCGGCTGCTGCTGGTATCGTGGACTGGGGCGGGTGTTCTATTTCCAGCCGGGACATGAGTCGAATCCAACGTATCATCAAAAGCCGATCCAGACAATCCTGAAAAATGCCGTGGCATGGGCGGCGCCGAACCGGGTTCTCCCGCAGATCGACTGCCCGCAGGCATGGCCGTCTCCGGAAGCAATCCGTGCAAAAAAGCATTCGGAAAAGGAAAACGCAGAGAACAAATAGAATGATTCGATCTTTAAACAACAAATAAATGAATGATTCAATCAAAATTGTTGACATAAAGGCGAAACCGTGCTATTCTTGTTTTCAGACGGGGGCGATCGATGATGAAGGGCTTTGGTCGGTTTGATCCTCCGATTGATCCCTGCGCCAACGAGAGAACGAGGCGGATTCTGGCATTTTTTGAGGAAATATACGGGGAAAAAATACTTTCCGGACAGTATACCAATCACGGCGCGGATACCGAGACGGAGTTGCTTTTTCGGGAGACGGGACGATATCCGGCGGTTCGGGGATTTGATTTTATCAACGACTCGCCCGCGCTCTCTTCCCGGACAGGACGGGATGCCGAGCTCGCTGTCAAGTGGAGCGGGGAGGGCGGCCTGGTCACGTTTTCCTGGCATTGGTTTGCACCGTGCGGTCGTCCGGCGTTCTACGCCGAGCACACCGATTTTGATCTTTCAAAGGCGGTCACCACGCTGGATGTCGCTTCGCTGCCGCCGGAGGAGTTGGACGCGCTGTGGCGGGACGGGCGGATCACCACCGAATGCCGGCTGCTGCTGCGGGATATCGACGCCATATCCGTCCGGCTCCGCTGGCTGGAGGAACAAAACGTTACCGTGCTGTGGCGGCCTCTGCACGAGGCGGCCGGCGGCTGGTTCTGGTGGGGAAGCTGGGGCAGGGACGCGTACCTCTGGCTGTGGAAGCTGATGGTTCGCCGGCAGAACGGCTATCACGGGCTGCACAACCTGCTTTGGGTATGGAACGGGCAGGCGGCGGACTGGTATGTAGGGGACGACCAGTGTGATATCCTTGGCGATGATGTTTACGTATCCCCGCGCGACTATGGCGCGCAGACGGATCGTTTCGCCGCCCTTTCCCGCTGCTCCAGCCGGAAGATGGCGGCGCTCACGGAATGCGCGGTCATTCCCGATCCGGATGAGCTGCGCCGCGAGGCGGCGGGCTGGCTGTGGTTCAACGTTTGGTGCAGGGAGTTTGTGACGGACGAACAGGGAAGGTACTCGGAGGCCTATACGGAGCGGGCAGTTCTACAAAAAGCCTATCACAGTTCGTTGGTATTGACGAGAGGGGATTTGCCGGCGTTTTAGCCGATGAATAAATCCGATGGAAACGCCGGCGGATAAACCGTCGAAAGAAAGGAAGAAATGGTTATGAACAGAAAAATCAGGGTGGGCGTTTTTGGCGCTTACCGCGGCAAATGCATGATTGACGTTTTGGCGGGTCACCCCGATGCCTCGCTGGTGGCAGTATGCGACAAAAATGAATACTGTCTGGGCGAGGTGGAGAAACTCGCCAAGGAAAAGGAAATGGATATCGCCCTTTACCGGGATTTCGAGGAGTTTTTCCAGCATGATATGGATGCCGTGGTGCTGGCAAATTACGCCAACGAACACGCGCCGTACGCCGTCCGTCTCCTGCGTTCGGGACGGCATGTTATGAGCGAGGTGCTTCCCTGCGAAACGATGGCGCAGGCGGTGGAACTGATCGAAGCGGTTGAGGAAAGCGGCAAAGTATACTGCTATGCGGAAAATTACTGCTATATGGATCACACCTTCGAAATGTGGCGCCGCTACGCCAATGGGGATATCGGGGAGGTAATGTACGCGGAAGGCGAGTATGTCCACGACTGCTCCTCCATCTGGCCGCAGATCACCTACGGGGACCGGAACCACTGGAGGAACCGGATGCATCCGGCCTTTTACTGCACCCACAGCATCGGTCCGATGCTGACCATTACCGGACGCCGCCCGGTACAGGTGGTGGGCTTTGAGACGCAGCCTCATCCGGATATGGTGGCGCTGGGCGGCATTGGCGGCATGGCCGGCGGCTGCTTGATCGCCGTCACGCTTGACAACGGCGCGATCGCCAAAAGCATCCACGGCGGCCTCAAACGGGAACCGGGGAGCATTAATTACCAGGTCTACGGCATGAAGGGTATGATGGAAACCGACCGGTTTGACGGCGGACGGCTCAACGTTTACCGGGAAGGCGACAAGCTGTGCCACGGGGAGTTTGAAAAATACGCGACCGAGAAATTTGTGTCGGCCGATCTGGCGGAAAAAAGCGGCGCGATTGGCCACGGCGGCAGCGATTTCTATTCCACCCATTTCTTCCTTGAGAAGATTCTGGGGAATCCGGACGGGGAAAAGTATGCGATCGACGTGTATCAGGCGGTGGATATGGGAATCTGCGGCATTCTTGCTTACCGGTCGATCCTCGGCGGCAACATCCCGATCAAGGTGCCGAATCTCCGCAATCCGGAGGAACGGGACGCTTGGCGGAACGATCACGCCTGCACCAATCCGGCGGTGGCGGGGGACCAGCTGCTTCCGGTTTCCTCCTATCCGGACCCCGGTATCCCGGACAAAGTGTACGACCGCGTCCGCCAGCTTTGGCTGGAAGGGAAAAACGCCGAATAAAAAAGGAAATAAGCCGCTGCGGCTGATGCGGCAGCGGCTTATCCTTTTCCAGCAGCGTCTGTATATCCCGAAATCCCGTCGCTTAAAAGGAAGGAAAAGATTTATGAGTATCTCCGAAAGCTCCGGCCGCCCCATCCGGTTCGCCGTTATCGGCTGCGGATTGATGGGACGCGAATTCGCCAGCGCCGCCGCCCGGTGGTGTCATTTGGCCCCGGCAATCCCCCGGCCGGAAATCGTCGCGGTCTGCGATGTGAATGCCCCGGCAAGGGAGTGGTTTGTCCGCCGTTTCCCTGCCATACGGTATGAGACGACGGATTATCGGGAATTGCTGGCGAATGACGACATAGACGCCGTGTACTGCGCGCTTCCCCATAATCTGCACAAGCAGGTATACATCGACGTTATTCGCGCCGGGAAACACCTGCTGGGTGAAAAACCCTTCGGAATCGATCAGGCGGCCAATGCGGAGATTCTGCAGGCGGTGCGGGAGCATCCGGAACTGGTGATTCGCTGCTCCAGTGAATTTCCGTATTTTCCCGGCTGTCAGCTTTTGATTCGTTGGATTCTGGAAGAGCGCTTCGGAAAAATCATCGAGGTCCGTTCCGCCTTCCGCCACAGCAGCGATATGGATTTGAATAAGCCCATCAATTGGAAAAGGCGGATTGAAACTAACGGAGAGTATGGCTGTATGGGCGACCTGGGTCTCCACACGCAGCATGTTCCCTTCCGCGTTGGCTGGAAGCCGCGGAATGTTTTTGCCAAGCTTTCCAAACTGGTGGAGACCCGGCCGGACGGGCGAGGCGGCGCAGCGGCCTGCCCGACGTGGGATAACGCCGTGCTGCTCTGCGATGTGCAGGACCGGGACGGCGGGCTTTTTCCCCTGATTATGGAAACCAAACGGATGTCCCCCGGCTCCACCAACGAATGGCTGCTGGAGGTGCAGGGGATTCAGGCTTCCGCCCGCTTCACTACCAACGACCCGAATGCGTTTTATTATACGCAGTCCTGGGAGAAGGAACAGGCCTGGTGCCGGCTGGGAATAGGCAATAAGCCGATGATTCCCACCATCACCGGCAGCATTTTTGAATTTGGCTTTTCCGACGCTGTGCTTCAGATGTGGGCCGCCTTCCTGTGTGAGATCGCCGGCGTGCCGATTCCTTTCGGCTGCGTTACACCGGAGGAAACGGCGCTGTCCCATTCTCTCCTCACCGCCGCCCTGCGCTCTCATAAAGAAAAACGGGTGGTCGAGCTTGGATAAGCGGCTGTTGAATTATCAGGAGTTGCTGAACCTGTCGGCGGAATTGGGGGAGGGCCTGCTGGAAAACGGGGCGGAAATCTACCGTGTGGAAGAATCCGTGTCGTTCCTCCTCCATGCCTACGGCATGGAGGACAGCGCGGTCTTTGCCATCCCCTCATTTTTGCTGATAACCCTCAACGATGCAAACGAGCAGGCGCTGACCCGGGGCGTCCGCGTCCTGCGGCATACCACCGACCTTCAGGCCGTCGACCAGCTTAACGCCCTGTGCCGCCGCGCCTGCGAGGAAAAACCGGCGCTGTCGGTTCTGCGTGGCCGCCTGCGTGCGGTCCGGGAAAGGAAAAAGTCGCCGATGATCCTCCAGCTGGCAGCCTGCGGGCTCATCGGCGGCGCCTTTACCGCATTTTTCGGCGGGAGCTGGCGGGATGCCCTGTGCGCCGTCGCGGTCGGTCTGCTGATCGGTCTCGGCGGTTACTGGATGGACCGCCTGCGCGCCAATCTCTTTTTTACCAATCTGGCCGTCAGTATGCTGGCCTCTCTGGCGGCGCTGCTTTTGGTCCGGGCAGGCCTGGGGAGCGGGACGGACGCGATCATTATCGGCTCCCTGATGAATCTGGTTCCCGGCGTGGCCCTGACCAATTTTATGCAGAATATCATTGCCGGCGATCTGATCGCGGGTCTGACCCGACTGGCGGAAGCGCTGATGACCGCGGTGGCTATTGCGCTGGGGACGGCTCTGGCGCTGGCGGCCTTTCAATGGGCGGGGGGAATCGTACAATGATGTTTTGGACGGTTCTTTATGCTTTCGGCGGCTGTCTGGGCTTTTGCTTTCTGTTTCGTCTGCGGGGAAAAACCATTCTGTGGGCGTCTTTGGGCGGCGCGCTGGGCTGGCTGGTTTGCGTGACGCTGAAGCTCTATGGCGGCTCCCTCGGCAAGGAAATCCCGGCGAGCTTTATCGCCGCGCTGGCAGTGACCGCTTACAGCGAGCTGATGGCCCGGCTGACGCATAAGCCGGTTATCTGCTATACCATTGTGGCCATACTGCCTATGGTGCCGGGCGGAGGAATCTACTACACGATGCGGCACTGCCTGGACGGGAATATCGCCCTGTTCGCGGAATCCGGTCTGCATACGCTGGGGGTTGCCGGGGCGCTGGCCATAGGAATGCTGCTGGTATCTTCGCTGGCGCGCCTTGCTTCGCCCCAGAGGCGTAGACTGGAAAGCAGCGCATCAGGGGATAAACCGCCGCGCCGGGGGGAGGACGGCCGTCCCGGCGGGGAAAATGACGATTTGTGACAATACATACCGATTTTGTGAACAGTCAGGAAAGGAATGCGGAACATGCTTGTGACTTTACGGGACATTCTGGCGGCCGCCGACTGCCGCGGATATGCGGTCGGCCTTTTCAATATGCTCAACCTGGAAACGGCGCGGGGCATTATCGAAGCGGCGGAGGCGGAAAGGTCGCCGGTGATTCTCGGCGTGGCCGAGGTACACCTGCCGGTGATTCCGTTTGAATACGCGTCGCTCATTATGAAAGCGATAGCCGAAAGGGCGTCGGTGCCGGTCTGTCTCCATTTCGACCACGGCACGGAATACGACAAAATCCTTGCCGCGCTGAAGGCGGGTTTTACCTCCGTTATGTACGACGGCAGCGCGCTGGCCTATGAGGAAAACATCCGGCGGACAAAGGAAATCGTCCGGGTGGCCCATGCGATGGGAGCCAGCGTGGAAGCGGAGCTCGGCCATGTCGGCGGGGCGGAGGACGGCGCTGACGACGGTGTTTCCGCCCGGTACACCGATCCGGAGCAGGTGGTGGACTTTGTGGAGAAAACCCGTGTGGACGCGCTGGCGGTCGCCATCGGTACGGCGCATGGGCAGTACCGGGCCAAGCCGGTTCTGGATATCCCCCGGCTGGGAGAAATCTACCGGCGTTCTCCCGTTCCTCTGGTGCTGCACGGCGGGAGCGGCCTGTCGGACGCCGATTTCCGGAACACCATTCAAAACGGCATCCGCAAGATCAATATATGCACCGAATTGTGTCTGGCCGCCGACGGCGCCTATAAAACCGGAGACGGCTTTGAAAACAGCGTGATGGAGGCTAAGGACCGGGTTCGGGAAACGGCGGCGGCCCGGATGCGGCTGTTCGGCTCCGCAGGAGCTGCCGAGCGGTAACGCCTAACCCGGCCGAAGAAAAGCAGGGCTGAAGTGACGCGGTTTTCGTCGCTTCAGCCCTGCTGACTGCTCTGTTTTCTTTATCCGAAGCGGGGGCTCCGCTCTATTCAGCCGCCGTTTCCGGAACGTTGGCCAGCATCAGCCGGATTCCCTGCTCCGCCAACCGTCCGGCGATCTCTTCCCCCGGCATGGAGTCGGTAATCACGCCGTCCGCCGGCTTCGCACGGGTGTAGCTGACGATGGAGGAGGTAAGAAATTTGCTGGAATCCATAACAATATAGCTGATATCCGCGTTTTGCAGGATGCCTTCGTTCAGCCTTGCCGTATAAAAATCGGTGGCCGTAAAGCCGTTCTGGATATTGTAGCCGTCTGCGCCCAGAAAGCTTTTGGTGAAGTGAAGGCTTTTTACAGTTTCCTCCGCGATATATCCGCAGAAATCCTTGCGGTGTTCCCGGTATTCGCCGCCGATCAGATTCACCCGAACCGTTTTGTGCAGGATGTTCAGATTCATCAGGGAATTGGTGAATACCGTCACAGCCTTCAGCTCGCCCCGCTCCATCCGGCCGGCCAATTCCATACTGACGTGGGCCAGCGTGGTTCCGGAATCCAGGTAAACCATGTCTCCCTCTTCCACCATGGCCGCCGCGGCCGCCGCGATCGCCTTTTTTTGTTCGACGCAGCGGTTTTCCACCTGCTCATAGGAATAGTCCATCATCGTGTCGGATACCAGTTGGATACCGCCGTAATTCCGAAAGACCTTTCCGGCGCTTTCCAGACGGATAAACAGCCGCCGCGCGGTGGATTCCGATACCTGGAGCAATTCCATGGCTTCCGCCAGGCCCATTTTCTGCGAGATTTTCAGTACGTCCAGTATCTGCTGTTCCTGCCGTTCTACTTTTTTCATATTCCGGTTCCTCTCTCCCTGTCTCCTGCGCTTCCGCGTCCCTGCTTTTCTGCTATTCTACATGAAAAGATGGCATCTGTCAAATCGGTCGAAATTTTTGACGTTAACGATTCAATTGTTCGGGAAAAAGCCAATTAAACGCAAATATCATTTACAACAATGGATTAAATAAATGATTCATTCATTTTTATTGACTTATTCTCTCTTTCTTTGTATACTTAAAGAAAAAGCGTCGGATATCCTTTATAACCGTCGTCGGCTATAAAAGATATCCGGGGGGAAGGATGGTTCGGATGTTTCGACCGGTGAAATATTCTTTGAGAGATCTGCTGGGTTCCGCCTATTTGCAGGGGGTCCTTGCGGCCAATACCGCGCTGGGGTACCTTTCGGAGGGGGAGGCGCAGGCAGCGGCGGATGAGAAGGTGGAGTTTTATTCGGCGGAGGAACAGGCGCGCAACGACAAATGGCTCGACAGGGTAGGAGAGACGCTCGTCCCGCCGTTGGCAGATACGCCGGACGGCGCGGGGACAACAGCTTATCAGAAAGCTACCAATAAAAAGGCGGCGCCGTTGACCGGCTTTGGAAATTATCGGATCGGAGAGGATGGCAGGCTGTACCTTCTGGGGAAAAGTGAGCATTATCACGCCTCTCTCGGTCATCGTTTCAGCGGCTATCGCCTGATCGACCATGCGCGAAAGCTGGGAATATTGAACGCCACCCATAACAACACCCGCGGTTATATCACCCGGCTGATGGAGACGCGGCTGATACAGGCGGTCAACGGTCTGCGTCCCGATCAGGAGAAGGAGACGCAGGCGGTGCTTGCGTCCTCTAAGCCGAAAGTGCTGAACCGTGTGATTAACCTGGAGACCGGCAGTTTGGCCGTAGAAGCCGGCGTAAAAATGATGCTGGCACGCTTTTATCGGTTGGACGGCACGTTTGAAAAGCCGAAGTACAGCGGGAAAACGCCAGTTTTTCTGGTGATGGGCGATCAGAACGGAGGCCGGGAAGCCAACTACCACGGCACCACCGTCCTGACCCAGACCTTCCGCGACTTGTGGCCGGAAATGCGGGATGCCGCGCAGGCGGCCGGGCTGTATGAAGTTGTTCCGGTCGCAATCAACGACCCGTCGGATTTTGCCGAAAAGCTCCGCCGTTATAATACAGGGAATTACAAGACGGCCGGCTTCCTTCATGAAATCATCCTGATGAATTACGGCGGCATCCGGCTGGAGCCGGAGTATCTGCGGCAGGCTTACGCGTTATGCGCCGCCAGCGATACCCCGACGCTGGTGGATGAAATCCAGTCCTGTATGTGGTATCCGGGGATGTTTCTGTTCCGTTTATACGGTCTGCAGCCGGATTTTGCCGTCATCGGCAAGGGCTTTCCCGGGGGGGAATATCCGGCCAGCAAAATTATTACCACTTTTGAGATGGATACGCTCAATCAATTCGGCGCGTTGGTGACGAACGGTCAGGAGGAGCTGGCCTCCCTTTCTTACCTGATTACCATGGCGTTTATGGAGGCGAACGGCGACCGGGTGGCGGAGCTGGGGGCGCGGTTTGAAAGCGGCCTGAAGCAGCTGCAAAAAGAGCGTCCGGACGTTTTGTGCCGGGCGGAGGGCCTGGGACATCTGATGGCGCTGCATTTCCGCACGGTGGAACAGGCGGCGGACTTTGCCGGAAAACTGAATCGCGCCTGCATTGACGCCAGCGCGCAGATTTACAAGCCGCATTGTCCTCCCGCCGTCCTGCTGAAGCCGCCGGTGATCGCGACCGAGGCGACGCTGGACTATCTGATAAATACAATCCGGAAGCTGCTGTGAATGCCGTAGACGAGGAAAACAGCGTAGGGTAATCAAAAGCGGCGGGGAGGGGAACCGTATGATTGTGATCGGTCTGGATATTGGGACGACAGGAACCAAGGCGCTGGCAATTGATGAGCGGGGAACAATCCTCGGCAGGGGATACCGGGAATACGGGCTGCACGCCGGAGCGGCGGGAGAGGTAACGCAGGATGCGGAGGACTGGTGGGAGGCGGTGGTTGCCGCCGTGCGCGCCGCTATCAGCGGACTGGACGCCTCTTCCGTCACGGCAATGGGATTGTCCACCCAGGGGGCCAGTATGCTGGCGGTGGATCCGAACGGCCGCCCTCTCTGTCCGGCGATTACCTGGATGGACCGGCGGGCCGGCCGGGAGGCTGTCCTGCTCGGCGAACGGCTGGGGGAAGAGTCCTTTTACCAAAAATCCGGCTGGGCCCTGAGCGCGACTCTGGACGCGGCGAAAATTCTCTGGCTTCGCCGCTGCCGCCCGGAGGTGTTTCAGCAAGCCGCGTCTTTTGTTTCCACGCTGGAATTTGTGAATTTCCGGCTGACCGGCCGGGCGGTGATCGATCCCACCAACGCCGCTATCCGGCAGTTAATGGATATCCGCACCGGCCGGTGGGACGGCGAAATACTGGAGACGCTGGGAATCACCGAAGACCGGCTTCCCTCCCTCCTGCCGGCCGGCGAACCGGTCGGCACGCTGACGCCCTCCGCGGCCGACGCTCTGGGACTTTCACCTTCCGTGCGGGTGTACAATGGCGCGCACGACCAATACTGCGCCGCTTTGGGGAGCGGCGCGGTCCATATCGGGGATATGCTCCTGGCGACCGGCACGACCTGGGTGGTGCTAGGGGTGACGGAACAGCCGTTGTATACGCTCTCCCATATATCGCCGGGAGTCCATCCCGCCGGCGGCTACGGCGCCATGGCCTCGCTGGTCAGCGCCGGTTCTTCTCTGAAATGGTTCAAAAACCTGATTGGAAGCGATTTTGCGCAGATGGACCGCGGCGCGGAAGAACGGATGCAGTCCGCCGCCGGGTTGTTGGTATACCCGTATCTGGCCGGCGCGGGCTTTCCCCACGGAAAGCCGGATGCGCGCGCCTCCATTGTGGGGCTGGAGCTGCGGCACGACCGGTACGACCTCGCTCGGGCATTCATGGAGGGCGTCGCCTTTGAGACCCGCTTGGCGTTGGAGGAGTTTTCCCGGCACGGCCTGACCGTCTCCCGGCTGAGAATGACGGGCGGAGCCGCCCGCAGCCGGGTATGGAGTGAGATTGTGGGTTGTGTTACCGGCTGCGAAATTCTGCGTATGCGGGAGCCGGAAACCTGCTGCGTCGGCGCGGCCCTGCTGGCGTCCGTCGGCGCGGGTTGGTGGAAGGATTATGCCGAGGGGGCGTCCGCGCTGGTGAGGGAAGAGCCTCTTGCGTCGCCGGATGCCGGTATGGTCGATTTTTATCAGGAAAAAGCCTTTGCTTATTCCCGTCATTTGCCTTTGAAAGGCGGAAAGGAAGGGACGCCGTGACAAACCGGCAATTCGTCTGCGAAGAATATGTCTTGCCGCTCGGCCGCACCGTGACGGAAGAACGGGGACTGCGGCTGGAATGGACCTGTTCCGGTTTCCGGTTCCGCTTTATCGGGAGCCGGGCGGCCATCCAGATATATCAGGAGACAGTTCCCGGGAAATACCGGCCGTATTTGCGCGTGGCCATTGACGGGCGGGCGGAGGTGATCCCCGTTTCCGAATCCGGACAAATCGTCCTGGCCGAAGCGTTGCCGTACGGTGCGCATACGGTGGAGGTGCTGAAAATTACCGAGCCGCTGGAGGGAACCTTCCTCCATGTTTCCCATATCGAGATCGGGGCGGACGGGGCGCTGCCGGTTTCTTTCGGCATCCCGCCCCGTCCCTCCGCCCGGCGGATCGAGGTGGTGGGAGATTCCATTACCTGCGGATATGGGAATTGCGGCGCACCGGACGCCGACGAATTTCATACCGGCATGGAGGACGGCTTCTCTTCCTACGCCGCCCGGATTGCCCGCGCCTTCGATGCGGATGTTCATTTTGTCAGTAAGTCCGGCGAGGGGATCGTTCAAAACGGTTCCGGGGAGACCGGATACCCGATTCCGGACTTCTATCTCTCGTCCTCCCCCTCTCTGCGGAGCCGGTGGGATTTTTCCCTTTGGCAGCCCGCTGCCGTGATAATCAACGCCGGAACCAACGACGTGACCTCCGGCGTCGATCCCGCGCTGCTGGAGCAGCGCGCCGCCGAGTTTTTAAAAACGGTTCGGCGGCATAACCCGCAGGCTTGTCTGCTTTGGGTATATGGAGCGATGAACACGGAAGCGGCGGAAGCGCTGGAAAGGGCGGTTGGACGGGTTGCCGCCCAGGATCACCGCGTTTTTTTCCATCGCCTGGAAAGCGTTTACGGAAAGCCGGAAGAGATGGGATATACCGGTCATCCGAACCGTCTTGGGCACCGCCGGCTTGCCGAAGCGCTGATCCCGGTGGTCGCCCGGATTACCGGCTGGGAGCCGTCCGTTCGATAAATTTTTCCGTGGGCCGGAAATACCGGCGGCGGAAGACGCGGAAGGGGCAAAAGGAGGATTTTTGTGAAGAAGCAAAGGGTTGTCGGGGGTATGCTGGCCGTTTTCCTGCTGTGTACCGTCCTTTCCGGCTGTAAGGGGAAGGACGAGGCGCTTTCCTATACCGAAGAAGAACTGGTGCTGCCGGCACTGCAGTGGTCCGGCGGGCCGTTGCGGGAGGACGGAACCAACAGCTATTGGGACGCTGAACCGCTGGCGGAAGCCGGGGTGAATCTGGTGTCGGTTCTGTACCGTCCGCTGGGAGAGGACGGCGTGCCGTTGAGCGGCTTTTGGCTGCCTACGGCGGAGCAGTATCGTTCCGCGATGGAGCATGCCGCGCCGGATATTTCCCTGAGCAGCCGCCTGGGCCTCCGGGTAATGGGATACGCCGATACGGTCCAGTTCGATCTGGCGCGGATGGAGGCGGCTTATGGCTATACGCTGGAGGATCTGGCGGTAAAATATGCCGATGGAAGCTACGCCTTCAGCACAGCGTGGGATCCGTCCGGCAATTACCTGGCCTGTATCAACCAGCCCGCATGGCGGAAGATGCTGACGGAAATCAACCGACTGACCGCCGAGGCGGGGTTTGCCAGTTTGATGTACGATTACTATCCGTATGCGGCGGCCGGTTATTTCTGCCATTGCCGTACCTGTACCGCGCAGTGGGAGGATTACAGCCGCCGGACGCTGGGGGAGGCGGTTCCCATGCCGGAGAGCTTTGCTTTCCCGGATGCGGTCAGTATCGCATATTACAAGTTCCGGCTGCAATCGTATGCGGATTTCATGAAGGAGACGGCGGCGGAAGCAAAAAAGATTAACCCGTCGTATGAAGTGCTGCAAAACCACAACATGAACAGCTATGATCTGCCCGGCCAGATGCTGCTGGGCGGTATTCAAACCCCGACCAGCGAATTCTGGGGCGTGACGAACGGAGACGACTCGACGCTGTACATGCCCCAGCTGGCGGAGGCGCTGGGAGCGGAACGGCTGTATTCCTATTACAACACACAGGATCAGTGGACGCCGATTTACCGGTATAAGGTGAATCTGGCGGAATCTTACGCGGTATGCGGAGGGATGATGCTTCAGCAGGAGCCGACGGAGACGGCGGCCGGTTTTTTCCGCTTTATGCGGGAGCATACGCACGTCTATGCCGGTTCCCGGTCGATCGCTGAGACGGGTATCCTGTATTCCTGGGAAAGCTCGCTTTTCAGCGACAGCGGCGCGGATATGACGCTCGGCTATTTCGATTATGGGTCCAACATATCCCGTCAGGCGGCCACGGCTCTGGTACGGGCCGGAATTCCCTCGGATTTTGTTGCGGTCGAAAGGGAAGGCGTTCAGGAACGGATGAAGCAGTATGACGTGCTTGTCGTCCCGGAATATGATTATTTTGACCCTGCCGTCTGGAAAGAGCCGGTACGGGCTTTTGTACAAAACGGCGGCCGCTTGCTGGTGCTCGGAGAGAATGCCGGCGCTTTCTTCCGCGAGACGCTGAATGGCATCACAGGGGGAGAGGTATACTATATCGGGGATTTTACTCAGGTATATTCCGACGCGGAAATGATACTGCCGGAGGAATTCCGCTCCGCGCTCGCCTTATCCGGCGCGGAACGGCAATTGCAGCTCCGGACGGGAGGCGACTCCCTGTCCGCTGCGGTGCGGCAAAACGGGCCGGACATTTATCTGCATCTGATCCGCCGGGGTGATCCCGCTCTTATGGACGATCCCGCCGAAGGGGTTTCCTTTTCCTTTACCCCGCCGGACGGCTTTACGATCCGGAAGGTTACGGCGGAATGTCCCTATATGGAGGAGAATTCCCCGTCCATTACCTGGTCCCGGGCTGAGGACGGCGCTATTACGGCGGAGGCGGATACCTTCGACACCTATTTGCTGGTGACGCTTTCCTCCAATCCGGCGGAGTGATCCAGATCATCGTGTCGTCAACGGCTCCCTTTGCCCGTCGATCAGACCGGTTCCGGTCCTGTATTATCCTTTGTATCATATCGTTCCAGAGCTTACTCATGCCTCCCGGCAAACCGGGGAACATGACAACCATGCGGGATAGCTTCTCAAACAGGGAACGTTTAATACAGAAAAAACCGCCTGAACAGGCGGTTTTTTTAAGAAAGTTGGGAAACGTTGAAAGGTACCTCCCGGCGCAGGTGTCAAAGAAAACACGCCCCACAAAAGTGAGGTATGCGACTTGGGAGCGGCAGCTTGCCGCTGATCCGAGCGTGATTAGAGGATGTAAGAAAATCGGGGCATACCAACGGTTTGCAGGCTGACAGCAAGAGCTTTTAGCTCAGCTTAATGCATTGCTTGCCGTACACCACGGAAAAAAGATTTAATTTCGTCGGGTATATCCTCCTCTGTAATCATATTAATAACCGCTTTTTTAGAAATCTTTAATTTTCGTTCCTCGTTCAACCATCGCATGATTCCCTTTAGGGTTTCCTTACCCATACCCACTCTACAAAGATCCGATAATTCCGTTGAGAGTTCGTTATCCGCTCGTATTTCTTCAGCTTTTTTGCGATATTCATTACTGGAGCGATATAACTCCAACCCGTCAAAACTGGAAAGTTTTGATAGGTTGTCTTCAAGTACAGTAGCATATTTATATTTTGCCAACCGAATAGTATCTTTTCAACAATTACAGATTTCCCTGTCTATTTATTTCTTCAACAGACGGCAGTTCTTTTTCCGGATTAAGCGCTTCTAACGTGCGCCGGATTAGACTCGCATCCAGCAGATAGGATTCAATTTCATAATTGTTGAGAAAATGGTAGTTGATATCTGCCTCCTCTGCTATATTTATCACGGCTTCGATGATATCATTGCTTAGTCCATCTCGGTCTCTCATAACAAAAACGGCGATCTCACGGTTCAATAACTCACGCAGCACCGGCTTAATATTAAACGGAAGTTTATCGTCTTTTGTTCGACCGGTAAGGCTTGCTACCGTGCGAGGGTCTACTAAACAATGGCAATTCAAAACCTGATCGCATTTTTGAAAATAATCAATATTTTTATCTTCGAAGAACAAGAGAACCCCATTGCTCTTCATTTTACTCAGTTCGTAACTGTCGATCCGCTCCGATATAATGTCATCTACTTCCTCCACTCTTGAAAGCGGCTCGATATGCAGTGCATTGGAAATAGAAATAATTTCAGAAGGCATTGCTGCAGAAATAATGGCTGTTGAGTGTGTTGAGATGATGATTTGTATATTGAGCTCTTTTTGAATTTCACGCAGAGAATAAAACAGCGCAACCTGCATATTGGCATGAAGATGAGCGTCCGGCTCGTCCAATAATACAACAGCTGAATTTGCAGGACAGTAGCGGTAAATTGATGTTAGAATCTGGAGGACCTGCATCATGCCGCTTCCGGATGAGCAAAAATCAAGAGGTACTTTCGTGTTGTCAATTTGTTCGTCATAATATGCATGGACATTGATGTCGTTAGTCTCATCAAATGACACGTTGTCGATGGAAAAACCAAAATCTCTTTCAAGTCTTGCAACAAGCTTAGTAAAGTTTTCTGGAACAGTTTCTTTCGTGTCGAGCAACAGATTCCGGATAATCTCGCTTGCACGTCCATCTCTAAGGCGATTTCTAAGTGCTAAAGATAAGGCTTTTTCCTCCGAAGAAACAAGGCCGACAAAACCGGAGATTAGCAGAGCTTCTTTTTACCTTGAGCTTCTTACGAAAACGCTTGAGGAACGTCGGCAGCACGTTCCGTTGCGGTACTCGAAAATTCCGTTGGATATGCCTTTTGTGGACTATTTGAATTTGTGGTTGAAGACGAAAACCAAGATTCAGGCAAACACATATTCGGGGTATCAAACCGCGATAAACGGAAAAATCGCCAAGTTCTTTGGGCAGATCGGGAGTACATTGGGAAATCTGAAGCCTGAAGATTTCGAAGATTACTATGATTATCTTCTTATTGAATGCGGTTGGATGATTGCACTGCGCTTCATCATCATCGCATCATGAAGCAGGCTTTGTCTTATGGGGTAAAAAAGGAACCGCTGCTTTACAACGTCATGGACAAAGTAGAAGCACCGGCGGACAGTGATTTTGAAGGCGAATATTACAGGGCGTCGGAAGCGCGCGAATTGCTTGAAAAGGCAAAGGAAGATCCTCTCTACATCGTCGTACTACTCACAACATATTACGGTTTACGCCGCAGCGAGGTTCTGGGATTGCGCTGGTCGGCTATTGACTTTGAAGCAAACACGATCTCAATAGAAAGAAAAGTCATAATGGCCAGTCGTGACGGTAAAAGGGAAATGCACGACTTGAAAAAGACAAAATCCAGATCAAGCAGGAGAACCCTGCCGCTGATTGGTGTAGTAAAGGAAGCGCTTTTAAAGCATAAAGAACTGCATGAAGAGTACAAGCGGGTATTTAAAAGCTATAACCAAGGGACAGAAGGATATATCTGTACTGATGTATTGGGAAAGCTGTTTTCTCCGGATTATGTGACAAATCACTTTCGAGTATTGTTGAATCATAGTGGTATGAGGATAATCAGGTTTCATGATCTTCGGCATACATGTGCAACTTTGCTTGTCCTAAATGGAATGTCATTGCTGAATGTATCCCGCTGGCTCGGACATAGCAGTACGGCAATAACAGACAAGTACTATCTGCACTTTGATGTGAAATCTCAGATTGAATTGGCGATTAAAATGGGCGAAATTCTGCCCCATCAACTTGCCGAGGATGTCAGGGAAGCATTTCTTGGTGACGGATAATAAGGGCGATAAAAAATCGCTGAATCTGATTTCTCAAATTCAGCGATTATAGCAGGTCTTCACAAATGATCTGGCGGAGAAGATGGGATTTGAACCCATGCGCCGGTCACCCGACCTACTCTCTTAGCAGGGGAGCCCCTTCACCACTTGGGTACTTCTCCGGATCAATGGCTTTTTGGCGGAGAGTCTGGGATTTGAACCCAGGAAACCTTTCGGTTTGCCGCTTTTCAAGAGCGGTGCCTTCAACCACTCGGCCAACTCTCCATATTAAATTGCTGTTTGTGGTGTTCCAAAATCTTGTTGAAACTGACGCGAAATTGACGCCGCTTTTAGCTATGTCTGCCAGAGAAGTACCCGTATCCCTTATCTATCGGGACTTGTAGGCTCTCACGGACCTCAAGGCGCTTCTGTTTTCAAGACCAGCTCCATAAACCGCTCGGACACCTCTCCGTGTCGATTGACGCAGATTATAATACCATCTTCCCGAGCGGTTGTCAACAGCCTTCTTCGTCCTTTCCGCACGATTTTGTGTAAGTTTGTCAAACATATTGGACAGCGAAGTCAAGAGGAGAAAGCCAACGGAG
>CAUGOD010000025.1 GCA_959601025.1 uncultured Oscillospiraceae bacterium
CTTTTTTGCGCCTTTTTTGGGGGTGATGGCTTATCTCTTTGTTTGTTTCAAACTTGTTTCCTCCTAAATTTAATATTTTAAAAACAAAGGACAGACAAATTAATGAATCGGGTGGCGGCAGTGCGGGCAGTAGCCAGTGATGAAAACATCGCTCTGTCTTTCCTGAAATTCTGCGGGACACAGGGAATGCAGAATCTCCGGCTCAATAACGAAGTCAAAGATTTCGCCGCAGCCGACACAGCGAAAATGGCCATGGTCGGTCGTGTTGCTGTCAAAGCGCTGCTCATCAGCGCTGATGTTGACCGCGCGGATCAGCTTGGCTTCCAACAGAACGTTCAGAGAATTGTAGATCGTCGTGCGGGAAAACACCGGATATTCTTTGGAAAGCGCGTTATAAATCGTATCCGCCGAAGGATGGGTGAGGTGCTTTAGCAGATAGTCAAAAACGGCGATTCGCTGCTGTGTGGGCCGGACGCCATGTGAGGACAGCACCGCTGCCAGCTCCTGATTATTCATTGTATTCATGAAGTTCGACCCCCCTTAAACTGTAATCAATAAACATTTGTATTAATTACAAATACAGTATATTCCTTCTTTCTGTGCTTGTCAAGAGAAAGTTTTAAAATTTTCCAAAAATATCCGCCGGACGCAGACGCATCCGGCGGACAAAAAGGAATCGGAATGGGGAGCACGGGGGTCAGCCGCCGTATTCGCACAGCAGGCGCTGCTTTTCGTCCCACAGGGGCTGGGAAAGGTCGACATAATACCGATGGGGGTTTTCAAAGCGGAGAACCTCGTCCCACATGGTGCCGATCTGCTCCGCGCAGTAGGCGCGGATGGCTTCAATGTCGGGGGAATTGTAGACCTTTTTCCCGTTCAGGAAGAGGGGAACCTGCAGCTCCTTCGCCCGGAAGTTTTCCACCGTCTTCCGCTTCCAAATGTGCTCGGGATCGAAGAGCACATATGGCTTCGTATCGTCGATCGTCTCGTCCCGCAGGGTCATTACATCGGCGATTGCCTTGCCGCTCTCCCGGTCGTACAGCCGCCAGAGCTTTTTAAAGCAGGGGTTGGTGATCTTGGTCACATTTTCGCTGACCTTGATGCGGGGGATGACCTTTCCGTCGAGCTCCACAGCGGCAAGCTTGTACACCCCGCCGAACACTGGGTCGCTCGCGGCGGTAATCAGCCGTTCGCCCACGCCGAAGCTGTCCACACAGGCGCCCTGTTGGATCATATCCCGGATGATGTATTCATCGAGCGAATTGGAGGCGGTGATTTTGCAGTCGGGGAAACCGGCCTCGTCCAGCATCTTGCGGGCCTTTTTGCTCAGGTAGGTAATGTCGCCCGAGTCGATCCGCACCCCCTTTGGCCGGAAGCCGCGGGGGAGGAGCTCCTCGTTGAACACCCGGATGGCGTTCGGAATGCCCGATTTCAGCGTACTGTAGGTATCCACCAGCAGGGTGCAGGACTGGGGATATTCCCGCGCGTAAACGCGGAAGGCGTCCAGCTCGCTGTCGAAAAGCTGTACCCAGCTGTGCGCCATGGTGCCGAGGGCGGGAATGCCGAATTCCCGGTCGGCGATGGTGCAGGCGGTGCCGGCGCAGCCGCCGATATAGGCGGCCCGGGCGCCGTAGACCGCGCCATCGTAGCCCTGCGCCCGGCGGGATCCAAATTCCATCACCGCCCGGCCCTGGGAGGCGCGGACGATTCGGTTGGCCTTGGTGGCGATCAGCGTCTGATGGTTGACGGCAAGCAGTACCATGGTTTCAATAAACTGGGCCTGTACCACCGGGCCGCGGACGGTTACGATCGGCTCGTGCGGGAAAACCGGCGTCCCTTCCGGCACCGCCCAGACGTCGCAGGCAAAGCGGAAATGCCGCAGGTAATCCAGAAATTCCTCGCTGAACAGGTTTTTGGAGCGGAGGTAATCAATATCCTCCTCAGTGAAGGAGAGGTTTTCCAGATACTCGATCACCTGAGCGACGCCGGCCATAATCGCCAGCCCGCCGCCGTCCGGGATACGGCGGAAGAACATGTCGAAATACGCGATCTGGTCGGCTCTCCCATTTTGAAAAAAGCCGTTGGCCATGGTCAGCTCATAAAAATCGGTCAGGAGGGTGAGGTTTTCTTTTCCGAAACGGGGCGTATACGCGGGGGTGTTCATCATGGAACAAATCCTTTCCTGAAAAGTTGAAAATCAGAAGGCGAGGGAACGACAGAGCTCCACGCCGTTCGACCGCAGGAAGAGCAGCGCCGCCGCGTTCATCGTATCGGCGGGATGGCCCGGGGAATCAAAGGTATCGACCAGCGCGGCAGGGACAAGCACCCGCAGCGGACGGTTCCGCGCGTTATGCCAGGCCTTCGCGGCCAGGGCGAATTGATGGATGCAGATGTCGGTGCAGTCCCCGACCACCAGATAGGCGGTTACGTCGGGATGTTCCCGCCGCCAGAGGTCGAATACCGGTTCGAGAAAGCCGTTGGTGGAGTTCTTTTCGATCAGCGAAAAGCTCCCCGGCGCGTCCAGAGCGGCGGCCGCCTGCAGCTCCGGTACGAGCTGCGCTTCCTCCGTCCCGCGCAGGCAGTGCGGAGGGTAGGAGGCAAGCTCCAGGCTGTCCGCCGTATGGGTGTCGGCGAAGGCGACCACCGGGAAGCCTTTGCGCCGGCAGGCTTCGGTCAGAGCGGCGATCTCCCCGGCCATGGCGCCGACTCGGGGACTGGCGAGGGCGCCCTCCTGCGCGAAGCCGTTGACCATGTCCACCACGATCAGCGCTGTCGTACCCGGGTCGAAGGAGGACAGGGACAGGTCGGAAAGGGCGGCCAGCTCGTCGTAGAAGCCGGCCATAGCGTCCCGCGCCTGGGACAAAAAGGCGTCTTTTTCCATGAGCTGCATATCGTTCGCTCCTTTTTTTATGCTGCGGCCGGTCAGGATCGCTTGCCGCAGTAATATTTTTCGTATTCATCCATGCAGTAGCGGATCACGTCCACCGCTTCCCTGCGCCCGAGCGCCTCCTTGACCACCGTCTGCTTGCCCTCCAGCGATTTGTAGACGGTGAAGAAGTGCTGGATTTCGTCGAAGGTGTGGGCGGGCAACTCCGCAATGTCGCTGTAGCAGGAGAGGGACGGATCGCGGAAGGGGACGGCGATGATCTTTTCATCGGTGCTTTCGTCGTCCACCATTTTAATCACCCCGATGGGATAGCACTGCACCAGCGTCATCGGTACGATTGATTCCTGGCAGAGGACCAGTACGTCCAGCGGGTCGCCGTCGTCCGCGTAGGTGCGGGGGATAAACCCGTAGTTGGCGGGGTAGTGGGTGGCGGTGTACAGCACCCGGTCCAGCCGGAGCAGGCCGGTGGCTTTGTCCATCTCGTATTTATTCTTGCCGCCTTTGGGAATTTCGATCACAGCGGTAAAATTCTCCGGACGGATGCAGTCGGGAGCGATATCGTGCCAGATGTTCATAGGGCTCATCCTTTCCCGTTCGTCTTATCCTATTTGGTTACTGGTATTATATCGCGCGGCAGGGCCGTTTACAATTGTTTCGATACAATTTTTATAAACAAAGCAGCCCGTCTGCAGCAAGGCAAACGGGCTGTTTTCGACACTGTAAAGCCGCTGTCGCACGGCGGTTCCGATGCGAAATCAGACGGCGCGGGTAACCTTCCCCGAACGCAAGCAACGGGTGCAGGCATAGATACGCTTCGGCGAACCGTCCACCACTGCCTTGACACGGCGGATGTTGGGCTTCCAGGTACGGTTGGAGCGTCTGTGGGAGTGAGAAACCTGAATACCGAAGGTAACACTCTTTCCGCAGATATCACATTTAGCCATAGGGTCTGCACCTCCTTTACGAAAAGAACGCTGCTATGGAGCGGGACAAACCCGTCCTTCAAGTCAACAGATAGTATATTAGCAGATTTACCCGCGGAAATCAAGGCTTTTTTTCCGGAGATGTTAAAAAAGCTTGAATTCTCGCAACGGAAAGCCGGGAATGCTTGTATTCCGCCCGCATTTCCAGTATAATACTATAATTAATGAAAAGTGACCGAAAAGCGACGGCTTTCCCATTCGGTCCAAAGAATGGGCGGCGTTTTGCCGCCGTATGGAAGGAGTCGGCGCTGTGTTAATGGATTTTGTCGAACAGCTGCGGGCTGGTCAGATGTCCTTTGAGTGGCTGTTGTTTACCTTTCTCTCCTATGCCATGGTGGTTCTGCTGGCCCTGCCGGTGCATGAGTTGGCGCATGGCTATATCGCTTATCGGCTGGGGGACAATACCGCCAAATGGAACGGCCGGCTGACGCTGAACCCGTTTGCTCATTTGGATGTTTTCGGTACGCTGATGATTTTCCTGTTCGGCGTGGGCTATGCCAAGCCGGTGCCGGTGGATCCCCGCAACTTCCGCAATTATAAGACGGGGATGGCGCTGACCGCGCTGGCCGGGCCGGTATCCAACCTGCTGATGGCCTTCCTGTCCCTGGCGATTCTGCGCGTTTGTTATGCGGTGCTGCCTGTTGGCTTGGCATTGACGATTGTCAACATCTTTTTTGTTAATTTTGCATTGATTAATATCAGCCTGGCGGTTTTCAATCTTCTGCCCATTCCGCCGCTGGACGGGTTCCGGATCGTGGCCAACGTACTGCCGGCTAAGTGGTCGTATTTTGTGAACCGGTATCAGATGTACATTACTCTGGCGGTCATGCTGCTGGTGTGGTCCGGCGCGCTGTCCCGGCCGATCGGCTTCCTTGCGGGATGGATTTACCGGTTTTTCATTATGATTCTGGGATTTTAGACAGGGCGGGAGGAGCCACATGGAGACGATATCCTACCGGCTGCCAAGCTTCGAGGGGCCGCTGGACCTGCTACTGCATCTGGTGCAGAAGCACAAACTGAATATCTACGACATCCCGATTGCCGAGCTGCTGGATCAGTATATGGCCGCCATTAACGAGTGGAAGGAAGCCGATCTGGACGTGGCGACCGAATTTCTGGAGATGGCCGCCCGACTGGTGCATATCAAGTCCTCCATGCTGCTGCCGAAGCACGAGGAGGCGGAGGAGCTCCGCCGGGAGCTGAGCGGGGAGCTGATCGAATACCAGCTCTGCCAGGAAGCGGCCCGCCGTCTCGCCGCACGGAACATCGGCGGCGACCTGTTTACCCGGGAGCCGGCCGAGATATCGCCCGACCTGACCTATCGCCGCGTCCATCCGAAGGAGACCATGCTGGACGCGTATCTCGCGGCGGCCGGCCGGGGCAAGCGGCGGCTGCCTCCACCGGTACAGGCGTTCAGCGGTATCGTCTCCCGGAAGATCGTGTCGGTATCCTCCAAAATCATTTACGTGCTGCGCCGCCTTTACCGGCGGGAGGCGGTGACATACGATTCCCTGTTTGAACGGGCCGGCAGCAAGTCCGAGCTGGTGGCGACCTTCCTCGCCCTGCTGGAGCTGATCAAGGCCAAGCGTATCCGTGTGGACGGCGAGGGCCGGGAGCAGGCTGTGCGAATGACGGGGGAAGCAAAGCCGTCCGATTTTTCCCCGGAGGAGGAGCCTCTCTGGGCGGAGTAAAGCTGTAGGACCAGAGCGCGGAAGCGCTTAGGGAGCAGAAAGCGGAGGGTGACAAAAAAGGATGGAAATCAAACAATACCAGGCGGCGGTGGAAGCGGTGCTTTTTGCCAGCGGAGAGCCGGTCGCAGCCTCCCGGCTGGCGGAGGTGCTCGAGCTGGACGAGGAGACCACCGTCCGGCTGGCCGACGACCTGATGCAGGAGGTCAACACTCGTTCGGGCGGGCTGTTGATCGTCCGTCTGGGGGATCAGTACCAGATGTGCACCAAAAGCAGCTATGCGGAATATATCCGCAAGGCGCTGGATATCCGCCGAAACACGCCGCTTTCCCAAGCGGCGATGGAAACGCTGGCGATCATCGCTTATAACCAGCCGGTGACCCGCGCGTTTATCGAGCAGGTGCGCGGGGTGGACTGCGGCGCGGTGGTGCAGGGCCTGGTGGCTAAGAATCTGGTGGAGGAAAAGGGACGGCTGGAGCTGCCCGGCCGTCCGCTGCTGTACGGGACCACGCCGGATTTTCTCCGCTGCTTCGGCATTTCTTCGCTGGAGGAGCTGCCGCCCCTGCCGCAGAAGGAAGTGGACGGCATGCAGGAAACCACGCTCGACGAGGTGATCGAGGACAACGCCGCGGTTTCGACACCGGTTACTGGTGGCGGGGACGCCCCGGAGCTCGAAGCTGTCGGAGACTTGGCCAGAGACTTGGCCAAAGACTTGGCCAAAGGCTTGGAAGAGACGGAAAACGCGGAATGAGGGCTGATCGTTGATCGTTCTAACTATCCTTTTATATAGTATATATGCGCTTCTGGGGCTTCTCGCCTTGCTTTTCCTTCTCCTTCTGATCCCGGTACACCTGAAGGCCGGGTTCGACGGAAAGCTGTGGGTGCGAGCGCGGTATGCTTTCCTTTCCTTCGCCCTGTATCCCCGGCCCACCGGCCGGAAGAGCCGGAGAAAGAAAAAGAAACGGCGAAAGGTAAAAAAAGAAGCGGAGAAAGCGGCGGCCTCCGGAGGGAAAAGAGAGCTCTCCCAGCTGGAGCTCCTGCTCCGGGAGGAGGGTCCGCTGGGCGCGGCCCGGATGCTGATGGAGACGGCGAAGCTGGCGGGGACCGCGGCGAAACGGGCGCTGGCCGCAATCACGGTGGACAGGCTGGTTCTGACGATCGTCGTCGCGGCGGAGGACGCGGCGGAGACCGCGACCGATTACGGCAAGGTCTGCGCCGGCGTGTATCCCGCTCTGGCGGTTCTGGAAACCGTGATGCGGGTCCGCCGGACGGATATCGCTGTCGCCCCCGATTTCCTGCGGGAAACGGGGGAGGTACGCGGCGAGCTGCGGCTGCATATCTTCCCGCTGCGGCTTGTATGGGCCGGTATCCGGTTTTTTGCGGGATATCTTGGAAATACTATCCGACGGCAGGCAAAACCGGAGGACGGGGAACCGTCCTCCCAGGAAAATGGACAAACTACCCATATCCATAAAAAGAAAGCGGAAAGAGGTTGATCGACATGGCGGAAAATAATTTGCAGGGCCTGATGGGCGTATCGATGGACAAGATCAAGGAAATGGTGGATGTGAACACCGTCGTCGGCGATCCAATCCAGACGCCGGACGGTACCACCCTGATCCCGGTTTCCAAAATCTCCTATGGCTTTGCCGCCGGAGGCTCGAACCTCCCCTCCAAAACCCAGGCCGAGCTGTTCGGCGGCGGGAGCGGCGCGGGCATCAACATTACCCCCATCGCGTTTATTGCGGTGAACGCCGGCGGCGTGCAGGTGCTGCCCGTCGTTTCCAAGCCGGATACAGGAGATAAAATGGTGAACCTGGTACCGGAAATGTTTGATAAGGTGACCAGCCTGTTCAATAAAAAGAAGAAAACCACCGAAAAAGTGGAGGTTCGGACCGAAGGGGAGGCCGGCGGTCCGGAGGCTGCGACAGTTACCGAAATCGAAACCACCGAAACCAAGGAATAAGGCGGCGTTCATCGGACGCACTTTCCTCCTCCGCTGTGAATTTTCCCGTTTGTTTACGCATACGTTTCAAAGGACGAATAAAAACGCGGCGGGAACGGCCTGGTAAGGCTTCACCTGCTCGTTTTTACGGAAACAGGCGGGAGGGAATCGTGGAAATGAGAAGGAAACGATGGATAGCGGGGCTGGCGGCCGCCGCGCTGCTTTTTCTTCCATCTGGGCTGACAGCGCGGGCGGAGGGAGTGGGCGGCCTGTCCTCCCTGTCGGCGGTGCTGTACGAGCCGGAGTCCGGCCGGATACTGTATGAGAAGGACGCGCATACCCCGCGGCCGATGGCCAGTACCACTAAGCTGATGACCGCGCTGGTTGCGCTGGAGCATTGCCCGCCGGAGCAGGAGATCGTCGTGACGGCGGAAGCGGTGCGGGTGGAAGGATCCGCCCTCGGTCTGCGGGCGGGGGATCGGATCACCATGCTCGATCTGCTGACCGGACTGCTGTTGGAATCCGGAAACGACGCGGCCAACGTCGCCGCTTATACGGTGGCGGGGAGCATCCCCGCCTTCGCGGCGATGATGAACGCCCGGGCGGCGTCTATTGGGATGGAGGACACCACCTTTGTCACCCCCTCCGGGTTGGACGAGGGGGATCATTCCTCTTCCGCTTACGATATGGCGCTGCTGGGAGCCGAGGTGCTCAAAAACGAAACCCTCGCCGCGATCTGCGCCATGAAAACGGCGGTGGTGCGTTTTGGCAATCCGCCGAGGGAAGTCACGGTATCCAATCACAATAAACTGCTCCGCCTGTATTCCTGCGCGGTCGGGATGAAGACCGGCTTTACCAAAAAATCCGGCCGCTGCCTGGTCTCCGCCGCTGAAAAGGACGGCGTGACCTTGGTTGCGGTAACCCTGAACGGCGGGGACTACTGGAACGACCACATAGCATTGTATAACTACGGCTTCACGCAGGTGGAGTTGGCGCCGCTGACCCCGCCGGAGCTGCCCGCCCTCCCGGTCGCGGGCGGGACGGCGGGAGAGATTGCGCTGGCAACGGAGACGCCTCCGTCGAAAACGCTGCTGGTATCCGAAAAGGATCAGGTGACGGCGAAGGTGGAACTGCCCCGTTTCCTCCTGGCGCCGGTGGCGGAAGGGGAAAAAGTCGGCCGCGTCCGCTATATGGCGGGTGATCGGGAGCTGTGTACGCTGCCGGTCACGGCGTCCGCCTCGGTCGAGGCGCGGCCGGTGGCCGGCTATTGGCAGCGCTTCGGTGAGTTTTTCCGCAGCCTGCTTCGGGAATTTGCGCGGGCATAGGGCGGACAAACGAAAACGCCTGGAGTGACGCCGGTCAAATCAATTGTCCGTCCTCCGGCGGAAGGCGGTTTTCTGCCGCAGAGACGTCCAGGATGTGAAAAAGGATGGTCGATGGAATGAGTGAAATACGGCTGCAAAAGCTGCTGTCCGAATGCGGCGTTGCCTCCCGGCGGAAGGCCGAGGAGCTGATTCTCCGGGGAAAGGTGAAGGTCAACGGACATGTCGCCGGGCTGGGGGATAAGGCGGATCCGCGCAAGGACCTTGTGACCGTCGGCGGAAAGCGGCTCGTCCTTCCCGAGCGGAAACGGTACGTCATGCTGTATAAGCCGCGGGGTTATGTCACCACCCTGAACGACGAGAGAGGACGGAAATGCGTGGCCGAGCTGGTCGCGGACGCCGGAGACCGCCTGTTTCCGGTCGGTCGTCTGGATCGGGATTCCGAAGGGCTGCTTCTGTTGACCAACGATGGGGATTTTGCCAACGCGATCATCCATCCGGTCAGCCATGTGCCGAAAGTATACCGCGTCACTATCCGGCCCGGTATTTCGGAAACCCAGCTCGGGCAGTTCGCCGCCGGTATGCTGCTGGAAGGGGAGAGCCGTCCCACCGCTCCGGCAGATATCGCCGTCCTGTCCCGGGAGCGTCTTTCGGAGGGGGATGTGTCCCGGTCCGAACGGCCGGAGGACGAGCGGGTGATGGTGGAGGTTACTCTGTACGAGGGCCGAAACCGCCAGATCCGCCGGATGTTCGAACAGATGGGGATCGAGGTGGCCCGCTTGCGGCGGGTGGCGCTCGGGCCGGTCAAACTGGGGATGCTTTCTCCCGGAAAATGGAGGGAGCTGGAGCCGCGCGAGGTACAGGCTCTGCTGCAGGCCTCTGTGAAAAAACGCGAACCCGGCGCGGCGAAAACAGAAAAGGCCGGAAAGAAAACGCCGGGAAAGCAGAACAAAGGGGGAGCGGCTGATGATCGCCATACTGCCCGCCGGTGAAGCGGAACGGGACGCGCTGGCGGCGAAGGCCGGATTCTCCGGCGCGGAGGGTACGGCGTGCCTGACCGCTTCCGATGGGGCGGAGCGGTTGGGCTGTATTCTGTACCGCCTATCCGGTCGGGATGGCGGGAGCCGGGAACGTGAAAACGGTGGGAAGAGGGCGGAACTGCTTTTTCTTCAGGCGGCTGATCCGCGGCTGGCGGACGGACTGCTCCGCGCCGCACTGAACGCCGCGCTGGACGCGGGGGCGCGGATCGCCGTATGCCAGGAAAGTGCAATGGTTCCTTTCCTGGAGCCGCTTGGCTTCCGTGCGGCGGAGAGCGGGGACTCCGGAGAGCGAGTTTACGCAGCGGTTATCCGCGAAATATTTAATAAGGGCTGCTCCGGCGGCTGCGGCCATTGAGGCGGCTGCGGCCATTTATGCCTGCAGAATAAAAGGGCGGGAAAACCCGCCCTTTTATTCTGCAGGCAGGTGAATCATGCGGCATTTCTATAGCGTTCGGCGTCGGAAAGAAGACAGAAGGGCAAAAAGCACAAAGATTTTGTTAAAAAAATCACGGATTCCGGTGACCGAAACAGGGAAAACCACGGAAAATCTCTTGTACTTTTTTGGAAAATACGATATAATGACTTTAATTTGCGCAATAAACCAGGCGGTATGCCTTCGGTTGTACCATTCGATTAGGAGGAAGCAATATGAACATGCAGGACCAGCTTCAAAAGCTCGCCGACGCCGTTTCCGCGTTGGAGGGCTCGAAAGCACGCGTACGGCTTTTGCAGCTGTTTGACGAGGGTACCTTTGTGGAGATCGACCGTCTTACCCGGGACGGGGACAAGCCTGTTGAGGCCGTAGCCGGCTACGGCACGGTGGACGGCAGCCCGGTATACGCCTACGCGCAGGATCATGACGTCTGCTGCGGCGCGATCGGCAGGGCCCAGGGGGCGAAAATCTGCAAGGTGTACGAGCTGGCCGCGCAGAACGGCGCGCCGGTAGTCGGTATCTTTGACAGCGACGGTGCGAAACTGGGTGAGGGAATCGACGCGATGGACGCGATTGCGGACATACTGCTGGCTTCCAACAACCTTTCCGGCGTAGTGCCGCAGATTGCGGTCGTGGCCGGCGCCTGTGTGGGCTCCTCCGCGATCATTGCGGAAACCTCGGATATTGTCGTTCGGGCGGCGGACGCCGACTACTATCTGAACCCCGGCGACGACTGCGCCGAAGCGGCGGTGACCGCCGCGGACGCGGACGCAGCGATTGAAAAGGCGCGCGACCTGCTTCGGTTGCTTCCCTCCAACAACCTGACGGTTCCGGTCGCCTATGAGTTTGACAGCGCCGCGATGGGTGCCTGCGAGGATATCGCCGGCGTGATTGACGCGGTGGCGGACGCCGATTCGGTGATCCGTCTTGACAGCGGGGACTGCGAGACGGCTCTCGCCCGCGTGGGCGGCGTGGCCTGCGGCCTGGTGACCATGGCCGAAGAAAAGCTCTCCTGCGCTTCTTCTTCCCGTCTGGCCCGTTTTGTCCGGCTGTGCGACGGCTTCTCCATCCCCGTTATTACCTTTGTGGATACGGCCGGCTTTGCCTGCCTGAGGGGGGCGGCTAAGCTGTCCCAGGCCTATGCGGAAGCGACCACGGCGAAGATTACCGTGCTGGTCGGTAAAGCGTACGGCCCGGCATATATCGCGGTGGCCGGCAAGGCCGCCGGCGCCGACGCGGTGCTGGCGTGGCCGACCGCGACGGTTCTTCCCCTGGCGCCGGAGACGGCGATCCACATCTTCTGGAAGGACCGCCTTGCGAAGATGACCAATCCCGCCGAGGATCGAAAGGCTCTTGCGGCGGAATACGCCGAGACCGAAGGCTCGGTTTTTGCGGCGGCCGCCGCCGGCGAAGTGACCGACGTTGTCGCTCCCGCCGACACCAAGGCGAAGCTGATGGCGATGCTCGAAATGCTGTCCTCCAAGCGGGTAACCCGCCTGCCGAAGAAGCACTCCAATATCCAGCTGTAAATCGCTCCTGTTTCTGCGGGAGACCATAGCAACAATAGAAAGATTTTTACAGGTTGAAAGGAATGGATAGAATGAAACGGTTCAACATTACGGTCAATGGCAATGCGTACGACGTTCAGGTGGAAGAGGTCGGCGCCGGCGCCGCTCCCGCCGCTGTCCCGGCTCCTGCGGCCGCGCCCGCTCCTGCTGCGGCGCCCGCGTCTGCTCCGGCTCCCGCTGCGGCGCCTGCATCTGCTCCGGCTGCCGCCGCTGGTACGGAAAGCCTGAACGCCCCGATGCCCGGCAATATTCTGGATATTAAGGTCAAGGCGGGCGATTCGGTTTCCAAGGGTCAGGTTCTGCTCATTCTGGAAGCGATGAAGATGGAAAACGAGATCATGGCACCCCGCGACGCGGTCGTCGCCGGCGTGCATGTCAACAAGGGCGACAGCGTGGATTCCGGCAAGCTGCTGATTTCTCTTCAGTAAACGGCTCCCTGACAGAAAGGAATGATGACATTGGCAAAGGTCGGAATTACCGAAACCATTCTCCGCGACGCCCATCAGTCGCTGATCGCCACCCGTATGACTACGGAGGAAATGCTTCCCGCGCTGGAAATGCTGGACGATATCGGCTACCATTCGCTCGAATGCTGGGGCGGCGCTACGTTTGACTCCTGCCTGCGCTTCCTGGGGGAGGATCCATGGGATCGCCTGCGCCTGCTGCGCAAGAAGATGCCGAAAACCAAGCTGCAGATGCTTTTCCGCGGCCAGAATATGCTGGGCTATCGCCATTATGCGGACGATATCGTGGAGTATTTCGTACAGAAGTCGGTGGCTAACGGCATTGATGTGATCCGTATTTTCGACGCGCTTAACGATATCCGTAACCTCGAGACCTCGATCAAGGCCGCCCTGAAGGAAAAGGGCGCGCATGTGCAGGTCGCGGTTTCTTACACCACCAGTCCGGTGCACAACATCGACTACTTCGTGAAATACGCGAAGCAGATCGAGGAAGCCGGCGCGCATTCCCTCTGCCTGAAGGATATGGCCGGCCTGCTGGTTCCGTATGAGACCTATGATCTGGTCAAGGCCCTGAAGGAAAACGTAAAGATTCCGATTCAGGTTCATTCCCACTTTACCGCCGGCATCGCCGATATGACGCTGCTCAAGGCGATCGAAGCAGGCGCGGACGTAATCGATACCGCGCTGTCCCCGCTGGGCATGGGCACCTCCCACCCGGCGACCGAGTCGATGGTCGCGGCGCTGGCCGGCACGGAATACGACACCGGCCTTGATCTGAAAAAGCTCAGCGAGCTGACCAAGTACTTCCAGACCCTGCGCCGCAAGTATCTCGAGAACGGTCTGCTGAACCCGAAGATGCTGGAGGTTGATACCAACGCTCTGATCTATCAGGTGCCGGGCGGTATGCTTTCCAACCTCGTCAGCCAGCTCAAGCAGGCCGGCAAGGAGGATAAGCTGGAGGAAGTGCTGCAGGAGGTGCCGCGCGTGCGCGAGGACGCCGGCTATCCGCCGCTGGTCACGCCTTCCTCCCAAATCGTGGGTACCCAGGCGGTGTTCAATGTCATCGCCGGCGAGCGGTACAAGATGGTGACCAAGGAGTTTAAAGGCCTCGTCCGCGGCGAGTACGGCCGCACCCCGGTGCCGATCGCTCCAGAATTCGTCAAGAAGATTATCGGCGACGAACAGCCGATCACCTGCCGTCCCGCCGATCTGCTCGAGCCGGAGCTTGAGAAGATGCGCCAGGAAGTCAGCGAGTGGTATGAGCAGGAGGAAGACGTCCTGACCTACGCGCAGTTCGGTCAGGTCGCGGTGAAGTTCTTTGAGAACCGCCGGAACAAAAAATACGGGATCGACGGCAAGCATCTAAACGCCGAAAACCAGGTTCATCCCGTCTGATAGCTCTGCCTTCCACGAAAGCCCCGTCCGGGGCTTTCGTTCGTATTGCGGGGACGCCCGGCGGCTGTTCGAGTTGACAGCCGGGGCGTGAACCTGCTAAAATAGACCCGGAAAACAGCGCAGCGGCCGCCGTCCGGGGCTTACAATTTGCGAAAGGCGTGGTTTAGGAGCATGGTGAGAAGCATGACCGGCTACGGCCGGTTCCAGCAGACGATCGACGGGATGGATATCACTGTCGAGATCAAGTCGGTCAACCATCGGTATTACGAATACTCCTCCCGGATTCCCCGGGCGTACGGCTTTCTGGACGATAAGCTGAAGGCGCATATCCAGCGTTCGATCTCCCGGGGCAAGGTGGACGTTTACGTCTGGATCGAAACGGTAGACGCCCCCGGCAGCGAGGTGACGGTGAATTACACGCTGGCGGAGGGATACCGGAACGCGTTGAAGGAGCTTGCCGAACGCTACGGTCTGGCGGACGACACGACGGCCGGGATGCTGGCGCGTTTTCCCGATGTGCTAGCCGTTCGCCGCGCGGCGGAGGATGAGGAGGCCATCTGGGCTGCCGTCCGCCGGGTGACGGACGAAACGCTGTCACGGTTCATCGCTATGCGGGAGAAGGAGGGTGCCCGCCTGCGGGAGGATGTCCTCTCCCGGGCGCAGACCATCCTTCACGCGGTTGAAAGGGTGGAGGAACGTTCTCCTCAGACCGTGAAGGAGCATATGGACAAGGTGCAGGCCCGGATGCGGGAGCTGCTGGGCGACGCGTCGGTGGACGAGCAGCGGCTGCTGACCGAAGCGGCGCTTTTCGCGGATAAGATCGCCGTGGCGGAGGAAACCGTCCGGCTTCGCAGCCATCTGGAGCAGCTCGAACAGCTGCTCGGCGGGGACGAGCCGGTTGGCCGGAAGCTGGATTTTCTGGTGCAGGAGATTAACCGCGAGGCGAACACCATCGGCTCCAAGGCGCAGGACGTTGCTCTGGCGCGGATCGTGGTGGATATCAAAGCGGAGGTAGAAAAAATCCGCGAGCAGATTCAGAATATCGAATAAAGGCTTTAAGCCGCTTTTTCACACGGATTTTCGTCCGGGCGGAGCCGCTGGCCCGCCGAAGGAACGAAAGCAGGGAAAGGACAGAATTTCATTATGAAACTCATCAACATCGGCTTCGGCAACATGGTTTCCGCCAACCGGCTGGTGGCGATCGTCAGCCCCGAATCCGCGCCGATCAAGCGGATCATTCAGGATGCGAAGGACCGCGGCGCCCTGATCGACGCGACCTATGGCCGCCGCACCCGCGCGGTGCTGGTGACCGACAGCGATCACGTCATCCTCTCCGCCGTTCAGCCGGAGACGGTGGCCAACCGTCTGAACGACCGCGACGAGGACGACGAGGAGGAACTGAACGAGGATGAGTAACCGCGGGATGCTGATTATCCTTTCCGGTCCCTCCGGCTCGGGCAAGGGGACGATTATCAAACGGCTGCTGCAGGAACGGACAGACACGGTGCTGTCGATCTCCGCGACTACCCGTGCTCCCCGACCGGGAGAACAGGACAAGGTCCATTACTATTTCAAGACCCGCGAGGAATTTGAGGAGCTGATTGCGCGGGGCGCACTGCTGGAATATGCCGAATACAACGGTAATTATTACGGCACGCCGGAGGAACCGATCCGGGAATGGCTTCATCAGGGGAAAAATGTGATTCTGGAAATCGAGGTTCAGGGTGCGGAAAAGGTAATGGATCACCGCTCCGACCTGGTGTCGGTTTTTATCACCATCCCTTCGATGGAGGAACTGGAACGCCGTCTGCGGGACCGCGGCACGGAGACCGAGGAAAAGATATGCGGCCGGATGGCGGTGGCCCGGCGGGAGCTGGCCCGCGCTTTCCGTTATGATTATGTGGTGCTGAACGATGAAGTGGAGCTTGCAGTGCAGCGAATCCAAACCATCATCAACGCCGAACAGATGCGGTATTCCCGCATGGAAAAACTTGTGTTGGAGGTACTGGAAAATGCTTAGACCGACGGATATTGAAAACATCAAGGGCGATCAGAGCCGGTATGCGGTGGTGATCGCCGTCGCCAAGCGCGCCCGTCAGATCGCGGACGAGTCAGAGGAAAAGAACATCATCCTCACGGAAAAGCCGGTCAGCCTGGCCATCAGCGATTTTCGCAGCGGGGAATACAAGATACTGCCGGTAAAGAGCGAAGAGTAGAGTGGTATAGAGTAATGAAGAGTAATCCGGACGTAAAAATTGCGCCGGGTGAAAAACGCGGCCGGGAAAGGCGGGTCGGCAGATGGTCCTGCCCAAGGTAGCCAAAATCGCCGTGGAACAGACGGCGTATCATTTTGACAAGCTCTATTCCTATACCGTCCCGGAAGCGTTGGAGCCTCTGCGTCCCGGATGCCGGGTGCTGGTACCCTTCGGCGGCGGAAACAGGAAACGGCAGGGGATAGTGGTGGAATTCGACACGCCGGCCGACGTCCGCCGGCTGAAGCCGGTTTTTGCCGTGCTGGAACGGGAGCCCCTGCTGGATGCGGAGATGCTGGAACTGGCCCTTTGGCTGAAGGAACGTACCTTCTGCACGGTTTTTGATGCGGTGCACGCTATGCTTCCCACCGGCTTATACCTGCGGGTCAAGCCGGTGTATAAGGCGGCCGCCCTTTCTCCCGACCTGCGGGAAGCCATGACAAGGGAGGAACGGGCGGCGGTGGAATTCGTCGCCTCCAGCAAAGCCGGTGTGGACCGGGAACGGCTTCTGACCCGGATGGGTCTTACACGGGATAACGATCTGCCGGAGCGGCTGGTGCGCCTTGGCGCGCTGGTGCGCTCCGACGATGCTTTTCAGCGGGTGGGCGACGCCACCGTCCGGATGGCCCGTCTCTGTCTGGAGGGGGAGGAGCTGGCCGCCGCCCTGTCCGACCGGAACTGCACGGAAAAGCAGAAGAAGGTAGCCGCGCTTCTGGAGGAAGTCGGCTGCGCGTCGGTGAAGGAGCTCTGCTATTTTACGGCGGTGACGGCGGCGGTGGTGCAGGCGCTGGAGAAAAAGGGGATTATCGAGTTTTTCGAAAGTGAAATGCTCCGCAATCCCTACGCCTCGGCTCCCGCCGCGCCGGAGATCGTTTCCACGCCGCTGAACGCCGAGCAGCAGGCGGCGTTTGACAGCCTGTATGCGCAGTACCGCAGCGGCAAACCCTCCGCCGCTCTTCTGTACGGCGTGACCGGCAGCGGCAAGACCCAGGTGTATATGAACCTGATCGACCGGGTGATTGCGGAGGGGCGGCATGTGCTGGTGCTGGTGCCGGAGATATCCCTCACGCCCCAGATGATGGGACTGTTTCTGAACCGTTACGGCCGCCGGGTGGCGGTATTGCACAGCGGCCTCGCTATCGGCGAACGGATGGATGAGTGGAAGCGCATCAAACGCGGGGAAGCCCTTATCACGGTGGGTACCCGCTCCGCCGTATTCGCCCCCTGCGCCGACCTCGGTCTGATTATTATGGACGAGGAGCAGGAGCATACCTATAAATCCGAATCCTCTCCCCGGTACCACGCGCGGGATGTGGCCCGTTTCCGCTGCATGAAGCACAACGCCATGCTGCTGCTTACCTCCGCTACCCCGTCGGTGGAAACCTTCCACGCCGCACAGAGCGGCCGGTATTCTCTGCATGTGCTGCGTTCCCGCTTCGGGGACGCCCAGCTGCCGGAGGTCGAGGTGGTGGACATGCGGCAGGAGCCGGAAGGCGAGGGCGGCGGTATCGTCGGTTCCCGCCTGCGGCGGGAAATAGCCGAAACGCTGGAGGCGGGACGGCAGGCAATTCTGCTGCTCAACCGGCGGGGCTTCAACACCTTTGTGTCCTGCCGTTCCTGCGGACATGTGGTTACCTGTCCGTCCTGCAGCATCAGCCTGACCTATCACCGCGCCAACGGCCGCCTGATGTGCCATTACTGCGGGCATTCGCAGGAGCCGGTCCGGGTCTGCCCGGAATGCGGCTCGGATAAGGTGCGGTATTCCGGACTCGGCACCCAGCGGGCGGAGGAGGAGCTGGAGCGGCTGTTCCCCGGCGTGTCCATCCTCCGGATGGATACCGACACCACCATGTCCCGCTACGCCTATGAGGAAAAGTTCCGCGCGTTTTCACAAGGGAAGTACTCCCTTATGATCGGAACCCAGATGGTGGCCAAGGGACTGGATTTTCCCAACGTCGGCCTGGTGGGAGTGCTGTCGGCCGACCAGTCGCTGTATGGGGACGACTACCGCTGCTTTGAAACCACCTTCGCCCTGCTGACCCAGGTGGTCGGCCGGGCCGGACGGCGGGACACTCCCGGAAGGGCGGTCATCCAGACCTATACGCCGGATAATTATGTGATCGGGCTGGCGGCAAAGCAGGATTACGAAAGCTTTTACGGGATAGAGATCGCCGCCCGGAAAATGATGAAATATCCGCCGTATACCGATTTATGTATGTTCGGCTTTGTCGGGGCGGTCGGGACAGAGGAGGAAGCGGTCCGGCAGGCTGCCGGGCGGTTCCTCCGCCTGCTCCAGGCAGCGGCAACCACCGAATACCGGGACGTGCCGATGATCGTGCTCGATCCCTCGCCAGCCTCGGTCACCCGGGTGGCGGGAAAAATCCGCTATAAGCTGCTGGTTAAGACCGTGAACAACGCCCGGATGCGGAAAATGACGGCCGGCTTGCTGGAAAGCTTCAGCCGCGCGTCGGAAAATAGGGCTGTTTCCGTTTATGTGGATATCAACCCGGCGGCGATGCTGTAAATGAATCTGGCTTTACGGCGTTTATCCGCGTATTTTTCCGGCTGCCGGAATACAATAGGAATGGATGCTGTATAATCAAAGGATATTTCTCAGGAAATATCCTTTCATGGAGGAAATCCGATTCCTCATGAAATCAGCGGAAATAACGAAAGGATGAAGAAGACAATGGCGATACGCAATATCCTGACCGAAGGCGACGATACGCTGAAAAAGGTTTGCCGCCCGGTGACGGAATTCAACGAGCGGCTCTGGACACTGCTGGACGATATGGCGGAGACCCTGCACAAAGCGGACGGCGTAGGCCTGGCCGCCCCGCAGGTGGGCGTCCTCCGCCGGGTTTTCATCATGGATATGGGCGATGGGGAGGGCGTGATCGAGGTGATTAATCCCGAATTCCTCATGAAAAAGGGGAAGCAGGAGGACGCGGAAGGCTGCCTGTCCTGTCCCGGGGAATATGGAATTACCCGGCGGCCCCGGTATGTGAAAATTAAGGCGCAGGACCGCTACGGCAAGGAGTTCATTTTGGACGGGGAGGACCTGAAGGCCCGCTGTATCTGCCATGAAAGCGACCATCTGGACGGTGTGCTCTTCAAGGCACACGTTATCCGGATGCTGGAGCCGGGGGAATAAACGGTCGCTAACGGCTTCTCCGGGCGGCGGTGGAATTTTTTATAGTTGTGAAAGGCGGAAGCAGAATGCGGATTGTTTTCATGGGGACCCCGGAATTTGCCGTTCCCTGCCTGGAGCGGTTGATCGCGGACGGGCATGAGGTGGTTCTGGCCGTTACGCAGGCGGATAAACCGAAGGGACGGGGCTATACGCTGACGCCGCCGCCTGTAAAGGTGTGCGCCATGTCCCATGGCGTTGAGGTATATCAGCCGGACTCCCTGAAAAACAATCCGGAGGCTCTGGAAAGGCTGGCCTCCTGCCGTCCGGACGTGGGAATCGTGGTGGCCTATGGGCGACTTCTGCCTCAGGCGGCGCTGGACATTCCCCGGTACGGCTGCATCAATGTCCATGCCTCTCTGCTGCCGAAGTATCGCGGCGCGGCGCCCATTCAGTGGGCGGTGCTGAACGGGGAGAAGGAATCCGGCGTGACCACGATGCAGATGGACGCCGGTCTGGACACCGGCGATATGCTGCTGACCCGCCGCTGTGCGATTCCGCCCGATATGACGGCGGGCGAGCTTCACGACCGCCTTTCTATGGATGGGGCGGCGGTTCTTTCAGATACGCTGAAGGCGCTGGAAGCGGGGAACCTTTCGCCTGTGAAGCAGGAGGGCGAGTCCTGCTATGCCCCGATGCTCAGCCGGGAACTCAGCGTAATCGACTGGAAGCGTCCGGCGGCTGACCTGCATAACCAGGTGCGGGGGCTGAACCCGTGGCCTTCCGCCTCCACCCGGCTGAGAGGAAAAATACTGAAGATTCACCGTTCCCAGGTTGGCGAACCGACCGAAGCAGTGCCGGGAACGGTTGTGAAGCAATCCCCCTTTACAATTGCCTGCGGCGGCGGGGGCTCGCTGGAACTGCTAGAGGTACAATACGAGGGAGCCAAACGGATGGCGGGAACCGATTTTCTTCGCGGCCGCGCTGTGGAAATCGGCCGCGTTTTGCCGGATTGAGCCCCGAATGGAAATTTAAGACGAAATATAGGGGATATTCAAAGGCTATTCACATTTTCTGTCTATACTAAAGCTATGTTGTACTGTTGCTCTTCGCCGACAGACCGGTAAGAATGAATTTCGCCGATGCGGCGGTTTATTATTAGGCTTGTCTCCGGTGGGGAGAAAAGGGCCTGGAAGGAGGATGTATATGCCTGTCTTTTTTATCGATTATTGGTACCTGGTTCTGGTGCTTCCGGCGGTTCTGTTTTCCCTGGTAGCTCAGATCATCGTGCAGTCAACGTTTAAAAAATACAGCAAGCTCGGCACCCGCAGCGGGATGACCGGCCGGGACGCCTCGGCGGCGATTCAGGAGGAAAACGGGCTGAGCGTCCCGATTGAGACGGTGCAGGGTTCCATGACCGATCATTATGACCCGCGGAGCAACGTGATCCGCCTGTCCGAAACCGTGGGTCCGGTCCAGTCAATTTCCGCTATTGGGGTGGCGGCCCATGAGACGGGGCACGCTCTTCAGTATGCCACGGGCTACGGCCCGATCCGGCTACGGGCGGGAATTCTTCCGGCGACGCAGTTCGCCTCCACCGCGGCGCCCTATCTGGTGATTCTGGGGCTGGCGCTTTCCTGGGATTTTCTGGCCATCGTCGGCGTGGCGTTTTTCGCTCTGGCGGTGTTTTTTCAACTGGTCACCCTCCCGGTGGAGTTCAACGCCAGCTCTCGGGCGATGAAGGCGCTGAAAGCGCAGGGAATCCTGACGGGGGAGGAGCTGGCCGGCGCGCGCAAGGTGCTGACCGCGGCCGCCATGACCTATGTAGCCGCCCTGTTTGTGTCCCTGATGAGCCTGCTCCGCCTTATCCTAATCGTCGCCGGACGCGGTCGGAGAAATAACTGATGGGACAGAACCCACGCCGGGCGGCGGTGGAAGCGCTGGTCCGCGTTCACCGGGAAGGCGGCTATTCCAACCTGGTAATGGAGTCGCTGCTGGATAAAAGCACGCTGCGGGAGGAGGATCGCGCCTTTGCCTCCCGCCTGTTTTACGGGGTGATCGAACGGAGGCTGACGCTGGATTATGTCCTCGCCGCCCATTCCAGCATGAAGCTGAAAAAGCTGCATCCCATAGTGCTGGAGCTGCTGCGGACCGGCGGCTATCAGCTGTTGTATATGGATCGGGTTCCATCCGCCGCCGCTGTCAATGAAACGGTGAAGCTGGCCCGGTCGATGGGACAGGACCGGGCCGCCGGATATATCAATGCCGTTCTCCGTGCGGTGGACCGGGACCGCGCGCAGCTTTTCAACCGGCTGCCGAAGGGAATGGAAGGGCTGTCCGTCCGTACCTCCTGCCCGCTCCCGCTGCTGACGCTCTGGACGGAGGCATACGGGCCGAAAATGGCGGAGCGGCTGGCGGAAAGCGTGAATGAACCGCCCCCCGCATATATCCGGATCAATACGCTGAAAACCTCCGAGTCCGCCTTTTACGAGGCGGCGGAGAAAGCGGGCGTCCGGCTGGAGAAGCAGGAAGGCTTATCGGCTTGCGCCCGGGTGGAAAACCCCGCTTTGCTGAAAAAGCTTGCACAAACGTTCGAAAACTGGTATTATCATCAGGATATCGCTTCGCAGCTCTGCTGCGCTGCGCTCCGCCCCCGGCCCGGGGAACGGCTGGCCGATGTCTGCGCTGCGCCGGGAGGCAAAAGCCTGACCGCCGCGCAGGCTATGGAGAATCGGGGAGAGATTCTTGCCGGCGATCTGTATCCTGCGAAATGTGACGCGATGGCAAAGCGGGCGGCGGCGATGGGTGTTACCATTCTCCGCACGGCGGCGAGGGACGCCTCCGCCCCTTGTCCGGAACCGCTGCGGGAAGCGTTCGACCGGGTGATCTGCGACGCGCCTTGCTCCGGGCTCGGCGTAATCCGGCGGAAGCCGGAAATCCGGTACAAGGAGCCGGAAAGCTTCGCCGCGCTGCCGGAAACGCAGTACGCCATTCTCTGTGAGGCAGCGCGGATGGTACGCGACGGGGGCGTGCTGCAATATTCCACCTGTACATTGAATCCAGCGGAGAACGAGGCGGTTTCCGCCCGCTTCCTGCGGGAGCATCCGGAGTTTACGCCCCGCAAGCTGCCGCTTTCCCCCTCGCTGTGGGAGGGGCCGCCCTCCCACGAGCTGACCCTTTTCCCGCCGGTACACGGCGCCGACGGCTTTTATATCGCCGGTTTTGTGAAAAGGGCGCGGGGAGAATCCGGAGACGCAGGAATGAGGTGACCTTTTTGCTGATTGACTGCAAATCTCTGCCGCTCGAAGAGCTGCGCGCTGAACTGACCGGACGGGGGATTCCCGCGTTTCGGGCCGCGCAAATCCGCGGCTGGCTGGACAACGGCGCGACCTCTTTCGACGAAATGAGCAATCTTCCGCGCGCCCTGCGGGAAGAACTTTCGGATTTTTTCTGCATCCCTGGGGTAAAAATTGAAAAAAAGCTTGTATCCGCAAGGGATAATACGGTAAAATACCTGTATGGTCTGTCGGATGGGGAAAATGTGGAATCGGTGCTGATGCAGTATCGCCATGGCTGGTCCCAATGCCTGTCCACGCAGGTTGGCTGCCGGATGGGCTGCTCCTTCTGCGCGACCGGGATGGGCGGCTTTGTCCGGAATCTGCTCCCCTCCGAAATCATGGCCCAGATTGAGGCGGCGCAGGCCGATACCGGTGTGCGGGTTTCCTCCGTGGTGCTGATGGGGATGGGGGAGCCTCTGGATAATTTCGACAATGTGCTCCGCTTCCTTGCCATGCTGTCCGAACCGGGCGGCGTGCATATCGGGATGCGGCATGTGTCACTGAGCACCTGCGGACTGGTGGACCGGATTTATCAGCTGATGGAACACAACCTGCAGCTGACCCTGTCGGTTTCTCTTCACGCGCCGAACGATGCGATCCGTTCCCGGATGATGCCGGTGAATCATCACTGGCCGATGGCGGAGCTGCTGAAGGCCTGCCGGGATTACAGCGAAAAGACTGGCCGCCGGATATCCTATGAATATGCGATGGTGGACGGGGTGAACGATTTCGACGCCTGTGCCGAGGAGCTGGGTCGGAAGCTGCGGGGAACCCTCTGCCACGTCAACCTGATCCCGGTCAACGAGGTGCCGGGGAAGAACCAGCGCCGCAGCTCGGTCAAACGGCTGCACGCTTTTTCCGCTATACTGGAACGGTACGGCGTGACCGTCACTGTCCGCCGGACGCTGGGCAGCGATATCAACGCTTCCTGCGGCCAGCTTCGCCGGCAGGCGGCGGAGTCTCCGTCGGGCGAAAGCGGAAACCATTAATCCCAAAGATACGGAAGGGAGGAAACGCCATGCAGGCCTATGGAAGAACCGATATTGGCCGCGTTCGGGAGACCAACCAGGACGCGTTCATCTGCGGCCGACTGTCGGATGATGCGCTGTTTGTCGTGGTATGCGACGGCATGGGCGGGGCAAACGGCGGCAATGTGGCCAGCGCCATGGCTGTCAAGGTGATTTCCGACCGGATCATGGATATTTACCGGGAGGGGCTTGCGGGCAATTCCCTGCGCAACCTGCTGGAGAGCGCCATCGCTGCGGCCAATATCGAGATTTACGATGCGGCAATGGCGGAGCCGGAGCTGCGGGGAATGGGCACTACCGTGGTAGCGGCCATCCTGCGGGGCAGGGAGCTGTCTCTGGCCCATGTCGGCGACAGCCGCGCCTATTTCATTGGTCCGGAGGGAATGGAGCAGATCACCCGGGACCATTCCATCGTTCAGGCGATGGTGGAAAAGGGTCAGCTTACACAGGACGAGGCGAAAAACCATCCCCGCAAGCATTTTATCACCCGGGCCCTCGGGGTAGAGGATACGGTGGAAAGCGACTACAATGAATTCGTCGTTCCGCCGGATACCCGGCTTCTTATCTGCACAGACGGACTGACCAATATGGTCGAGACCGAGGAAATATACGATCTGGTTTGGTCCACAGACCCGCCGGAGGTACCCGACCGGCTGCTTCATGCGGCCAATATGGCGGGCGGCAGCGATAATATCACGGCCGTTCTGGTGGCGTAATTTTGCGATTCGGGAGTGAGGTATTTCGTGGATAAGTATATTGGAAAACGGCTGGACGGCCGGTACGAAATTCGGGAGATCATCGGCGTGGGCGGTATGGCCTACGTCTATAAGGCGTACGACACGATCGACGACCGGATCGTCGCCGTCAAGATTCTGAAGGACGAGTTTCTGGCCAACGAGGAGTTTACTCGGCGGTTCAAAAACGAGTCGAAGGCGATCGCCATCCTGTCCCACCCGAATATCGTCAAGGTGTACGACGTGAGCTTCGGCGAGCGGATGCAGTACATTGTCATGGAGTATATCGACGGGATCACGCTCAAGGAATACATCGAACAGCAGAAGGACATCCGCTGGAAGGAAGCCGTCCATTTTACCGTGCAGATTCTGCGCGCCCTTCAGCATGCACACGATAAAGGGATCGTCCACCGGGACATCAAGCCCCAAAATATCATGCTCCTGCCGGACGGCACGATCAAGGTGACCGATTTCGGCATCGCCCGCTTCGCCCGCAGCGATATCCGGGCCACCAGCACCGCCGAAAAGGCGATCGGCTCGGTGCATTACATCAGTCCGGAGCAGGCGCGCGGCGATATCACTGACGAAAAAGCGGATATTTATTCGGTCGGCGTGATGCTGTATGAAATGCTGACCGGCCGTCTTCCCTTTGAGGCGGACAACGCGGTTTCGGTCGCCATTATGCAGATGCAGGCCGAGCCGAAAAAACCGAGCGAGATCAATCCCGACATCCCGGAAGGGTTGGAGGAGATCACCCTCAAGGCGATGCAGAAGGATCCCACCAAGCGGTATCAGACGGCGGCGGAAATGCTGTACGATATCGACGAATTCAAACGGAATCCGAGCATCCATTTTGAATACAAGTATTTTGTGGATGAAACCCCCACCCGCTTTGTGGAGGCGATCACCCGCGTCAAAGGAAGCGAACCGGAGGAGGACGCCAAGGGAGACGAGGACGAGGAAGAGGAGGAGCACAAGGGCCCTCCGGTGATTCCGATTCTCGCCGCCGTGGCCGGCGCGTTCGTACTGGTGGCCCTGCTGTTCGTGGGGGCGGTCTTTGTCCTTGGCATTTTCGACAAGGACTCCAAGGAGGATGTAGAAGTCCCCAATTTTATCGGCATGGATTATATGGAAGAGGTTGTCAACAACAGCGAATATACCAGCAAATTTAAATTTAATATCGTAAAGGCTTCCGACGATGAGGCACCGGTGAATCAGATCATCGATCAGGATCCCAAGAGCCCCAAGAATATAAAGATTCACGATACGGTCACACTGACCATAAGCACCGGCCCGCAGATGATCGAGGTTCCGGTACTCGGCACCAACGAATCGAGCGAGGTGGTTCGCCAGCGGCTGGAGAACAAGGGCTTTGTGGTTCAGCCGGTGGAACAGTCCAGCGACGAGATCGATGCCGGCCTGGTGATCAAGCTTTCCCCGTCGCCCGGCGAAAAAGCGGCCAAGGGCAGTATCGTGACGATGGTGGTCAGCACCGGCAAGGAACCGGTGGCGGACGTGGCGGTGCCGAATGTGACCAAGGCGCTGCTTTCCAATGCGAAGAAGACCCTGGCGGAAAAGGGCTTCACCGTCAATGACAGCAGCATTGTTTATCAGAACAGCACCGACCCGAACAATGTCCTGCCGGAGAATTACGTTATTTCACAGAGCCCGGCTGCCGATACCATGCTGACTCCCGGATCGGAGGTCAAGCTGGTGGTCAGCTCCGGCTACTGTGACGCTTCCATCCAGCTGGGGCTGCCGCTGCCGGAATCCTCCTCTTCCATCGCCCGGATTAATGTGGAGGTCTACATCGATGGTGTGCAGGATACCGGCTTGTCCCTGACCAATATCCTTCCGCGGGAATATGGATCGCCGACTCTCAAATTCACCAAACAGAAGGCTTCCTATGATGTGACAGTCCTGATCGGAGAAGTGGGCAAGGAACCGCAGAACTACAAGAAATTTACTGTCAACGGGAGAACCGGCAAGGTGACGGAAACCAGGAGCTACGAATTCGTTTACAGCGAGGATACCCAGACGCCGACCTTCGGACCGACCGAGCCGACGGAACCGGGACCGCAGTTTGACTGGGATAATCGGCTGCGTTAGGAAGCTCCCCGTTTAAATGGGGGCAATAAAGAACCATAAAGAAGATTCTCCATAAAGGAGAAGGAGACGTTCATGGCGCAGGAATGCAAGGGAATCGTTTTAAAATGTATCGGCGGCTTCTATTATGTAGAAGCCGCCGATATGGTATATGTGTGCCGCGCACGGGGAGCATTCCGCAACAGTGGCGTGACGCCGATGGCGGGGGATATGGCGACCATCGTCCTTTTGCCGGAGGGCGAGGGCTCGCTGGAAGCGATCGACGAGCGCCGGAACAGCCTGATCCGGCCTCCGGTGGCGAACCTTGATCTGTTGGCCGTGGTTGCTTCTATCGTGGAGCCGGCGCCCAGCACGCTGGTGATCGATAAAATGATCGCCGTGGCGGAAAGGAACCGTATCGAACCGATCGTGGTGGTGAACAAGGCCGATCTGCAGGATACGGCGCATCTGGAGCAGATTTACCGGACCGCCGGACTGGAGGTATTCCCGGTTTCCGCCCTCTCCGGGGCGGGAGTGGAAGCGCTTCGCTGTCGTCTGGAGGGGCAGGTGACGGCCTTCACCGGCAACTCGGGCGTGGGAAAATCTAGTATTCTGAACGCGATTGATCCCCGGTTTTCCCCACAGACCGGCGAGATCAGCCGAAAGCTGGGGCGCGGGCGGCACACCACTCGTTCCACCGAGCTGTACCGGCTGGAAAACGGTGGGTATATTGTGGATACGCCCGGATTTTCGTCCCTGGAGCTGGAACGGGTACAACGGATTTATAAGGAGGAACTGCCGTATTGTTTCCGCGAATTTGTTCCTCTGCTCGGCCGGTGCCGCTTTACCAGCTGCTCCCATACCCGGGAGACGGGCTGCGCCATCCTTGAGGCAGTGGAACAGGGGAAGATTGCCCCCGAGCGGCATAAAAGCTATACAGCGATTTATGAGGAGATCAAGGATCTGAAAACCTGGCAGTAAGCCGGTGAATTGGTAAAGGAAGTCGGCCTGTATGGACGATAATCGGAATATGGAAATGAATCGACGGAGGCAAAACCGTTGTGTGATCTGCGCCGCCGGCCCTGTGGAAAACGCCGAAGCGCTCCGTCCGCTTCTTCGGCCGGACGACTGGGTGATCGCGGCGGACGGAGGCGTCGCCCTGGCCCGTCGGCTGGGGTTGACCCCTTCGCTCCTGGTGGCGGATTTTGATTCCTCTCTCCGGCCGGAGTTTTCCTCCGGGAAACAGGAAGCCGCTGGTGTACCGATTGCCTCCCTGCCGGTGAAAAAGGACGATACCGACACTATGGCGGCCGCTCGGATCGCTCTGGACCGCGGATTTCGTGATTTCCTGCTTCTCGGCGGGACCGGGGGACGGTTGGATCACACCGTGGCGAATTTCGCGGTGCTGCTGCATCTCCGCCGGCATGGGGCCAGGGCGGTGATGGCGGACGAACATGGACGGACGGAACTGCTGCTGCCGGGGCGTTATCTTGTCGAACCGGAAGCGGGGATGAAGCTTTCCCTTCTTCCTTATGCCGGAGAGGTGACGGGGCTATCCGTGAAAAACGTGGAGTATCCCCTGGAAAACGCGACTTTGACCCCGGATTTTCCGCTTGGCGTAAGCAATGAGTTCGCTGGTTCCCGTCCTGTCGAAATTGCATTTGAAAAGGGAATCCTTCAGCTTTTTCTTTCAAAAGATTGACACCACATCCGCCGTTCCGGAATATGCTGTTACTAAGACACGGGAAATCGCCGTGGTCGATATCAGCAGGAGGGACGGTGTTTTTTTATGAGACGGTGCCATTGCAATAACAGCGGCCTATGTTTCGCGGCCTTCGGCGCGGGACTGCTGATCGCCTCTCTCTGCCCGGCACAGCTGATTCTGGTATTGGCTGCGGCAGCGTTGGTGCTGCTTGGTGTTTCTCTGGTCAGAAATTGAATGGAGGATGGTCGGCTATGAAAATTGTGATCGTCAAGAGCCCGAAAATGTTTGGCGGTATCCTGCGGAAGATTTTTGGCATCAAGAAGGACAGCTACATAGAGCAGTGATAACAGAGAATTTCAAGACAAAAGCTCTCCGTTCCATGGAACGGAGAGCTTTTTGCTCGGGGATTGATTTTGGAAAGCCGCTTGCGTCATAGATGGCGGCCATACTTCACGTTTTCAGCCGCGAAACCGCGCTTTTTTCCCCCGCACGATTGATTTTTCACCAAAACAGGCGCCTTTGCGTAAAATGGGGTATGTGCCGGTATACTACAGACAGGAGGCGGTTTTCATGCGTCGATTTTTGGCCTTGCCCCGCCGCCGTGCGCCCCATTACGGGCCGAAAAGGGGAAGAAAAGGGCGGCTGTTTCTGTTCCTGCTCGTTTTGCTGGTCGTTGGATTGGTTGCGGCCGTCGATATCCGCATCCGCCCGATGCTGAAAACCTATGGGGTGAATCAGGCGACCACCGCCGCCACGAAGGCAGTCAACGACGCGGCGCAGCGGGTTTTGGATGAAACAGGGATGGGATACGACGATCTGGCCGTCGTCACCAAGGATGCAGAAGGAAACATCCTCTCGGTAAGCACCAATACCGCCAATATGAACCGCCTGAAATCAGCGGTGGGGGACGCGGTACTGCAGGAGCTGCAGCGGCAGGATACGCAGACGGTGGAGATTCCGCTCGGCAGTATCCTGGGAGGAGGGCTTTTGACCGGCCGGGGACCAAAAATCCGCGTGAAGGTACCGATGGATTCCACGGTGGAAACCTCGTTCCGCAACGAATTCGAGGGAGCGGGAATCAATCAGACGCGGCACGAAATTACGCTGGATGTGAAGGTAACGGTGTATGCCATGCTGCCGGATGAGGACACGGCAGTTGAGGTGGAGACCGGATTTACCGCGGCGGAAACTATTCTGATCGGCGAGGTCCCGCAATGGGCGGTTGTGGGCAAATCCTAAGCGCCGGGATAGGATGCCGTAAGGAATTGTTTTGCATAAGGCCTGGGCTTTATGGTATAATGTCGGCAGGGAGAAATGCGACAGCATTTCTCGATTGCGCCGCCGGAAAGCGTTGGCAGAGAACCCGGCCGGGCGGCGCTCTTAGGATAGGGTAAAGAGGATAAGAGGATAATACGATGGATATGGAATTGCAGGAAGCCGGCCGCAGAGCCGAAGAACTTCGAGAGAAAATCAGAGAATACAGTCGTCTCTACTACGAGGAGGATGCGCCGGCCATCGAAGACGATGAATTCGACGCGCTGACCCGGGAGCTCCGCGAACTGGAGAATCGGTATCCGCAGCTGATTACGCCGGACTCCTATACGCAGCGGGTACAGGGGGCGGTATCCGCCCAATTTTCCCCGGTTCGCCATGAGGTGCCGCTGGAAAGCCTGCAGGACGTTTTTTCGCTGGAGGAGCTGCGGGAGTTTGACCGCCGTGTTCGTGAGACAGTGGATGCTCCTGTTTATGTGGTGGAGCCGAAGATCGACGGGCTTTCCATCGCGCTGGAATATGTGGACGGCCGGTTCGTCCGCGGCGCGACCCGCGGCGACGGCCAGGTGGGGGAGGACGTCACCCACAATCTGAGGACCATCCGCACCATCCCGAAAAAGCTGACGCGTCCGATTCCCCGCGTCGTTGTCCGCGGCGAGGTATATATGCCGCGGGAAAGCTTTGCCGCATTGGTGGAACGGCAGGAGCAGGAGGGGGAGAGGCCTTTTAAAAATCCCCGAAACGCCGCCGCCGGCTCCCTCCGTCAAAAGGACGCCGCCGTGACCCGCGGACGAAACCTGGATATCTTTGTCTTTAACCTTCAGCTGCTCGAAGGAGAAACCGTTGATTCCCATGACGCCTCTCTGGAGCTGATGAAGGGGCTGGGCTTTTATATTATTCCGTTTTATTCCGTCCACGATTCGATAGAAAGCGTGATCCGGGAAGTGGAGCGGATTGGGGAACAGCGGCGCTCTTTTTCCTACGATATCGACGGCGCGGTTGTAAAGGTGAACAGCTTTTCACAAAGAGAACAGCTGGGAAGCACCGCGAAATTCCCCAAATGGGCATCCGCCTATAAATATCCGCCGGAGGAAAAGCGAACCACCCTTCTCGGTGTGGAAATCAACGTCGGAAGGACCGGCGTGCTGACGCCGACCGGCGTATTCGAGCCGGTCACGCTGGCGGGAACGACGGTAAGCCGGGCGACCCTGCACAACGAGGACTTTATCGCGGAAAAGGGGCTGTGCATCGGGGATACCGTCGTGCTCCGCAAGGCGGGAGATATCATTCCCGAGGTGGTCCGGGTCGAGGCGCACAAGCCCGATGTGGAGCCGTATGTGATGCCGCACGTCTGCCCCTCCTGCGGATCGGAAACCGTACGGGAGGAGGGAGAAGCCGCCCTTCGCTGTAATAATCCGGAATGCCCCGCTCAGCGCATCCGCAACCTGATCCATTTCGCCTCCCGGGACGCCATGGATATCGAGGGACTGGGACCCGCGGTAGTGGAACAGCTGGTTTCATCCGGACTTGTGAATAATGCTTATGACCTTTACAGCTTGAAAAAGGATGATGTAGCCGCCTTGGAGCGGATGGGAGAGAAATCGGCGGAGAATTTACTGTCTGCCATCGAAAAATCCAAGACCGACGAGCTATTTCGGGTGATATTTGCCCTGGGGATTCGTCACATCGGGCAGAAAGCGGCAAAGCTGCTGGCCGACCGTTTCGGTTCCATGGAAGCGATTATGGAGGCTTCGGAGGAGGAGATCAGTGCGATCGACGGGTTTGGCGACGTCATGGCGGAAAGTACGGCTCGTTTCTTTGCCCTTTCCCAGTCCCGGCATTTTGTGGAGCAGCTTCGTCTGGCCGGAGTCAATATGGAGCAGCAGAGGGGCGAGGAAGAGGCTGACCGCCGCTTCGCCGGAATGACCTTTGTACTGACCGGGACTCTCCCGACTTTGAAGAGGGACGAAGCCTCGGCGATCATCGAACGGTACGGCGGGAAAACCGCCGGAAGCGTATCCAAAAAGACTTCGATCGTCCTCGCGGGAGAGGATGCGGGCAGCAAGCTGACCAAGGCGCAGCAGCTCGGCATCCGGATCATTGACGAAGCGGAGTTCCAGGCCATGCTGCAATAAATCAGAGCGTGATAAAAAAAGGAATCGACATTCGATTATAGGGAATGTCGATTCCTTTTTGGCGTTCTTTTGTTATCTTCGGCCGAATGGAAAGCCTTCAAGCCTGTGAATCCGCCTGTCTACTCCCAGCTTTTCCATATTTCCGGCCGAACTCCCACGGTCGCCTGCCGGCCGTTTCGGACGATCGGGGTACGGAACAACCGGGGATTTTCCAGCAACTTCGCCTCTTTGTCGCTTTCATGAGCGAGATACCGAAGTAGGGCCGCGTCCGGCGCTTTCTCGTCGATCAGAGCGTCCAGGCCGCCGACCGCTGCTTTTATGCTGGCCAGTTCGCCCTTGCTCATGCCGAATTTGGCCACATCAATACTTTGAAAGCGGATTTTCCGTTCCTTAAAATACCGTTCCGCCTTTTTGGTATCGAAGCACTTGCTTTTCCCAAAAATCTGTATGTTCATTCCGTTCACTCTTTCACACCAGTTCACACCTTTATTCCTTTTGCTCGTCGCGGATGGTATACCCTGCCTCCGACAGCGTAGCCTTTGTCCGTTCCCGGTTTTTCTGCCGAAGCAGAAGATAATCGGTGTCGTAGGTGGATACGGCGAAAATCGGAATTTGTTCCTCCGCCAGCCGCGACGCGATCGGGGCCAGTACCCCTGTCAGGGAAAAATCCAGCGGCCCTTCCAGCCGCAGCGCCGCCCAGCCGGTTTCGACGGACAGGCAGCCGGCCGGAACGGCCCGCTCCTCGCAAACCAGAGAAATCTCCTGATCGGTGCGGGCAAAGAAGACCAGGCGGCCGGGCAGGCTGGCAATTGTGGATTCGTCCGGCCAGCTGTTCAGCTTGCAGACAGCATACCGGCCGCTTAAAAAGGTCAGAGTCAAGGCGTCGCTTCCTTTCGTTTTTTGATGGGGCTGGGCGGAACAAGGCCGAACAGGATGAAAAGAGGACCGTGCCGTTAGCATGATCCTCTTTATGTCGGTTATTCCAGGGGCTGTTTGGAAGCGGCGAGTTCGAATTCCTTTTCGATCTCCTCCGACGGCTTTTTGCCGAGCAGGCTGACCAGAAGGATGGCGGCGCAGGCGACGATAAACGCCGGCAGCAACTCGTAGATTCCCCAGATTCCGCCGATCGGCTTGATGAGGAATTTCCAGATAAAGACCATCGCGCCGCCGGAAAGCATCCCTGCGAAGGCGCCCCACAGCGTCGTGCGTTTCCAGAACAGGGAGAACAGCACCACCGGCCCAAACGCCGCGCCGAACCCGGCCCAGGCGAAGGAAACGATATCGAAAATCGAGCTGTTCGGGTCGCTGGCGATCACCGCACCGATGATGGCGATGACGATTACCGTGGCCCGGGCCACGATCATGGTGGTCCGCTCGCTTGCCTTTTTGCAGATCAGGCCCTTGAAGAAATTCTGCGATACGCTGGAGGAGGCCGCCAGCAGCTGGGAATCCGCCGTGGACATGGTCGCCGCGAGGATACCAGCGAGGATCACACCGGCGATCAGCGCGGCCGCCACGCCGTTGCGCCCGAGAAGGTCGGCAATGCTGATAAAGATGGTTTCCGCCGTGGAGCTCGCCGCCTTCAACGTTTCATCCGATGCGCCGACCAGTCCGGCGCGGTCTACCAGCGAGGGGATGGCCGCCGCCCCGACGATGCCGATGATGACCGCCGCGAACAGAGAAATCAGAACCCAGGAGGAGGCGATCCGGCGGGATGTTTTCAGATGCTTCTCATCCTTGATGGCCATGAACCGGAGAAGGACGTGCGGCATACCGAAATAGCCAAGACCCCATGCCATCATGGAGAAGATGTTCAGGGTTCCATAAGGAACGCTGGTTCCGGTGGAGGGCTGATAAGAATCGATCATGCTGAGATATCCCGGGATGCTTTGGGCGTTGTCCACCACAGCGCCCACGCCGCCGGCCGTAACCACGCCGAATACCAGCACGACTACCAGCGCCACCGACATCAGAATGCCCTGCATCAGGTCGGTAGTGCTCGCCGCCAGAAAACCGCCGATCGCCGTATACAGTACGATAACCACCGCACTCAGAATCATGGCGGTCAGATAATTCATCCCGAACAGGCTGCTGAACAGCTTACCGCAGGCGGCGAAGCCGGACGCCGTGTAGGGGACAAAAAAGATCAGGATCACAATGGCGGAAATGCTCATCAGAACCTTGTGCTTGTCATGGAAACGGTTGGAGAAGAAGTCTGGCAGGGTGATGGAATTGCTCGCCACCACCGTATACCGGCGCATCCGCCGCGCAACCAGCAGCCAGTTGACATAAGTGCCCACCAGCAAACCGAGAGCGGTCCAGCCCGCGTCGGAAATACCGGTCAGGTACGCCAGACCCGGCAGTCCCATCAGCAGCCAGCTGCTCATATCCGAGGCTTCGGCGCTCATCGCCGTTACCAGGGGGCTGAGCTGCCGTCCGCCCAGATAGAAGTCGTCCGTCGTTTTGTTTCGGCGGGCGCAGATAATCCCGATGATTACCACTGCGGCCATGTACACACCCATGGCGATCAGCATACAAATTTGTTCTGTTGTCATCTTCTTTCCTCCTCAAAAGTAATCGGTCGCTGCCTTCGGACCGGCGTTTATCCGCCCTGCCGCTCCTTTTTTCCGGCTTTCACCGCGTCCCAATAGGCCTTGAAGGCCTGCTCGTTCTTGTTGTCCCCCGGTATGTAATACACCTTGTCCCTGATCGCGTCCGGAAGGTATTGCTGGGGAACCCAGCCGCCGGGAAAGTCGTGGGGATACAGATAGAATTGGCCCTTGCGTTCCGCGTCCTCCCCGTCGTAATGCTTGTTCTGGAGCTGGCGGGGGATGGGGCCGGAGCGTCCGGCCTGCACGTCCGCCATCGCCGCGTGGAACGCTTCCGCCGCCCGGTTGGACTTCGGCGCGTTGCAGACCATGATCACCGCGCAGGAGAGGGGATGAAGCGCCTCGGGCAGCCCTACCTGCATGGCGGCGTCCACCGCCGCTTTGACAATCGGGATAATCATGGGATAGGCCAGTCCCACGTCCTCGCACGCGCAGACCATCAGCCTCCGGCAGGCCGAGGGGAGATCCCCCGCGTTGAGCAGCCGGGCAAGGTAATGGATCGCCGCGTTCGGGTCGGAACCCCGCATGGATTTCTGATAGGCGGAAACGATGTCGTAATGTTCGTCGCCCTCCCGGTCGTACCGCATGGCGCTGCGCTGGGCGAGCTGGCCGGCAATGTCCTCCGTCACATGGAGAGCGCCCTCCGCGTCGGGGGAGGCGGCCAGCACGCAGAGCTCCACCGCGTTGATCGCCTTCCGCACATCCCCGCCGCAGGCGGAGGCGATGTGCTTTATTGCCTCGGGCTCCACCTTGATAGACAGGGACTGCTCGGTTTCGAGATACCGGAAGGCCCGTTCCACCGCTTGTTCGACGGCCGCCGCTTCCACCGCTTTGAATTCAAAAACGGTGGAGCGGCTGAGTATGGCGCTGTAGACATAGAAATAGGGGTTTTCGGTGGTGGAGGCGATCAGGGTGATCCGCCCGTTTTCGATATGCTCCAGCAGGGTCTGCTGCTGCTTTTTGTTGAAATATTGAATCTCGTCCAGATACAGAAGCACCCCGTTCACCGCGGCCAGGGTGTCCAGCTCCTCCACCACCGCCTTGATGTCCGCCGTGGAGGCGGTGGTTCCGTTCAGCCGGTGAAGGCGCATATCGGTTTTCTGGGCGATAATGCGGGCCAGCGTGGTCTTTCCCACGCCAGACGGCCCGTAAAAAATCAGGTTGGGGATGCGGCCCGAATCAATGATGCCCCGCAGCGCCTTTCCAGGGGCGAGCAGGTGGCGCTGGCCGACCATATCGTCCAGCGTTTCGGGGCGCAGCCGGTCAGCCAGCGGCGCTGCCATAGGGAAACTCCTTTCCGCCGCTTCGGCGGCGCAGATTACGGCCGGGTTTATCCGCGAAGACTGCTGAAAAAGGCGATCGCCCGGCGGATGCTTTCCTCCCAGAAATCCCAGTTGTGCGTTCCCGGCCATTCCTCATAGGTATGGGCAATCCCGAGCGTCTCCAGATGCCGGTGGAACCGCCGGTTGTCCTCAATCATAAAATCGGATTCCCCGCAGCTGATATACAATGCCGGGAGCGTTCCTCCCTCCGCCGCCCGTTCGGCGAGGGGGAAAAGGTCGTCCTCCGGGGCGATCGTCCCGCCGCAGATAGCGGCGATCTCCTTCTCCGCCATTCCGTTGGAGGGAGCGGCCAGTCGGGTGCGGACGTCTGTCGCGCCGGAAAAGCTACCGGCCGCGGCGAACCGGTCGGGACGGCGAAGCGCCAGCTTCAGCGCGCCGTAACCGCCCATGGACAGCCCGGCCACGAAGGTATCCTCCCGCCGGCCGGACAGACGAAACATCCGCTGGCAAAGGACGGGCAGCTCCTCCGCCACATAAGTATAATAGTTCAGGCCTCCGGCCATGTCGCAGTAGAAGCTGCGCTGTACCTCCGGCATGACGAGGGCGACGCCCGCCTGCTCGGCGTAATAATCCGCCCGCGAACGGCGGAGCCAGGCCGAATGGTTTTCCGACAGCCCGTGCAGGAGATACAGCACCGGCATCTCCCCCTCCGGGCCGCCGGCCTTGCCGAGCGGCAGGCTGACCGAAAGCGAGGTCATCATTCCCAGCGACTCGGAATAAATCGTTCCTTCAAAAACGGCCATGGAAAGCGCTCCTTAATACAACGGATACCGGCTGCAGAGCGCGGTCACGCCTTCGCGGATCGCGTCCGCCTTCGTCTCAAAATCGGTCACGGCGTCGGCAATAAAGCCGGCGACGAGATTCATGTCCGCTTCCTTCAGTCCGCGGCTGGTCACCGCTGGGGTCCCGATGCGGATGCCGCTGGTCACGAAGGGGGAGAGAGGTTCGTTCGGAATGGTGTTCTTGTTCACCGTGATGAACACCTCGTCCAGCCGGCGCTCCAGCTCCTTACCGGTGATACCGGTATCCCGCAGGTCCATCAGCATCAGGTGATTGTCGGTACCGCCGGAAACCAGCTTCAGCCCGCGGGAGGTCAGCCCCTTCGCCAGCGCGGACGCATTCAGACGGATTTGGTGCTGATATGCCTTAAATTCGTCGGTCAGCGCTTCGCCGAAGCAGACCGCCTTCGCTGCGATCACATGCATCAGCGGGCCGCCCTGGGAGCCGGGGAATACCGCTTTGTCGATCGCCTTGGCGTACTCCTCCCGGCAGAGGATCATGCCGCCGCGGGGGCCGCGCAGGGTCTTATGGGTGGTGGTGGTTACCACGTCACAGTAGGGCACGGGGTTCATGTGCTCGCCCGCCGCGACCAGGCCGGCGATGTGGGCCATGTCCACCATCAGCAGCGCGCCGCACGCGTCGGCGATCTCGCGGAGCTTGTCGAACCGGATTTCCCGGGCGTAGGCGCTCGCGCCGGCGACGATCAGCTTCGGCTTGACCTCCATCGCCTGCGCCATCAGCTTGTCGTAGTCGATAAAGCCGGTTTCCTCGTCCACGCCATAGGCCACGAAATTGTACAGCGCGCCGGAGAAGTTTACCGGGGAGCCGTGGGTCAGGTGGCCCCCGTGGGCCAGGTTCATCCCGAGCACGGTGTCGCCCGGCTTAATCAGGGCGAAATACGCCGCCTGGTTGGCCTGCGCGCCGGAATGGGGCTGTACATTCGCATGCTCCGCGCCGAACAGGCGACAGGCGCGGTCACGGGCGATATTTTCCACAACATCGACGTCCTGGCAGCCGCCGTAATACCGCTTGCCCGGATAGCCCTCGGCGTACTTATTGGTCAGTACGCTTCCCATCGCGGCCATCACTGCCGGGGAAACAATGTTTTCCGAAGCGATCAGCTCCAGATTGCGGCGCTGGCGGAACAGCTCCTGTTCCATAGCCTGTCCGACCTCCGGATCGGCGGCCTTGACAAACCCGATCGTGTCCATCATATTGGAGTACATACGCTTATCTCCTTTGTAAAAACAATAATTGTTTCTACTATAGCACTTTTTCACGGTTTTCCGCAAGAGAAAAGCCGGAACTTTTCCGTCCCGGCTCAAAAAATTTCCACGATTATTGCGATCTGTTCCCGTTTTTATCGGGAGACGGCCTCGAAGCCGGGAAGTTTATTTCGTCCGGCTCCAGCGCTTCCCGCACCGGAAGCCAAAGCGCCCGCTTTTCCCCGAACGGCATCGCCCGCGCCGGACTGGTGGAGGGCAGGGCGCGCTTTGGCAGCCCGGCCAGCGGATCGGGACGAACCAGCCTTTCGTAAAGCCGCGCCGCGCCCTGTGAATTAAAAAACACCGCCTCCAGTTCGGGACAGCACGCTGCCAGGAGGGTGAAATCGTTCGGCTCCGGCCGAGTGATCGACGCATCCGCACTGCCTTTTCTCTCGCATTCCCGCAGCACGTCCCACATCGCGATCCGCTTTTCCTGGAGGAAGGCCGTCCGGTCCGCGTATCGCTCCGGCAGAGGGAGGTTCCACAAACTGAACAGAATCCGCCAGAAGGCATTCTGCGGGTTCCCGTAATACTGCGTTTTTTCCAGCGACTGGACCGACGGCATGGTGCCGAGGATCAGTATGCGGGCGTCCTTTGCTATAAGGGGAGGAAATCCTTCCGGCATCCGCTGTCCTCCTTTCTGTTTTGCAAATCATAGCGCCGCCCAACGGGGTTCTCTGCCAACGTTTTCCGGCGGCGCAATTGAGAAATACCTGTCGGTATTTCTCCCAACGTTGTTATTATACCATAGCGCCGCCCGGCCGGGTGCTATGCCCACCTTTGTTGGCGGCGCAACCGAAAATGCCTGTCGGCATTTTCCCAACGTTGCTATTTTACCATAAAGGCAGTGGATAGGGAAGGAATCCGGCAGAGCCGGATTCCATTCCAGCCCATTGACGGAAACGGCAAAGGAAGGTAGAATAGGAGAAACGCCGGGCGTCGACCTTTTTCGATCCGCCGCGTCTTTCTCCGTCCGGCTTCCGAAAGGGGGAGATATGTATGCCGAACGCTAAATCGACCGGTAAAGCCGGCAAAGCCGCCGGCGCCACGACTAAAACGAATAAAAGGAAACAAGCCGCCTTCCGCGCTGTGGAGGCGCTGAAGGCGCTGTATCCCGACGGAATCTGTTCTCTGGAGTATCGCGAGCCTCTCCAGCTTCTGATCGCTACCCGTCTTTCCGCCCAATGCACTGACGCACGGGTAAATATGGTCACGCCAGCCCTGTTTGAACGCTTTTCCACGCTGGATGCGTTCGCCGACGCTCAGCCGGAGGAGGTAGGGGAATATATCCGCTCCTGTGGGCTGTATAAAACCAAGGCGCGGGATATCGTCGCTATGGCCGCCATGCTCCGGGATACCTATCAGGGGGAAATCCCGGACACGGTGGAGGAATTGACCAAGCTGCCCGGCGTGGGACGGAAGACCGCGAACCTCGTCTGCGGGGATATCTACGGCAAACCGGCCGTGGTGGCGGATACCCACTGTATCCGGATCACCAACCGCCTTGGTCTGACCGATTCCAAGGACCCGTATAAAGTGGAAATGCAGCTGCGGGAGATTCTCCCGCCGGAAGAAAGCAACGCCTTCTGTCACCGGCTGGTCCTGTTCGGACGGGACGTCTGCTCCGCCCGCTCGCCTCGCTGCGCCGACTGCCCGCTGGCGGACGGCTGCCCCGGAAGGGACGGCGGCTCCAGCAGGGCCGTCAAAGCGGCGAAGTGATTCCAGGCGGCGAAACAATCCGCCGCGGATTATTCCGCCGCCGTTTTTTTCGTGCTTTCCGCCTTTTTTCCGGTTAGGAAACGCAGGGTCGGCAGCTTCGGCTCACCGCCCTCCAGCCGGGTACGGCAGTTCGCGTAAATCGGCATGGCAATCAGGCTGAGAAAGCCCCACAGCACACTGTACAGCAGGCATACCTGTCCTTTGAGGTTCAGAAACATGCCGCTGTAGTCCCAGACGTTCAGCTTCATCTTCAGGTTAAAGAGGCAGCCGCTGAGAAATTCTACCGAGGTAACCGCCAGGGAACAGAGGGCGCAGCGATGGAACAGCCCGCCCCGGCAGAAGCGCTGTACCCGGCCGATTAGGTTGAAGCACGCGCCGCCGACAAAAAACATGGTCCAGTGGGAATATCCCCTCCATAGGACCTCTATAATGTTATAAAGAAAGCCGCCGATGCAAAACAGGCATGCGCTGCATTTCAGCTCCTGAAAAAGCTGGCGTTTGGATAATTTGGCCATGGACTGTTCTTCCTCCCTGTGTTGCCCGTCCGCCGGATCAGCGGACGGCCGCTTCCCTGTTAGGATGCCCGGAGAAAACGACCGTTTTCCGCGTATTTTTTCCCAACGCGGACTTCTTTACCTCCGTTTTGGCTGTCCATGGGAATCGGTGTGGACAGCAGCCGGCGCACCCCGGCGTTCTCGTTTTGTCGACGGCTTTCGTCAAAACGAGGGGATGGGTTTCTATGAATAACCATTGCGCGGCGTCTTTTGGCCGGCCGGCGGAGACCGGGTGTGCCGAACAGAAGGCGGAAACAGAGGGAGGATGGCGGAAAGGGTGGATGAAGACCCTTCTGACCGGCTTTCTCATTGGACTCGGGGCGATTGCCCCCGGTATCAGCGGCGGGGCAATTGCCGTGATTTTCGGCCTGTACCACCGCATCACGGATTCGATCGCTCATTTTTATCAGGATTTTCCGCAGAAAATGAAGTTTTTGCTGCCTCTCTGCCTGGGCGGCGGGGCGGGCGTTCTCCTTTTCAGCCATGTGGTCGCCTATCTGTTTGCTCATTATAACGCGCCGGTTCGTATCCTTTTTATCGGGCTTATGGCCGGTACGCTTCCTTCCATTTTCCGCACGGCGGCAAAGGAGGGTTTCCACCGACGTTATCTGCTGGCGTTTGCGCTGGCCGCGGCGGCGACGGCCTTCGTTTCCCGGCTGGACAGTGTGTCGTATATCGGCGGCCGGGTCGCCCTCACGTTCCCCGTCCTGTTGGCCTGCGGGGCGGTGATCGGCTTCGGCACCATTGTGCCGGGCGTCAGCTCGTCCTTTCTACTGATGGCCGCCGGCCTGTACGAGCCGCTGATGAATGTTCTGACGACTATGGAACTGGCCAAACTGCTCCCTCTCGGTTTGGGCTTTGGGCTATTTATTTTGCTTTTTTCCCGGCTGATCAGTTTCCTTTACCGAAAGGCGTACGGTTGGGTCAGCTTTACGATCGCCGGCCTGCTGGTCGGCTCCATTGTGCCGGTCATTCCAACCGGGCTTTCGCTGGACTGGCTGACGGCCGGCGCCTGTCTGCTGGCCTTGTCCGGCGGCTGGCTGTCCTGGTATCTGCTGCGGAAAAAGGCGGACTGAAGAGGGGCGATTCCTTCACAGGGCAGTTTCAATATCCCAATGATTAATAAAACCCGACATTGTCCGGGAATATCGGAGGCAGTATGGAAACAATACAGGAAACAAAAGATGAGGGTATCCAGAAGGCGCAGGAAACGGGGGAACCGGATTCCATGGCGTCTGAACCGGCCGAAATCACCGCTCCTGCGGCTAAAGCGGCTGAAACGGACGAGAAGGGGGCGGAAGCACCGCTTCCTCCGGAAACGTCGGTTCTCGTCAAGCGTCGCTTTTGGAAAAGGGAGAAGCCGCCGAGAAAGCCTACGTCCGCCATTAAGCTGGATTATTACAAGCTGTTCTGGGTGTTCTTCATCGGCTGCTTTATCGGAGTGGTTCTGGAAACCGGCTGGTGCCTGCTGACCCGCCATCGTTTTGAAAGCCGGGTAGGTGTGGTTTACGGCCCGTTCAACCCGGTCTATGGCGCGGGAGCGGTTTTACTTACTCTCTCGCTGAAATGGCTGAGCGACAAACGCGATCTCTGGATATTTCTGGGGAGCATGGTGATCGGCGGAGCGTTCGAATATCTTTGCAGCCTGATTCAGGAGCTGGCCTTCGGCACGGTGTCGTGGGAATACAGCAACACGCAGTTTAATTTTAACGGCCGCACCAATATTATGTATTCCTTCTTTTGGGGTCTTCTCGGCCTGCTATGGGTAAAGGAGATTTTTCCCCGTTTGTCCGCTCTGATTGATAAAATTCCCAAAAAGCCCGGCGTGATTCTTACTTGGGTGCTGTCTGTCTTCATGCTTCTCAATATGCTGATCTCCGCCCTGGCGGTGGAGCGGCAGAGCCAACGGCGGATGGGGATGCCCGCCACCAACGCGATCAGCCGCTTTCTCGACGAGCATTATCCGGACGAATTTCTGGAGAAAATCTATCCCAACATGATGGTGGTCGAGGAATTGCCAAAGTAAGGAGGAAAGGAAGGGGCGAAGGAAACGGTAAGGACGCTGAAAATTTGTTATCTGGCGCACAGCGGCTTCGCTGTGTTTACCGAAAACGCGTGCTGCATTTTTGATTACGCGGAGGATTCCCCGGCGGGTAGCGCGCTGAAGGACGGCGTGATCTCTCCCGCCGAGCTGTCCGCCTGGGCGGCAGACGGGCGGGAGATTTACGTTTTTGTCTCCCATCATCATGCCGACCATTACAGTCGCCGGATTTTTGCATGGAGGGACGCCGTCCCGGCTATTCGCTATATCCTGTCCAGCGATGTCTGGACCGGGGAGGAAGCCGTCCGGATGAAGCCGGGCGAGACCCGGCAGGTCGGACGAACCACGGTGCGTACGCTGAAATCCACGGACGTTGGGGTTGCGTTCCTGGTATCGCTGGACGGAATTACCTTGTACCATGCCGGCGATCTGAATTGGTGGTATTGGGATGGAGAGCCGGAGGAGGATAACCGCCGTATGGAACGGCGGTATAAAGAGCAGATTCACTCCCTGCAGGGGGAGCGGATCGACGTCGCCTTCCTTCCCGCCGATCCCAGGCAGGAGGATAGAGGGCTGGATGGGATGCTTTATTTTCTGAATACCCTTCAGCCGCAGTATGCGCTGCCGATGCATTGCTGGGAAAACGCAGCGTGGTTTGAGCGGCTGCGGATTGATCCGGCGCTGGAGCCGTACCGGTCCATTCTTCGGGTTATGGAGCGCCGGGGACAACAGGAAATACTGTACCTGAAATAAATAAGCGGAGGGGGGCGAAAGAACACTTGTTCTTTCGCCCCCCTCATGGTATAATGACGTTTAGGAGAAATGCGGCAGGCATTTTCGATTGCGCCGCCGGAAGGCGTTGGCATAGAACCCGGCTGGGCGGCTGTGGCACATTAGCAGCGCCGGGAAAATGCCGGCAGGCATTTTCGATTGCGCCGCCGGAAGGCGTTGGCATAGAACCCGGCTGGGCGGCTGTGGCACATTAGCAGCGCCGGGAAAATGCCGGCAGGCATTTTCGAT
>CAUGOD010000026.1 GCA_959601025.1 uncultured Oscillospiraceae bacterium
CTGCTTGAACAAATTTTATTTCAATCTTTTGTCTAACTTTTTGGGGTCACTTCATATTCCGGCGGCGGTTCCCTTTTGTCAAAGAAGTCCGATGTTGTCTGACTTCTTTGACAAGACAGCGTTTTCGTTTGCGCTTTAATTTTTTCCCGGGTGCTCCGTGCCGCCGTGGCACATCCCGGCGGAAGGGCAGTTTTCGCAGCCGCAGCCGCAGGAGGAGCATCCTTTTCTTTTATCCCGGCGCAGCTTGAGAAGAATCAGGACGACAGCCGCCGCCACAAGCGCTCCGATCAGGAGCGTACCCCCATTCGCTGCAAGAAATGCCAGCATGATGGATTCCTCCTTTCAGGAATAACGCTTCGATTTCCCGGTTTAGGCTTTTACCTTCGCCTTCAGGCCCTGGCTTTCCTTGTAGGGACGGAAAAGCATGAACAGCAGGAAGGCGAGGACAAGGAAAGCGGCGACCGCGCCGATCACATGGCCGTGGCCGGTGAACAGCATACCCAGCTGGTACACGATAAGAGCGACCGCATACGCGAACACACACTGGTAGCCGATCGCGAAGAGCGTCCACTTGGCGCTGTTCATTTCCCGCTTGATGGCGCCCATCGCAGCGAAGCAGGGAGCGCACAGCAGGTTGAAGATCAGGAAGGAGTACGCGGCAAGCGGCGAGAATACTTCGCGCATATTCGCCCAAATCTGCCAGCCGTTCTCCGCGACCTCTTCGAATCCGCCGAAGAGCACGCCGAAGGTGCCGACAACATTTTCCTTGGCGATCAGGCCGGTGATGGTCGCCACCGCGCCCTGCCAATGGCCCCAGCCCAGCGGGACGAAAATCCAGGCAATCGCGTTGCCGATTGTGGCAAGGATGGAGTTGTTGAGGTCCTCTACCATCCCGAAGCCGCCGTTTTCAAAGCCGAAGGCCTGCAGGAACCAGAGGATGATCGCGGAAAGCAGGATAATCGTACCGGCCTTTTTGATGAAGGACCAGCCGCGCTCCCACATGGAGCGGAGCACGTTCCCCACCGTGGGCAAACGGTACGCGGGCAGCTCCATCACGAAGGGAGCGGGGTCGCCGGCGAACATCCTGGTCTTTTTCAGCATGATGCCCGAAAGGATAATGGCGGCAATTCCTACAAAATACGCGCTGGGGGCTACCCACCACGCGCCGCCGAACAGCGCGCCGGCGATCAGGGCGATGATCGGGAGCTTCGCTCCGCAGGGGATGAAGGTGGTGGTCATGATGGTCATCTTCCGGTCGCGGTCGTTTTCGATCGTCCGGGAGGCCATGATGCCGGGAACGCCGCAGCCGGTGCCGATGAGCATCGGGATGAAGGACTTGCCCGACAGGCCGAACTTCCGGAAAATCCGGTCCATGACGAAAGCGATACGCGCCATGTAGCCGCAGCTTTCCAGGAAGGCGAGGAAAAGGAAGAGCACCAGCATCTGGGGTACAAAGCCCAGCACCGCGCCCACGCCGCCGACAATGCCTTCCAGGATCAGGCCCTTCAGCCAGTCGGCGCAGTGAATCGCATCCAGCCCGTCCTCTACGAGAACCGGGATGCCGGGAACCCATACGCCGTATTCCGCGGGATCCGGCTCCTCGACGGCGGCTGCTTTCTCATAGGAGGCGAAGGTAACGGGGATTTCCTCCTCCACATTTCCCTCGTCGTCGTACAGATAAGCGGTAGTGGTCAGGTCGGTCGCCTCATCGGGCGAGAGACCCGCTTCCTCGGCGGCGGCTTCAAAAGCTTCTACGACGGCTCCGGGCTCGACATACGCCTCGCTCGCCTCTTCGTAGGCGGCGTTGCCGATTCCAAGCAGGCGCCATCCGTCGCCGAACACGCCGTCGTTCGCCCAGTCGGTCGCCCAGGTGCCGACGGTGGTGACGGAAACAAAATACACCACAAACATAACCACGGCGAAAATCGGCAGGGCCAGCCAGCGGTTGGTCACGATCTTGTCGATCTTGTCCGAGGTGGTGAGCTTCCCTTTGCTCTTCTTCCGATAACAGCTCCGGATGATGGACGCGATATAGAGATACCGCTCGTTGGTGATGATGCTTTCCGCGTCGTCGTCCTGCTCCTGCTCGGCGGCAAGAATGTCCTGCTCAATGTGGTTCAGCACCGACTGATCCAGCTTCAGCTGTTCCAGCACCTTTTCGTCCCGCTCAAAAATCTTGATCGCGTACCAGCGCTGCTGCTCAGCCGGCAGGGTATGTACCGCCGCTTCCTCGATATGGGCGATGGCGTGCTCCACCGGGCCGCTGAAGCGGTGCTGCGGAACGGTCTTGCTTCCGGAAGCGGCACGGACAGCCTCTTCCGCCGCTTCTATCACGCCGGTCCCCTTCAGCGCGGAGATTTCGACCACCGGGCAGCCCAGCTCGCGGGAAAGCTCTCCCACGTCGATCCGATCCCCGTTTTTCTTCACCACGTCCATCATGTTGACCGCGACCACCACCGGGATGCCCAGCTCGGTGAGCTGGGTGGTCAGGTAGAGGTTGCGCTCCAGATTGGTGCCGTCGATGATGTTGAGGATCGCATCGGGGCGTTCGCCGACCAGGTAATTTCTCGCCACAACCTCCTCCAGCGTGTAGGGCGAGAGCGAATAGATGCCGGGAAGATCCATAATAATCACATTGTCATGCTTCTTCAGCCGGCCTTCCTTTTTTTCCACCGTAACGCCCGGCCAGTTCCCCACGAACTGGTTGGCGCCGGTCAGCGCGTTGAACAGGGTGGTTTTACCGCTGTTCGGGTTGCCCGCCAGGGCTATTCGGATATCCATGCCGCGTTCTTTCCTTTCCCTCGTTAATTAGTTTAAACTAACTCCCTTGCCCAAAAAAGGGGGACGCCGTTTCGACTCGCTGCCCGGTTCCCCGTCAGACGGAGGAGCTTTACTCCACCTCGATCATTTCCGCGTCCCCCTTGCGGATGGACAGTTCATAGCCGCGTACGGTTACTTCCACCGGATCGCCCAGGGGAGCGACCTTCCGCACATGGACTTCGGCGCCCTTGGTGACGCCCATGTCCATAATCCGGCGGCGGACCGCGCCTTCCCCGTGAAGCTTTACGACCGTCACGGTGTCGCCGATTTTGGCTTGTCTTAACGTTTTCATGCTGTTTCTCCTCCTCACTTGCGGTACTACCTGTCGTGCGCTGTGCGCTGAACGCCGCCCCGAACCGCTTCTGCGGAAGCGTCCGCCGACGGCGCAATCAGAAATGCTTACGCATTTTCCGCTGTAGTTGTTAACGCCGGTGGGAAAAACGGCGGCGGCGCGAAGCGACAGGAGGGGCCTTGGGCCCGGCGGCCGTTTTTCACGGAATCCGGCTTTACCGGAGCTTATACCATGATCTTTCCGGCCATTTCCCGGCTGATGGCCACACGGGATTCCTTCACGTTCACGATCAGATTCCCGCCGATGGTGGAAATCACCGTAACGTTCCCGCCGACCACAAAGCCGAGGTTTTCCAGGTGCGCCCGCACCTCCGGCTTTCCGCCGACTTTTCGGATTACCGCTTCTTCCCCAATATTGGCAAGCGTTAACGGCATCATCTTCACACCTTCGTTCTGCAGTAAGCGTCCACTAACCATTGGGCGTCCGCCGCCGGTTAGCACAATCTAACCGTATTAATATTAGCTCTCACTAACCAGTTTGTCAAGGGATTTTCTAAATTTTCTCCAAGAGGAATCCCCATTTCACCTTTTTTCATCTTTTCACCTCTCCCCTTTTTCTCTTTATTCATAATAGTGAATGTAATATGGCTATATTCGGTTAAAAATTGCAAAGAAAGTAGTCAGGGCTATTTCCTTCCGCCCCAGGAAAGAGACGCCGAAGCCCACTGTGTAAATTACGCGCTCGTTTTTACCCGACCGCCTCGTCCGATTCCGGGAAGGGCGTTTTTTATTGTCCATTGTATGGACGCATGTAGGAGCACGCAGCTTATTCGATAGAAAAACGGCCCGCAGGCAATCGGCCTGGCCGTGATCCGCCCAGAGGAATCCTGGCCCCGCGGGGATGCCTGGACTTGCCAGAAAAACGCACGCGCAGGCCGGATGGCCTGCGCGTGCGTTTTTCTGGATATGGGGGTTATTCGCTTAGATGTGCAGCTTCGCCGCTTCCCACAAAGCGATTTGATTTTCGATCCGGGCGCGCTGGGTTTCCGTCACACCGGAAATCGCCTGCCGGACCAGCGCTACCTTTGCATCAACCCGGCTTATATTTGCCGTTGTATACATCTGATCAGCAGGCGCCGAGTACCACACCACGCTTCTTGCGGTACATTCTGCGCTGATATCCTCCAGGCATTGATAGTAGCCGTACATGGCATTGGCGGCGCTTCCATACAGCTTACGGCATGCATCCAGCATAATTTCTTCAGAAGAAAGGCTGCCGTCCCACATACCCTTGGAAGCCACATACCAAAGCGGCCAGCGCAGATCGAAATCGTCCTGCGTTTCATTATAAGCCGGCGAAGGCCCCTGATCATAATACACATAGTCCGCGCCGATGCTCTTCCAGTACTGCTGGTTTTGTATAGCAACCCTGCCCTGCACCCACGGAATATACTGCCATTCTGGCCTGGCAACGGAAATACAGTACCATTCCCAAATGCCGTAGTTCTGGCAATTGGTCCTCGCCTGCCAATTGGCTACGTTATCTTTCCAGGAGACCGTATAGGTGTTGTCCGTCTCCGGATAACGCGATGAACCCATGTCAAATCCGCTTGAAACCGGCTGATACATATTGGTTTCGCGTGTGAACTGTATTTCCAGATTGGATGCCAGTGTGAAATTTTTGGTCGGCGCATAAAAATTTGCAAAATAGCTGAGAACCGTCAGCTTTTTGTTGGGATACTTTTCGGCGACAACCGACGCAACCCGATTTGCGAAGGTGAGCATCTGGTCTGTCCGGGAGCCCAGCGCCGCGCAATCCGCACATTCACACCAGCCTTCGTAATATCCATCGTTTGCGGCTAAGGTATATTGCACATAGTTGGGGTTTCGATCAAAAAACTGTATGATTTCATTGCCTACTTCCGTTGCCAGCGCCTGATTGGAATAGCAATATTGCCACCAGTCTACGACAAAGGGATTCCGCTGCCCGTTAATCTGGCAAAACCATTCCGGGTGCGCGGTAAAATGGCTCTCTCTGGAAATAAGGTTGGGCAGGCCATGGCCAAAAACCATCAAATCCCCGCCCTGATACCAACGGCTGCCCATTTCACGGTCGGAATCGTAAACTCTGGTCGTTCGGTTTGTAAACTGCGGAGTATGCTCGATTTGATACTTACCCACATAGATACTGGATGTTTGGGGGATTTCCTCCCACAGTTCCTCCGGCCCGAACCAGCCGCAGCCAAGGGATTCCAAAAACATGGTAACCGCGTTGTAGGTTCCTGTATAATTGCCGCAGTCATTTCCCATCAGGACCAGCCGATTCCCCATTGTTTTTAAAATCACCTTTTCGCTATCCGGATATCCTGACAGACGGGGAATGCCCAGCCTGCGCGTATATCTGGAGTCACCGACCAGAATCAAATTGCCCGTATGGACTGCCGTATCGTCCGCTATCTCCAGACGGGATCCAGTCATTTTGAAAATGGTATCCTGCAAGGCTTCCGCCGCCGCCATCACTTTCGCCGGCGCAAACGCCGATACGACAATGATTGCGGCATTGTTTTCCTGGTTGACGATATACAGCGTACCCGAGGAGGCGCCGTTTTGTCCCGGAGTCATAGATACGATATCCTTGTAGCTGTTAATCGCTGCGTTATCGGCTCCGTTCACATATCCGGTAATCAACTGCTGCTCCAAGGCAATATCGGCTGCCGTAATCTCCCCGTCGCCGTTTAAATCTCCCGCTTTCAGGAAGACGCCGGTAAAGGCTTTTCCGCCGGAAATATGCGCCTGCATTTCCGCAATGTCGGACTGATCCACCACACCGTCCGCGTTTAAATCGCCTTTGATAGCGACGTTGTATTGAGAAAGCGGCTGACCGCCTCGGTTATAAAGAGAAACCGTCATACCGGTTGCGGCAAAGCCGCTGATAACCTGCGTCTGCCCTTGAAACAGCTTGACCGTTCCATCGATCCCGGGATCAACATCCGCAAGGAAATCCCCCGCCGCCATAGAAGAAACCACCGCATAGATCAGGTTATCCGAAACGATATACCGTCCGCTTTCCATTGTGAAGTTCCAGCGCCTATCGTCAAGCAGAACAAATGTGGAAACGTTATTATACCGTTGCAGAATCCAGCTGCCCCGTCCGCCAACGATATCGGTTTGCGCTTCCAGTCCGTCAAAAGCAGGATCGTCGGCAAAGCTGTATAGGATTTCCCCTTTGTCGTTGGTGATTTCCAGATCGGCTAAGGTTATTTTCCCGCTTGTATACCAGCCGCCGAAAATAAACCGTCCGTCACTGTACGCCGCCGTCACGGACAACGGCTCCCAGCCCTCCGTATTTCCTGTAAACGTCCTAAAACTGGCGCCCTCCGCGTTGTTGACAAAAACATGGGCGCCGCCGCCCAGCGCACGGAAATCGTCTATTTTTATTTTTCCCGTTAAATGCAGCCTTCCGGCATTTTCCCACGAGGACGGGAAAAGAAAATGAGCGGTTGGGTTAATGTCGGTTGCGGACGTAATTACCAAGCTGCGCACAGGATTCACCTTTGTCCTAACCGTAAATTCCGTTGCGTTGTTATACTTCTGAAAAAGCCATTGGCCCCTGCTTCCCAGAAGATTGATGTCCGAGCCAATATTATCAAACTCCATGTCCGTTTCAAGGGAATACAAAAGCGTTCCGTCCTGCTTTCTAATCTCTAAATCCGAGAGAATGAAGTCTCCCGATGCGTACCAGCTGCCAAAGATAAACCGTCCGTCGCTATAAGAAGCAGGGATTATCACCCTCTGATAACCGTCTGTATCGGAAGAATAGGACCTGAACTTCTCGCCGGCGCTGTTGTTAATAAAAAATGCAGCGCCGGCGCTTTGAGAACGGAAATTTTCCACCTTCAGATTTCCCACCAGGTAGAGGGTTCCATAGGACGCCCATTCCGGCGGGAAAATGAAATGCGCTGTGGAGTTCACATCCGTGCTGGGGCTGACATACAGACTTCTGCCCGGAATATAGTCGGAAGTCAGCGGCGGTGAAACCACGTTCATCTTGGATACGTTGTTGTACCGCTGGAAAATCCAATATCCTCTGCTGCCGACGATATTTTCTTTGCTCCCGTATATCGAAAAGGTATCGTCGTCGGCGAGAGAATACAGAACCGTTCCATTGCCTTTTCTTATCTTGAGATCGGTCAATTTCATCTGCCCGCCCGCATACCAGCCGCCAAAGATAAAACGGCCGTCCGCATACGATGCTGTAATGTTCAGGTCAACCCAGCCGTCGGTATCCCCGTAGAAGCTGACAAAACTGCGGCCCGCCGCGTTGTTTATAAACAGGTTTGAGCCGGCGCCCAGTGAAGTAAAACCTTCAATGCGTACCCGCCCGGTCAACGTCAGAGGCCCTTCGCTCGCCCAGGCGGAAGGAAAGATCAGATGCGCCGTCGGATTGATATCGGACGTCGAATCAATCACAAGATACCGGCTGGGACAATACCAGGTTTTCACATGGAATTGGGAAACCTGGTTAAATTTCTGAAAAATCCATTCGCCTTTGCCGCCGACAATATCCGTGCCGGCGGGAATTGAATCAAAAACCGCATCAGCAGACAAGCGGTACAAAATCGTCCCGTCGGACGCCTGGATTTTCAGATCGGCGATCCGCATTGTACCGCCCGCATACCAGCCGCCAAAAATGAAACGCCCGTCGTCAAAGCTTGCCGATACAGCCAGATTCACCCATCCGTCTGTATCAGCCGTATAGCTTTCGAAGCTCTCCCCCGCCGCGTTATGGAGGAAAAAGCAGGCGCCGGCGCCCAATGAGGTCATCGATTCGATTTTAATTTTTCCCGTTAGCAAAAACGGGCCTTTGTTTATCCAATTTTGAGGGAACAGGAAGTGAGCCGTGGGGTTGATATCGTTCGTACTGTCAATAATCAGCTCCCGCTCCGGTTCATAGGGAACCGGCTTCTCTTCTGTTGTGGAGGTGAATTGGGATACATTGTTATAGCTTTGGAATATCCACAGGCCACGCGCGCCTTTCAAATCCTCGTCGGGAGAAATCGGGTCAAAGGCGCCGTCGTCGGCCAGGGAATACAGCACGGTTCCGTCCGATTTTTTTATAATCAGGTCGGCAACGCTCATTTTACCGCCCGCGTACCATCCGCCGAAGATCAGCCGCGCTTCGCTGTAATTCACGGTTATGGAAAGATCGACCCAACCGTTCGTATTCCCCTGGTAGATGGCCCTTTCCTCCGCCGCAGCATTGTTGATAAAAAACTTGGCGCCTGAGGAACCCAGGGAGGTCATAGAGTCCACCTTGATTTTGCCCGTTACCGTCATCGTTCCTGCATTCTGCCATTCGGACGGGAAAATCAGGTGCGCCGTCGGATTAATGTCCGATACGGATTCTATCGTAACATATCTTCTCGGCTGGTATTCCTCGGCAATCCCTTGCAAAATCGGCAATTCTATCCACGGGAAAAAACCGGCCGCCATTGCCGCAGCAACGAACCCTGCAATCGTTTTACGGGATTTTCTTTTCCACGTCTCTTTCACGGAGAACCACCTTCCTTTTCCTTGTCTTATTGTCGAGAACCGTTATTGTGCACAATAATATTGCTCAGCCGCAACAAAATAACGGTCTCTTTAAATATATACCAATTGATTGAAAAAACAATGTTCGAATTCGCGGACATATATGTCAAAAACTGCTATTTTAGGAATTTATTTCTTTTCTGTTTCAGCCTGAATCAAAGACAGCATTGGCAGGAAAACCGCACGAAGGTTTCCTACACGGAAAATTCACGCATCTAAAACCGACATTTCGATGCAATCCACGGATAAAAAAGTCCCATTCTTCTGTGCTGCGGACAACAAAAGCGCCCTTACCCGGATGGGTAAGGGCGCTTTTGTTGTCCACACAGTTTCTATGCAGAAAAAGGGCTATAGAAATTTATGATACAGGTATCATAAAAGTCAGGGAAAATTCTGGGAGCAGCTTTGGACATTTCCACGCCGACGGCAGGAGCCGGCTTCATACTGCTTTTTTCCACGAATTATTCCTTCCAAAGCGCCTCCTGTCTGCACCATTTTTTCAGGAAGGCGAGCTTTTCCTCCTTACTGTATCTGGAGATATTGTCTTTTTCGTTCTGACAGGCGTCATAGAACCCGGAGCAATGGAACGTATACATAGCCCCGTCCCAAACAGCCGTATAGTCTTTGCTGATAATATCGAACAGTTCTTTTTGCGGATCATTGATATCCAGGGAAAAGAAGTCCTTCGCCGTAATCTTCTGATTGTTTTGATCCATGCAATGCAGATAAGGGCCGGTCACAAACCGGCTGTCTACCCGATAAGTATCATTAAAAAGCGGTTTTTCTGTGATCCGTATTTCAAGATGAGCATGATAGTCTTTCATACAGCGGCATAGGGTATAAAACACTTTCAGATAATTATCGGTTACATCCTCGTCCCCATAAACCAACCGGAAAGTCTCACTCCATGGCGCAACGGTCAATACCCTGATCCGAATGCCCGGCTGGTTTTGACAGGCGGCGGTTATTGCTTCAAGAAAGGAGGCTTTGGCGGTCATGATAAGGCGGTAACCGGAAATCCATATTTCGCTGGAGCATTTGGGAAGGATGCTTTCCAGCAGCTCGTCCTTGTGAAATTGAAGATTTTCGATTCCGAAGCTTTTCAGGGTATTGATGTACTCATCATTTTTGGATTCCCGATATTTAAGAATCGAGTCGGAAGACAGACACAGCGCCGAAGCGATCAGAGAAGTAGAGAACGCGATGGAAAGCTCATGGAGAACACCGCCGCCCGGCGTCAGCAGCCAGGCGACAAGGAAGAGGACGGTCAGCGCCGTCAGCAAGGAGAGAAACAAAAAATTACCCGTCAGGCGATATTGCCGAATGATCTGCAATTTCGTCCTGGACGTGGGGACTCGATGATAATACACGGTATCAATTCCGTCGCCCCGATCGTTTATCTTCCGGCAATGCTCAAAGAACTTGCGGGATGAGAGAATTCGGACATGGTTCAGATTGGTCGACCAGGTGCGGGTGAAAACATGGTATCCTGCATATCGTTCCAAAAGCGCGCAGTATAGTCTGTTCGTGATCCCCTGATTGCGGTAATGCGGATGAACAATAACCGTGGTAATATAAACATTGGGGGTCATCGTCGGCGGAATTTCCGGAGAGATAAAATTTTCCTTGAAGGACATGAAACCGATGACGTTGCCCTTCTCCAAAACAACAAAAGCCGGTTGAAAACGGATATTTTCAAAGTATTCGTAGGGTACGGCGGAATCTGCGCTCCTGCCGGTCAGCTGTCTCTGCGTCGTGGAATTCCGAGAAGAAAGAGGGGGAACAAATTCATGGTTGCAGAGTGTAAGCAATTCCATGATGCCGTTTAAAATATGCCGGTTCTTGATATGCCGGATAAATCGAATTTTCATACTATACTCCTCCCCAAGCCCCTTTCCTGCTATTTTAACAGATATTTTCGCTGTTTAAAAGGGGAGTCCGGAAAAAGTACAATGCCCGCGGATACGGATTGTATCAAAATAGAGCTGCGCCTTTTGTCGTCCCAAGCACGGACAATACGTTAAACCTGCGGCTGTGTACCGCGCCGATAAAACCCGAGGAAACGGCCAGATCGGCCGGAAGAAACTCTGACGAAACGGCTTTCAGCGCCGGAGAATAAATCCCCTGGCAAGGCGAGCATTCTTGCCTTGCCAGGGGATTTCAAATTAAAAAATATACTATGCTTTCTTAATCATAACCTCGAAATCGGCCCAAAGCTCTTCGCCTATTTTTCCTGGAATAGCAACCTGCGCGATGAGAGTGTCCGCTCTATCCATATCAGCCGAATCCTCCACGCCGTCTTTCAAAACATAGCAACTGTCGGTAGGCGTTGTCGTAAAAGGCCAGTTCAAGGTAATGGTAAACTCTTCGTCATACTCTGTATCGGCTTTAAGAATACACGGGTTGGAAGACAATTCATTAACAAGCGCCGTCAGAGAACCTGTAAAAGTAAAATCGAGGTTGCTGCCTTTGGTGTGATCAACTGTCAGCACGACCGGATAATAATCGCCTACAAGTTTAAACGTATCGCTGTCATTACCTGCCGTGGTAACGTCCGGGTATGTACCCGCTAACACGAAAGTGTCGCCAAGCCCTCCAAAGCCTGCATCAAAATCATGACCCTTATAATTTCCATCTTCTCCGCATTTCTCGCCAAAGTCGAAGGTCAGCGCCATGTCTTTATTGGACGTCCCTTTGACGGTGAAAGTGTACTTGCAGCCCTTGTAGTAACTGTCATCAGGAGAAAACGACAGGTCGGCTCCGGCCGAAAACAGGGTGGAATCCGTGGTTTTAAAGGTTAAAGCGCCAAACTTTGGTTTGTCAGGATTGTTCTCCTGACTGTAGGTGAGGCTGACGTCAAGCGTGCTGTTCACCGGTATCATTTCCTCATAAGCGTCCTTGGGATTGTCAAACGGCGTTTTCTGTATGGCGGAAGCGTTAAAGGTCAGGGTGATGCCCTCCTTTAAGTTCCCGCTGTCATCCAGCATGTCGCTGTTTTCAAGCGCGGCGTCATAGGAAACGAGGTTGTCTTTCAGAACGGGGAAATCTTTAACATCAGCGTCCTTAGCCACCTCACGGTAATATACATTGTCATAACCGTCGAGCTTTGTCCAGCCGTCGGCAATGGTATAGGTAACCAGGTCCTCGGTCTGATCGTTGACCTCAACATAAACATAGGCGTCGATCGTATTGTCCACGGTTACCTTTGGGTCTTTCCGCTGTGTGGTGCCGGGGATTATATTGTAATCCTTTCCGGTTGTTTCTGTAAGCTCAGCCATGACCTTGTTGGTCTGGAATTCGTTTACTGTATCACTGGTCTTGTCCTGCAGATAGGCAGAGGTCCCTCCGCCAATAAGCATTGCGCCGGTAAGGATAACGGCAAGGCCGGCGGTGAATACGCTTTTTCTTGAAATTTCCATGGCTTTGTCCTCCTCATATTTTACTTTTTGTTTCAGTGATCTAATGGCTTTTGCCATATAAAGCGTTTCAGAAAACGGTCTCCTGACAGCGATTCGCTGGCGCTAATCCCCGAATATGGTGCGGTCGAGGGGACTTGAACCCCTACTCATAAAGAACTGGATCCTAAATCCAGCGCGTCTGCCAATTCCGCCACGACCGCTTATTGACTTGCCGGCGCAGTCGGCCTCGGCACAGCCGCCCCTGCATATTTTACCGGACGGCGCCTTTTTGCCTGTCGCAGTACGCCGGATGCTTTCTTCCCGGAGCGGCATGATGCGCCCGGCATTCCGCGCAGCGGCCCCACCGGGGGCATTTCCTGCGGACACAGGGACAGCCGCCCTCCTGCGGCAAGCATTCGCCCTTTTCGGCCTTTTTACTCATACCCATGCCCTTCCGCCGTACCACCCGGCAACCCGAGGCCTGTCCCGCCAACGTCCGATTCCGACCGTTCCCGCCGCTTATAGTTCCATCCCCGGCGTTTCTCCCGGCGGCGATCCAGGCAAAGAGCGCGCCCGGACGCTTAGCTTTTGTATTATAAACTACTTTCCGGAGTTTGTCAAACCAAGGTGCCCCGGCGGCATACCGCCGGGGCGCCCGATGACCGTCGCACGCACACGCCGCAAAGCGATTCCTCCGGCGTCAGCTTAACAATTCCTTTTCAAACTGCGCTTTGGCGGCCTGCCAATCCTGCTCGGCCTCGATTTTTAGTTTCCTTGCTTCCAACCTGCGTTTACTGAGTCCCGCTACAATTTTTTCTTGTGTGTCAATATCGGGAATAGGAATGTAGAGGTTTTTCACATCATCATTGGCTATTCGCGGATGTGTATTGCCGGTCATCATATGCTTTGTTTGAGCCAAGATCAGATTGGAACGCATAATGGCCGAGAGATATTCCGGCAAAATAACGGTTTTATCCTTCACACGCATAACGTGAAATTCCGTTGAGCAAATGCCTTCATCCTCCGCAAGCAGCACCTTGTTTAAATAGGGACGCAAACGTCCATATAGCACATCTTCCGCTTGATATGCAAAGGCCTGTCCGGCCGCTTCTTCATTAACGCCACTCAGTTCTCCGGTTTGGCTTTCAACTCCTGCCAGCCCTAAATATTTATCGGGGCTTTCCGAGACGCTGACAATATCTCTGCAAAAATCAACTACCTCCGAAAGCCTTTTTACTTCCAGACCCTTGCTCGCTTTTAAAGACTGGATGGCTGTCAGCCGTTCAGGATGATAATACTCCGCGCTAAAAGTTGTGTCGCCCAGTATATCGCTCAGCTTTACCGCCCCGCACAATTTCTTTTGACAATCGGACAGGGATAGATTAAGCGCGGAAAGGATGGAATCGCTCATCCCATCCAACAGCTCATCCGCCTGTTGGAGCTTTTGCATGGACGTCTTCTGGGCATTAAGAAGCCTGCTTAATATATCGTTACGGCTTCTTTCATCCGGGAGAATAACGCGTAACGCTTTAATATATCCAAGATTGAGGTCATCCTGTACGGCTTTTGTACCGTGACGCTTGAATTGCTTATAAGCAATTTGAGAATTTAAATACCACATCAAATAATCGGATAGCTCCGGACATTGGAGCCGAATGCGGCATAAGGCGGCGTTCATGTTTGCTTTGGTAATACTATCGGGTAAGATAGCGGCACGTCCAAATGTGCCTCGCATCGTTATCAGAATATCTCCCGGCAGGGCCTCGGAGGCGGATAGCTGCCTGTTCTTTTCCTCTGTAATATATACAACATTTTTCAGATCAACCCGCCCATCCAAAACATTGAGCCCCCTGAGCATGGGAACGCCGTTTTCAACATACTCGGATTTATTGATAAGCCACCCCCCTGGCCCATCCTTTACACCATTTTTGTCGATAATCAAATCTTCCAGCGTAACAACCGGGAAACGACAATGATTCAATTTGTCGTCAAGCACCCGGAACTCGGATTGCCAGTAATAGACGTCAAAGCGCTCGTAAGATTCCCCCCGCCTAACCGCGAAGGCGCAAAGCTCGCCTTCGCCGGGGGTTATGCGAAAAAAGGCGCCGCGTCCTTCTGAAACTCCTCGTATTTCCGGACGATCTCATCAAACTGCGACTCGGTTTTCCTTCCCGTCGCATCATAGCCGATCCATTCCGGCGCAGCCATGAAGATGGCTTCGTTTTCGTCCGGCTTTTCAGCCGCTTTGCGTTTGCGCACAAAGAGGATCGACGCTTTTACGCCTGCCCCAAAGTGCGCAAAGGCGCATTGAGGAAGGCTCACAACCGCCAGCAGCTGGAACCTTTCCAGAATAAAGTCGCGCACATATTGCGAGGAGCTGTTCGTAAGTACGCCGTCTGGTAAAACGATCGCCGCCTTGCCTGTCCCGGGCTTTAAAAACTCCCAGATCCGCTCGATAAACAATACCTCCGAGCTCTGGTTTTTTCGGGGCTTCGCCTTCCCCTTAGCGTCATAGGTATTGCCCAGCGCATAGCCCGTCAAATACGGCTTTTCCGCTTTGTTGATGGTGGAACCAAAAGGCGGGTTGGTCAGGATCAGGTCAAATTTATTCCTCGCAAATCCCGTATGGTGTCCATGTATTTTCTCGATGCTGTCCAGCGCGTCAAAGCTGATAACATTGGTGTGGCCGTCGTCGTGCACGATCATATTCATCTTGGCGACGCGGGCGATCTCATCGTTGATCTCAATCCCAAAGAGATGCCTCGAAGCAAAATCGTGCCAGTAGTTGAAGTAATCGACCGTGCCCTTTTCATAATATTCGCCTGCCTGCTTACGCATATAATCCAGCGCGTGCAGCAGAAAGCCGCCCGAACCGCAGGCGGGATCGAGAACATCCCAGTCGTGCTCCGGCTTCAGCATTTTCACTGCAAACTCAATGATGGGACGGGGGGTAAAATACTGACCGAAATCGCCTTTGAAAAAGCCGTCCATAAACTGCTCAAAAGCAACGCCTTTTACGTCAAGGTCGGTTTTATTCAGGTTGATGGCTTCCAGATGAGAAACGACCGTGCGGAGCACGCGGTCGTCTACCTTGATCGACTCCGTAAACACCTCGGGGTCTTTCTTCTTTTGCTCGTCATACAGAGTGTTAATACGTTCGGCAAGCTTGGAAGAAGGCTCATGCGTCTTGATCTGGAATTGATACGGCTCCCCTTTTCTGCGGGGCTTCTGTTCGTCGCTGATCTTCACAAAAATCAGCTTGCAGAGCTCGCCGAAGGCTGTCGGAGGAGAGAGACGGCCCCCACCCCAAAGCGTCTGATGGCATTTCCTGATGGCGATAATCAAATCCTCGCGGGCAACCGGCGCGATATCCGAAGCCGTATCCCCTTTTTCATTCACTCCGCCTTTATAGAACCGGTATTCCTGCGGTTTTCCATATGCCTTCGGCAAATCGGCAAGTATATTTTTCTCCCGCTCCAGCACCCCAAATTGATCCGAAACATCCAGCACCCGGCGCGTACCGCCGGCAACAATGACGACGTATTCCGCGCGCAGCTTAACCCAGGTCGCATTGCCTACGCCCTGTTCGATCGCCTGTGTAAATTCCGCGTCGGTAACGCCGTCTCTTTTGCATTCCACAACCGCATAGGGACGCTTGCATTCATCATCGCTGAAAACCACAATATCCGCGCGGTCGGTAGGAAGGCGGTCCGGAACCGTTACTTCCACTTTAATTCGATTCACCGGATACTCGTATTTATAAATCAGCTCCGCCCAGAATTCCGCCCGGACCTTTTCCTCCGGATCGTTATAATTCTCGCTGTGATTTTCGGAAGACACATAGGTGATTTTTTGCTTTGCTTCTGTTCCCGTTATGTATGCATACCCGTCCTTTATGGCCTTCTGTAAAAAATTGCTTTCCACCGTAATCCTCCATTCTTTCACCAAAGTGGGATTTGGACGTTTTGAGCTTTGTCGAAATTTAGAATGCTCCAACCGGCTAAACATGCGGTATTTCAAGGCGGCTGTTTTTCCCGCCCCGGGCCTTTGCAGAGACTTCCCTCACCGTCAAAATATCCCCGTCGACGGAAAAACGAATCTCCATACCGGCGTACTCCATGCCATAAAGCCGTTCCGGATCGCGCTGATAGGAAGGGCGAGGGTCCTGCGCCAGAATATCCATCACGGCCTGTCGATGCTTTTCGGGAATGCGCCGCCGCAGCTCCTGCGGACAATTTACCGTAAGCCGCCGCTCTCTCGCCTCGTCCGCAAAGCCTCCGCTCGCCTCCGGATGGCAGTCTGTAAAAGGTAAATACGGCTTGATATCATAAATCGGCGTACCGTCAAGAATGTCCGCGCCCGAGACGCAGAGAACCGGGCCGTTCTCCTCCTGCCAAACGATCCGTTCGAGCTTGACACAGGACAGGCCGATTGGATTCGGACGAAACGGCGATCGGGTTGCAAACACGCCCATACGCCGGTTTCCGCCAAGCCGCGGCGGACGGACGGTAGGCGACCATTTGCTTTGGACCGCTTCGGAAAATTCCCACAAAAGCCAGATATGGGAGAAATCCTCCAGCCCTCGCAGCGCCTCCGCATTCCGAAACGAAGGCTCGAATACAATCGTCGCCTCCAGCGACAGGACAAGCCCGCTCTGTCGCGGAATGCCGAATTTTGCCGGAAAATCGGTATGGATTTTTGCAATGGTTTTCATAAGAATCTTCATTCCTTTGCCGCTGCAATAGCCGCAGCCCCCGGTTCAGCGCGCTTCCCGCTCCAACAAACAGACGCACTCCACATGCGGCGTGCGGGGGAACATGTCCACGGGAGTGATACGCCGGGTTACATAGCCATACTGCGCGAAGCGGGCAATATCCCGGGCGAGGGTCGCCGGATCGCAGGAGACATAGACGATACGGGAAGGCCCCATCTCCGAAACTGTGCCGATCAATGCTTCCCCGCAGCCCTTGCGGGGCGGATCGAGCACCACGACGTCCGGCCGTGTTCCTTCCGCCTTCAGCCGGGCCGCCGCTTCCGCCGCATCGGCGCAGAGGAAGCGGGCGTTGGCGATCCCGTTTTCCTCCGCATTGCGGCGGGCGTCCTCCACCGCCGGCTCCACGACCTCCACCCCGATCACCTCCGCCGCGCAGGAGGCCATGGACAGCCCGATCGTCCCGGTGCCGCAGTACAGGTCAAGCAGAGTTTCCGTTCCGGTCAGGGCGGCCTCTTCAGCAGCGAGCCGGTACAGCCGCTCCGCCTGCCGGCGGTTGACCTGATAAAAGGAACGGGGAGACAGCCGGAACCGCAGTCCGCACAGCTCGTCGGTGATGTGGTCCTTCCCCCAGAGCACGAACTCATTGCCGCCCAGGATCACGTTGGTATCCTCCCGGTTGATGTTTACCATCACCGAAGCGAGGCCGGGTACCCCCCTTTTCAGCGCGTCCACCAGCGCATCGGGCGCCGGAATCTTGCCGGAAGTGCAGACCAGGCATACCATGACTTCCCCGGTCGCCTCCGCCTGCCGGATATACAAATGCCGCAGCAGGCCGGTGCGGACGGTCTCGTCATAACCGGAGACGCCGCTTTTTTTCGCCCAGCGCAGCACGATCTTCACGATGTCCCGGAACAGCGGCGGCTGTAAACGGCAGGAATGCTCCTCCACGACCCGATGACTGCGGGGGGCGTAAAAGCCGACCATCAGGCGATGCGGGCCCGGCGCGACCGGATACTGCGCCTTGTTGCGGTAACCGTCCGGCTGATCCGCCCCCACCAGCGGCTCCGGCAAAAGCTCCAGCCCGCCGATCCGCTTCACCGCATCGGCTACCCGCTGCCATTTATACCGCTTTTCCGCTTCGTAGGATACATGGCGAAAGGCGCAGCCGCCGCATTTCCCGAACGCGGCGCAGGCCTCTCCGTCCTCCTCCGAGCCGGGAAGCCGGTCGGGAGAAGGCGACACAATGGTTTCTATCCGGCCATAGGCATGGGAGGCGGCTACCTTGACGATGTGACAGTCGATCACGTCGCCCACGGCGGTAAAGGGAACGAAAACCGCCGGCCCCGGTCCGTCCCCGGACGGGGCGCGGCCCGCGCCGCTTCCCTCCGCCGTCATTCCGGTGATTTCCAGACGGATACGCTGATTTTTTTCGAGCGGCATATTGTCCCCGTTTCTCCGCAGAATCCAATTTGAACAGTTAGAATAGAGTGAGAGCAAACAGAAAGAAGGCAGGAACGGCTTTCTGCGGAAAACGTTCCTGCCATTTTCTCTATTCTACACTACCCCGGCCGGAAGTGCAAGGAGCTGTCGGAAATCCGCCGCATCCGATCGCAGGGAAAACGGCGGCTCCGATGCGCTGCCTGGATGCGCATAGATACAGCGGCGTCCAGGCAGCAATTAGCATAAGCAAAGCGGAGGTAAAGCGTTTCGGGGGACGCTGCGCTTACAGCATCCCCCGAAGCTTTCGTTTTTCAGCTTCCGCCGACTGTCCGGATGATAGCTCCCCCGGTCTGTTATCGTCTAGTCTCGCCCTTGCTCCACAAAACAGCTGACAAAATCCCGCAAAATTTGGCTCTCCCTGGAATCCAGACCATGCACTACGATAGAAACCGTGTCGCTAAGTCCTGCCAGATAGTCGATAGAGGTGTTGTAACAGAGCGCAAAACGCACCAGCGTCTTCAGGCTTGGATCCTGTGTGTTGTTTTCGTAGCGATACAGGGAGTTCTTACTGACGCCCACCATTCTGGCTGCATCTTCCTGCGTCAGTTTCATCGCCTCCCGCAGTTTCCTCAGTCTTTGCCCGAAATCATAAACCTCATGTTCATTCTCAAGCATAACTTGTACCACTTCCTTCATATGCAATATTTTACCGGGAGAGCATCACCATATAAGGATATAATATATAGCAATTAATAACCATATACGGTTATTTAAGGAAGTTTTTACTGGTATTTCCTGTAAATGTAAAGTTCTGCTTGAGAATAACGACTGTTACCCCCCTTCTGTAATTTCTGAAAACCGCAAAAAACCGCCAAAGAACCGTTTCAGCAAATACCGAAACGGTTCTTTGGCGGTTTTCTATCAAATACGCGCCGTAAACGCCTTGTGCACAGGCGCACAAGGCTTCCCACATGACTTTCCGGCCTATTCCCTCGTCAGCAGCGCCATGAACGCCTTGTGCGCGGGCGCACAAGGCTTCCCACATGACTTTCCGGCTTATTCCCTCGTCAGCAGCGCCGTAAACGCCTTGTGCGCGGGCGCACAAGGCTTCCCACGTGACTTCCCGGCCTATTCCCTCGTCAACAGCGCCGTAAACGCCTTGTGCGCGGGCGCACAAGGCTTCCCACGTGACTTCCCGGCCTATTCCCTCCTCAGCAGCGCCGTAAACGCCTTGTGCGCCATATAGACATCGAGCTTGGAGACAATTTCATAGGGAGCATGCATGGAGAGCACCGGTACGCCGAGGTCCACCGTATCGACATTGAGGTTCGCGATATACATCGCGACCGTTCCGCCGCCGCCGGCGTCCACCTTGCCCAGCTCCCCGATCTGCCAGAGCACATTGCCGTCGTCCATCAGCCGGCGGACATGGGACATCAGCTCAGCCGACGCGTCGGACGTACCCGATTTTCCGCGGGAACCGGTGTATTTGGTCAGCACCACGCCCCGGTTGATCATGGCGGCGTTCTTCTTCTCGAACACGTCGGGATAGATCGGGTCAAACGCGGCGTTCACATCGGCGGACAGGCAGACGGATGCGGATAGCACATGCCGCGCTTCCTCCCCGAAAACGGCGGCGATGTCCGCGATGAAATATTTCAGGAAGGCGGACTGCATCCCGGTCGCGCCCTCGGAACCGATTTCCTCCTTGTCCGCCAGAATGGTGACGGCGGTATAGACTGGGTTCTCCGTCTCAAAAATAGCGGTCAGGGCGGGATACGCGCACACCCGGTCGTCATGGCCGTATGCGCCGATCAGGCTGCGGTCGAAGCCCACGTCCCGCGCCGGGAAGGCGGGCACGGCCTCCAGCTCGGCGGAGAAGAAATCCTTTTCCACGATACCGTATTTCTCGTGCAGGATGTTCATAATGTTGAGCTTAACCAGCTCGCTGCCCTCGTCGTCCCGGAACGCGCGGGAACCAATCAGGATATTCAGGTCCTCCCCCTTCACGATCTGGGCTGCCGGACGCTTCATCTGCTCCTCCGCCAGGTGGGGCAGCAGGTCGGTCACACAGAACACCGGATCGCCCGGGTCCTCGCCGATCCGTACCGTAACGGTGGAACCATCCTTTTTCGCCACCACGCCGTGCAGGGATAACGGGATGGCCGTCCACTGATACTTTTTAATGCCACCGTAATAATGGGTATCGAAATACGCGAGGTCGCCGTCCTCATACAGCGGGTTGGGCTTGAGGTCGAGACGGGGAGAATCGATGTGGGCGGCGGCGATGGACACGCCGTCCGTGATCGGCCGGGAGCCGATTACCGCCAGCATCAGGGCCTTTCCCCGGTTGTTGTAATACACCTTGTCCCCCGCTTTCAGGGACATTTTCCGGTCGAAGGGAACGAAGCCCTTTTTCTCGGCGGCCTTCACGGCCCAATCCACCGCCTCCCGTTCGGTTTTCGCGGCGTTCATGAAACGGATATAGTCCTCGCAATACCGGTCGGCCGCTTCGATCTCCGCCGTATCCAGCGTGCGGGAGGCCTCCTTTGAAACATAGAACAGCTCTTCCTTGCGCTTTTCGGACGGTGTTTTTTCAGACATAATGACTACCTCCTGTTTTGGGATTTCCCTTTATTGTACGTTATACAGCTCCCGGTACATCTCCTGCGCGGCGGGGATTTTTTCCACATACGCCGCCGTTTCGGGGAACGGGATCGCTTTCAGTGTGCTTCCGTCGTCAGAATACGTCGGGTCGGCGAGCCACTTGCGGACGTTCCCGATTCCGGCGTTGTACGCGGCGAGCAGGACGCCGGTGTCCGAAAACTGCTCCCGCAGCAGGGAAAGCACCATCACGCCATACCGGATATTGGTTTCCGGGTCGAACAGCGCTTCCTCCGGAATGCTTTCCGCCTCCGGCGAGCGGCTTTGCGCCCAACGGAAGGTATCCTCCGTCAACTGCATCAGCCCCATCGCGTGGGCGCTGGAGACCGCATCCGGATCAAATTCGCTTTCGGTGCGGATCAGGGCGTAAATCAACGACGGCTCGAATCCATAGTCTTCCGCGTATTTTTCCACATATTCATTGTACGCGAGAGGATACGCCGTCCGCATGTATCGCCGGTATCCCGCGTGGAGCAGCATTCCGGCCAGCAGAAGCAGCGCCAGCAGGACAGCGAGCTCCGCCCGCCGTCGTCGCGGTCGGACGGTCCGCTCCGCCGTCGCGGAACGATTCCTTTCCAGAGCAATACTCGTTATGCCAGCGGATTTTTTCCCCGGATTCCCGCGCTTATCGTCCATTCGCCCACTCCCGTATCTGCACGGCGAGCGCGTCCGCCCGCCCGCGCAGCGATTCCAGATCACCGTCGTTTTGCAGCACCACCACCGCCCGGGAGGTATAATACGCCTCCGGCTGCTGGGCGGCCATCCGGGCGCGGGCCTGCGCTTCCGTCAGACCGTCCCGCTCCCTGATCCGGGCAAGCCGGCGTTCGGCGGATGAAACCACCGCGACCGTTCGGTCGCAGACCGCGTCCATCCCGCTTTCAAACAATAAAGGCGCATCGATCACAGCGGCCAGCTCATGGGTCCGCTCCATCCGCTTTAGTATTTGGTTGGTGAGGTCGATAATATACGGATGGGTCAGGGAATTCAGCAGCGCAGTATCCTCCGGCGTGGCGAACGCGCGTTTTGCAAGCAGCCGGCGGTTGAGCGACCCGTCATCGTTCAGGATATCCGCCGAAAACGCTTCAGCCAGCCGTTTCAGGCACTCGGCGCCCGGCTCCACCACCCGGCGGGCGAGCACATCCGCGTCGATCACCGGAAGCTGCGCTTCGGCCAGCCGACGGGAAACCTCGCTTTTCCCCGAACCGGTCGGACCGGTCAGGCCGACCACATACACTTTATCACGCAACGTCAATCACCTCGAAGGCGGCGGCGCGGAGCAGGCGGTTATATACGGCCAGCCCTACTCCATCCTCGGACGGGCAGGCGCAGTACACCGTCCCGGCGCCGATATCGTCCAGGCGGCGGAGGGCGTCGAACACCCGGTGCGCCTGGTCGGCGGGATCGTCCCGCCGTCCGTAGGAGATATAGGGAACCCGCAGGGCTCCCTCCTCCCCGTCGAAGCACATGGCGACGATCGGCTCGTTCCGCCGGGAATTGACGAAAGCGGCATAGGCGGCGGGTGTTCCCCGCACCAGCACAACATGCGCCTTCGGAGCGTAATGCTTATACTTCATCCCGGGCGAGGCGGCGGCCGCCCCCTGGGGAAGCGGATTGGTCACGGCCGGGTTGACCGACACGCCGCCGGCCACCGCCGCCAGCATCGCCGGGGTGATTCCGCCCGGCCGGAGCAGGCAGGGAACCGGCCCGGTCACGTCCACCACGGTGGATTCCACCCCCACAGCGGACATTCCCCCGTCCAGCACGGCGGAGATACGCCCCTCCATATCCGCCAGCACATGGGCGGCGGTGGTGGGGCTGGGGCTGCCGGACAGGTTGGCGGAGGGCGCGGCCAGCGGCGTCCCCGCCGCCCGGATTACCGCCCGGGCCAGCGGATGGAAGGGCATCCGCACCGCGACGGTGGAAAGCCCCGCGCTCACCTCATCCGGAATCCGCGCCGATTTGCGGAAAATCATGGTCAGCGGCCCCGGCCAGTAGGCCTTCGCCAGCTTTTCCGCCAGCTTGGGCACATCCGCCACCAGGGGCGGCAGTTCCTCCCAATCCGCGATATGCACGATCAGCGGGTTATCCTGCGGACGGCCCTTGGCGGCGAATATCCGTGCAACCGCCTCGCCATCCAGCGCGTTGGCGGCCAGCCCGTATACCGTCTCGGTCGGGATCGCCACCAATTCGCCCGAACGCAAAAGCCTTGCCGCTTCCGCCAGGCCGGCGGGCGTATCGGTCAGTCGTTTCGTTTTCATTGCTTCCTTATCCTATCGTTATTTTATCCATAGCAATACCAGTCGGGAGAGGGCCCCTACGCCTCCGCCAGACCGGCCGCCGGCTCCACATCCACCGAGGCGTTTCTCCAGTTGGTGAAATAGGAGCTGCCCCGGCTTTCCGTACAATGCGGAAGCTCGCCGATCGCCGGATACCGTTTGAGAAGATTCGCGTCGTTACCCGACAGGCGGCATTCTACGCGGGCATAGGATAGGCCGTTCTCCTGCAAAAAACGTTCGACAAACGGCATGGTCTGAGAAAACGGCGCCTTGTCGCCCACCTGGACCCGCAGGATTCGATGAATCCTCATGCCTGTTCCGCCCCCTGCGCCTGCAGCTTCTCTGCCCGGTCGGCAGCGTTCAGCGCGTCAACCAGCTCGTCGAGATCGCCGTCCATGATGCTGTCGATTCGGTAGAGGGTCAGCCCGATCCGGTGGTCGGTCACCCGCCCCTGCGGGAAATTGTAGGTCCGGATACGTTCGCTCCGGTCCCCCGTTCCGACCTGGGCGCGGCGGTCGGCCGCGACGGCGCTGCGCTGCTGCTCCTGCTCCCGCTCATACAGGCGGGCGCGGAGCACCTTCATCGCCTTATCCTTGTTTTTATACTGGCTCCGCTCGTCCTGGCACTCTACCACCAGCCCGGTGGGCAGGTGGGTGATGCGGATAGCGGACTCGGTCTTGTTCACATGCTGGCCGCCCGCGCCGCCCGAACGATAGGTGTCGATCTGCAGGTCGGCGGGATTGATTTCCACCTCGACGTCGTCCGCCTCGGGCAGCACCGCGACGGTGGCGGTGGAGGTGTGGATACGGCCGCCGGCTTCGGTCTCCGGCACCCGCTGGACGCGGTGGACGCCGCTTTCAAACTTGAACCGGCTGTACGCGCCGTCCCCGGTCACCATAAAGCTGATTTCCTTATAGCCGCCAAGCTCGGTTTCGTTGGCGCCGACCACCTCGGTTTTAAAGCCCTTAGAGGCTGCGTACATGGTGTACATCCGATAAAGGGAACCCGCGAACAGGGCGGACTCCTCTCCGCCCGCACCGCCCCGGATTTCGACGATCACGTTGCGCTCGTCGTTCGGGTCGCGGGGAAGGAGGAGGGTTTTCAGCTCCTCCGCGCAGCGTTCCTCCGCCGCTTTTCCGTCCGCCAGCTCCTGCTCGGCCAGCTCCCGCAGTTCGGGGTCCGCCCCGCCGTCCAGCAGCGCGAGGGCTTCCTCCTGCCGCGCCTTCGCCTGTTTATATTCCCGGTATTTCTCCACAATCGGGGAAAGCTCGGCGCTCTCCTTCATCAGGGAACGGTACCGCTCCACGTCCGATGCCACAGAGGGGTCGTACAGCCGGGCGGTAATCTCGTCGTACCGTTTTTCCACTTCCTGCAATTTATCAAACATCGGTTGATTCCAGCCTTTCGTCTTTCCTGTTGGTCGGGGAACAGCTTCCCCGCCGCTACGGCTGTCCCTGCGGCCGGATCACCTTTTTGATATGGCGCTCGATTTTCAGACGGGGGGCCATCACCTCATGCCCGCAGCCCTCGCATTTCAGGCGGAAATCCATCCCGACGCGCAGCACGGCGAACCGCCGGCTTCCGCAGGGATGCGGTTTCTTCATTTCCAATATGTCGTCCACACGGATATCCATCGCCGTTCTCCTTTCCGTCTCCCGATTTTCGGGAAAGCAGCGTAACGTTAATTCCTTCCGTAATTTTCCTTCCCATTATTTATTATAATACCATAGCGCCGCCCATTCAACTTCTTTTCTTTTCCTTTTCCGGCGGCGCTTTCGAGAAACGCTTTCGCGTTTCTCCCATACGGCATAGCGCGCATACCGCCCATTCAACTTCTTTTCTTTTCCTTTTCCGGCGGCGCTTTCGAGAAACGCCTTCGCGTTTCTCCCATACGGCATAGCGCGCATACCGCCCATTCAACTTCTTTTCTTTCCCTTTTCCGGCGGCGCTTTCGAGAAACGCCTTCGCGTTTCTCCCGAACGGAATTATAGCATAGCTGTCGGAAAATTCGCAACCCAAAACACGGATGTCCCGGAAATACCGGCGGCAGCGGCGTCTTTCCCAGGAATTCCCCCACGGTTAACAGCCTTTCAACAGCGGAAACGGCGGCGGGGCCGGAGAGCTGCGTCGCCTGAGAAAAGGGAAAGGGAGCAAAAATGAGCCGGCCAATCGGCCGGCTCATCTCCTGTTTTCGCTGAAATTCAAATACTGCCGTTTTTCCTTGTTTATCCCGCCTGGGCGGCCCCGCCGGCTTCCGTCCCGGCGGCTTCCTTCAGGCGGAGCACCGCCACCAGCGGGTAATGATCGGACGGATATCGTCCGTTTTCGCTGGAGGTATCCACATAGGCCTGGTCCACCGCAAACTCATTGGTCACAAAAATATAATCGATAGGGGTGCCTTTAAAGCGCCCCTTGAAGCCGTGGTAGGTGTTCCGTACCTCCCCCGCCCGGGGGCTGGAAAAAATATTGGTCAGCCGGATATCGTCATAGCCGTGCCGGTTTTCGGACAGAATCCGGATCGGCTTGCTGCCGGGATGGGCGTTCATATCCCCCATTAGGATGGCGGGAAGCTTCTCCTTTTTATTCAGCCGGTGCATGGTTTCCAGAATGATCCGCACGCTGAGGGTACGGGCCGGAGGGCATAGATGGTCGAAATGGGTGTTGAATACGCGGATAGTCCGCCCGAACTCCTCCACATACACCTCGCAGACGGTACAGACGCGGGGAAAAGCGGAAAAGTAGGCGCGGCTCCCGCATTTTTCCGGATGCTTGGAAAGCCAGAAGGTATCCGAAAACCGGGCCTTTGCTCCCTCGTTCCGCACCAGGATCGCGGAATGCTCGTCCGTCAGCTTCCGGGTGCGGCCGGAACCGAAAATCTGGTAATTCCGCAGACGGGACAGGATATCCTCCTTCATCGCAGGCATCATTTCCTGCACGCCGACGATCGCCGCGCCGGATTCCCGGATCATCCGGGCCACCAGCTCCCGCCGCGCGTCCCAGCTGCGAATACGGGAACGCGCGCCGAAAAAAGAATCGTGGCGCAGGTTAAAGGACGCCACCTTAATTGCCGAAGTCATCGAATCCCTCCGAACAGGTCATGCTCTGTATCTTAATGATATCCCGGCAGGGGAAAAAGTCAACCGGTCGGCCGGAAAATTTAACGGAACTTAAGGAAGCTGGAAAAACGAACCGTTCAACGGAAATCGACGGCCTCCGGGGAAGCCAAATGCGCCCGTACAAATTGACTGCACGGCATATTTTGTAGATAAATAAAAACTCAAATCACAAACCCGCCGTTCGGGCTGAGCACCTGCCCGGTGATGAAGGACGCTTCCGGCGAAGCGAGAAATACGATCGCCTGCGCGATCTCCCGCGGCGTACCGAGCCGGCCCAGCGGGGTCTCCTCCCGCAGAGAGGCCAGCGTCTCCCCGTCCAGCGCCGCGTTCATGGCGGTATCCACCACTCCCGGCGCGACGCAGTTCACCCGGATGCCGGAGGGTCCGACCTCCTTGGCAAGGGCTTTGGTCATCCCGATCAGCGCGGCCTTCGCGGTGGAATAGGCCACTTCGCAGGACGCGCCGGTCATCCCCCAGATGGAGGACACCAAAAGGATGCTCCCCTCCTTTTTCCGGATCATGCCGGGCAGGACGGCCTGGCAGCAGTGGAACGCGCCGTCCACATGGATTCCCATCATCTCCCGCCATTCCTCCGGCGTGAGGTCGGTAAACAGCCCCTGCCGGGCAATGCCGGCGTTGCAGACCAGCACATCCACCCCGCCGAACCGCCGCTCGCAGGCGTCGGCCATCGCCTCCACCTGCGCCCGGTCGGCCACATCCGCGCCGTAGGCCATTACGTCCGCCCCGCGGGCGGCCAGCTCCCGCTCCAGTTCCTCGGCGGCCGCCTTCGAGCGGCGATAATTCAGCAGCACGCGATAGCCTCGTTCGGCAAACAGCTCCGCCGCCGCCCGGCCAATCCCGCGGGACGCGCCGGTAATCAATACGGTTTTCGCGCCCATGCGCTCCCCTCCCCTATATCTCCATCGTTACGGTCTTGCCGCCCGGCGTATAAAGGCGAATGGCCACGCCCGCCATCTCAAACATCCGCTTGGAGGCGATTACCGCGTCGGTGTCCGCGTACTTGTCCTCGCGGTAGATGACCTCCCGGATTCCGGCCTGGATGATCGCCTTGGCGCACTCGTTGCAAGGGAACAGAGTGGAATACAGCCGCGCGCCCCGCAGGTCGGCGCCGCCGTGGTTCAGTATCGCGTTCAGCTCGGCGTGGCAGACAAACAGGTATTTGGTGGCGAGCGGGTCGCCCTCCCGCTCCCAGGGCATGGAATCGTCGCAGCAGCCGGTCGGCATCCCGTTGTAGCCCACCGACAGAATCTTATTCTCCCCGCTGACGATGCAGGCTCCCACCTGCGTGCCGGGATCCTTGCTCCGCTGGGCGGAAAGCAGCGCGATCCCCATAAAATATTCGTCCCACGACAGATATCCTTCCCGTTTCATTCCGGTGTCCTCCTTATGCTTTTTATAGAATCCCTGAAAGCGTCCACGGCAGTTCAGATTTCTTTCATCCATTCCTCCAGCCGGGAGGAATAGGGCCGGAAGGCCGACGGCAGGGCGGTCTCCTCCCGCAGGCGGCGGGCGTCCGCCCAGGTGAAGCCGGCCGGCGGTTCAAAGGCGGGGACGCGGAGCAGCAGCCCCTGCATATGCCATTCGATGTGGCTGAAAATATGCTTCCCCTCGTTCGCCGTTTCCACGGCGGAGGGCCGCGCTCCCCAGCCCGCGGCGACGGCCGCCGCCTCGTCCGGGGAAAGCCAGCCTTCGGCGGAGGGCAGCTCCCACAGTCCGGCGAGCAGGCCGGTTTCCCCCCGCCGATGAAGAAGTACCCGCCCTTCCGCAATGACGATCAGCACCGTCCGCCGCTCCACCCGCCGGGCCTTCTTCTCCGCCCGGACGGGCAGCCGCTCGGGATGGCCGGTCCGCCGCCCCCGGCATTCCTCCGCCAGCGGGCATTCTCCGCATAACGGCCGGGTATTCGGCAGACAAACCGTCTCTCCGAGCTCCATAATCGCCTGGTTGAAGTCCCCCGGCCGGTCGGCGGGCAGCACCGTACAGACCGCCTCCCGCAGCCGCTTTTTGACCGGCGCGCGGGTAATGTCCCCGTCGTCGTCCAGCAGCCGGGCGGTCACCCGCAGCACGTTGCCGTCCACCGCCGGAACCGGCAGACTGAACGCCATAGAGGCGATCGCCCCGGCGGTGTACTCCCCGATCCCCGGCAGGGCGAGCAGCTGCTCATAGGAGGCGGGCAGCTCCCCGCCGTACTCGTCCATAATCTGCTTTGCAGCCTTTTGCAGGTTGCGGGCGCGGCTGTAATAGCCCAGCCCCTCCCACAGCTTCATCAGCCGCTCCTCCTCCGCCCCGGCAAGGGCGGAAACCGTGGGCAGCGCCGCCATAAAGCGGTCGAAATAAGGCAGCGCCGCCTCGATCCGGGTCTGCTGGAGCATGATCTCCGACACCCAGATGCGGTAGGGCGTGGCCTCCTCCCGCCAGGGGAAGCCCCGCCGTCGCCGGTGATACCACTCCAGCAGCGCCGGCGCGAGGGCCGGCAGAAAGGCGTCGGCCGTCGCCGGTATATCCGCCATGAATCCATCCTCATTCCTTTATAAAAAAATCCAATTCCAGCGGTCTCGCCTTTTCAAAGCGACAGCTTCCCGCCCGTTGTTCGTGTCGAATCCATTGTAGCATGCTTTTCGCCGACGGACAATCCTCTTTCCTTCCCATGGGCCTTGACAGGTCTGGGGTATTTCCTTTATAATACCTGTGCAAGTGCCCCGCAAGTCCATAACAAGTGAGAAGTCACCACTTTGAAAAATTCTTCAAGGTGGTTTTTATTTTGTATCACAGACAACGCAGCAGACGACATTTTTGGAGGGATTCCTTTGTCCGGCAACACAAAAACCATAGGGAAACGGGCCGCCGCCTTTTTCCGTGACCCCGCCTTTTTCCGCACCCTGTTCGTCCTCGCCCTGCCGATCGTCATTCAGAACCTGCTGGTCTCCTCCCTGAACATGATCGACACGGTAATGATCGGCCGTGTCGGGGAAAACGAGGTCGCCGCCGTTGGGGTCGCCAACCAGTATTTCTTTCTCCTGCAAATGGCGATAAACGGCATCTCCTCGGGCTGCAGCGTGTTCATCTCCCAATATTGGGGGAGCGGCAATCGATCTGGGATTTACCAGGTGCTGGGCATCGGTTTTCTGAGCATGCTGGCGGTCGGGGCGGCGTTCACCCTTCCCGCATTGCTCCTGCCCATGCCGATTATTGGCCTGTTCTCCCGCGACGCGGCCGTGCAGGCGCTGGGACGGGATTACCTGCTGATCGTCTGCCTGAGCTATCTGCCCACGGCGGTCAGCTTCCTGCTGGCCAACGCCCAGCGGAGTATCGGGAACGCGGTCACCCCCATGCTGATCAGCCTCGGAGCGGTGGGAATCAACACCCTGTTCAACTACCTGCTGATCTTCGGGAAGCTTGGCCTGCCCGCGCTCGGGGTGAAGGGCGCGGCCATCGCCACCCTGACCGCCCGGGTGGCGGAATGCGTGCTCCTCCTCCTGTTCAGCCTGCGGAAAAAATGCCCGCTGCGGGGAAAGGGGCGGGAATATCTCGGTTTTTCCGCCGCCTTTTTCCGGAAGGCTTACGCCACCATCCTCCCCATCGTGCTCAACGAGGGCTGCTGGGGGCTTGGCTTTGTCCTGTATACCGTGGCTTACGGCTTCATCGGCACGTATGCCATCGCCGCGACCAATATCACCAACACGGTACAAAACCTGTTTCTGGTGCTCTGCCTTGGAATCGCCAGTGCGTCTCTGGTGATGATCGGAAACCAGATCGGGATGGGCCGTCCCGAAACCGCCCGGCGGTACGCCCACAAATTCGCAGTCATTGCCGCGGCTCTGGGCGTGGCGCTCGGCGGCATTCTGTTCGTCTGCGCGCCGTTCATCCTCTCCTTTTTTGAGGTTTCACCCGAAGCCTCCCGCGCGGCTGTCTCCATTCTGCGCATTTTCGGGGTCATCTTCATCGCCCGGCTGCTGAACACCCTGGTGATCATCGGCGTGTTCCGCGGCGGCGGGGACGCGGCCTATGCCCTGAAGCTGGAGGCGGGCACCATGTGGCTGATCGGCGTGCCCCTTGCCTTTCTCGGCGCCTGTGTGTTCCGCCTTCCGGTGGAACGGGTCGTGCTGCTGATTTGCGTCGAAGAGCTCGTCAAATGTACCTTTGTGCTCCTCCGACTGAAAAGCGGGAAATGGCTCCATCCTATGGATGGATATCCTCCGGAGGAAAGCCCCGTCATGGAGAATCCGGCCGATGGAGAAGCGGCGGGATAAAACAAACCTCCAGGCTGTTCGCCGTCCTTTCCGACCTTTGTAAAGGAGTTTTAATTTCTCATGATAACCTATAGAAACCTGCGGGCAAGCGAAATCGACGCATCGCTGTTTTCCCATTTCATCCGCCGTCAGGCTGTGACAAAATGCTGGAGAAAGATCGGCGGGAACTGGTGCGTGCGGGATGATCCGTTTATTGATGACTGGAGCGAGGAGGACAGGCGGACTTTGGCCGCCTGTCTGCGGAACACGGCGGAGACCGGCGGCCTTGTGCTGGCCGCTTTTTCCGACGGCATCCTCAAAGGGATCGTATCCGTGGAATCGGAGCGGATCGGGAAAAAGCGGAATTATCTGGATTTGTCCTGTATCCATGTCTCTGCGGACATGCGAAGGGCAGGGATCGGGAAACAGCTGTTTTTCGCCGCAAAGGACTGGGCCAGGGAACACGGTGCGGAAAAGCTGTATATCTCCGCTCACTCCGCCGTGGAAAGCCAGTCCTTTTACCGGGCGATGGGCTGTACGGAAGCGGAGGAATACCAGCAGGAGCATGTGGAAAGAGAGCCGTACGACTGCCAGTTGGAATGCCGTCTGTAATCCGAAGCTCTTGCCCTCGACACAAAAGGGAGGGGATGCAAACGCATCCCCTCCCCTCTTTTTATGTCTTTGCGCGTATGCGGGATAAGTCTTTACAGCCGGTCCTTGATGGCGTTCAGCAAACCGCCCTTTTCGATGATGTTCTGGATAAAGGGCGGGAACGGCTCGGCCTGATAAGTCTTGCCGGTGGTGAGGTTCTCGATCACGCCGGTGTCAAAATCCACCTTCACCTGATCGCCGTTTTTGATATCCTTCGCCGCCTCGTCGCATTCCAGGATCGCCAGCCCGATATTGATAGCGTTGCGGTAAAAGATGCGGGCGAAGGTGGAGGCGATAACGCAGGAGATCCCGCTCGCCTTGATGGCGATGGGGGCGTGCTCCCGGGAGGAGCCGCAGCCGAAGTTCTTTTCCGCGACCATGATATCGCCCGCCTGCACGTTGTTCACGAAATCCTTGTCGATATCCTCCATGCAGTGCGCGGCCAGCTCCTCATGTTTGGAGGTGTTGAGGTACCGCGCGGGGATGATGACGTCGGTATCGACGTTGTCGCCGTATTTATGTACTCTACCCTGTGCAATCATAATCTGATCCCTGTCCTTTCCTCTTGATTAGTCCAGCGCCGCCGGATCGGAGATAGTGCCGGTAACGGCGGACGCCGCCGCAACGTACGGGTTGGAGAGGTAAACCTCGCTGTCCACATGGCCCATCCGGCCGACAAAATTGCGGTTGGTGGTGGACACGGCCCGCTCGCCCGCGGCGAGGATGCCCATATGTCCGCCGAGGCAGGGACCGCAGGTCGGGGTGGAAACCACCGCGCCGGCCTCGACAAAAATATCGAACAGCCCCTCGTGCATGGCGTCCAGCCAGATCTGCTGGGTGGCGGGGATGACGATGCAGCGCACGCCCTTCGCGACCTTGCGGCCCTTCAGGATTTCGGCCGCGGCGCGCAGATCCTCCAGCCGCCCGTTGGTGCAGGAGCCGATGACCGCCTGATCGATCTTTATCTGGCCGCTGCATTCGTCGATGGTCTTGGTGTTCTCCGGCAGGTGGGGGAACGCGACGGTGGGACGCAGCGCGGCGAGGTCGATCTCAATCACCTCGTCGTATTCGGCGTCCGGGTCGGCCTCATACACCACCGGAGTGCGCTGGAAGCGGCCCTCCACATACTGCATGGTCACGTCGTCCACCGGGAAGATGCCGTTCTTCGCGCCGGCCTCGATCGCCATGTTCGCGATGCAGAGACGGTCGTCGATCGAGAGATTGGCAACCCCCGGGCCGGTGAATTCCAGCGAGCGGTAAAGCGCGCCGTCCACCCCGATCATCCCGATCAGATGGAGGATGACGTCCTTGCCGCCGACATACTGGGAGGGCTTGCCGGTCAGCACGATCTTCAGGGCCGAGGGGACCTTGAACCACGCGGTTCCGGTCGCCATGCCGGCCGCAAGGTCGGTGGACCCCACGCCGGTGGAGAAGGCGCCCAGCGCGCCATAGGTGCAGGTGTGGCTGTCCGCGCCGATAATGCAGTCGCCCGGGCCGACCAGGCCCTGTTCCGGCAGAACGGCGTGCTCCACGCCCATCCGGCCCACGTCGAAGAAGTTCTCCACGTCGTACTTCCCGGCGAACGCCCGCACCCGCTTGACCTGCTCGGCCGCCTTGATGTCCTTGTTCGGGGTGAAGTGGTCCATCACCAGCGCGACGCGGGATTTGTCGAACACGCCGCAGGCCCCGCAGCGCTCAAACTCGTTGACCGCGACGGGTGAGGTGATGTCGTTGCCCAGGCAGAGGTCGAGCTTCGCCTCGATCAGCTGTCCGGCTTTGACCTCCGGCAGACCGGCGTGGGCCGCCAGAATCTTCTGTGTCATTGTCATGCCCATGATTCGGATACCTCCTAGTTTTGATAAACAATGGTACAAAGGATATATAGATATATCAGCGGGATCACACGGCCGGAACCGCTTCTCCCTCGGAAACCAGTTTATATTCGATGGAATCGCTGAGCGCGGCCCAGCTGGCCTCGATCACATCCCCCGCGACCCCGACGGTGGTCCATTCCCTCACCCCGTCGGTGGAGGTAATCAGGACGCGGACCCGCGCCGCCGTCGCCTGCTTGGAATCCATCACCCGAACCTTATAGTCCACCAGATGGACGGGAGCCAGGGAGGGATAAAAGCCGGACAGGGCGGTGCGCAGCGCCTTATCCAGCGCGTTGACCGGGCCGTTCCCCTCCCCGGCGGCGATCTGCGACTGCTCTCCCACCTGTACCTTGAGGGTCGCGACCGCACTCTGATCCGGCGCATGGGGCATCTCCCCCGTGATGCGGTAATACGCGAGCCGGAAATAGGGAACTGCTTTGCCGAGGCATTTGCGTACCAGCAGTTCGAAGCTGCCGTCCGCTCCCTCGTACTGGTAGCCCTCCAGCTCCATCCGTTTCAGCTCGTCGAGGATGGTTTTCAGCTCGGGCGAGGATTTCTGGATGGAGGGGTAATACCGGCGGATTTTTTCCAGCACTGCGCCCCGGCCGCTCACCTCGCTCATCAGGAAGCGGCGCTCATTCCCCACCGCCTCGGGATTGATATGCTCAAAGGTCATGGAGTTTTTCAGCACCCCGTCCGCGTGCATCCCCGCCTTGTGGGCGAAGGCGCTGGAGCCGACGTACGGCTCGCCGCGGTTCAGCCGGATGTTCGCAACCTCCGCCATGCTGCGGGCGGTCTCGGTCAGCCGGGGCATGTTGTCCTCCGGAATGCAGGCGCAGCCCATCTTAAGCTGGAGGTTCGGGATGATGGCGGAAAGGTTGGCGTTGCCGCTTCGCTCCCCAAAGCCGAGATAGGTACCCTGCACGTGGCGCGCGCCGGCCGCCACCGCCATGATGGAATTGGCGACCGCCATTCCCCCGTCGTTGTGGGTGTGGATGCCGACCATGTCTCCGAACCGGTCCACCACCGCCCGGGTGATCTCGAACACCTCCTGCGGAAAGGCCCCGCCGTTGGTGTCGCAGAGGGCGAGCACGTCGGCCCCCGCCTCCGCGGCGGCAGCGAGCGCCTTCATGGCGAACACCGGATTGGCCTTGTACCCGTCGAAGAAATGCTCCGCGTCAAAGACCACCCGCTTGCCCTTTCCCTTGAAGAAGGCGACGGTGTCCGCAATCATGGCGAAGTTCTCCTCCTCCGTGGTCTGGAGGATATCCCGCACATGCAGGTCCCAACACTTGCCGAAAAGGGCGACCGCCTCGGTTCCCGCCGTCAGCAGAGCCTGCACGTTCGCATCCTCCTCCGCCCGGACGCCCTTGCGGCGGGTGGATCCAAATGCCACCAGTCGGGAATTTTTCAGCTTCAGCTCCCCCGCCCGGTGGAAAAATTCCATATCCTTGGGGTTGGAGCCGGGGTTCCCCGCCTCGATATAGGGGACGCCCAGCCCGTCCAGCAGGCGGGCCACCGTCAGCTTATCCTCCACCGAAAAGGAGATGCCCTCCCCCTGCGCGCCGTCCCGCAGGGTGGAATCCAGTATTTCAACAAGACGTTTCATCGGAATATCGCATCCTTTCGCCCCGGCCGAAAGCCTGCATCGCCGGCCGGAATCAGTTTTCGTCGTGGATGGTGCCGTCCCCCCGCTGGAGGGCGTTGATGCCGGTGCGGGCCATTTCCAGAATGCCGTACCGTTCCAGCTGCTCCACAAAAGCGTCCACTTCCTCGGTCTGTCCGGTCATCTCCAGCGTCACTGTGGTCTCCCCGATATCCAGCACCCGCGCGCCGTAAGCCTGCACCATCTTGAGCACCGTGCTCCGGGACGGCCCGGCCGCCTGCACCTTTACCAGCAGCAGCTCGCTGTTGGAGCAGTCCTCCGGCTCCAGCACCTTGACGGTGAGGATATCCTCCAGCTTGAGGAGCTGACGGGTCAGCTGGGCAAAGGTCGCCTCGTCCCCCGTCACCAGAAGGGTCAGGCGGGAATAGGCCGGGTTTTCGGTCGTGCAGGCCACAATGGAATCAATATTGAAGCCGCGGCGGGAGAACAGTCCCGCCACCCGAAGCAGTACGCCGGGATGGTTCACCGCCAACACGGCGAAAACCGCTTTATTGTCGTTGATACCGTTCATAATGATGGCCTTTCCTTTCTTGCACTGCCTGAAAAATTTTTCTGTCAGACGCGCTTTCTCCTTTTATCCCTGTCTCCGCCGTCAGTTCTCCTGCATCTCCTCGATGATATCGTCCACTGTGCCGCCGGGCGGGATCATCGGGAGAACGTTCACATCCGGGGAAATCCGGCAGTCCACCACCACCGGCCCGCCGGCGGCGAGGGCTGCCTTCAGCACCGGCTCCACCTCGTCGGTGCGGGTGATCCGCATCCCCGTGCAGCCAAAGGCTTCCGCCAGCCTGACGAGGTCGGTCTTACGGTGGGGATCGGTGGCCGAGAAGCGGCGTCCGTAAAAGACCTTCTGCCACTGCCGCACCATGCCGAGCACCTGGTTGTTCATCACCAGCGCCACGATCGGAAGGTCATACGAGGCCAGAGTGGTCAGCTCGTTCAGGTTCATATGGAAGCTGCCGTCCCCCGACACCAGCACGACCCGCCGGCCGGGAAAGGCTGCCTGCGCGCCGATGGCCGCGCCCAGCCCGTACCCCATCGTTCCCAGCCCGCCGGAGGAGAGAAGGGTGCGGGGCTGCCGGAACTCGTAATGCTGGGCCGTCCACATCTGGTGCTGTCCCACGTCGGTGGCGATGATCGCATCATCCGGCGTGAGGGCGCGCAGAGTGTGGAGGATGTACAGAGGATCGGGCGGGGAAGCCGGGTCGGCGGTATTCGCCGTCCAGCCGTGCCGCCGGCCGGTGGTTTCCGCCACCCAGGAAGGATGGGAAGCCGGTTCCGCCCGCCCGGTCAGGATGCGGAGCACCTCCTTCAGATCGCCGGCCAGACGGACGGCGGCGGTTACGTTCTTGTCGAATTCCGCGTGGTCGATGTCGATATGGACCACCTGCGCGTTCGGGGCGAAGCCGGTGCGGTTCCCCGCCACCCGGTCGGAGAAGCGCGCCCCGCAGACCAGCAGCAGATCACAGTCCTTCGCCGCTTTGTTCGCCGCGAGGGTGCCGTGCATCCCCACCATCCCCAGCCACAACCGGTGGGAGGGAGGGAAGCCGCTGATTCCCATCATGGAAGCGCAGACCGGGATATCCAGCTTTTCCGCGAGGGCGAGCAGCTCGGTCTCCGCACCGGAGGAGATCACGCCGCCGCCGAAATAGATCAGCGGACGCTCGCAGGCCGCCAGCTTTTCCAGCGCCATCGCCAGCCGCTCCTCCTTGGGAGGAGGACAGGGACGGGGGCCGGCGGCGGGCTTCGGCTCGTATTCGGTCATGGCGGCGGTGATATCCTTCGGGATATCGATCAGCACCGGGCCGGGCCGCCCGCTCTGCGCGATGCGGAATGCTTCCCGCACCGTGTCGGCCAATTCCTCCACCTTTTTCACAATGAAATTATGCTTGGTCACCGGCATGGTGATGCCGGTGATGTCCACCTCCTGAAACGAATCCCGCCCGAGGAGAGGAACAGATACATTCCCTGTGATCGCCACCATCGGAACCGAATCCATATACGCGGTAGCGATACCGGTCACCAGATTGGTCGCGCCCGGGCCGGAGGTAGCGATGCACACCCCCACCTTTCCCGTCGCGCGGGCATAGCCGTCCGCCGCGTGGGAAGCGCCCTGCTCGTGGGCGGTCAGCACATGGCGGATGCGGCCGCTGTATTTGTAGAGCGCGTCGTAAATGTTCAGCACCGCGCCGCCGGGGTAGCCGAATACCGTATCCACCCCCTGCTCCAGCAGGCATTCCACCAACACGTCCGAACCGTTCAGCATCATGGGAACTCATCCTTTCTAACCAATAGGCGGGGATCGGAAAACCGGATGCTCAAAAAAATCCCTTCGCCTCCCTGTCAAGAGGCGAAGGGATTCATCGTCCGGAAATCCTTCTCCGCGGTACCACTCTTTTTGCCCGGAACCGGGCCGCTCAGCGCATCGGGCATTTTGTTCACGACAAAGGCTGCCGAATGCGGTCCCGGATAACGGCGGGAAGACCGTTCTCGCTTACTCCGGCCGAAACCGTTTGGGCGGAAAGCTCGGGAGGTGATATTCCGGCGCCCGCTCAACCGCCTTGCACCAACCGGCGGCTCTCTGCATGAAAAAGGCGCTGTACTTGTCCCCGTCATCGCTTTTACAATATTGGTATAATAATACCGAATACCCACCGCTTTGTCAAGAGCGAAATTTCGACAATTTGTCTGGATAGAAAGCTGTACGAAAATCTTTTTGTTTTCCGAGGAGGCGGCATGGGATATGGCAAGGGACCGCTTGGAAGCAGAGACGCATCCACCGGCTTCCGTTACGCCTTCCCCTCTTTCAGATTCTCCTCCAGCACCTCCAGCACGCGGTCCATGCAATCCGCGAACTCGCGGATCTTGGCGACGATACGTCTCCTTTTTTCAGGATTTTGCAGCGCCTCCAGGGTGATGTTGAAACCGCCTCCGATCGCTTCCAGGTCCTCTCCGTTCTGATCGTTCCAGAGATGCCCGGTCTGCTGGTATTGCCGGCGTACCTCCTCCAGAAACGCAAAGTCGGGGTTCAGCTCCTGCGCCTTTTCCAGGAAGCTCTGGCAGCCGCCGCTGTTGGTCGCCAGGTTGCAGACATAGACCGTGTACATAAACCATGGATGAAACTCCTCCGGCTTCATGCCGTCGAACCGGCCGCCCTCGATCTCCGCCGCCCAGGAACGGAACGCTTCGGGGCCGAAGCAATACGCCTCTGTTTGGGTGGTCAGCAGCCGGGGCAGGTTCCGGATCGCGTCCCGGTAGAGTTGTCTGAGATCGACCTGCCGCTTTTTTCCGCCTACGAAAATCCAGCCGCAGGTATTCAGCTGATGCTCGTCCGTGCAGTCCGTCGGCAGCGCCTGATCAAAAGGGATGCGTTCCGGCTCGGTATAATCCGCCGTCATGTAGAGCAGGGTTTTCCCGTATTCCTCGTACCCGACGAAAACGCCCCAGCCCTGTTGATACCGGATCACGGGAACACCTTTGTCGATATACGCCATCAGGGTCTGCCGATACATTTCCCGGTTTGTATTCAGCGCTTTTTCTGATACAAACGAACTGTCGTATCCGCAGGCGTCGAATACTCCCTCGATAAACGGCGCGCTCACCCGGTATTCCGTCGCACTGTCCCCGCGGAAATTTTTGGAATATATCTGCGCCAGATTGTCCCCCGTCAGCCCCGCGAAGAACCAGTACTCATAGTCCGGTTCTCCGAGCGCCTCCATAACATACCGGGCGCAGCCGTTGAACCAGTAATTTTCACCGTAATGCATGGTGATGAGTTGATGGATATTCGGGATGGCGTTGTTGCTTGGCTTTGTAATCATGGTAAGCGCTCCTTCTTTTATCTGTATTTTCGGCGCGCGCTTCAGCTGCGACACACGGATAGACCGGAAATACCGTTTTCCCTGCCCGTTGGAGCCGATACGGATGATTTCCGCACGCTGCCCCCGCCAGTCCGCCTGCATGTAGGGGAAACGCATCCCGCAATACCGCACCTCGCCGTTGAGAATCACGGCGAGATGCTTCTCCCCCACGATCCAGGTCAGGCGGTTGTAAATATTCGGTTGAATCCGTCCCCGGCCGGGATAAAGAAAAACATCCCGGAAAATCGGCTGATGGAAGCGGATCACCTCTTGGGAAAGGCGGGGATCGGCGTTGTTCTCCATATTGACGCCGTATTCATTGGCGCCGTGGAAAAAACGGATACTGCCCTCGTCGCATCCATATCCATAGCGCGCGCTTTCGTCTTCCACACGGAACTCGATGTCCACGCGGAAGGGGAGCTCCACCGCCACCTCGGTGGAAAGGAGCCGCTTGTCAATATACGCGATATACTCCGCTTCCCCCGCTTCATTCACCCGGTAATACGGATCGAGGATCGGCTTCAGGCCGTCCATCGGAACGTCGACCGCCCACAAAACGGGATTCGCGTCCTCAATTTCCCGAACGGAGAGACCCTCGACCTGTTCGCACGGCTCGTAGAGCGCCGCGTTCGGCAGCCGTTTTTTAATCGGCAGGAACAGCTCGACCTTTTCCCTTCGTCCGTCGGGGGAAAGCACCGATTCCGCCAGCGCGTCGTGCCGCAGCCGTCCGTCATGGCGGTAATCCACCTCGTAATAGGGATTGTCGTCAAAGCTTCGAATCATCCGGCGGTAGAAGGCTTCCAAATCCTCGTCCACGTACACGCCGCCCACGGCGTACAGACCGGCCTCGATCGGATAATCCCTATACGGGCCGTCGTTGACGAACTCTCCGCCGATCCGCTGGAGAAGCACGTTTCTCCCCGCTTCATCCTGGTATTCGAACAGGGAATGCTGGCCCGGCAGGCCGATCGGAACGCCCGTATCGTTCAGCCAGCTCCAGAAGCCCTCCACGTCCGACTCCGGTTCCGCCCCCTCCTTCCGCCAGGAGGAAAGAACGCGCAGGGAGGGCAGCGCTACGATCCGGAGGTCCGCCGGCTTTTCCAGCCTTTCACTGGCCTCCGTCAACTGCTCATAGGACACGACGTGCCGCTCCTCCAGAATATCCAGCTGCTTGTCCATCTCTTCATACAGCAGCGGCAGGGCGGATATCTTCGTAATCCCGTTGCGAAGCATCGCCTGAAGAAAGTTGTTGACGATACGCTTCATCTCCGAAAGCGCGGTTACCTCCCGATCGATGCTGTGGATTCGTTCCACAAAGCTTTCCACCAGCACGCTCATATCCTGGCTTTCATAAATTCGCTGGATGTCCTTGATCGGAATCTGCATTTTCCGCAGCACCATGATCTGCCGAAGCCGTTCGACGGTCTCCTCATCATAATACCGGTATGCCTCGAATTCCGGGCGCACGCTGTGAATCAGTCCGACCTGCTCGTAATACCGCAGGGTGCGGGACGAGACTCCCAGCTGGCTTGTCAGCTCCGTGATCCGGATCAGTTCCATGACGCTTCCCTCCTCTCTTTCCTCTATAGTACCCCTTAACCGTGCGTCAATGTCAAGCGTCCCCGCGCCTTTTGAAATAAGAAATTTTTACCGGAAAGGCGGTGACGGTCAGGGCGTGTCCCCATGGATTCCAGACAGAAGAGCGGGAGACAATCCGGCCGGAACCGGCTGTCTCCCGCTTTATGGTTTGGGTTCTTAATTTTCAATAGCGGCCCGTCTTTACAGTTGCCCGATATCGGCCGCGCCGCTGCAGAAAACGTTCCCTTCGGCGGTGACTCTCCCGCCGATATGGCCGCATTTCACGTCGCCGCCCGCCTGTACGTTACCGCTGATATCGCCTTCGCATTCCACCGTATCGCCGGCGCTTACGCCGCCTTCCACCATGCCGCAGGACACGGACCCGCCGGCGTTCACATCGCCTTCGACGTTGCCGCAGTTTACTCCGCCGCCCGCGTCCACATAGCCTCCCACATTGCCGCAGTTGATTCCGCAGCCCGCGTCC
>CAUGOD010000027.1 GCA_959601025.1 uncultured Oscillospiraceae bacterium
AATAGCCCCTTTTAGGGGCTGTGCAAGCCACCGGTTCTACCGGTGGTCTTGACTTTATGACAGCATGACCTTAACCGCAGGAAGGCGCTATTTCATATGTTGGATACGCGCGGTCGAAGTGGTAGCCCAATCGTTCCGACAGCCGCACGGAGGTTGGGTTCGCCGCGTCCCAGCTGGGATACAACCCCCGGTCGAGGCATTCCAGAATCAGCCGCGCGGCGCAGGCGGCGGCCAGTCCCTTCCGCCGATGATCCGGATGAGTCGCCACCTCGATTTCCAGCCCGCCGCGATAAACGCTGTAGGAGGAAGCGCCGCTGACCGGCGCACCGTCCCACAGGGCGACGAAGCCCAGTCCCCGGCGCGAAAAATCTTCTCTGGACTCAAAATTGGAACAAAAGTCACAGCTCCACTCCTCCGCCATCGCCGATTCGTACCAACGCGTCCCGATCTCCTCCAAAGAATAGCCGTCCGGCAGGGCGCGCACCCATCCGCACAGCTTGTCCCGGTCGAAAATGCCCGGTTCTTTTTTAATTGCATAGCGATCAAACCGGCGGCAACGATCCCCGTAAAGCCGCTCAATCCGATCGCACCACGTTTCGTTTTCCGGCACAATAAACAGACGACGATCCGGCAGCACGCGGAAAAGCGCCGCCGCATCGGGAGCGTCTGCCTCTCCCGCCGGATAAACAAAGTCTCCCAAACGAATCAGCGCGCAGCGGGGCGTGTCTTTATCGTCCGCCCACGCATCCCCCATCACGCCCTGCAGGCAGGACCAGATTAGAGTCTCCTGACTGCCGCGATAAAGCGGTTCGAGTCCGTTTCTCTCTCCCGGCTCCAGGTATTCCGGCTGAGCCATATGCTTCTCTCCTTTTCCGGATTGTTTGCTTTCCTATATTATAGAATATCCGTCCATCCCGGACAAGCGCTTTTTCCGGCAAGCTTCGACGGACAACCGTCCCGGACGAGCATATACTGTATTGACGGGACAAGCGGCGCTGCGCAGCTTCACAAGGAAATTTGCCGCTGCCCGATTAATTTGAAAAATACCGGCAAAAATATCCCTGCGGACGTTTTTGAACGTCCCAAGGGAAGCCGGCGTTTCCGTAAAAGCTTGCAGTAACAGGAGTGAGAAAAACCGTGAACGTCCGTAGAGGAGATATTTATTACGCGGACCTGAGCCCGGTGGTCGGGTCGGAGCAGGGCGGGATCCGCCCGGTGCTGATCGTGCAGAACGACGTGGGAAACCGATTTAGCCCCACAGTGATCGCCGCCGCTATTACCAGCCAGAAGGACAAGGCCCGCCTGCCCACCCATATCCAGCTGAATTCCACCGGAAGCGGCCTGGCCAGGGATTCGATCGTTTTGCTGGAACAGATCCGTACCATCGACAAGCGCAGGCTCAAGGAACACATGGGGCGGCTGGACGATCAGTCGATGAACCGGATCAATCAGGCGCTGGAAATCAGCTTCGGCCTGCACAACGACGCGGGAAACCGGACTACATAAACCGTCCGGAACGCATAAAGGCCGTTTCCACAGCCATACTAGAGTGTGTTCACACTCTAACCGCGCTTACACCTCCGCCGCCCGTACGGCGGCCGGCGTAGACATCCGACAAGAAAGGCGGAACAGCTATGGCAAACCTGACGACAGAGGAGCTCAAAGCGATAGAGGATCAGCTCGGCGCAGAACTGCTTCTGATTAAAAAATTCAAGTCGTACGCCGTCCTCTCCACCGACGCGCAGATCAAAACCCAATGCGAGCAGATTGCCGGCCGGCACCAGAACCATTTCGACCGGCTGCTCAGCTATCTGAACTGACGGATCAAAGAAAGGAAGAATCGACATGGCCCAGAATCCCGCGCCCAACCTTCCCATGCAGGATAAGGACCGGATGGAGGACGCTCTGAGCTCCCAAAAATTCATTGCGGAAGCTTACAATTCCTTCGCCAACGAATGCGCGGCGGCCAACGTCCGGGATGAACTGCTGAACATCCTGCAGGACGAGCACAACATCCAGGCCGATATTTTTAATGAGATGCAGAAGCGGGGCTGGTATCCGACCACCCCGGCCGACCAGCAGCAAATTCAGACGGTAAAATCCAAATTTGCTCCCTCCGCGTCCCAATCCTGAATCTCCGCGCTGAAAGCAAGCACGTAAAGCTTCAACGTCCCGCGTCTGCCTTCCGCAGGCGGCGGGACGTTTTTATGCCGTTTTTTCTTTCTCCTACTTCTCCTACTTCTCCTATCCTGCCGCTCCCCTCTATGGCTGGACATTGTAAGCAACAATTCTTTATTTCGATAGCATTTTACCGTTTTTTCCATGATTTTGTCGATTTTTCTTGCTATTTTCGTAGACAGCGTGATAGAATAAGCGACAGGAAAATCCTCGGCTTTTGGTTCGGCGGCTTCGATCCAAAGGCTGGAAAATGAGGAAAACAAGGAGAGTGGAAATATCATGGATCCGATTTACGTGGGCTGGCTGTCCATCCTTCCCCCTGTAATTGCCATTGTCCTGGCATTGATTACCAAGGAAGTCATCTCTTCCCTTCTGGTAGGAATCCTGTCCGGCGCGCTAATCTATTCGCTGAGCACCGGGGCGAATCCGATCGTGGGCACGGTAGAAACCTCGTTCAAACTGATGGCGGATAAAGCCGACATCAACATTCTTCTCTTTCTGGCGCTGTTGGGAGCGCTGGTGGTCGTGACCGGTATGGCTGGCGGCTCCCGCGCATACGGCCGCTGGGCAGGCAACAAGCTGAAAAGCCGGCGTTCCGCCATGGTGGCGACCGGCATTCTCGGCGGCATTATCTTTATCGACGATTATTTTAACTGTCTAACCGTCGGCACGGTCATGAAGCCGGTCACCGACAAGCATAACATTTCCCGCGCCAAGCTTGCCTATATCATCGACGCCACGGCTGCGCCGGTCTGCATTATTGCCCCAATATCCAGCTGGGCGGCGGCGGTTGGCTCCAACCTGCGGGAAACCGGCGCGTTTTCCAGCGATCTGACCGCCTTTGTCTCCACGATCCCTTATAACCTTTATGCCATCCTTTCCATCGTGATGGTGTTCGCGCTTTGCCTTTTTAATCTGGATTTCGGGCCGATGGCCAAGGTGGAACAAAAGGCGAAAGAAGAGGGCGAACTCGGCGCGGTGGATACTCATCTGAAGGAAGCCTTCGCCGTGTCGGACAAGGGGCGCGTTTTCGACATGCTGATTCCGGTCTTCGCGCTGATCGTCTTTTCTATCCTCGCCATGCTGCATAACGGCGGCCTGTGGGGAGAAGACCCCGCCTATCACTCCATCCCGGCGGCGTTTGGCAACTGCTCTGCATCGGAGGCGCTGGTAATCGGCGGGTTTGCCGCTCTGGTCGTGGCGTTCCTCCTGTTCGTGCCGCGGGGAGTCGTCAAATTCCGCGCCTTTATGGACGGGATTGTGGAGGGCGTCAAGTCTATGGTACCCGCCTTCGTCATCCTGATCCTCGCCTGGACGATCAGCGGCGTCTGTCGGGACCTGCTGATGACCGGAGAATTTGTGAAAACCATCGTTTCAAACAGCGTGCTGCCGGGCGCGCTGCTGCCGGCGTTGGTTTTTGTGGTCGCCGCGCTTCTTTCCTTTGCCATGGGAACGGCGTGGGGCACCTTCGGCATTCTGATCCCGATCATCGTCCCTACTTGCACGGCAGTCGCGCCGGAGCTACTGGTGGTCGCCCTATCCGCGACGCTGGCGGGCAGCGTCTTCGGCGATCACTGCTCTCCGATTTCGGACACCACCATTCTTTCTTCCACCGGCGCGGGATGCAATCACATTCAGCACGTCTCCACCCAGCTGGTGTATTCGATCACCACGGCGGCCTGCTGTGTCGTCGGGTATCTGGTCGCCGGTTTCTCGGGCGGCAATATTCCCCTGACGCTGGGGACCTCCCTGATTCTTCTAGCCGCCGTTGTATTCATCCTCCATCGCGTCTCCGCTTCCAAAAAGCCGGATGAAACGGCGGAATCAAAACCGATTCCGGCCGTCGAAGAGTAAATTTCGGTATCATTATATATAAGGAACGACCGGCAAAACCACGGTTTTGCCGGTCGTTTTTGTACCCTGCGGTTCTCACTCCGCAGGAGTTTCGGGTTTCCCTTCCAAACGAATCTGAAGAATTCGTTTTTGTTCCATCCTTGTCACCGTAACGGTACGGCCGCCAAGGAAAAACGAATCGCCTTCCGACGGAATACGCTCCATCTGCTCGATCACCCAGCCGCCGACGGTTACGGCTTCCTCCGGTTCGTCAAATCCAAAACGCTCACAGAATTCCTCCGCGCCGGCGCCGGCGTCTACTAGGTACACATCCTCTCGAACCAGTTGAAAATCCTCGGCCATCCCGTCCGCATCGTCGTGTTCATCCCATATGTCGCCAACCAGTTCTTCCAGGATATCCTCCAGCGTCACAACGCCGACCGTTCCGCCGAACTCATCCACCACCACTGCCATATGCACCTTGCGGTGCTGCATCTGCCGGAGAAGGGCCGATATTTTGGCGTTTTCCAGGGTACAATATACCTCTCCCATCACATTCCGAAGGGAACGGCTCGTCTGATATGCTTCCGAATAAAAATCCTTTTCATGCAAAATACCGATCACATGGTCAATGGTATGGCTGTACACCGGCAACCGGGAATGCCCGCTTACACGGAAAGCGCGGGCGATTTCCTCCGTCGGATCGTTTTCCTCCACCGCCACCAGATCGACGCGGGGCGTCAGTACGTCCGCCGCGTCGAGATCGTTGAATTCGATCGCCGCGCGGATTAGCTGCCCCTCCTGCTCGTCGATGCCGCCCTCGTTCTGCATCTCGTCCACCATAGTCATCAGCTCTTCACTGGTCGCGCCGTCCTTTTTTCCCACGCGGAACAGGCGGGAAAGCAGCTTCTTCCATTGCCCGAAGGCCCAATTGAGAGGGGTCAGCAGGAGAATCAGCACGCGGATGACCGGCGCGGAAAACTTCGCAAAGGCTTCCGGGCTTTCTTTGGCCAGGCTCTTAGGGGTGATTTCTCCAAAAATCAGTACCAGCACCGTCATCACAATGGTGGACACCGACACGCCCGCATCGCCGAGCCATCGCACAAACAACAATGTCGCCAGAGAGGTGGAGGTAATATTGACAATATTGTTCCCAATCAGAATGGTGGACAGCAGGGAATCGTACCGATCCAGCAGCGTAAGGACCAGCCGCGATTTTTTATTCCCGTTGTTCGCCTCGCTGCGGACGCGCAGGACGTTCAGGCTGTTGAACGCCGTCTCGGTTGCGGAAAAATACGAAGACATCAGAATCAGCAGACACAAAACAACCGCCATAACCGCATTTCCCATGAACCTGTCTTCTCTCCCATATCCTTCATTTTTTAAAATAATGGAGATAGTGTACCCTTTTTTGATTCAAATTTTATGTTTTTGTAAAGCCTCCGCATAAAGCGCATAAATCCATCGGGGAACGTACATACTAACCTCGCGGAAAGTCCGCCGGTCTGCGGCGGACCTGTTTCGCAGCCTCCGGCGTCCAAACGCGCCGGGCAATAAAAGAGGAGTGAAACACATGCTGGACAGACTGGCGCTTATCCTCGTGGTCATCGGCGCTATCAACTGGGGCAGTATCGGCTTGTTTCAGTTCGACATAGTAGCATGGGCTTTCGGCGGCCAGGGCGCCGCTGTCAGCCGCGTGATCTACACCATTGTCGCGCTGGCAGGCATCTGGTGCATCTCCCTGTTTTTCCGCGACCGCGAAGAACTGATTGAGCACGACTAATGCTCTATAAAAAGCGGCGGACGAAAATTCGTCCGCCGCTTTTTATCCTGGTTTGCAGCGCGTAAGTTTACAGCGCCCTGCCCTCGACGATCGCCTTGGTGTCCCGCGCAATGACCAGCTCTTCGTTGGTCGGGATGACAAAGGCCCGCACGGAGGAATCCGGTGTGGTGATTTCGGCTTCCTCGCCATGCACCTTATTCTTTTCCTCATCCAGCTTCATGCCGTAGAAGCCGAAGGCCTTAATGATCTCCGCCCGGAGACTGGGCTGGTTCTCACCGATGCCAGCGGTAAAGATCAGCGCATCCACCCCGCCGAGGGCGGCGATATACCCGCCGATATATTTGATGATCTCATAAGTGCGCATCTCCCAGGCGAGCTTTGCGCGTTCATTCCCCGCTTCCACCGCCGCCGCGATGTCGCGGTCGTCGCTGGAAACGCCGGAGATGCCCAGCATACCGGACTGCTTGTTCAGAAGCTGATCCATTTCGTGAGGCGTCAGGCCCTCTTTTTCCATGATGTAGGTAACGACCGAGGGATCCACCGCGCCGGAGCGGGTACCCATCATGAAGCCGTCCAACGGCGTCAGGCCCATGGTGGTATCGATCACCTTGCCGTCTTTAATCGCCGTCACGGAGGAACCGTTGCCGAAATGGCAGGAAATCACACGGGTTCCTTTCCCGTCCGGCTTACCTAGAAGCTCCAGGCAGCGCTGGCTGACATACCGGTGAGAGGTGCCGTGGAAACCGTAACGGCGGATGCCGTATTCCTCATAATACCGGTATGGAACGCCGAACATATACGCCTTGGGGGGCATGGTCTGATGGAAAGCGGTGTCGAACACCACAACCTGCGGCACCTCCTTACCGAAGGCCTCGATCGCCGCATTGATCCCCTGTACATGCGCCTTATTGTGCAGCGGAGCCAGAGAAGCATAGTCCGCGATATCCTGGATGACCTGCTCGTTCACCAGCACGGAACGATCAAACTTCGAACCGCCCTGCACAATACGATGGCCGATGGCCGACACCTCGGACAGGTCGTCGATGACCCTGCCCTCGCCCTCGGTGAGAGCCGCCTTCACCTCGGCAAAAGCGGCGGTATGGTCGTTCATCTCGACTTCCTTTGCGATCACCCGGCCGTCGCTGGTTTTGTGCGTGATCTTTCCGCCAATACCGATCCGCTCGCAGTTGCCCTTGGCCAGGACGACCTCTCCATCCATATCGATCAGCTGATACTTCAGCGAGGAGCTGCCCGCATTGATGACCAGAATTTTCATTTTCGTGACCAATCCTTTCCTGTCTGTCTATGCCCGGGTTCCCGGTTGCTATATTGCATTTTTATCAGAAACACCGTATACTTTAACCATATCATGATAATACGAACCTCTCTGATTTTCAAGATGAAAATCGACGTTTCTTTCATTTTTCTGCATAAATAGCCGGGAGAGAAATCGATCCTCCCTTTTCAAGAAAGGATGAAGCCGCTGTGAAAGTCGCCGGTATCGTCGCCGAATATAATCCCTTCCATAACGGTCATGCGCATCACATCGAGCGCACCCGCACGGCGGACGGAAGCTGCCGGGCCACCCATGTGGTCGCGGTGATGAGCGGAAATTTCGTCCAGCGGGGGGAACCCGCCGTTCTCCCGAAGTTCGACCGGGTGCGGGCCGCGCTGGCCGGCGGGGTTGACCTGGTGGTGGAGCTCCCCCTACCCTGGGCCATCGCCTCGGCGGAAGCCTTCGCGTCCGGCGCCGTGTCCCTGCTGGACGCGCTCGGCTGTGTCGACGTGCTGAGCTTCGGCAGCGAGTGCGGGGAAATCGAACCGCTGCAAAAGGTCGCAGACATTCTGCTTTCCGACCGGTTCGCCGGGCTGCTGCGGTATCATCTGGAGGGTGGCATCTCCTTTCCGGAGGCCCGGCAGCGCGCCGTGGCGGAGATCGCCGGGCAGAAAAACGCCGCGCTTCTGGAAAATGCCAACAATACGCTGGGGATCGAATACCTGAAGGCTTTGCGCCGGATGGACTCCCCCATCCGGCCCTTTACCATTCCGCGGTTCGGCGCCGGACACGACAAGCCGCTGCCGGTCGGAGATATGGCCTCGGCCAGTTATCTCCGGGGGCTGCTCGCCGCCGGACGGCCGGGGAACGCCGCGCCCTATATTCCCGCGGTCCCGCTGGAGCTTCTGCACGAAGCGGCCCGGGCCGGCCGCTGTCCAGCCGATCCGCACCTGATCGAGCGGGCGATGCTCGCCGCGCTCCGGCGGCTCACCAGGGAGCAGCTCGCCCGGCTTCCCGGCGTGTCGGAGGGGCTGGAGAACCGCCTTTATGACGCGATCCGTACGGCCGGCAGCATGGATGAACTGCTTTCCGCCGCAAAGACCAAACGGTATCCGCTGACCCGTCTGCGTCGGATTCTTCTGGCTGGTTTCCTCGGACTTTCCGGAGGATGGGAAGACCGCCGCCCGCCGTATATCCGGGTATTGGGGATCGGTCCGGGCGGGGCGGAAATTCTAAGCGCCGCCAAAGGCTCCGCCCTGCCGCTGGTCACCCGCGTCTCGCAGTTCGAGTCGATGACGGAGGAAGCGCGCCGTCTCTTCGCTTTGGAATGCCGGGCGGCCGACCTGTATGCGCTGGCTCTGCCGACGCCCCTCCCCTGCGGGACGGAATATACCGCCGGCATGATCCGGTGGGAGGCGTAACGCTGAAACAGCCCTTCCTCTTGTCCCGGCTTTGCAAAATGCAAAAATATTCGCTCGGACAGGAAAAACGCGGTTTCATGCCGGAAAGATGCGAAATGCGGGCCACGATCTATGGCCCGCAAGCGGTTTTTCAAGGGCTGTTGCAAAATGTTTCATTTTGCAACAGCCCTTATTCCGACTATTCCAGAGCCTTGTCAACCGCCGCTTTCAGCACGTCCAACGGACGCACGCCGATCAGGGTATCCGCCACATCGCCGTCACGGAAAATCATTACTGTGGGAACACTTTGAATCCGGTATTCCTCCGCCAGTTCCCGCTGCTCGTCAATATCCACCTTGCCGACCACGGCGCGCCCCTTATAGTCGGCCGCCAGCTGTTCGATCACCGGCCCCAGCATTTTGCAGGGCATGCACCAGGTAGCCCAAAAGTCCACCACCAATACGCCGCCCGCATTTTTCAGTTCCGCAAACCGCGCCGCGTTCAGAGGAAGCGCGGCATGGGCTTCCTGTCCGTCTTTTCTGTCCATCATCCTGTGCCTTCCTTTCCTTTTGGATTGTGGCGACTCCAGCGAAAACCGGTGACAGCGGGGATTCCCGCTTCCCCTTTCCATCCGGCATTTCCGGCGTCGCTGTTAGCATATCCCGCTTTGGCCAAATTACGCGCCAATGCCGGGAGAAGAGGAAATCGGGAAGCAACAGGCTGCCTTAACAGACGGAAGAATCCGACAAAAACCGGCGGAACCAAATGGTTCCGCCGGTTTGCTTACGATAATATACTTATATGCCCGCTTCCTCTACGGATTCGTCCTGTTCCGAGGAGAACGACGTATACGGCGACTGCGGGTCGTAGCGTACCATCCGCATCATACCGCCCAATGCCAGACATAACACATAGGCGGCCGCCACTACGCCGCAGGCAATCAGAGCCGGCGTCCTGCGGGACGGTTCATGCCGCCCGCAGGAAACGGCAAGCACAATCGCCCGGATCAAAAACGGCAGGGGCAGCGCCGACATCAATACAATGTTGACATTGGCGGCCGTATAGCCGGTTTTGGTGAATTCTTCCCCCAATCCGCCGAAGCTCACCATGGTCAGGACGGCGGCGACCATCAGCACAATCCCAAGCAGAAGCAGGAAAAGCGAATCCGCTGCGTGTTCCCTATGCCGGCGGGTATAGGCGCGATAGGAATACACCGCCGTACCGAGACAGGCAGCCGCCATAATGAACAAATACAAATTTGATTGAAAATAGGCGGCCGCCAGGCTTTCCTGCCGATGAAAAGCCAACTGAAGCGATGTGGATATCCCCAGCAGGATCGCTGTCAGCACCAGATACAGGATCGTTTTAAGAAAACGGGAAATCTTCACGGCCGGCTCCTTTCTCGTTCGCGCGGCGGATATGGCGTACTAGCACGTTTTGTGCTTCACCATACACCCGCACACCTGTACGTCTGCTTATCCCGGGCTTACGCCTGTTCCCGAACGTCGATTTTTTCGAGAAGAGCGGCCGCCGTTTCCTTGGTGGCGAGGAGCGTGCCGTCCCGCATCGCGCAGGCCGTGCCACAGGCGGCGGCCAGACGGACGCATTCCGCCAGCTCGTGCCCCTTGACAAAGCCGACGATAAAGCCGGCCAGCGCGCTGTCTCCCGCGCCGACAGTGGATTTCACCTCCACCTGCGGAACGGCGACGCGGATCGTCCGGTCGCCGGATACGCACACCAGCCCGTTACCGCCAAGGGAGACCACGACGTTTTCCACCCCGCTGTTCCGCAGAACGCGGGCCGCGTCCGCCACATCGTCGATGGTGGTTCCCTTTACCTCCACAATGTGCCGCAGCTCATGGATATTCGGCTTAATCAGCCAGGGAGATACCCGGCGATAGTCCTCCAGCGACAGCAGGTCGCTGTCCACCGCCACCAGCACTCCCGTGTTCTTGACCGCAAGAATCAACTCCACATAGTCCCGCACCGAGACGTTTTCCGGCAGGCTGCCCGCGAACACAACGATATCACCCGGCCGAATCCGGGAACGGATCAGCGCCATCAGCGCTCCAATCATCATTTCGGAAAGCGCCGGGCCTTTCCGATTGAGCTTGATGGTCTGCCCGGCGCAGCGGAGGGTCAGATTCTCCCTCACCGCGCCCTGGATTTTGATGAACTCATACCGCAGGCTTTCCCTTTCCAGATAACCGGCAAACTCCCGGCAGTTGTCCTCCCCCGCAACGGCGAGGCAGAGGGTTTCCTGGCCGAAGGAATGCACCACCCGGGACACATTGATCCCCTTGCCGCCAACCTCCCGCATCTCATCCAACACCCGGTTGGCTTTATCGGGATGAAGCCCGTCCGACCACAGAGTCACGTCGATGGACGGGTTCAGCGTTACGCTCAGAATATTTCTATGCAAGGGCGATCTCCTCTTTCTATGCCGACGTTTTAACGCTTTCGCATTTTCCAAACGGAATTGTACCATAACGCCGCCCAGCCGGATTCTCTGCCGGCGTTTTCCGGCGGCGTAACTGAGAAATGCGGTCGCATTTCTCCCAGCCGTCATTGTACCATAAAGAGCGGAACATGGGAAGTCCCCGTCCCATGAAAACCATGTGCCTGAAATGTTACTGTCGGCGCCATTTCACTCCCTGCGGCGTGTCCTCCAGAACGATCCCCATACCCTTCAGTTCATCGCGTATCCGGTCGGATTCGGCCCAGTTTTTCTGCTTGCGCGCTTCGGTGCGGGCGGCAATCATTGCTTCGATATCCGCATCCAGCATCTCCTGCTTCCGGTCGTACAGCAGGCCCAGCACGCCGCATAACTCGTTCAGCAGGGAAAGCGCCTGCTCGCATAGCCCGCGGGAGGGCGCGTCCGCGACCGCCACATTGATATCCCGGACCAACTCAAACAGGGCGGCGATCGCATCGGCGGTGTTCAGGTCGTCCTCCATCGCGTCGATGAACTGCTGACGGCGCGCCTGGAAAGCTTCCAGGGCGGCGCTTTCGTCTTTACCCGAGTTTTCCGAAGCGGCGTTTAGAGCAAAGGTCAGGTTCTCCCGGCAGGTATACAGCCGGTCGAGCGCGGCGATCCCCTGCTCGATCACGGCGGCGTTATAGTTGATCGGGCTGCGGTAGGAGGAGGAGATCAGGAAAAAACGGATCGGTTCATAGCCGTATTTCTTTGCCACATCCCGTACGGTAAAGAAATTGCCGAGAGATTTGGACATCTTTTTGTTATCCACATTGATGTGGCCGTTGTGCATCCAGTAATGGGCGAAGGGGACGCCGTTGCAGCACTCGCTCTGCGCAATCTCATTTTCGTGATGGGGGAAGATCAGGTCCTGCCCGCCGCAGTGGATATCAATGGTTTCACCGAGATACCGGCGGGCCATAGCGGAGCATTCGATATGCCAGCCCGGACGGCCTTCGCTCCATGGCGAGGGCCAGAAGGGTTCGCCTGGTTTCGCCGCTTTCCAGAGGGCGAAATCCATCGCATCCTCCTTCAGGTCGCTGACGTCGATCCGGGCGCCGGATTCCAGATCGTCCAGCGGCTGATGGGAAAGCTTTCCGTACTCGTCAAAACGATTGGTACGGAAATAGACGTCCCCATTTTCCGCCCGGTATGCGAAGCCTTTGTCGATCAGGCCGGAAATGATGGCGATGATCTCGTCGATGTTTTCCGTTGCGCGGGGATGCACGGTCGCTTCCCGGATATTCAGCCCTTTCGCATCCGTCCAGAATTCTGTAATATAGCGCTCCGAAACCCCATCGTAGGGCACGCCCTCTTCGTTTGCGCGGCGGATAATCTTATCGTCGATATCGGTGAAATTCTGCACAAAGCGCACGTCCCAGCCCCGCCACTCCATATACCGACGGAACACGTCGAAAACGCAGAGCGGGCGGGCGTTGCCAATATGGATATAGTCATACACCGTCGGGCCGCAGGCATATACGCGGAGCTTGCCCTCTTCGATGGGGATGAGTTCTTCCTTCTGTCGGGTCAGCGTATTGTAGATTTTCACAGCGGTATCGTCCTTTCTATTGTTTGGGTTTTCTGTTCTATGAATTTTCTGCGCTTTCTCTGTCGGATTCCGGCGCTGCCGTCTTTTCCGGGACAGCAGCCGTAACGGCATCCCCCCGATCCGCAAGAGCCTGTTCCAGCTGGCCGATCCGGTATTCCAGCCGACAGAGCTCCTGCGCCACCGGATCAGGAATGTGCACCTGATCGAGCTCCACAATTTTGGCGCCGTTTCGGCGGACAATCCGTGCAGGTACGCCCACCGCGGTGCAGTCGTCCGGAATGTTGGACAGCACCACGGCCCCGGCCGCAATCCGTACGTTATTCCCAATCGTGATCGGTCCGAGCACCTTGGCGCCGGAACCCACCATCACATGGTCGCCAAGGGTGGGATGCCGTTTTCCTTTATCTTTTCCCGTTCCTCCCAGCGTCACGCCCTGATAGATGGTACAATCATCCCCGATGATCGTCGTCTCCCCGATCACCACGCCGGTGCCATGATCAATAAACAGCCGGCGGCCGATGGTAGCGCCGGGATGAATCTCGATATTGGTTTTCCGCACGCAGCGCTGGGATATCCAGCGCGCAAGAAACTTCATGTTGTGGTTAAAGCACCAATGGGCGCGGCGATAAGCGCGCACCGCTTTAAAGCCGTTGTAGAGAAGCATGACTTCCAGGGAGGAACGGGCCGCCGGGTCCTTCTCCCGAATCACTGCGATATCTTCTTTTATACGCTCAAACATGGCAAAATTCCTTTCCAGGCATTTCCGGGCCTTCCGTACGCTGGAAGGCCGCGCCTTATTGAAAGCGGGCGACTATAAAAAACAATAAACAAAAACCTCCGCCGCCCCGCACAACGTGGGGCGACGGAGGTGCGGATTCGCACGGTTCCACTCCGAATTTCACTCAAAGCCGGTAACGGCGGCAGCCGCGGCAGGATACGCAGGCGCATGGGAGCCGCGCCGTTTCGCGCCGTTCCCATGACCGCCCTTTCCCCTCGCCGTGCTAACGGGTGCATTTCCCCGGCCTTCCGCCGGGCGCGCTTCCAGCTTCGGACAAATATCCGGCGCGCCTTCTCTGCTGCGGAGGGATACGGGTACTTCTCCCGGTCATCGCATCCAATGATGAAAGGTATCGGGTTCCTCATGGACAAAGGATAAACCGACCAATCGGTTTCCGTTATTCCATTATAGCGGATTTCCCGGAAAAATCCACCGGTATTTTTCTCAATGCTCCTCTTCCGGATCCATCAAATACCGGCGGTAGCTCCAAACATACTGGCAGCCAGAGATCAGGGTCAACACCACCGATACCCAGATCAGCACATGGCCGATGACTAGCGGAACGGAAAAGAGCAGATCCGGCAGAGCAAATCCTGCCAGCAGAGTATGCTGCCAGGAAGCAAACTCCAGTGCGGCAAACATGAAAAGAATGGAGACAAACTGGGCGACCGTTTTCGCCTTGCCGGCGAAATCCGCCGCAACCACCACGTCGTCCTTTGCCGCCAGCATCCGGATGGTCGCCACCATGAATTCCCGTGTCAGCACCAGCATCACCGCCCAGACATCCAGACGGCCGATGACCAGGAAGCCCAAAAACGCAGCGGTCGTCAGCATCTTATCCGCGATGGGGTCGAGAAATTTCCCCAGATTCGTCACCAGGTTGCGGGAACGGGCGATTCGCCCGTCAAACAGGTCGGTCAGAGCCGCCGCGCCGAAAACCGCCATGGCAATCAGATTGTGAAACGGGAAATCCAGCATCAGGAAAAGCAGTACGAGGGGCGACAGAAGCACCCGCAGGATCGTCAGCTTATTCGGCGTATTTAGGTTCAGTTTCCGGTTGGTCGTCGTCAATTTCAGGACCATCCCTTTCCCCTGCCGCACCGCCGTTCGGACAGCGCGCTTTACAGGAAGGCTTTCTTCCGATTTACAGGACCGTGCCGCCGTCTCGCGGGTTATTCCATCCGTTCTCCCATCAGATCCCAGTCGAGCACGTCGGTGACTTTTACGCGGACAAATTCGCCCGGGCGGACGTCCCGCGGCCCGCCGGCAAAAAACACCTTGCAGTCGATATCCGGCGCATCGGCCTCGCTGCGGCCGAACCAGCATTCCGCATACCGATCGTAGCTTTCCGCCAGAACGTCGATGGTTTTCCCTACCCGCGAACGGTGGTACCGGTCGGTGATCCGAGCCTGCTCTTCCATCACGATATCCCGGCGGCGCTGTTTCTCCTTTTCTTCCACCGGGTTCGGCAGGAGAGCCGCTTTCGTACCCTCCTCGGGCGAAAAGGCGAAGCAGCCCAGCCGTTCAAAACGCATTTCCTTAATAAACTCACACAGCTCGGCGAATTCCTTTTTTCCTTCGCCGGGAAAGCCGGTCATTATGGTGGTGCGCAGGACGACGCCCGGCACTTTTTCCCGGATATGGCGAATCTGTTTTTTCAGGGACACGGCGTCTCCCGGCCGGTTCATGGCAGCGAGAACCTTCCCGTTTACATGCTGAATCGGGATATCCATATACTTGGCGATCTTATCCTGTGTGGCCATCACGTCCAGCAGGCGGTCGGTAATGTGCTCCGGATAACAGTAAAGCAGCCGAATCCACCGCAGGCCGTCAATTTCACAAAGCCGCTCCAGCAGCTCGGGCAGATGGGACTCTCCGTCCCAGTCCGCGCCGTAGAGGGTCGTATCCTGCGCAACGAGGGTAAGCTCCTTCACACCGCCCGCCGCCAAGCCGCGCGCTTCCTCCACCACCGCATCCATTTCCCGGCTGCGCAGCCGCCCGCGGATAAGCGGGATCGCGCAATAGGTGCAGCAGTTATTGCAGCCGTCCCCGATCCGCAGATAGGCGAAAAAGTCCGGCGTCGTTTGCAGCCGGCTTCCCTCCAGGTTCCAGCAGCCTTTGTCGGGGAAGCGGGAAAGCCGCTCATCCCGCAGAACGGCTTCCACCGTTTTCACGATATCGCCGTTGGCGCCGAGCCCCAGCACAGCGTCGCATTCCGGCAGTTCCTTCAGCAGTTCTTCCTTATATCTCTCGGCCATGCAGCCGGTCACGATGATCTTCTTGATCTGCCCTTCCTTTTTCAGCTGGGCGAATTCCAAAATATTTTCAATAGATTCCTTCTTAGCGTCCTCGATAAAGCCGCAGGTATTCACGATCACCACATCAGCCAGGCCGCTTTCCGCCGTCAATTCGATTCCCGCGTCCCGCAGGCGGCCGAGCATCAGCTCGGCGTCCATCTGGTTTTTGGGACAGCCGAGAGAAACCATCCCCACTTTATATGCCATGGATAAACCAACCTTTCAAAAAACGGACGGCGGCGTTTCCCTTCGTAAGGTGGCCCGATGGCGCTCACCGACTATAGCCCGTCGTCTTCCGCGGCGACGCCGTCAAACAGGTCGTCGGAATTCCAAGCGGTAGCTGCGAAAGCCTCGTCAGCCTCGTCAGTCGCGGTCTCTGCCCGTTCGTCCCATGCTGACAGCGCGCGGCGGACCGTCCCGCCGTCAAAGCCGTAACGCGTCAGCTTGGCGGCGGCCTTTCGCCGTCCGTCCTCATCATGCAGCCTATTATACTGTTTTTTCGCCAGCAGTTCAAGAGCTTTCTCAAGATCGTCTTTTTCAGTAGCCTCCACGGCCAGGGCGGCGAGCTCCCGGTCCACCCCGCGGCTGCATAGCTCCTGCAGGGCGCGGCGACGTGGGTAAAGCTTCCGGCTGGTCAGCTCCTCCGCAAGCCGGTAAGCGTATCGTTCGTCGTCCACATATCCCAGTTCTTTCATTCGTTCGGCGGTTTCCGCCGCAATCGCCGGATCGGCTTCCCGCCGCAGCTTTTCCTCCAGCCCCCGGCGGGAATGGTCGCTCCGGGACAGAAGATAGACCGCCTTTTCCCTTGCGCGGCGGCGGGAGGATTCCTCCAGCAGCGCCTTCAGTTCCTCATCCGACAACGAGGAGCCGACCCGATAGGGCGACTCCTCGAAGGTACGGATATCCACGGTCGCCGCCGGCTCCCCGTCCAGCATCAGCAGGACAAGGCGGCCGCGGCGTTTTCGCAGTTCCGTTATCGTCATTTTGCATTTCCGCCCCTTCCTTTGACGGCGGCGGAAGGACGCCGTCCGTTCAGTCGTCGACCGAAATGTCGATCTTTGCCTTGGCCGCAGGGGCGCTGACCTTGGCGGCAGCCTCCAGCGGGATTTCCACCGGGGTGGAGGGCAGCGGCGCCACCCGGGCGGACGGGTTCAGCTTATCCAAATTGGCGCGGACCAGCGTCTCCAACTCCTGCATCAGCGCCGGGTCGTTTTTGATCATTTCCTTGGTGTTGTCGCGCCCCTGGGCAAGACGGTTCTCTTTATACGAGAACCAGGCGCCGGATTTCTGGATAATCCCCAGCTTCACGGCGATATCCAGCAGTTCGCCCTCATGGGAAATTCCCTGGCCGTACATGATATCGAATTCCGCTTCCTTGAACGGCGGCGCGACCTTATTTTTTACCACGCGAACCCGGGTGTGAGAACCGATCGGCTCCCCGCCCGCCTTCAGGGTTTCGGTGCGGCGAACGTCCAGCCGTATCGAAGCATAGTATTTCAGCGCGTTGCCGCCGGCGGTGACCTCCGGGTTCCCATAAACCACGCCGACCTTCAGCCGCAGCTGGTTGATGAATACCGCCATGCACTGCGACTTGGATACCGCGCCGGCCAGCTTCCGCATGGCCTGGGACATCAGGCGTGCCTGCAGGCCGACGTGGCTGTCGCCCATATCCCCTTCGATCTCGGCGCGCGGCACCAGCGCGGCGACCGAGTCGATAACGACGATATCCACCGCGCCGGAGCGAATCAGCGCTTCGGCGATCTCCAGCGCCTGCTCGCCGGTATCCGGCTGGGAAACCAGCAGAGAATCCACGTCCACCCCCAGTGCCCTGGCGTACACGGGATCGAGGGCGTGCTCCACGTCGATAAAAGCCGCTTCCCCGCCCATCTTCTGTGCTTCCGCTACCGCGTGCAGCGCCAGGGTGGTTTTGCCCGACGCTTCCGGACCGTATATTTCGATAATCCGTCCCCGGGGAAGGCCGCCGATCCCCAGCGCGGCGTCCAGCATCAGGGAGCCGGTCGGAATGCATTCCACATTCATGGCGCTGTTCTGTCCAAGGCGCATGACGGCGCCCTTTCCATAATTTTTTTCGATCTGCTGAAGAGCCAATTCCAGCGCTTTCTTCTTGCTGTCTTCTACCGTGCCTTTTTTCTTATCGTCCGCCGCCATGTTCTTCATCCTTCCATTTTTCCCTTGTTCCGGTTCCTTTTCAAGCGACGCCAAGGAGCGCCGCCGTGTCTGCAATGCCTTTATTATACCGGACTTTTTCAAGAAAAGCAACCGTTTTCCGGAAATTTTCGCACATATGTTCGATTGCTTGCATCCTATTCCTGCCGCTCATATATGGAATTCTATTACGCTCTTTATATAGCCATCATCTGATCTTTCGTGTAATCTTCCCCTACCCCTGGAAAAAGGAGTCTCTTCGTGGGGAACGCCTTGAAAATCCTTTCGATTTGCTCTATAATTTATAATCCGAAGTAAGACGAGTTCATACTCCGCGGGCCGGGGATGCTATCCTTGAACAAGAGAGGCGTTTTCATGGATTCCCATACACTGCATATCGTCCGCGCCGGACTGGAACAGGCCGACGAGCTCGGCTACGTCCACGCCGTTTCCTGGAACGCCGCCTATCAGGACATCCTTCCCGCCCCCTTCCTGGCCGGATTCACACCGGAAAAGCGAGCCGCACTCTTTCGGAGGAACCTGCCTGAGCGGGAAAAAAATGCGGAGGAATTCTATCTATTCCGTTCCGGTCGGAGCCCAGCAGGCATGGCCATTTTGGGCGATGCGGAAGACAGGGATATACCGGACGACACAGGGGAAATCGGCGCCTTCTATTTTCTCCCGGACACTTGGGGAACGGGGCTGGCGCAGGAGGGCATGGCATACTGCCTCGCCCGCCTGCGGGAACGGGGCAGTACGCAGGCGATGGTCTGGGTGCTCGCAGAAAACCGCCGGGCCCGGCGATTTTACGAAAAAACCGGCTTCCATTTTGACGGGGGCCGCCACGCCTTTTCCCTATCGCTGCCAGCGGACGAAATAAAGCCGAACGACATCCGGATGGAGCTGCGCTATTCGCGGGAGCTTACGCACGGATAATTTCCGTTTCAGAGAAAGCTGAAAAAACGATTATAAAATCCCCTCTCAAAAAACAGCAATCAAAATCACCCGTTGAACGGGTGGTTTGAACAGGCCCTATAAGGGCCTAACACCTGTGAGAGCATCCTAAAGGATGCACTGAAAGGTCTGCAATCACACATTTACCTCTGGCAGCCCCCTTACTCGGGGGCTGTTTTATTTGCCCTGTTTGTCCGGCTTACCCGTAAACAGGTCGATATATTCCTTGAGACTGATTTGATCATTTATAATGTCATCTTGTAATTGGTTTTGGATATACTCTTTGATTGCCGTTTCATACTTCCCTACGGTATCTACATAGCTGTGTGATATGTCAGTACCAAAAAATCATTTTCTGCTTGGGGTAAATCATATGTAAACTTCGTTTTTTCCGGGTGAACTTCGTTTTTTTGAGCCTTGAACCCTCTTTTAACCCCTATGGAAGCCACTTTTTGAATAAATTGACTATCATAAATCCTAAAGGGGGAATCGTTTTTAAAAACGAAAAACGATTTTTGTAAAAGTGGGGCATATAGATGTCTCCAGCAATATATTTGCTCAATAATATCCACCTTTCTGCCTTGACACGATTGAACAGTTATGCCCCATTTTATGCACCAAAAATATATAAAAGTTGTACTTGCTGATTTTTGTATCAGTGGATGCCAACAATGTCTTTTATAGCACTTGCATTTTCGTCAAGCATTTTAAACTCATCTCAGAATAAAACCTCAATCTTAATCTCCACATCGCCGGTATTCTCAAAAATTTCAACGCCGGAATCAATGCGTCCGAGTTTTTGCATACTGAAATGTTCACCATTTTGAGCATACATAATGACAAAGCTGTGACCGGGCGGCCAATAGACAATTTCTCCGACTTCATATCCGGTATACTGAACATTATCTGTTGCCAGCGTGTCGGAAAAGCGATAGCACATTTCTCGACTGTACAAATCCATCATGGGAAGAGAAAGCGGCAGCCATTCAATGAAATCGCGTCCGGTAGCATTATTATAGATCGTAGCAGTCAGCACCTGATTGCCAACCGTAATTTTGATTCTGAAATCTGTAACAGGCACCGAAGGCTCGTCCTCCTTTTCGGAAGGGACTTCCGGCGGTTGCGTTTGGGGCGGATCGACAGGCTTTACCGTTGATTCTTCTTTCTTGTCAGTGGGTGTTTCCGAAGGACTGACCGGCTGCTGTGTATTCGGTCTAACATTGGTATTTGAGCCTCCATTATTTGCTGGAGGCATTGTCACATTCGGTGTAGGTGACGGTGTATGCTCCGTTTTCTCGACAGTAGCAGTTGTATTATTATTTTGCGGCGGGTTCAGCGAAGGTTCATCCTGCTCAACCGACTCCGGGGCGTCCGTACTTTCTTCGGGATTCGTTTCCTCTGTTTCGGCACTATCGGCATCGGTGTCTGTGGTAAGTGTTAAAGCTGCTGTATCGCTGTCTGAAATACTGTCCGTTCCTGTTTCGGGAACATGATTAGAAGAACAAGCACACATGTATAGCGAAAGAATAAGCGATAGCACTAAAATAATATATCGTTTCACAATGTCACTCCCTTTCCTGTACTTTGTACTTAATCAGATACAACTTCAAATGTCACATCCGCATCGCCGGTGTTTTTGAAGACTTCCACGCCAGAATCAATATGTCCCAAATGCTGCCGCTCAAATTGTTCTCCGTTCTGCTCATATAGGATTACCAAACTACCGCGCGGAGGCCAATAGGCAATATCGCCGATTTCATATCCATCCGAACGCAGGTTATCTGTGGGAAGGGCGTTTGCACCATAACGATAGCACATTTCTCTACCGTAAAGATCGCTCATGGATAATGTCATAGGTATCTGTTCTATCAATGCCCGTGTAGTAGCGTTGTCTTCGAGTGTAGCATACAGTTCTGTATTTCCCACGGTAATTTTAATCTGCATAGTTTCTTCTCCTTTTTCTGTATTCGTATCGGAATCTTCCGGATCAGATGCACCCGTATTGCTTTCTTTCAAAGCAATCGTAACATCAATTCTGCCTTCCAGTGCATCCAGCATTTCCTGCGGGCTTGTGATATGTCCAAGCGGCACAAGATTGCCTGTATTTGCAGAACTTTCTTCTCCGCTTACAAAAATCACAAAATTGCTGGCAGGCGTCCAGAATACGAGATCACCGTTTTTATATCCGGAAGTCACATCACTTTCGGAGTATTCCAGATTGAGTTGGTCGCCGCAAAAATCATTATCCGAATCATTTAAGGTAACTGTTAGGGGAAGCTGTGCAATCAGGATTTTTGCCGGAACTGAATTGTTCAGATAACCCTCCAGCACCGTATCTCCGATGGTCAGCGTTATCAGTGTCTGTCCATCTGTATTGGTTTGACTTTCGTTGTTATTATTCGATTCCGTTGGTATGTTACCGCTGTTGTCTCTATCAGATTCCGAAAGGTCTGTGGATGTTCCGCTTTGACCGCAGGCTGCAAGGGAAAATATTAGAGCTGCCGCTAAAGGTATTATAATAAATTTTTTCATGGTTTCTATTTTCCTTTCTTATTTCGCCATTCCAATATCCGAAAGCCATTTGGAAATATCTTCACTCATATTCTGTCGGCCTGTCCGAAGTGCAACGCCTTTCAAGACTTCAGCACCGTTCGCATGAGCTTTTACATTGTCTTCGCTTTCACCGATTCCGGCTCCAAGTGTTGTACAGAACGGAATCACTGTTTTCCCGGAAAAATCGTATTCTTCAAGAAATGACCGTATGACCTGCAACGGTGAATCCTGATAGGCTTTGGAAAGCTCGAACCGTTCCTCTAAGCCTTCTGTTATATTGATTTCACCGTTTTCTGTTACAAGAAGCATGTCAAACCCTCCGTTCGCTTTCCAATACTCTGCAGATTTGTCAAGCCCCATAACAAATAAAGATGTAGAAAGCGCATCGCATAATCGGCTTTCTTTTCCAACAATCGTAACAGATTTCAGACCGCTTTCTGCAGGTCTTCCGGTATGCGTATCGAGAATATGACTATACCTTTTTTCATCTTCGCCCTCAAAATACCGTTCATAGGCTCCGGAGGTTACGACACTTAAGTCTGATAAAGAGAGGATTCCGAGAGAATCCCCGTTATCCGGATGCTGCACGGAAATCTTAAAGTCGCTTCCGTCCGGCTTGGAACCGATTGCCTGAACATTTCCGCCCAAGCTGATGATCCCGGAGGTTACACCGTTTGCCTTTAAGTTATCGGTAATAAGATCGCAGGCATATCCTTTTGCAACAGCTCCAAAATCGATTTCCATTCCCGGCATAAGAGTCAAGGTGTTATCTATAAGTGAAACCTTGTCAAAGCCTACATACTGCATTTTTTGTGCAAGCAGTTCGTCGGATGGGATTTGATAACTTCGGGTAGTGAAGCCCCAAGCTGTTAAAACCGGATAAACGGTAATATCAAGCGCACCGTCTGTTCGCTTGCACATATCCAATACGAACTTCAGCAAATCTGCTGTTTCATCGGAAATTGTAATAGGATTACCGTCCGCATGATTGATTGCAAAGACTTCGCTGTTTGCGTCGGTAACTGACCACAAGGCTTCCATATCTTTTAGTTGCTGTTCGACGGTTTCCAACACATCCTGCGGCACATCGCCGTACACCGTAAGCGTGATATAGGTATTCATGGCAAAAAACTTTTATCTTTTCGTTCCGGCTCTTTAGCGGGAGCAGAAGAGCAGGCCGTAAGCGCCAACAGCATAGAAACGACACTCAGAAAAACAAATCCTGTTTTTTTCAACATAACGTTGCTCATTGTTTTTTCTTTTCCAAAATCATATAATCGAGCTGATCAAGTAACTGCTGCTTTTCATGAATCCCATCCAACAGCTCAAAACGCTGTTTCCGAAGCATACGGATTTGTTCTTCATTTGTCTTGCTGTCCTTCATTAGTTCCAAATACTTCTTTGTCTCTTTTACTGAAAACCCTGTATTCAAAAGGAATTGAATTAACCCTAACCATCTAAAGTCCTCATCTTCATAATAACCCGGATGACTTGAACCTGCACTTTGCAGTAATCCGTTTTTTCATATTGCTGCAATTCATCTATCGGAATATCGAATCTTTTGCTGGCTTCCTGCAATGTCATATCATCTTCTCCTTCAAAAAGTCCTTTTCTGATTACACATATATTATACTCAAGCCCTCTTTATATGTCCAATACTTATATAATATGCAAAACCATACATTTGGGGCATGCTTTCGAACATGGGAGCTGCCCTCTGGAACTTTCAACTATGCAGCCTTGGTGCTGTCGGGACTACAATTGCAACGGTCATCTCATGATAACCTCTATCATTTCTATGTGGGTATTCCGTATCGACGCGGCATATCTGTTTGCGGAAAGTTTAGGAATGGGCGCACTCGGTGTTATGGCTCGCCATGATTGGTGACTGGCTGTTTCGGGCGATCATTTTCAGCATTCGATGGCTTAGCGGAAAGTGGAAAACATATTGCGCTATATAAAAAGCAAGTGTAATCGGAAAGATTAACCCGATTACACTTGCTTTTTATGCTTTTCATAAATTCGCTATTGCATACTTTTGAAATGCTCCAAAAACCTGCCTGCTGCGCCAAAGTTCGGCTGAAACTTTTTCCATGCGAGAACAGAGGTCATAGATAGTTCCGGAAAAAGAGGTCTGAAAGTCAATTTGCTTCCCTCGAATAAATTAACGGCGCCTTCGATGGTAAGGGCGGAGGCTGCTCCGCTGTTTACCAGCATAGCGACATTTGTAATGATATTGTAGGTTGCAAAAATATCAAGGTCGGAAATCGAACCGTCCAGCCAGCTTTCCAATTCCTTTTGGATTGAAAGACGGTTTGTAGTGATAAGCGGCTCTGTCAATAAATCATCCTTTGTAATACACTCCTTTGAAGCCAACGGATGATCTGCACGTATCAGCAAGCCCCATTTTTCTTTTTCCTTCATACGGATATAATCAAATTTCGTAATATCGATGGGTTCAAGCAGTAATCCGAAATCAAGGAGTCCTTGTTCTAAGCGTTCTTTTACAAAGTCTGCGCTGTTCGTATAAAACTGATACTGTACTTTGGGATATTTTTTACGAAAGCTCTCCATCACGCCGGACAGTATCTGCGAAGCAATGAGTCCACCGCTGCCGATGGAGATAATGCCGCCAACTTCGTCCTGTTCTTCAAATTCATTTTCAATTTTATCCATCAGTGCAACCACTTCTTCAGCACGACGCCGAAGCATAACGCCTGCGTCGGTTAAAGACAGATGCCGTCCTCGGATAAACAGCTGCACACCGAGTTCCTCCTCAAGCTGTGCGAGTTGACGGCTAAGCGTCGGCTGTGTAACATGCAGAATATCTGCCGCCCGTGAAATGTTTTCTTCTCTTACTACTGTCAAGAAATACCGCAATACACGAAGTTCCATAAGCCACCCTCCCAATGAGATAGCTTGATTATAGCATAAATATGCCTGAATTGCAATATTTCGCAGAAGTATTTATTAAAGCTATACATTCGTGGAGATTGATGATACACAAAAAACAGGATCAGAGCATACGCTTTGATCCTGTCCAGCAGTTACATTTATTATCGTTTCAAAACGACTTTCCAAGCTCATAGGCCTGTTTTAAGTAATCCGTCCTTTACTGAAACAGCTTATTCAGCCAGTTCACACACATAGGTACCCACATGTCTACATTGGGGTATTGCGAATTCTCTATATCGCCGCCCGGTGCGTTGTTGCCAGCGGACATACCGTGCTGTCCTTCCTGAAAAACATGCACCTCAAACGGGATGTTGTTCTCGTACAACGCTTCTGCCATTACCAAAGGACTGTTGGCGGGAACCAGTCTGTCATAGCGGTTATGCCAAATGAACATTGGCGATGTGTGAGAGCCGACATAGTCTACAACATCCAATTCCGGCGTTTTGTCCCGTGCGATTTTTCCTAAAATGTCGGGAATATAAATATCCGGATTCTCTATGATCATCTCCGAATTATTCGCTGCGCCGTAACCGATTACTGCTGCATTCGGTTTAATGCTTTCGGCATCCGGAGCGCCGACACGTTTGCTTGATCATGTTTTCTCCTCCTTTTGACTGCGGTGTTTCGGCAATATTCAGCTGTTCGATTTGAATACTGCCGGTCATTCCGGCAATTTCCTCTATGCCGGTAAGGCAGACGCCTAAGCGATGCATTTCATCTCCGGCATAAAAATCCTCATATAGCATAAACACATCGTCCCAAGGTTCGTAGTAACTCAGTTCACCCTTCTTACCGTCATGATATGCTTCGTTTTCCGTCACATTCAATTTTTCCGAAGGATAAAACATCCATTGAGCGTCTCTGAAATTCGTGAGTTCCAAGGAAAGCGATAATTGAGCATATAATTCCTTTGCAGCGTTGGTGTCATACAAGCGAAAGGTTGCAGTGCGTTCTCCGCATGTGACTTTTATAACCATATCCGATAAAGTAAATCCATTCAGAGATTCGCCGGACGCCGGAGCAGTATCCTCTTTGACAATATCGCTGCTGTCTGCTCCCTGCGGCACAGATGACTCGCCGGAAGGTTGCCCGGTACAGGCTGAAAGCATAAAAATCAGCAAAACGGTCAAAAGCATCGCAACATTTCGCTTCATGACAGACGCCCCCTTATTTCAGCTTGCCGTAGTCTTCATCGCTGACCGGTTCCAGCCATTCATTGGAAGCGTCTGTTCCCGGAATTTCAAAGGCGAGATGGGAAAACCAGCTGTCCGGTGCAGCACCGTGCCAGTGCTTGACGCCTTCGGGAATCGTAATGATCGTACCCGGCGTCATTTCAACAGCATCCTTGCCCCATTCCTGATAATAGCCTCTGCCGCCGACACAGATCAGCACCTGTCCTCCGCCGCTTGCGGCGTGGTGAATGTGCCAGTTGTTGCGGCATGCCGGCTCAAAGGTCACGTTGGCAATCGGGAATTCTTTGCCGGATACGGGCGCCAGATAACTTTGACCGACGAAGAATTTTGAATAAGCGTCATTTGGCTGCCCAATGGGAAACAGCATGGAATTTTCATGCGCTGTTTTTGCGTCTTCTGCTGTTGTTTCTTCTGCCCATACCTCTTTCGCCATGCGGAACGCCGCCCACGCTTTCGGCCATCCGGCATAGAAAGCCGCATGCGTCAAAATCTCCGCAATCTCGGTTTTGGTGATACCGTTCTTTTTTGCGCTCATCAGGTGGAATTGAAACGAGGAATCTACCAATCCCTGTGACATTAGGGAAACTACCGTTACCAGCGAACGGTCACGCAGGGAGAGCTTATCCTCTCTGCTCCATACCTCGCCAAACAACACATCGTCGTTAAGCTCTGCAAATTTCGGGGCAAATTCGCCGAGGGAATCCCTGCCCGCCGTCTGTTTTACTGCCATATCTGTGTCCTCCTTAATTCTTTTTTCCGCCGAATACAGGGAAAAAGCTGTATTCGCCGTAGTCTTTGATTCGCTCCATATTTTTCAGCAGATTCATGTCCTCATCGCTGATTACAAAATCCACGGCGGCATTCTCACTCATATGCGCAGGATTTGCCGTTTTCGGCAGCGGAATCGTGCCGAGCTGCAAGGTATAGCGGATGCACAACTGCGGGATGGTCACGCCATACTGTTTTGCCATCTCGCCAAGCGTTTCATGGTGCAGTATCTCACCGTGCGCTACGGGAGAATACGCTTCTACCAGCATTCCTTTGCTCTCGGAATATTCGATCAGTTCCAATGGCGTATTGCTGACATGAACAAGCAGCTGATTTGCCATTGGAGCAACCGTACACCCGGACAAAAGGTTATCGATATCTTTCTTTTCAAAATTGGAAACACCGATCGCACGAAGCTTTCCGGCTTTGTATGCTTCCTCTAAGGCACGCCACGCTTCACGGTTGCCGTCAATATAATCTCCGCCGCGGAAATCCGCCCAGGGCTGCGGACTGTGGATCAGCATCATGTCGATGTAGTCCAGTCCCATAGATTGCAAGGAACTGTCAATGGCTTTTACGGCTGCTTCATAGGATTTGACTTCGGCTGCCAGCTTGGTTGTGACGAACAATTCTGAACGAGGAACGCCGCAGGCGCGGATGCCTTCGCCTACACCCCTTTCATTTCCGTAGGCTTGCGCCGTATCGAAATGGCGATAACCAATCTCCACTGCGTCGCATACGGCTTTTGCTGCGTCCGCATCGTCAATAAACCATGTGCCCAGACCGAGTTTTGGAATTTGAACGCCGTTTGTCAGCGTATACATTTCTTCAAAAATCATAACTCTTTACCTCCATCATGATTCTGCGGGAAGGGACAGTACTGCCGTTACGCTTCCGCTTCCCAGAATATCTCTTAATTCCTGTTTGGTTACATCATTGATCTTTCCGAGCCTTGTGAAGTTCCATGAGTTGGTATCATAGTAGATCACGAATGAGCTGCCCTGATATAAAATCAAGTCTCCTGCGTCGGTGCTGATCTGCTCGTCGTTTCTCGGAAGGCTTTGCGGAAACGGGCCGACCTTTTCCATGCTGGCGTAATCGTTCATGTCAATTGTGATCGGACCGTCCTTCAGCAGTTCGATCAGAGCCTCCGTGGAGGAGTTCTCCACAAGGGTAGCGGTAAGCAGATGATCGCCGATTTGAATGTTCATCATAGTCTCTTTTTCATCCCTGTCTGTATTGGGTTGAGAATCCGGCTCTGTTGATTCGGATTCTGTATCGGATGCCGAGGGCGTTTTGGATTGTGTTCCGGATTCAGAGACTGTAGTAGAATCTGATCTGGGAATTTCTCCTTTGTCTCCGCTGCTGCAGGCAGTAACAGTAATTAAAATCATAAGCGACAACAAAATGCTAAATAACCGTTTCATTGTTCACGCCTCCTATCAAACAGACTTGCCCATTTCACAGGCCTTTTCTAAAGCCGGATGCCCTTTGATATCTCCCACAGCACTGACGCCGCCGCAGAAAAGGACGCCGGCGAGTTTCGCTTTCGGGAAGCAGTCGATCCATCCGGTAAGTCCTTTGATTGCACCGTCTGCTGTGGTATCTTCATCCTCCGTGGCAGTTGCCAGCAAATACACGTCACGGAAGGCATAGTCCGAATCGTACAGCGGATTGGCTCTGTCGAGCATGGTTTTCATCTGACCACACATTTCGTAATAGTAAATTGGGGTAGCGAATACCAGCACATCGGCTGTCCTCATCTTCTGCGCTATCGTGTCTGCATCATCGTGAATCACGCATCGATGCGGCTTCAAACAAGCAAGACAGCCTTTGCAGAATCCGATGGTCTTGTCATAAAGGCAAATCTTTTCCACCTGATTGCCCGCTTCCTTCGCTCCGCTGATGAACGCATCGGCAAGCGTTTCGGAATTGCCGCCCTTGCGGGGGCTTGTAGATATGACTAAGATATTTTTACTCATTCCTCATTTCTCCTTATAGAAAAGATTTTATAAACACAACTGCGCTGAACAGGATCAAAACCGTTCCGAACACTTTATTCATATGACGAAAGCTGTGATTTCCCGTTTTTCTTTTTATGAAAGCCACCGCCGCCGTCAGCGATCCCCACCAGATATATGTACCGATAAACACACCGGCTACAAGCTGTACACTGCTTACCAATCTTGCTCCGTCTGCAATCCCGAAATAGGAAAAAGCGAACAGAAAGGTCAGGATTGCCGCCGGATTCGTGATGCCCACTGCAAAAGAGGACAGAAACATTGGGATACTGCCGGTTACCTGCTTCTGCGGTTTTTCCACTTCCTTTTTTCGCAGGATCAGGCTGAGCCCCATCACAAAAATCAAAGTACCTCCGAGAATATTAATTATAGTCTGATACTTTAGTAAAAAGTCCGAAACAAGCGTCAGACCGAATGCGCCGACACAGGCATAGAAGCAATCGGCAACGGAGGAGCCAAGTCCTGTCAAAAGTCCGGCTTTTATGCCTGCGCTGTAAGTTCTCTGTACCGTCATCGCCCCGACAGCGCCCACCGGCATACCGAAAAGGAGTCCGATCAGAATTCCTTTCAGCAAATAGCTTCCCATTCCGTCACCGTCCTTTTTTGGGGTAAGGGAATGACTGTGCCGCCATCCCCTTACCGGAAAACCTTATGCACAGCAGCACTGCTTTCTTGTGAGTATCTCGCCCTTGGCGTCGGGGATATCCATGATGATTTCGCCGACCTCCGGCACATAGATGTGACCGGAAAGTGGGTTTTTAATGCTGACAATCGGAGCGGTCAAGGCTGCTTCCACTTCGGAGCGTTCAAAGCTCAGATCGGTGTCGATCATTTCACAGTTGATCAGCTTCAGGTTTTTGCAGTAGCAAAGGGGCTGTGTGCCAATGATCTTGCAGTTTTCAAAGGTGATATTCTCACTGTACCATGCCAGATATTCGCCCTTTACAACGCTGTTTCTGACCGTGATGTTTTTTGCATGCCAGAAAGCGTCCTTTGTGTCAAAGGTGCAGTCCTCAAATACCGAATCGGCGATGTACTGGAAGGAATATTTGCCCTTCATGCGCACATTCCGAAAATGCAGATGATCGGAGCGCATCATAAAATATTCGCTTTCAACGGTGCAGTCCTCCATATCAATCCCTTGAACCAACCATCCAAATTCCGGTGAAATAATATCGCATCCACGCATTCTGACATTTCCGCATTCACGCAGTGCTTTGATTCCGTGCAGCTTGGTATCGCTGATTTGAATATTGTGCGAATACCACAGTGCCGCACGGCAAAGCTCGGTCATTTCCGATTCGGCAATTTTCAGCCCATCGTCATGCCAGAAGGGATAGCGGAGATTGAAAAAGCAATTAAGAGCCGTAATCTCTTTGCCTTCCTTAAAGGCGCTTTCGCCGTCTGCCGGGCCGTCAAAATTGCAGTTTTTCACTACAATATCCTGCTGCCCGTATAAGGCTCTTTCTTCATCAAAGGTTTTACCTGTAATCATAGTCATATATCATTTCCCTCCGTTCTACGCTATGCTTTCATTTTTTGGTCTTTTTCAAGCTTGTAAACCAAATAGTCAAGACAGTCAATCTGCTTTTGGTCTTTATGAAGGTCATCCAGCAGGGAGCGTCTGTGCGTTGCCAGCAACTTCAGCCCCTCCGCTACTTTTTCTTCCCGCAGATCTTCTACGAAGGTCTGAATGGTATCTTCATCACAGCCCGCATCTTTTAAATTCTGAATGATGGCATTTTCGTTGTTCATATTGGCATCTCTTTTCTCTTGGATAAATCAGTCTACACTATTGATTAGAACCATCTTTGTATCCCAACCTTCCAATACCGGATTGTTCTCAACAGCCGCTCTGAATTCTTCGGTATAGGCAAAGTAACCAACCTTCGTGTATTCGCCGGTAACCTCAGCGTCTCCGAAGAAAAGAACAATACGGTTCGGCGCTGAGTAGTAAACTTCTCCTGCCTTTTCTGAGGTTACGGTTTCAGGATTGGATGGAATCTCATATCTTGAAGGAACGTCGTAATACTGCATGACTTCCCAGTTATCGTAATCGTCATAGTGATAAATAGGAAGTCTCCAATTGGCTGTCCCCACATGGCGTGCGATCGCTGCCGCTGTATCGTTGTCGTACAGATGCAGGATAAACGGAGCGCCGTCATCCCCGAAGCAAACCTCAAGCTCGGTCGTTCTATTGGAATTTTCACTGGAATTGGTATCTCCGCCTGTTTCGCTGTTTGGTCTGCTGTCCTGATTTTGCGAGTTGTAGTTTTCTGATCCCTGAGAACTGTTACCGCTTTGACTCCGATCCGTATTGGAATCACTGCATCCGGTAAATGTAAGCGTAAGTGCGAGAAATAAAGCAAGTATGAAAGAAATCTTTTTCATAATCTATTCCTTTCCTGCGCCGCACATTGCAGCGCAAATCAAATTTTCTAAGATGTTTCGGAGCTTCTGTCTTTATTATACTCTGTTCGCTCATATATAGCAAATACTTATGTTAAATACATATCCATAACCAATGAGTATAGAAGGCTTTATCTATTCGCTAATCAATATTGTCGGATTGGTCTTCTTTATTTTGCTTGCTGCAAAATAGGCAAAGCCGGTAAAGAGCAGGATCACAACGCCTGCCGGGAGAAGAACGCTTCCGACCGATGGAGCGGAGGCGAAATTGCTGATTCCCGCCAGCTTCATGACTGCCGACACCAGCGGATCGGTAAAAAGAGAAGCAAGAACCGTCCCTATCACAGAGCCGATCATCGCAACCATTCCAAAGCGAAGAGCAAAAGTTAGTCTCAGCTCTCTTGACCCAAAACCGACCGCTTTATAGATTCCTAAATTCTTCTGTTCCGCTGATAGGATTTTACTGCCGGTCATTACGGTTACAATTAAAATAAAGACGATTACCATGTCGTACATAAACACGATCAGCAGGCGCATAGCAGATATGATTCCGAACAGCCCCGGCCATGTGTTTTCATGCACATGCACATCGCCGCCGTAGGTTTCTTCCAGCGCCTCTGTAATCGCCGCTTTCTGTGAGGCGTCTGCAAGGAAATAATGCCAGCACCAAATGTGCGGATTATCCCGTCCGATTTTTAAGTATCCCTCACGGCTCATGCCGATATTATCGCCCATGTCGTTCGCACAGGAATAGATACCGGATACGGTATATTCGCTGCTGCCGCTTTCACCCCGAACCGTGACCGTATCGCCGATGGAAACGCCGAAGCTTGCCGCCACAAACTCAGTCAATACGATTTCGTTATCCGAAGTGCAGGCTTTCCCCTCTAAAATATGAAAGCGTTCCGGCTCCGAAATCACATTCGCCGTATAGTCCACGCCGTTGACCGCCACGCCCGGCATAGCCAACAGGTAGGTGTCGGTAATATCCGTATAGGAACGAACCATGTTCTCCGCTTCCTCTGCGGTTAAATCGCCGAATACCTGTACGCCGATGTCATGATCTGCCGGGTTAAAGGCATCCATCATTCCTTTGCCGTCTGCACCCAGCCATGCATTCATCCGCCCCACAAGAGAGGCAAAAAACACTAAAACGACTGCCACGGTCAGCGCACCGATGTAACGGCGTTTTCCCGTCGCAAGCTGACGGAACGCAAGTCTTAATGGAATGCCTTTTCCAAAAGCGGAGACAGATTTCTGAGGATTGAACCGCACTGCTTCTGTTTCACCCCGAATGGCTTTCATCGGCGCGATCCTGCCGATCTTTCGTGTCCGCAGGAGGATGAAGTCTGCCAAGAGAAGCAATATTGCCATGAAAGACAAGGCAATCCAAGCCCAAGGCAAAGCGGTCGGAATCCGAATACCGGTGGTGGTCAGCGTCATACTGCTTACTAACCGACTCAAAGGTATGGAGAGCAGCACGCCGCACACCATTCCGGCGATCATTCCGATGAGATACTGCCAAAGCTGAATCAGCCGCAGCTTGCGTGAGGTAAAGCCGACCGTTTTCAAAATCCCCATATTGACCGTATCCGCTTCAATGGCGCTGCTGATGCTGTGGCTGAGCACGATCAACACGACAAACAGAAGAACAGCGACAAATGCGATCAGCAGTCCGCTGAAAGCGTTCTGCAGAATGAGCATAAAGCCCGCAATGGCGTCGTTGCTGTGTGCAAACTCGGTATACTCCGCAAGGGCTGTATTTTCATTGATAACACGGTTTCGTTCTGAAACGGTCATCGTGTTGTCAGACGAAAAAATATGAAGCATTGCGCCATTCCGAGCTAACGCATCAATACCTGCATTTTGCAGAATCGAGAGAATTTCTGCACGGTCGTTCTCGCAAATGAGAAAGCCTTTCATCCCAATCATGGAGCTTCCCATAAACGGATCTTCGTAAAAGCCCTTTACAGCAAACACCTTGTTTTTTCCGGCTCTCGCAATGGGAAAGGTGATCTCATCGCCGATCTGTATACCGAACATGGAAACCATAGATGGTGATACATAGACCTCTCCCGGCTGAATTTGATCGAGAGCGGCGGCATAGCCAGATAAATCGTCCGTAAAAAAGCGGTAGCGGTTTTCTTCCGAAGCAAATGTGATCAGTTGCCCCTCGCTGTCAGATTCCTGCTCGTTTGCGGTGTAATTGGAGAAAATAACCGTCTGTGTCTCGATTCGGTCAACCGCTTCAAGCGATTCGATTTCTCCGATCAACTGTTCCGTATCAGGAACGCCCGAAACCCAAGCGGTCAGTTCGCCAAAACCGGCTCTCTGCATTTCGTTTCGGATATATGCACCTGAATTTGTCCATACGGACAGCACCGTCCCAAGAGAAGCCGCCACCAACAGCATGAGGATAAAAATGCCCGTCAGTCCGCCTTTGTGTTTTTTCAGATTTGCTTTTAACAGCGTTCTGTATTCCATAGCAAGCCCTCCTTACCACTGCAAAGAAGTAAGCCATTCATTGACTTTAGACTCTCTCTTTTGCAGTTCTTCTGCCTGAAAGGCGGGCAGCTCTAACTCATCTAAAATGTTTCCGTCCTCCAGATACAGAATGCGATTTCCGCGGACAGCCGCCCGAATGTCATGAGTAACCATCAGAATGCTTTGTCCGTTTTCGTGTAAACCGCTCAGCAGATTCAGCACTTCTTCACTGTTTGACTTGTTCAGCGCACCGGTCGGTTCATCGGCAAACAGGATTTCAGGACAGTTCATCATGGCTCTTGCAATCGCAGCCCGCTGTGCTTCACCTCCGGACACCTGCGAAGGCAACCGATCTTTCGCTTCCTCTGCGTGCATCTGACAGAGAAGCTTTTCTGCACGCTCCTGTACGGCTTTCAGATCCTGTGTTTTGCTGACATAGCCTGCCACGGCAACATTTTCAAAGAGGGTAAGATTGCTCACAAGATGTGTCTGCTGAAAGACAAATCCGAACCGTTTTGCCCGAAGCTCCGCCATTTTCTTTTCGTTAAAGCGGCTGATCTCCACTCCGTCAAATATGACCTTTCCGCCGGTAATGCTGTCCATACCGCTTAAAGCGTATAATAAGGTGGATTTTCCCGCTCCGGACGAACCCATAATCACCGTAAAATCACCTTTATAAATATCGACTGTGACGGATTTCAGTATTTGAGCTTCTTTGCCGCCCTGCGTAAAAGACTTGCAAAGGTTTTTAGCTTGCAGCACTATATTTTTCATCCCACCACCTCCATTCGTTCTATCTCTTTAATAATCAGATTCTTTTTCCCGGTCTGTGTATTCGGAAGAATTTCATTCACAAACTTCACATAGAACTGCACATAGCAGAGATTCTTTTCCATAAGTATCCCTTTCATCTGCGTTAGTATCTCAGCACGAATGGCGTCCTTTGACGCTGTTTTGGTAATTTCTGCAAGCATTTCAAAAGCATCCGGACTAATCTGTCGGAACTGATAATCACGAAGCCCCTCGATGCAAATGCCTTCTACTGCAAGCGGATGGAGAAACTCCCTATGACCGTTTCCGTCCTCAAACCACAAAATATCTTCGTTTCTTCCCAGCAGCCCCATAGCGCTGGTAAACGGACACCTGCTGCTTGCATCCGGCTCTTTGAGCGTAAGGCTGTCGGACAGACGGTAGCGGATCAGCGGCTGTGCAAGATTGTAAAGAGAGGTCAGGTACATATTGCCGTCTTCGACCTCAATGACATTCATATCGTCAAACAAAATCATCCCGTCTGTCGGATTTTCTTCCACGCCAAGTGCAAGAGATTCGCTTGCGCCGTAAAAATTGATGACCTCCGCCTGAAAGGTTTGTACTAAATAATGCCGCAGACTTGCTCCGAGCGCTTCGCCGCAGGAAATCACACGGAAGATATTTAACCGAATCTCTCCGCGTTCTACCAGTTCACCGAGAATTTTAATTGCAGAAGGATAGCCGATGATCATATTGGGTTTGAACTCCCTGATTTGGCTAATCCACTCGGTAAGCGGCGTTTTAATATCCAGATACAACTGTTTGGCGTGAACACCGTCAATGCCGTCGCCCACTGCCATCGCTCCGCCGTAACGCCCGTCTGTCGCCGCAATATAGACAATGCGCGGACCTTTGACAAGCAGCTTTAATATTTGCGGCATGGACATATGCCAAAGCGCCGCACGGATAATCCCCAACAGCATACTGTTCCATGCCGCCTCATCGTAGACAAAGTATCCCGGCTTTCCGGTACTGCCGGAGGAATGCACGATATGATATTTATCCTTATACGGTCGGCGGTCGGCTTTTTCTTCTGCATCGAAGCGGCGAAGTTCTTCTTGCTTTAAATCCGGGACTGTGACAAGCTCGTCAAAATGTTCCAGTAATGTTTTCTTATCCATCGTGGGAAATGCCGAGAGCGGGCAGGTGTCGATATTTTCTGCGGTAATTCCGTTCTTTTCAAAGGTCTTGCGGTAAAAAGCGGAATGTTGATAGGAGAACCGCAGCAGGCTTCGCAGTTTTTCTTCCTGTAAAGCGGCGATTTGCTCCCTCGTTTTCTTTGTATTCTGTTTTAGTCGATATAGCTCGCAAAGCAGCTTTAAGTATTCCACATGGTTCACCCCGCTTCGACTTGAAAGGTGTATTGCTTGTCGTAGTTTTCCCGATGATAGTAATGCACTTCACCTGTGCTTTGATTGAACACAATGCTCCATTCAGTCGATTCAAACTCTCCGAAGTTCTTTTTGCTCACACTGCCGAGAGCGTCACGCACATCATCCGTGCTCATGGTTTGATGGTCGGTCAGTGCTTTTGTTAAAATATCGTACCGTTCATGGGACTGTGCTGTTCCGATGCCGTTTTTCTCGCCATCGGCAAGATAGAAGTTGGTGACAACCGGCGTTTCGGTAACGATCATTTCGTCGTTCACATACTCGACAACCACGCTTTTTCCGTTGCGGTCGGCAAGTGTTATGTGCATCATGTACCCCATAGAGGCGTGCATATCGTACTGCTGCAATCGTTCAACTGCTTCGCCTACATATGCCGCCTTATCGAGCAGCAGGCGAATTGCCGTTGTCGTTGTGATATCCGGTTTATCTGTATTTTGATTGATCGTCGCATTGTCCTGAATCATATTGACCGAGACGGCAAGACCTTTTTCATTCATGCCGTCCAGCGGAGCATACAGACAGATGATAGCCTGTGCCTGATCTGAAAGGTCGGATAGCTTCATCCCGCTCATATTGATAAAGTCTGTGTTGACTGTGGATATAGAGGCATAGCCGCTTTCCGGCTTGCTTTGTACGATCATGGCGTTGCAGGTATTCCAGTCGAAGTTTCTGCCAAAAAGGGCGCTGCCATTCTCATCCATTACCGATATCGTACTGCACCCGAACGGCATTCCGTCAAAAGAAAGTCCGTTTGCCCCTGAGAACAGGTTTTGAGAAAGAAACGCAACAACCGCTGCATCGGAGGAAGCGCCGCCTTGTGCAAGAAATTCATTGAACATGGAGTTTCCTTCATATTTTACGGCGGACAGACCGCTTTCCAATTCGGTAACCGTTGTATTCGGCGTCATAACGGTTGTATTGTTTTCTGTTTCATTGCTCTGTGTCCTCTCGGTATCCTTACTGACAGGCGGCTCTGCATTTTTACCGCAGCCCGCTGCCAAAATTACAACAACGGCAAGTATACAAAATAAAACGATCGTTTTTTTCATCCTTCCAAAGAGCCTCCTTGCTTTCGTCCATTTTACAATTATAGTATAGCAACCGCATCGTAAAATAGCAAATACTTATATCAAATACTTATCTATGCTTGACAGTTATGGATAGATTGTGGTATATTATAGCTGATAACAGGAGGTGCTTTTCATGGAATTTAGAGTTTTACAATATTTTCTTGCAGTAGCCAGAGAGCAGAGTGTTTCCGGCGCAGCAGAATATCTGCATCTTTCACAGCCAACGCTCTCACGTCAGTTAAAGGATTTGGAAGAAGAACTCGGTAAACAGCTTTTTATTCGGGGCAATCGTAAAATAACACTGACAGACGAAGGAATGACGCTCCGAAAAAGAGCGGAAGAAATCGTACAATTAGTAAAAAATACCGAAGATGAAATCATGCTTTCGGACGACAGCTTGTCAGGCAATATTTACATCGGTGCAGGCGAAACCGATGCTGTGCACATTCTTGCAAAGGCGGCAAATCAACTTCAAGCAAGCTATCCAAAAATCTGTTTCCATATTTCAAGCGGTGACGCCACCGATGTCATAGAGCAGTTAGACAAAGGGCTTCTTGATTTCGGCGTGTTATTTGAACCTACCGATTTATCAGAGTACAATCATCTGCGGATTCCCGCAAAAGACGAATGGGGAGTTCTAATGCGGCGGGATGCGCTACTATCAGAAAAAAGCATGATTACCCCGGAAGACTTGTGGGATAAACCATTGATTGTTTCCCGGCAAGCAGTCAATAAGAGCCGGGGACTGTTTGAATGGCTGGGTAAAGAGCCTGACGAACTAAATATCGTTGCTACCTATAATCTTCTTTTCAACGGCTCACTGATGGTGGAGGAAGGTATGGGATATGCGCTTTGTCTGAATCATATTATCAATCCTACCGGCGAGAGTAATTTATGTTTCAGACCGCTGTCTCCAAAGCTTGAAACCGGACTGAATGTCGTATGGAAAAAATATCAGATGCTCAGTAAGCCGGCAGAAAAGTTCCTTGAAAAATTGCAGGAACTTATAAAAATATAAACTTACTCTGTTTCTCTCTGCTATAATCTGTTTTCAGGTGGGAGGTTCACTTTCTCCTTCCATGATGATAGGTACCACCTTTCACCAAAAGGGCATAGTTGCCTCTTGGTCTCCAACCTTTTTGCCGGTTTCCCGCTTGAATTTTTCAGCAAGATAGGCCCTTCTCTTCCCAATGTAAGCTGCAACAACTGTGACCGTGATCGGCTCAGACAAATGTGTCCCTATATATTGAATACAGGCATATATCTCATCAGAAATGCGGCAGTTTGGATTGTGAAGTGACCCCAAAAAGTTAGACAAGAAATTGAAATAAAATTTGTTCAAGCAGC
>CAUGOD010000028.1 GCA_959601025.1 uncultured Oscillospiraceae bacterium
CTCAACAACAGGAACGTCGACTGCGACAACGTCTTCACCCTCTGTGGAAATCCCTAAACCGGTAACCGGTACCTATAACGGCCAGACGATTACCATGAAGTATGTAACGGTGACGGATTATATTTGGCCAGTAGACAATCTGCGTCCATATGCCTTCATTAACGGATATGCTCCCTTTTATTATTACAAGACTATCTCCGATGAGGAAGTTTTAGTAGGGGGTTCTTATTTAGATAAAGAAGGGAACATGCTTTGTGATCCGATTTACAAAACGGTTTTCCCATTTAATGCAGAAGGTTGCGCACTTGCCCAAAGAATGAAAGATGATGTTTGGGTTTATATTGATACCACGGGAACGGAAATGAATGAAAGCAAAAATCCAGAAAGTGACCAGGATAATTTTGGTAAATTAGGGGATATTAAAGATACCAATACGGATAGTAATGGTTTTGTAAACGGATTGAAAATAGCAGAGCAAGGCAAAGGCAACTATGTAATTGTAAATACAAATGATAAAATTGTCACAACATTACCGGGTGGACTGCAGAACGCATCAATTGTTTCGGAAAATATGGTTATTTGCACTTTTGGCGGTGAATTGGATGGCCCGCTTGGAAAATATACCAAGGTTTATAATACTAATGGAAATCCAATAAACGCTATGCAATTTGAGCGTATTGGCACGTTTAATAATGGGTTGGCCCCTTTTCTAATAGATGGTAAATTAGGAGTGATTGATGATAAAGGAAATATTATAATTCCAGCCACATATTCTGTGAATGTACATTTTTACGATCAATTTTTCATACATGATAATCTGATTCTTATAAATACAGACGGAAAAATTAGTATTATTGAAATTACGTTTTCATGAAAAACGACGCCGGTCTAATAGACCGGCGTCGTTTTTCATGAAGTTTTTTATTTTTTAAGAATTAGCAAGTTCGTAATCAGGATGAGCATACCAACCAATTACCACTCCGGAAACAGGAACCATTTGGTAGGCAACTTGATAGATTCTGTTTCCGTTACTATCTTTAACACCCCAGTTGCCGTTAATGGTGTTTACAGTTCCATCGGAATTTTTGGAAGACGTGGCTATACAGGTATGATAAGGGGAAGAGTCTAAAGTACTGCTTGCAATAAACACGATATCTCCAGCCTGTATCCCATCGGAACCTGTGTGAAGCCTATCTTCCTGATTATTTTTATACCAGTTACGCATCGATGTACTGGATGAGGTTTCCGGTATAATATCACTTTGGTAAACCCCGGCTCTTTTACAGCACCAGCGTACGAAGTCTACACACCACGCGCCGCTATTGAACACAATACCATCTCTAATGCTTTCTGTGAAATCAGCATAGGTTTTTCCTAACTGAGCAACAGCATTACTCACAACTAGATTTGCGTAATCGCTCCAAGTTTTGACGGGGGGATCAACAGGCGTCACCGTCGTAGTCGCACTGGCAGCATACGCATAAAACTGCATGCCCATTCGCTCGGTGGCAGAGATATCGCTCGTCTGCTTCGCGCTGGCGGAGACAACCGCCGCGTCGGCGGAAGCGATCACGCCGTCCGCGCTCTCGTCCGGGAGGATGACGACCACGCGGGAGGTATCCACCCCCACCGCCGCCACGCCCGCGTTGGCGTATTCCTGCGCCTGGCGGTAGGTGCAGGGCGTCCACCCCATGTAGTCCTCGCTCATCAGCGTCAGCAGGATTTCCTCACAGCTTCCGTTCGGGAAAGCCACGCCCAGGTTGTTGAAGATCGCACGGGCTGTGTTGGCGGAATCCATTGTTTCCACGCCCGCGGTATTGGCCAGCGTCCACTGGGCCACGTTTTTGTACTGTGATCCGGTCATAATTTCACATTCCTTTCTTTTCTGACGATGTTTACCACATGCAGCCCAGCAGTTCAGGACCGCGGGCATAGGTCTCGTTGACCTCGCGGTCGCCGAAGCGGATTACCCCGCGCCGCCACAGGCCGATATCCTCCGGCGTAAGGGCGGAGGGACAGAACGGCGTCCATGCTTCGGGCTCGCCCTCTTCCTTGGGCTCGGTCGCCCAGTAGACGGCGCGGAACTGCCCGGCCTCCTCCGTGGCCTGCACATAGTGGCTGCACTGGCGGTCGAAGTTGAAGTTTTTGGAGGAATCGGTGTTGCCGATGAAGCCGGGACGATACCCGTTGTCGTTCAGGGCCTGCGCGAAGGAGATCATCCAGTTATGGTTGACGCTCCACGCGGGACGAATTTCCGCGAACAGGGCGACCTCGCCGTTCTGCGGAACGCCGAGCGCCTTCGCGGCCTCCACGGCCCGCAGCGCGTCGGCCGTGCCGTCGGAGGCCGACACGCCGGCCTCGGTCAGATCGCGGAGGATGAGGGCGATTTTGCAGTTTTTCCCCCGCAGGTATTCCAGCTCGTCCGCCGTAACTGCGTCCTCGCCGGTGAGGGCGCGCCCCCAGAAAGCGGGGAAGCGGTTCATCCGCATCACCCAGTCATACATGTGGTAGCCGTTGGTCAGTCGGGCATTCGCCGCGACCGTCGAATCCACGCCAAAAATCAACGCCATGTTTTTTCTCTCCTTTTACTTTTTTGTTTTTATGAAAACCCGTCGACTGGTTTCACTTATTAAAGAGAAATTTTCGCCCTATTTGTAAACCGGGATCGAAAATTTTTTTAAAGCCCGCCCGCGGATCGCCTGTTACGCCGACTCCTGCAGCAGGGCGTTTTTTAATTTTTGGAGAGCCTTCAGCTTCTGCCGGTTGACATATTGCCGGGAGACCTTCCTGCCCTGTGCAATTTCCGTGATACTGTACCCATAGTAAAAATTAAGAAGGATGATCTCATATTCCGTCTCATTCAGGTACTGCCGCAGATAGTCCCGGTTAATGAACGACAGCTCGTCCTCCGGAGAGGGATCGGCAAGAACGTTTGCCAGGCAGGGCCGCCCGGTTTCGGTGGGCTTCTCCAGCTCGCAGAAGAAAACGTGCGTCCGCCCATAACGCCGCTGCGCTTTGGCGAGGGCAAGGTAGCGATGATAGATCGTGGTCTGTATGTATTTGAAGGCGGCGCCGTCGGTTTTGTTGTCCAGTTTGTTCACATCCAGCTCATTGACCACGGCCAGAAGGGCCGCCCGCAAATCGAAATAGGCGTCCGTATACTCCAAAAGCCGCGCATACTTTCTCAGCAGAGGCTCAAAGACCCGCAGCAGCTCGCAAACTGCATTTGTGGATATTTCCGAATCCATGATTTGAATATACGAAAAACTTTTCATAATTTGCGAACTTAACGCACAAATATGTGCGTTAAGCCCAAACCCCCTTCCAAAATATCGGATATAGTTGGAATAAATATATAATAAAACAGGTTTGGGCTAAAATACCAACTTTGAAAAAATAAAGTTTTCCGCAGCGAGGCGGCCTTGTTCTTGCCGTACAGACGGCGGCGCTGATAGCCTGACGGAAAAACGTCTCTCCGCATCTGCTCCTGCCGTTCTGTCGCCAATACGGGCCGCCGGCCGCATATTCTTCATCCCAGCCGCATAGGTATGAAACGAAGAATTTCGTGAGGAACGCGGAAAGGTGCGTTCTCCTCCGTCAGGAACGGGTTCCGCCCTCGGTGAAAGGAAGAGTGGTCAGCGTGAAGGGAGCAGTTGAGGAACGGGCAATCGAACTGGGCGAATACATTATTGAAAACAACGCGACGGTCCGCGCCGCCGCGGGGAAGTTTCATATATCCAAGTCCACGGTACATAAGGACGTTTCCGACCGGCTGCGCCAGGTGAATCCGCAGCTTTACGGGCGGGTACGGCATGTCCTCGAACAGAATAAAGCGCAGCGGCATATCCGCGGCGGGATCGCCACCCGCAACAAGTACCTGCAAAGCCATGAAAAATAAAGAAGAGGCGAACCAATTTACAAACATGGTTCGCCTCTTCTTTATTTTTCATCCCGTACGGTTCATCCAGTACGGTTTATCCGGGGAAAGCGTCGTCTTATTCCGGAAACGCCGAAACGACCGTCGGCCCGGCAGCTCCCGTCTGATCCGCCGGAGGCTCGATATCCTCCTCCGCATTCAGATAAACCACTCGTTCCTGGTCGCCGTACTTCGTGACAGCAATCACATACAGCGGCTTTGACGGGTCAACCGGTTGCTCCGGATCGGCTTCCGACTGCCGGAGGAGTCCCTCCAGAAAGGCGCGTAGGGCGGTTTCGTCCGCGCCGGAAAATTGGCTGATATAGTAATCGCTCGTTTCGGATACGGACAGCCCGCTCTTTTTAAAATAAATCGCCGCATCCTTTTCCCAAATCCCCTTCAGAACCGCCTTCCGGTTGGCTTCGTTCGTATATTTCAGGTATGCTTCCAGAGTGCGGGGAAGCTTGGTGGAGAGCGTAATGGCGGTGGTATGCCATTCGCCCTTCACCTGACCGGAAATATACAGGTTGGAGAAATGCAGAATGCCGTCTTCCCGGTTCAGAAGAAACGAGTCGTAGGTAAAGGAGTTCTGGACGATATCGTGCCATTGGTCAAATCCGATTTCGTTTACTTCCTGCCGCAGCTGCTCATATAGCGCGGAAGCCTGAGACTCCGCAAGGCCTCGAATGCTGACGGATATCTCGCCTCCGCTGGACGGCGGAAGCTCCATATACGCCTTACGATAGGCTTCCTCCTGCTGGAGCTTATTCACGATCTGCTCGTTTTCCGAAAGGCTGAAGGTGAGTACGCGGCGGATAACGCCGGAGTCAGTGTGAAGCTCCACTTCTCTCGTCAAATCCGAATAAAGGGGATATCGGCTGGCATAGCGGGAATTTTCCCGAAGAGTCCAAACCTCTTCCTTTAAGCGGTTCGTTACCTGATAGATCGTGTTTTTATCCTCCACCGATATGTTGGTGGCCCGTGCTTCCAGATAGCCGGAAGCGCTGCTGACTGATCGGAAGACAATGCTCTGCACCTCTTCCGCATTCGGCGTCTGGGACAAAATGACCTCCCGGATGCCGGCAAGGCTGCCGACAAAGGCGACGTTCATTATCAGCAGAATGCCCAATGAAGGAACGGCCCTTATGAGATTTTTTACCTTGCGGGTGGTGATCAGCTCATACAGGAAATAGACAATCACCGCAGCAATATAAACGGTTACCAGCAGAAGGGCGTTGCTGTCATCGTACTTCCCCTGTACGATGCGTACGCAGGGATACAGGCAGATCAGCATGGCGAGGAGCAGCCGAAATACCGCCTGAAGGAAACGGTTCCGGGCCGCCTGTCCCGCCGTTTCGCTTCGCCGGCGGCAAAACAGAAATACGGCCAGGGCCGTATACAGCAGCCCGATGACCAGCGAATATAAAATGGCGGTGGGCTCCGCGCTGCCGGGATATTCGATCAGATAAAAAATTGGGTTATAATGCAGATCGAAGAGCGATTCGCTCCGGCTGGGCAGGATCGGCAGGATACTCTGAACGGCGGACATATAGACCATCACCAGCGTGCGGGGCGCGAGCACGAACAGGCCGGCCGCCAGCATATTGGAAAGCGTGGTTCCGGTGAGGCTCATAGCGAGTGCGGTCACCGCCGCGACAAACAGCATCGCTGCCAATCCGAACAGGAATTGAGCCAGAATATCCCCGACAGCGGAGACGGGGAACCCCCCCGTGCGATGGAAAAAGGCATAGAGAAAAAGAGGCTGGCTGACGGTCGGCAGAAGGAGCCCGGCGGCGCTCCAGGTGAGCGCCGCGCAATAAAAGCTGAGGAAAAGGCTGGTGCGGGTGTGGGGAAGAGCGTGGTAAAAATCGCAGCTTTCCCTTCGGTTTAGAAAACGGAAAAGGTACAGAACCATTAACCCGCTCATGGCCATGCCGCCCAGAAGGAAGAGAGAATGCGGCCGGTAGTCCGGAATAGGGTACTTCCGCTGCGAAAGCTGGGCGCTGTACAGCAGTATGCCAATCTCCATTATCACGAGGTACAGAATTCCTAAAACCCGCAGCTGACGCAGACCCTCCGCGTACAGCTTTGGATCGAACAGCCGCTTAGACAGCGGAGCGGTGTTCCCCTTTTCTTTTGTCATCGTTGTTTTCATCGTTTCCCTCCTCATGCATCGGCCGGAACGGAGCCGCCGTCGGAGTCCTCTGGCTGAAAGGAGTAGCCGAGAGACTCCATCTCGTAAGTAAACACCTCTTCCAGGGTGAGCGGCAGCACGTCGAGCACGGACGGCTGCTGGCTGCGCAGCCATTCCACCACTCTGTCCCGATCCCCCCGGACAATCATATTGGAGACGGAGCCCCGCCGGGAAAAATGGAGGATGTCCAGTCCGGAGAACAGGCCCCGGTCATAATCGCGGGAGAAGGCGATCTGAATTTTGAACAGGGTGGTTTTGAGATTCTGTACGTCGCTTTCCAGTACGATGCCTCCCTGGTGCAGCAGCGCAAGCTGATCGCAGGTATCCTCCAGCTCCCGCAGAGAATGGGAGGTGATGACGGCGGTCGCGCCGCGCTCCAGCACGTCGCCGCAGATCAGGCTTTTTACCAGATTGCGCATAATCGGGTCCAGCCCGTCAAAGGTTTCGTCGAAAAACAGGTAATCCGCCCGGCAGGACAGCGCGAGGATGATCGCCGCCTGCCGTTTCATCCCCTTGGAAAAATTCCCAAGCGATTCACCCGGCTCCAGCCGGAAGATGCCGACCAGCGAATGAAACCGCTCCCGGTCAAACGTGGGGTACGCCGCTTCATACAGCTTCGCCATCCGGTTCAGGCTGGCGCCGGGGAGGAAATACAGGTCGTCGGGGACGTAAGCGATCCGTCCCTTCACGGCGGGATTTTCATAGACCGGTTCTCCGTCGAGGGAGACGGTCCCGCTGTCCGCCCGGTAAACGCCGTTTATCAGGCGAAGGAACGTGGATTTCCCCGCGCCGTTGGAGCCGACCATACCGTAAATACAGCCGGAAGGAATGGCGCAGCTGATACCGCCCAGCGCGGTGAAATTTCCGAATTTTTTGACCAGCTTTTCCGCTTGAATCATTGGCTGTTATCCACCTCTTTTTCTATAGCTTCGTTTCCGCCATACGCTCGTTCCACCGCCGCCAGAACGCTTCCTTTGTCGATTCCGGCAAGCCACAGGTCCCGTGCGAGGGCTTCCACTTTCTCCAGGTCCTTTCGTTTGTATTCACCAAGCAGAGGAAACGCGTTGTCCGATACAAAGCAGCCCCGTCCCGGAACGGAACAGAGAATACCCCGCCGGTCCAGCTCAGCATAAGCTTTCTGGATGGTGTTGGGGTTGATGGAAAGCTGGGTGGACAGGGCGCGCACCGAGGGAACCTGCTCCCCCGGACAAAGCGCGCCGGTCAGCACCAGCCGTTCCAGCTGTTGAATAATCTGCTCATATACCGGCACGCGGGACATCACGTCAATGGTAAACATCGCCGGCCTCCTTTCTTTACAAGATGCTGTGCTGATAGAACTAAGTGTATTATTTCATATAGTACACTTAAACTATACCATCTTCTGTATTTCTCGTCAAGATATACGGAAGATTTTTGATGGCGGCCGGAATTCTTAAGAAACGGCGAACTTATCGGAATCGCCCGGTATATAAAATAGCGCCGGCCGGAAAACGCTTCCGGCCGGTATCTCTATGCAGGGGAGGATGCTCCGGGGATTCCCGGCCCCGCTGCCGCAGCGCCGAAACCGGCTGGGGAAGCTCAGCGAGAATTTGCCGTTGGCTGCCCGGCTTGCGAGGGCGCTTGTTCCTCTCCGAAGTACACCCCGTACCAGATCAGGAACATATAGATCGTCCATATTTTCCGGCTGTTGTCCTTTTTTCCCTGATAATGCTGGTCGAGGAATTTTAGCAGCTCCCCCGTATGGAAAAAGCGTTCGGCGGCGGGAGAGGTGAAGGCGTCCCTGACCCGGTTATAATAGACCTCCTGCCGCAGCCAGACCCGGATAGGCACCGGAAAGCCAAGCTTCGGCTTGCTCGCGGCCTCGTCCGGAATATGCCGCATGGCGGCGCGGCGCATGGCGTATTTGGTGGTGCCGCCCGCGATGCGGTGCTTGACCGGGATGCGGGACGCCACCTCGAACACCTCTTTGTCCAGGAAGGGGACCCGCAGTTCCAGCGAATGGGCCATGCTCATCCGGTCGGCCTTCAGCAGGATATCGCCCACCATCCAGCGATTGATGTCCAGATACTGCATCCGGGTCACGTCGTCCTGTCCCTTGCAGCGTTCATAAAACTCGGCGGTTTTGGCCGCCGGGTCGGTGGCCGGGATATTTCTGAGCAGGCGGGCTTTTTCTTTCTGACCGAACATGTAGGCGTTCCCGATAAAGCGTTCCTCCAGCGTTTTGCTGCCCCGGATGAGGAAGGACTTTCCCTTGAAGTCGGGCAGATGGGAAACAAAAGCCGCCGCCCCCTTCCGCAGCCAGCGGGGGAGCTTCTGGTATTTCCGCAGGGAGAAGGGCTCGTGGTAAATGCGGTAGCCGCCGAACAGCTCGTCCGCTCCTTCGCCCGAAAGCACCACCTTCACGTGCTCTGCCGCCAGCTTGGAGACGAAATACAGAGCGATGCAGGAGGGATCGGCCAGCGGCTGGTCGAGGTGGTACTGAACGGCGGGCAGGGAATCCCAGTATTCCTGCTCGCTGATGATATGCGTATAATGCTCAATGCCGACGGTTTCCGCCAATGCGGCGGCGTAGCTGCTTTCGTTGTAGTGCTGCCCGTTGTCGAAGCCGACGGTGAACGCCTTCTGCCCGCCGAAGTAGCTGGCGACATAGCTGGAATCCACCCCGCTGGAAAGAAAGCAGCCGACCTCCACATCGCTGATCCGGTGGGCTTCCACCGAGTCGGTGAACACGCGGTCGATCTCATCCACCGCCTGGTCGAGGGTCATGCTTTCGTCCGGGTGGAATACCGGCTCCCAGTACCGGTGCTCGCTTACCTCGCCGTCCCGGTACCAGAGATAATGGGCGGGGCGCAGGCAATATACATTTTTGAAAAAGGTTTCCCGCGGGACGGAATATTGGAAGGACAGGTAGCCGTCCAACGCGTCCTCGTTGAATTCCTTCACGAAATCCGGATGCTTCAGCAGACATTTGATTTCACTGGCCCAGAGCAGACGACCGTCGGGGAGCAGGGAATAATGCATGGGCTTGATGCCAAAATAATCCCTTGCGATGAAAAGCGAATGCTCCTTGGTATTCCAGATCACGAAGGCGAACATTCCCCGCAGGCGGGGAAGAAGCGCCTCTTTCCACTCTTCAAAGCCGTGGAGCAGTACCTCGCTATCGGTTTCGGTGGCGAAAACGTGCCCCTTTTCCTGAAGCTCAGCCCGCAGCGCCCGGTAATTGTAGATTTCGCCGTTGAACATCAGCACCAGCGTTTTATCCTCGTTGTACAGCGGCTGGCTGCCGCCGTCCAGGTCAATGATGCTCAGCCGGCGGAAGCCCATGGCGACGCTGTCGTCCATTCCTTCGCCGGCGAGATAATAGCCTTCGGAGTCCGGGCCGCGATGGGTGATCTGCGCCGCCATTTCCCGCAGCACGTCCTCCCGCAGGAACTCGTTCCGGTTGACAATCTGGCCCGTGAATCCGCAAAATCCGCACATGTACATCCAGCCTTTCCGCCGGCGCAGGCTTCTCCCGCTGCCGTATCCCTGTTTCTGTCTTGTTAGTATACCAGATTTTTCACCATATTCCAATTCCCCGTTGAAAATTTGCAGGAAGATGGCGGACGGTCTCCGGAAAAATGAAAATACTCCGCTGTTTCGACGGTTTACCGCCTTGAAATGCTGCGGGAATAAATGGTATAATGTCGGCAGGGAGAAATGCGACAGCATTTCTCGATTGCGCCGCCGGAAAAGGCCGGCAGAGAATCCAGCCGGGCGGCGCTAGAGTATTCTGTCATTCATTAGGCGCCGCCAATTAAGGCGAGCACAGAAGCGTTCGGCGGTTTCTTCCTGTGAGGCAGGAAAACGCCGCCGGTGGGAGTTTTCTCAAGATTTATCCCTGTCCGGCAGGGGAAAGGATGGTCAATTATGATCGACAGCGCACTCTCTCAGAAATATACCCTATGGCTTCAGAACGCTTCGGAGGATCCCGACCTGCTCGCGGAGCTTCGCAGTGTGGAGGGAGACGAGGAGCAGATCAGCGACCGGTTCTATCGCGAGCTGGAATTCGGTACCGGCGGCCTGCGCGGCGTGATCGGCGCGGGGGATAACCGGATGAATATCTATACCGTCCGCAAGGCGACGCAGGGACTGGCCGATTACCTCAACGCCCGGTACCCGTCCTCCGCCGTAGCGATTTCGTTCGATTCCCGGATCAAGTCCGACCGGTTTGCCCGTGAGGCGGCCCGTGTTCTGGCGGGAAACGGAATTCAGGTACACATTTTCCCCCAGCTGGAGCCTACGCCGGTGCTTTCCTTCGCTGTGCGGGAGCTGCACTGCCAGTCCGGCATCATGGTGACGGCCAGCCACAATCCCTCCAAGTACAACGGTTATAAATGCTACGGCGCGGACGGCTGCCAGATGACCGACCGCGACGCCAACGAGGTGACTGCCTGCATCCGCAAGGTGGATATCTTTAACGACGTGCGCGTCGCCGACTATGAGGAGGCGAGGGCGGACGGACGAATCCAGGAAATCCCGGATTCCCTTGTGCGCCGCTTTCTGGATCGGGTGGAAGGACAGCAGGTCAACCCCGGCCTCTGCCGCGAGACGCCGCTCAGCGTCGTCTATACCCCCCTCAACGGGACGGGCAACAAGCCGGTACGGGAAATCCTTCGCCGGATCGGGGTAGATAAAGTGACGGTCGTACCGGAGCAGGAGCTGCCCGACGGCAATTTCCCGACCGCGCCCTATCCGAACCCGGAAATCCGGCAGGCGTTTGAATGTGCGCTGAAGCTGGCGGAAACGGAACGGCCCGAGCTGCTCCTCGCCACCGACCCCGACTGCGACCGGGTGGGCATCGCCGTCCGGAATGAGGGCGGCGAGTATGTCCTGATGACCGGCAACGAGGTGGGCTGCCTGCTGTTGAATTATATTCTGTCCTGCCGTTCGGCGCAGGGGAACCTGCCGGCGGACCCGGTGGTGGTGAAAACCATCGTCACTTCCGACCTTGCAGCCCGGATCGCGGAAAAATACGGGTGCACGCTTGTCGAGGTGCTGACCGGCTTCAAATACATCGGCGAGCAGATCGGCCTGCTGGAAAAGGAGGGGCATGCCGAGCGGTATGTTTTCGGGTTTGAGGAAAGCTATGGTTATCTTTCCGGCTCCTATGTGCGGGATAAGGACGCGGTGGTCGCTTCCATGCTGATCTGCGAAATGGCCGCCTATTATAAAAAGCAGGGCAGGACGCTGCTCCAGGTACTGGATTCCCTGTATGCCGAGCACGGCGTGTTCTCCCACACCCAGGTCAACGCCGCGTTCGAGGGCGAAGAGGGGATGGAGACCATGCAGGCCCTGATGACCTCCCTGCGGACGAACCGTCCGGCGGAGATTGCCGGGCTGCGGGTGTGCTCCTTCGCCGATTATCTCGAGTCGATCCGGCTGGACGTGACGTCCGGAAAAACGGAGACCATTACTTTGCCGAAATCCAACGTCCTCTCCTTCGGACTGGAGGGCGGCGCGAGCGTGATCGTGCGGCCTTCGGGCACCGAACCGAAGATCAAGGCCTATATCACCGCGACCGGCGCGGACCGCGCCGCCGCCGGAGAGATGGCAAAACGCCTGACCGAAGCGGCAAAAGCCCTGCTGAAGGCGTAAGAAGACGTAAAAATATAAGAAAAAACCGACCGCGGGATGGATATTCCACGGTCGGTTTTTGTCTGTCCGGACACAATCAGGCCTTGCTATAGAATTCCTCCACCGCCGCGCCGATCTGGTATTTCTCTCCTTAATCCCGCTTCGTTAGGTCCCCGCCTGCCGTTTTCCGGCCAAGCGATGGAGACGTCTCCGGATTTGTCATGCCAGAGGAAATTGTACCGCCAACACGGCCGTGTTGGCGGATTTCGGCGTTTCCGGAATATCCTGTGCTGAAACATTGCCCTCTTGATCGTTATGATTTATTCGGCTATAATTATTTTATTCAAAGGAAATCTTGCAAAAATCAGAGGAAGGTTGTGCGGCATGCAGCGGATGCGGGCAGTGTTTATCGATCGGGACGGAACGATGGGCGGGGAACACACCATCGAATACCCGCAGGACTATCGGCCCTTTCCCGGCACGGCGGAAGCGTTCGCTCTGCTGAACGCCCATGGCTACGCGCCCATGGTTTTCACCAACCAGTCCTGCATCGCCCGCGGCAAGGACGGCGGCTATGATTTCGGCGCGGAATTTGCCGCGATCGGCGCGGCGGACTGGTTCCTCTGCCCGCACGATGCACCGGATCACTGCTCCTGCCGGAAGCCGGAGCCCGGGCTGTTGTACCAGGCGCGGGATAAATACGGGCTGGAGCTTTCCGAATGTATCGTCATCGGGGATCGCTGGAGCGATATGGTCGCCGGCGGCCGGGCGGGATGCCGGCTGATCCTGGTTCGAACCGGGCGCGGGAACGACGCGTTGGCGGAAGACCGGGAGAAATGGGCGGAATACCAGCCGGAGCTGGTGGCCGATACGCTTCTGGATGCGGCCCGCTGGCTGTGCCGGCAAACCGGCGGAGCGGATGAATGAGTAAGGAAAATGGTCTAAAGACAAAAGAGGGAGTGGAAACGGCATGGAGCAAAACGTACAGCAGGCATGCAGGATATATGGGGAGGCATGGGGCGCTGTTGACGGCGTTGAGGTGAAGCGGTTTGTTTTGCAAAACGGGAAGCTGCGCGCCGCCGTGCTGTCCTACGGCGCGACCCTGCAGATGCTGGAATACGCCGGGAAGGACCGGATACTGGGATACGATTCGCTGGCGGGGTATCTCGGCGGCGAATCGTATCAGGGAGCGGCGGTCGGCCGGTACGCCAACCGGATCGCCGGCGGAAAATTTACCCTGAACGGCCGGGTCTGCGATGTGGGACGGAATGAGAAAGGGATCGGCCACCTGCACGGCGGCAAGGTCGGCTTTGACAAGCGCCTGTGGACGGCGGAAATCGCGGACGACGGCGCGGAACCGGCCGTTCGCTTTTCTCTGCACGCCGCCGACGGCGAGGAAGGCTATCCGGGAAATCTGTTCGTGACCCTGACCTATCGCCTTGTGAGAGGGGATACCCTGCGGCTGACCTATACCGCCGAGTCGGATCAGGATACGGTGGTGAACCTGACCAATCATTCGTACTTTAACCTGAACGGCCGGGAAGGGAGCGATATCCTGGATACCCGGATTCGGATCGCCGCGGACTATATCACGCCGGTGGACGATTGCCTGATCCCGACCGGCGAGCTTTTGCCGGTGGAGGGGACTCCCTTCGATTTCCGGGAAGAAAAGGCGATCGGCCGGGATATCGGCGCGGCGGATGAGCAGCTTCGTCGCGGTCTTGGCTACGACCACAATTTCGTGCTGGGCAGCGACCGGCAGTTCCGTCATGCGGTATCGGTCTGGTCGCCGGAAGGCGGTGTGCGGATGGACTGCTATACCGATCTGCCCGGCGTGCAGTTCTATACCGCCAATGCGCTTGGGGAGCCGGGCGGCAAGGGCGGCCGGCCTCTCCGGAAAAACCAGGGCTTCTGTCTGGAAACGCAGTTTTTCCCGGACAGCCCCAATCAGCCGGCGTTTCCCTCTCCGGTGCTGCGGGCAGGTGAACGATATGAATCCACCACGGAGTATCGCTTCAGCCGCTGAAAGCCTGCTTCAGGTGAGTCCCACCCATTTTCGGGGCTTTGTTCCCGGAATACAGAGGAGCGTTTCCCGATTGGGGTACGCGTTCGTTTGAATGGATGAAAGGGCTGCCAAGTGATGCCTGACCGCATTACTTGGCAGCCCTTTTCCACCGGGGAATCAATCATAAACACGGAAACGGGCTACGGAAAACATTCAAAAAATCTTTCTATTTTCTGCGAACGTTTTTCCTTTTTCATCCCTATAATAAATACTCCGAAAGGAGGGACGTCCGTGAATTGTGTGGGAAATTTTTTCTGGCTGATTTTCGGCGGGCTGGTACTGGCAGTCACCTGGTTTTTGGCGGGACTTCTTTGTTGCCTGACCATTATCGGTATTCCGTTTGGCCGGCAGTGCTTTAAAATTGCCGGCTTTGTCCTATGTCCGTTCGGACGGGAAATTTCATCCGAAGGCGGGGTAGGCTCCTGCTTGCTGAACGGACTATGGATTCTGTTGTTCGGCTGGGAATTGGCGGTAACGTCGGTTCTGGTCGGCGCGGCGTACTGCCTGACGATCATAGGTATTCCTCTGGGGCTGCAAAGCTTCAAATTAGCGAGACTGGCCATCTGGCCCTTTGGCAGCGATGTTTCCTGAAATGGAAATATATGTTATATATGGACACAAATTCAAGCCGAAATTGTACTATCTTAAAGGGAAATAACAAAAACGTTGAAGATTGTGCAATGACAGATGGCGGCCTGCATGCTATACTGAAAGAGCGTTGAAGATACTGCAAACGCTGAAAATGCTGTGGAGAAGAGTGAGACCAGGTCGTAGAAAAACGACGGGATGATAGCCGTCTGCAAAGGGGAAAAGGGGGGACGAGAAATGCGAGGCAGAGGGAGGTCCCTGGCCGGCGTTATCGGCTATGTTTTTTTCCTGCTGACGGGCGCTTACCTGTTAACTGCTGTTCTGGTTCCCAGCATCGGCGGGCTCCTGCGGTTTGAGTCGCAGGGTCGGTATTCCGCTCCATTGCAGGACGGAGGCTTTATTCTAGCCCTCGCGGCGTCGGTGGTATGCCTGCTGTTTTTTATGCTGGCGCTGTACACTGGCGTTTCCATGCTTTGCCGGATTGGCCGGCATCTTCCGCTTTGCCGCCGGGACGTGCTGAACGCAGGGATCGGAAATCTCGGCTGTGTGCTTCCTTTTCTGATGATCCCCTCTTCGGTTCTGGCGCAGTATCCCCATATGCAGCCAAAGTGGCCGCCCTTGCCGGCTGTTCTGATCCGGCAGTTCTGTAAGGAAGAGGGCGCCTGTCTCTTCATAAATCTTCTCTTGCTGCTCCTTTTCGCGTTGTCGTTTCTGGGCGCGGTGATTGCTTTTGCGTGTTATGATCGGAAAGCGGTGCGGTGGACAGATGTAGAATAATGTCATTGAGGAAAAACACGGAAGCGTTTTTCTTTGCGCCGCAAGCAGTCGCCGGCATAGAATTCGGCTGGGCGGCGCTGTGGAACAATGAAACCGGTCTGGCGCCGCCGGCGTATGAAAAACTCCGCCGCGTTAATATACCTGTGATATCTCCATGGTCCGTGCTTCTCCTCCCCTGGGAAGCACGGCCTTTTGTTTTCCTTGGATGATGAACCGCCGTCGCTCGCCCGAAACGGAAAACCTAAGAAAATTTTTGGAAATTTCTAAGGGGAAACCGCTGCATCCTGAGGGAATCGTGTTACAATGTGGTTTAGGAGAAATACGTCTGCGTCCCTCCATGACGCCGGCCATGCATTTGCATACGGCGAGCCGCCTTCCGACGGATCGCCGCTTAAAAAGGAGGAATCCGGATGAACGTTTTGATCGTGGACGATGAAAAGGAAATCGCCGATCTGGTGGAAGTGTATCTGAAAAATGAAGACATGACCGTTTATAAATGCTATACGGCGGAGGATGCGCTGGATTGCATCGAGGGCGTCCGGTTGGACCTCGCTCTTCTGGATGTTATGCTGCCCGGGATGAGCGGGTTTGATATCTGCCGGAAAATCCGGGAAAAATATACCTTCCCCGTGATCATGCTGACCGCGAAGGGGGAGGAGATGGACAAAATTCTCGGCCTGACGCTGGGGGCGGATGATTACATCACCAAGCCCTTCAGCCCGATGGAGCTGGTGGCCCGCGTCAAGGCGCAGCTCCGCCGCTTCACCCGGTATAACGACGGCGCGCCGGCCGAGCAGGATACGCTGGAGGTGGCCGGGCTGGTCATGAATAAGGGCACGCATGAGTGCACCCTGAACGAGAAAGCGTTGTCCCTGACCCCCATCGAGTTTTCCATTCTCTGGCTGCTGTGCGAGAATCGCGGGCAGGTTATCAGCGCCGAGCGTCTGTTTCAGGAAGTCTGGGGTGAAAAATACTATGCCGGCTGCAACAATACGGTGATGGTGCATATCCGCCACCTGCGGGAAAAGATGCAGGGTCCGGCCGGCGGGGCGTCCCTGATCAAAACCGTGTGGGGAGTGGGATATAAAGTTGAGCAGTAGTTTTCGGCGGCTGAAGCTGCAGATTGCCGCCAAGGTGCTGCTGATCGGGGCGGGCACCGCGCTGGCGGGTTATTTCATTGTGTTTTTCCTGATCGACGGGGTGCTGCAGGACCCTTTTGCGCGGTCCTTTGTGGCGTTCTGCGAGAATACGCTGGATATGAGCAACGCGGAAGCGGTCGCTTTGTTTCGGCAGATTTTCTGGTACAATAAGCAGTTCTGGCTCCTGCTCGGTTTTATGCTGCTGCTCCTGCTGGTGTTTTATATTGCAATGTCCCGCTTCATCCGGTATTTCCGGCTGATTATCGACGGGGTGGACAAGCTGACCGATGAGGACGAGAAGCCGATTCTCCTTCCGGACGAATTGGATTTTATGCAGGTTAAGCTGAATTCGGTCAAGGAAACGCTGAATCGCCGCAAACGGGAAGCAGCGGAAAGCGAACAGAGGAAGAACGACCTGGTGGTATACCTGGCGCACGACATTAAAACCCCGCTGACCTCGGTAATCGGGTATCTCAGCCTGATGAATGATGAGCCGGATATGCCGACCGAACAGCGCGCCCAGTATGTGAACATCACTTTTCAAAAGGCCTGTAGGCTGGAGCAGCTGATCAACGAGTTTTTTGAAATCACCCGCTTTAATATGCAGACCATGACGCTGGAGCTGCAGCCCTTCAATCTTTCCCTGCTTCTCCAGCAGATGACCGATGAATTCTATCCCATCCTGACCGCCCGTGGCCAGACGGCGGACGTGCAGGTCGGAGACGATCTGGTGATCCGCGGGGATGCGGATAAGCTCGCCCGGGTGTTCAACAACCTTCTCCGCAACGCCTCCTCCTATGGGGAGGAGCACAGCCCGATCACGGTTTCCGCCGAGCTGCGGAACGATCGGGCCTTTATTGCTTTCCGCAACCGGGGAGCGGTCATCCCCCCCGAACGGCTGGATGCGGTTTTCGAGAAGTTTTACCGCCTGGATTCCGCCCGTTCGGGAAATACCGGCGGAGCCGGGCTGGGGCTGGCGATCGCCCGGCAGATCGTCGAGCAGCACGGCGGGGCGATCCGCGCTTCCAGCAGTGAGGAATACACCGAATTCCTGGTGGAGCTGCCTGCCTGAAACTCTGTGACGAATCTGTAAGGAAAGCTTAAGCCATCAATAAGGGTTTGTTCATCCGCTTTTTCCTTTCCCCCATTACAATAGTTCCTGAAAACACCGGACAGGCAAGGCGATCCGCATGGCGCGCCAGGGAAAGGAAAAAACGCAATGAGCAGAATAGGGATAGGCGAAATTTTTAAAAAAAATACGGAACCTCGTATGGCCACACTCTCCCGCTTTCCTCACCGGGGAAAACGCCGGCGCTTTTGGCTGTTTTCGGCGCTCCTTCTTCTGACGGGGGCGGGAGTCGGTACAGCGGTTCTCTGTGGGGCAAAACCGGCGGATAAACCGGCCGTGTCCGATCTATGGAAAAAGGACGCGCCGGTTCTCCGCGTCGTCTCTTCGAAGGATTTGTCCGCGCTGGATATTTCCAGCCGTCACGCGGTGCTGGTCCGGCGGGATACCGGGGAAACGCTGTACCGCAAAGCGGCGGCGGAACCGGCTTATTCCGCCTCCCTGACCAAGATGATGACGGCGCTGGTTGCCATCGAACGGTTGCCGGATATGGAGACGGAGGTCACGCTGCCGGAAAGCCTTTTCCGCCGCCTGCTTCTGCAGGAGGCGTCGGTCGCGGGCTTCCTGCCGGGGGAGCGCGTTTCCGCCGCCGATCTGTTGTATGCGGCGCTGCTTCCCTCTGGAGCGGACGGAGCCGTCGGGCTTGCCCTGGCTGCCGCCGGATCCGAGGAGACTTTTGTCGAGTGGATGAATCAGAAAGCGGCGGAGCTCGGCATGACGGATACCCATTTTGTGAACGTCACCGGCCTGCACGACCCGGAGCAGGTCACTACAGCGAACGACATGGCCAAGCTGCTGGACGCTGCGCTGGCGAATGAGACGTTCCGAACGGTCTTTACCGCCCAGCGGCATCTGGTTCCTCCCACCAACCGGCATCCCACCGGATTGATGCTGTCCAGTACCCTGTTTCGCCGGCTGGACGGGACTCCCGAGGGTGTGACCATCCTTGGAGGGAAGACCGGCTATACCTCCGAGGCGGGGCTTTGTCTGGCCAGCCTGGCGGAGGTGGAGGGACGGCCCTGCCTGCTGGTCACCCTTGGCGCGTCCGGCGACAACCGGACGAAACCGCGTCATATCGAGGACGCGCTCGCTATCTACGCCGCCTGTCGGGAGAAAACGGCATTTCTGGAGCAGGCGGGATGAAAACGAATCCGGCCTGGTCTTACGAAAAAGAGGGAGCGTTTCAAAATAAAACACTCCCAGTCGCTTGCGGGTCACAAACTGTGGCCCGCATCCGCGTTTTTGTTGACGGAAGGCCATGCGCTTTGGCGCAGGGTAAAGAAGTATCAAGGGACGGCGGCATTCCTTGCTGTCGCCCCTTGACCGCTTATCTGCAAAACCGGGCGGGGCTGTGGGCGGCGGGCGAATGCCCGTTCATCTTGACCGTTGACTGGCTCGTCTGGGTTTGCTATCTCCTCGGCAAATTTGTGTTTATCTGTCAAGCCTTCTGAAAACGCTGTATTTTCAAGGCGCTTCGTCTATTTTGTGTTCCAGCCTTATGTATTTTCCCTTGTTTTTGCCCTTACGAGCCGAAACAAGGGAGTCCCTTTCATTCAAGTACCAAGTTTATCTTCAGTGTGTAATAAGCCCTCGGCGTTTGAGAGCGAAATACAACCCATTGCACAAATTGTGGGTTTGTGCAATGGGTGTATTTCTCTGTTACGCCTGTTTATATTACAGTGAAAAGGTATACTGTGTTTTATGCACACCAACAAGGCATATCTATTATATCTTTATATCTTTCGAACTGGTCTGATTTCTTTCCAAAATTGCGCCGGATCATGGTAAAAGTAAGCAATCCTACCGATAGAAGTATCAATGCGATATCCGGTATCTGTAAAATCGAAAGAATCCATCGCTTTGTGGATATTCTGCTCCACGCTCCAGTTTTCTTGCTCATAGTCAAACGGCCCGTGTTCAAAAACTATATAGTCCGCTTCCGGAATGTCGATCATAAGCATATTCGCCGGCGTTTCGCCTTTATAATCTAAAGGTAGGCGTACTCCGTAACACTCTGCACGCGGGATACCGTAACAGAAGGGTTTCCCTTTGGAGTCATGGATATATGCCATAATCTGACCGCTACCGCTATTAGACGCATTTCCTCCGACATCATCCAACTTCCCTTTGATACTGTCCAGCAACCCGCATATAGTCTCACAGTCTTGCCCCGGAATCCGTTTTTGCTTTTCCCAAAAATCCCAATACCCATTACTGTCGTAATTTTTGATGTGCAAAAACTTGTGAGCAGGAATAGTTACAAAATAGATTTTAATGTTGCCCATGGATTTTGCCATGCCAATCTCTCCAATTCCTAAAATGTAGCGGTCAAAAGGATTTATTTTTGTGCGAAGAACGACTGGGATAGGTTTTTTGCGGTATTCGCTCGGAGTAATACCATATGTTTCTTTGAAAGCTCGTGTAAAAGCTTCGTGTGATGAAAAACCATAGTCTAAAGCGATATCCAATAATCCTTTTTCGCTGTCTCTCACCTCCTTGAGTGCAAAAGCTAATCTTCTATGCCGCAAATAATCTCTCAATGTGAGACCAGATATTTCTTTGAATTTTCTCGTAGTATAATAATCCGAATAGCCCAATTTGCGAGAAAGAAACCGTAGAGTTATGGTTTCATCTTCACAGCGCTTAATACAATCATCGATTTCATTGACAATTATTTGTATTTTCTGATTCCACTCGTACATTCTCCACTCATCTCTTTTCAACCGCTTTGTGCGTATTATAACAGAAATTAGGGAGTATTGCTTGATTAAACTTGCGAAAATCAATGTTTTTGATTTCCCTTGTTTTTGCCCTTATTAGGTGCGAGAACAAAGATAAACTTGTGCGTAATCATATAACGAAATAAGGTTATCAAACTACGAAAAATCCTATGTTTTTATGGCTTTTGGAGGGCTTTATATCACTCTATAACGGGTAGTAATAGTCAAAAATTTTGACAGATTCAAATTTCAGTTTGTCGCTCTGTTTCGTGTTTTCATATGTAGCATATAGAGGTGTTTTATTCTACCTGTTTTCCCTTTTATTTTGCAGAATAGTTGGGATAACTGTTCTATCTTGTTTATTGTTACTTTACCGCACATGATCATTGGCGCAGGGCGCTTAACGCACACGTTTTGCAGCCGTGCCTGTTTATCCGGCATAAGGGCCGCCTGGCTTCCGGGTACGGCTATAGGGAGGCCGCCCTCCCCGGTTTCCCCCCGGAGGAAGTGGTTTGCTGGAAACCACCGACGCCGTGACCGGCCGTCCGCATAGCTTTCCGTTCGCCATCGCTTCCGCCGTTCTGCGGGCGTTTTCCGCCGTCATATCCACAAAGGTTTCCTCCGCCCGAATATCAATTTTTCCGATCACGGCGGAGGAAAGGCCGCTGGCGTCCGCCAGAGCGGCGACCACCGCGCTCGGGGTCACTTTCCCGTTCCGGCCGAGATTGAGACGTACGTAGACCCGTCCGGCGCCTGGGCGCCGCTCGTCCCGTCCATCGCCGCGTGCACCGCCGCGCATACCGCCGCGCGCATCGCCGTGCGCATCACCTCGTCCCTCCATGCGGGCAGGAGCTGGGCGGATGGCGGGCGCCAGCTTCTTTTCCCTGCTTGCCGCCATGCCGAACAGGGCGCAGGCGATGTCCCGCGGATCATAGCCTTTCTCGGCCAACGCGTCCACCGCCCCTTTCCAGCCGTCTCCGACGCCTTCCGCAATGGCCGCCTCGGCTTTGGCGATCAGCGTATCCTGCCGGCGGACCAGAATTTCCTCCACCGAGGGGATAGGCTGCTCGATGATGGGGGAATTCACAAAGGCTTCGATCTCCTTCACCCGGCGGATCTGCATCCGGTTGCAGGCGAGGGTATAGGATACGCCGGTCTTTCCCGCCCGGCCGGTTCGCCCGATCCGGTGGATGTAATACTCAAATTCCTGCGGAATATCGTAATTGAATACCGCATCCACATCCTCTACGTCGATGCCGCGGGCCGCCACGTCGGTGGCAACCAGGATGCGGGTACGGCCGGTCTTGAAATCCTGCATGACGCGGGTGCGCATCATCTGTTTCATATCCCCGTGCAGGCCGACCGCCTTGAAGCCGTGGTCCGTCAGGTAGGCTGTCAGCTCGTCCACCATCTTCTTGGTATTGCAGAACACCACCGAGCGGGCCGGGGAATACCGCTGGAGCAGGAGATTCAGCGCATCCATCTTCCGCGCAGCCGGTACCGAATAGAAGTATTGGGTGATGGCGTCGAGGGTGCGCTGTCCCTTATCCACCGCGATGATTTCAGGCTCCCGCTGGAATTCGGCGGTGATCTTCAGGATGGCGGGAGGCATGGTGGCGGAAAACAGGACGGTCTGGCGGTTCTCCGGGGTTTCCCGCAGGATGGTCTGGATATCCTCATAAAAGCCCATGTTGAGCATTTCGTCCGCTTCGTCCAGCACCACCAGGCGCAGCGTGTCCAGCCGCAGAGTGCGGCGGCGCATATGATCCATGATCCGTCCGGGAGTACCGATCACGATGTTGGCGGTGCGGAGCTGCCGAATCTGGAGCTCCATCGACTGCCCGCCGTAGACGGCAGCGATACCGATACCGGGCTTGTATTTGGCGTATTTGCGCATTTCGCCGGCGATCTGCATCGCCAGTTCCCGGGTTGGGGAAAGAACCAGCGCCTGCGCCTCCCTGCATCCGCCGTCGGTCAGTTCCACCACCGGAATGCCGAAGGCGGCGGTTTTGCCGGTGCCGGTACTGGAGCGGCCGATCACATCCCGGCCTTCCAGAATCCGGGGAATCGCCCCGGCCTGGATATCGGTGGCTTCGGTGTAATGCATGTCCCCAATCGCACGGAGCAGTTCAGGGGAAAGGGAAATGTGGTCGAAAAGGGTTGCCATAGAGCCTCGTTTCTCCGCCGGGCAGCAAAGGGGCGAGCCTGTTCCGGCGGAAACAGCGCGGCCGATTTTTGTTGTGCCGCAGGAAGGGTTCCCCTGTAGCTGTTCTTTAGTATAGCATGGATTTCCTCCGGTTTTTCGTTTTTTAAAGAATAAAAAACGACTTTGGCGATTTGTCGGGTATGACGACGGCGGGAACCGGCTTTTCGTACAAGATACAAAGAAGAGACCGGGGAGGCAGGAGGAAAAGGGTGGAAAGAGGGGGGAGGCAACAGACAGACAAAAGCCCTCTCCCGATTCCCCTGCCGTTACCGAACCGCAATGGGAGTGCTTGGAGAGGGATATTCGAGTGTTTTTGAAGGGATTCAAAGGCTATGGCAGACGTTTGTCAACGGACGGCGATGACGGAAAAAGGGAGAAGTTCCACTGCACCGTCCGTCAAACAAGTCGCCGCGTTATCCCGCTGTCCCCGCCGGCTTGCCGGCCAGCAGGCGGTCGAGCAGACGCTCGTAATGCGCGAGAGGCAGCGCGCCGCCCGCACGGGCGTATACCCGTCCCTTTTCCAGCAGCAGCACGGACGGCAGTCCGCCCGCTCCCAGAAGGGCGGTAAGCTTGGGGTTCCGTTCCACATCCACCCGTGCAAAGCGCACGGTTCCCCGGTACCGGACGGCGAGCGCATCCACCGCCGCATCCAGCCGGCGGCACTCGGTGCATCGCTGTGCGCCGAATGCGACCAGTACCGGCAAATCGGAACGGACGGCCAGCTCATCGAAATTTTCTGTGGTCAGGTTCCATACGTCGCCGGGCATACGGCATTCCCCCTCCTTGTGTTCTCGCGCCTTTCGGCTTCTTTGCCACAGTTTATGCGAAACAGGAGTGCTTCATGACGAAAAAAAGACGATTTCCACCGCTTTCAGGCTGTCGGGAAAAACCGGCGTACCGCCCCCCATTTTTCCCAGAAGAAAGCTCCCCTCGCAAAAAGCAAGCTTTTTGCGAGGGGAGCCGCCTACAGGAGGATTGTTTTACGTGCAGGGAAGCGGGAAGACAAGCTTTCCGCTTGCCGGCGCAAACCCTCTTCCTCCGGCATTTCCCTTTTTTGGATGTCTGATCGTTCCATAGCGCTGCCCGGCCGGGTTCCATGCCGGCGCTTGCCTGCGGTGCAGCGGTGAATTTCATGGCTTCAGCGGAAAAAACGGCATACACCCGCATCGTCCAGCAACTTCATAAACAGGCCGCCCTGCACAGTGCGGTTCTGGAAGCCGATCTGGAGGGAGGTGACGGTGGAATACCAGTCGGTCATCGGCACCCGGGAGGGAGACGCGTGGTACGCCGCCCACAACGGTTCGATAAATTCCTCGAATTCCTCCCGGCTGGGGGCCATCGTCCCCACCCAGAGCAGCCAGTCGGACTTGGTGTAATCCTTCCGGCTGTCCAGCGGCAGGCCATATTTCTGCATCCGACGGCGGTAGCTTCCGAATTCTGAGCACATCACATACCGCGGGAAAAGATTCAGACCGAGCACCTTGTCCCAGACCATGTTGTATTTCATGCTGAACGTGCCCGGCTGATCGAACGCGAGCCGGAAGCTGCCGTCTCCGTTGTCCGCCATTCCGATCCATTGCGCCGCCATATTCTGGGCAATGGCCCGGTACCGCTCCGCCCCGTCGGCGTCGCCGTTCTGGATGCAGAAAATGGAAAAGGCGCCGATCGCCATGATCGCCTTCAGGGACAGGTTGCAGTTGTGGGCCAGATGTCCCGCGAAATCGTCGGTACACAGCTGGTTTTCCGGATCGGTACCGTGCCCGATCAGATACTCCGCCCATTGCCGGAGCAGCGGCATATGGCGGTTGGCGAAATCGCTGTTTCCCTCCGCCGCGCTGACCGCAGCCAGCATCAGAATCATGTTCCCGCATTCCTCCACCGGCATTTGGTAGGTGGGGTCGGTGCCGTAGGAATACCATTGTCCGTTCAGGTGGGGATACTGTCCCGCGTCGTGCGGCGCATAGTCGTAGGGCCACGTCCCCTCCTCCAGATACCGGAAGATCGGCCGCGCCATCCCCTTGACCAGCTCCGGATTATACAGCAGGAACAGCGGGATGGAGGGATAGCTGACGTCTACCGTCGCCGCGCAGCCATTGCTGAAGCATTCCTTGGAGATATACAGCACTTCGCCGTTTTCGTCCACCGAGAGCTTGTGCGCGCCCAGCACCTGCCGCCAGGCGAGAGAGAGCAGTTCGGCGTATTTTTCCCCGCCCGCGCGGGTCGCGTCCGCCGTGAGCTGTTCCGCGAAAAGGCGGCAGCTTTCCCGCAGAGCCTCGTATTCCTCATACGCCGCCGCGATCACCTGCTCCATCGTCTGCCCGTCCCGTTTCCAGTAAGCGGGCCGCTGCTTTCCGAAATAGATCAGGGACATCCCGTCGTCATATGAGAAGGCGAACAGGGCTTCCTCCTCCACCGCCGTATTCAATACCGCACGGGCGGAGAGAAAGGTCATGGTCTCCGTTGTTTCCGCCGTCTCCGCCGTGACGGATGCTTCCGGCCCTTTGACAGAAAGGTAAAAATAGCCCCAGTCGATCCGTACGTCGTCCCCGGAAACCGCCAGCACTGGCTGGCCTTCGCTTCCCATCCGCATGGTATGAACGTCCGGCGCGGCGTCGACCGCGGCGGTGACTACCGGCATCTGTCCCCTTTCGTTCAGGCAAAGCTCCTCGGAGGCCCGCACCCGCAGTTCGACGATATGGGAGGCTCCGTCCAGAGAGACGGCCTTGAGAGAGAGATAGGTAAGGGGACGGGAAAGCAGCTCCAGATCCTGCGGGAGCAGGGGGGTGGTGAATTCGGCGGTCAGACGCACGCCCGCCGCCTCGAAGGCGCAGGCAGTGGTCAGCGCGTCGATCGTCCGATCGGTTTGGACCATGGCCGGCAATCCTTCCGGCCGGCCAAGAAAGGCGTAGGGCGTTCCGTCGATCACCGCCGTGCCCTCGATGGTGTTCGGCTTCCCTGTCCAGTGACGGGGTTCGTCGTCCGTCAGCCGGTCTGCCATGGACCACACGCTGAAATAGGGGTCCACCGTGATCAGTGGAACCGCCGGCGCTCGCAGTTTCATTGTTATGACCATTCCTTTCTCTGCGAAGGTTGGATTTCCAAAGTTAATCGTTTACTCTTGAGAGTATTCGCAACTTCGCCGTCTATCGTTAAGCATACCCGGAAAGGAGCGGTTTGTCAACGATGAATGAGAGTAGGAAACGCTGTTTTTCCTTTTTGGAAATCGCCGCGTTTCCCTTGCGTTTTAGCAAGGAGGACGCTATTATGAACATAATTCTTTTTAGCGCTGAACAGGAGGATTTTCCGTACAGGAGGATGGGAGATGCCGAAGGAGAAAGACACCTTGTCCTTTGAAGAGCCGCGTTTTGCAGAAATTTATATCGAATCCGGCGAAGCCGAGCCGCCCGGACAAGCGGCCGTCTCTTCCGCGCAGATTATCCCTTCCGCGTCGGTCGTTTCCGCCGCACAGCACGCTGTTCTCCCAAATCCCGCCGCGCCCGCTGATCCGGCGGCGGAGGAAAGGCACCGGTATTTTGCGGAAATGCGGCGGCTGGCGCATTTGGTCGGCTATTCCCGCTATTCCTACGAGCAGCTTCAAGCCGCTATATTTTATAGACAGGCAAAGTTCATGGAGGACTTCGAGGACGACTACCGGGGAAACGCCGTGTTTTCCATGTATTATCCCACCTACCAATCTCTGAGCGACGAGCAGCTCCGCACCTATTTCACCTGGCGGAGCAGGGTGCGGCGGGGCGAAGTGCTCAAAACGTCCTATTCCTATGTTTTTTTGTATCTTTATGAGTTGATCAATCAGGTAGGCGCTGCGGACAGCGAGGATGGGCTACGCCGGTTGCTTTTCTTCTGGGAGGCCTATCGTCGCTTTGAGAAGGACGGGGGAAGCGAAGAAAAGCAGGGAAGCAGAGAGACGAAAAGGACAAGGGGGATACTGGACAAATATATGAGCGTCTGGGTTCGGGATTACTATATTACCAACGCGTTTTCCTTTTCGTTTTCTTTTGACACGCTGGTGCGGGAGAATCCGATTTTGCAGGAGTTCTATCCGGTCGCCGAAGCCGGCGGCTATTACGATCGGTATCTTCCGATATCCGCGTATAAATTTTCCCGCTCTGTTTTTTATTCCGGAGAGACGGAGAAAACGGTTCGCGGCTGTTTCGATTTCGTAATCCGGGAGCTGGTCCAATGCGCGGACGAGCGCGGCGCGGATTTCGACAGCCTGATTTTCAGCGGCCGCAGCGGCGACCTGTGGCAGCCTTTTCCCAAGGCACTTTACGCTTCCTCGGCCGTCCGGATTCCCGAAGGGCTGACGGTTCGGCTGTCCGGAGAGGAGATTTACCGGTATGAAAATGGGTGCTGGCGCTTTTTCGGGAAGCGTACCGCGCGAGAGAACGGCCGCCGTCTGATCGGGTATGTCCTGAAACGGATCGAACAGTTTTACCGAAAGGCGACTGGCTTTCCGTATGCAATACGCGCCGACCGGGATAGAATCGATTCCGTCGGTCTGACCGGCGTTTTTCCCGACCTGGAGGAATTTTTCATTCGCGTCGATACGAAAATACGGGACTATTACCGGCTATCCAACCGCCGGGAGATAACGGTGGATGCACGGCGGTTAGAAGAAATAAGGGAGAGCGCGCTCCAGACGCAGGAAAAGCTCCTTGCCGACGAGCAGGACAGTAAGGCGGAAGAAGAAGCGGCGGGAAATGGGTCGATTATGCCGGAGAAACCGGCTTCAGAGCCGCTCTGGGCTCATTCCGTTCCAAAGGAGACAATCCGCTCAAAAGAGCGGATTGTCCTGGCGGAGCGGCTCCTCTCGCAAGAGCATTTTCCCGCGGAGAGGACGTCCCCACCGAAGGAAAGCGCGTGCCCGTCGCCGGACGAAACCGACGACGACTGGAAGCGGCTGGCCCGTCTGCTGACTCCTGCGGAGACGGCGGCTGTCTGTCTGGCGCTGAAAGGCGCTCCCATTGGAGAACTCCGCGCGGCGGCCCGGACGGGAGGAGCGATGCTGGAGGTCCTGGTGGACGTCGTCAACCAGAAAGCGCTCGACGCAGTGGGGGACAACATTATTGAACTGACGGACGGCGTAACCGTGTATGAGGAATACCAAGAAGAGCTGGAAAGGGTGATGTGCGTTGAATACGATGAATACCTCCCGTGCGAATAACCCGCCTAAACGGATTACGAGCACCATTATTAACGCTCTGAAGGGCGGGGTGGTGCCGCGGGTGGGGTTAGAATATATCGCCGTCGGCCGGGATCGGGAGATCGACGCATTGCTGCACGACGTCGAGATCATTGCGGACGGCGGCGCGGCGTTTCGCTTTATCGTCGGCAAATACGGCAGCGGGAAAAGCTTTCTTCTCCAGACCATCCGTAACTACGCCACCGAGCGGGGCTTTGTGGTGGTGGACGCCGATTTGTCCCCCGAACGACGCTTCGTCGGCTCCAAAGGGCAGGGCCTGGCAACCTATAAAGAGCTGATGCAAAACATGTCCACCAAGACAAAGCCGGACGGCGGCGCCCTGCCCCTGATCCTGGAACGGTGGATTTCGGGTATCAAAACAGCGGTCGCCGACGAAAATCCCGGTCTGCGGGACGACGCCCCCGGGTTTGATCGGTTGGTAGAAAAAAAGATTCACGCGGTGGTCGGAAGCTTGGAGGGCATGGTCAACGGCTTTGAGTTCGCCAAGGCCGTCCTGCGGTATTATCAAGCCGACAACCAGGGGGACGACGCGACAAAATCTAACGTAATCAAGTGGTTTCGGGGCGAGTATGGCACGAAAACCGAAGCGAAAAATGACCTGAACCTCCACTTTATCGTTACCGACGATAACTGGTACGATTTTCTGAAGCTGTTCGCCTCGTTTATGGTATACGCGGGATACCGCGGAATGCTGGTCATCATCGACGAGCTGGTGAATATTTTTAAAATCCCCCAGTCGGTTACCCGGCAGAGCAATTATGAGAAGATTCTGACCATGTACAACGACGTGCTGCAGGGAAAAGCCCGGCATATCGGCTTCCTTCTCGGCGGGACGCCGCAGTGCATCGAGGACAAATACAAAGGGGTGTTCAGCTATGAGGCGCTTCGTTCCCGGCTTTCGGAGGGACGTTTTTCCACCGAAACCGCCAGGGACATACTGTCTCCCATCATCCGGCTGGATATGCTCACCAGCGATGAAATGTATGTGCTGATCGAAAAGCTGACGCAGATGCACGGACAGCTTTTCGGCTATACCCCTGCGGTTACCAACGACGATCTGCTTCGCTTTCTGAACGCGGAGTACAACCGGGTAGGCGCGGACACGCATATTACTCCCCGGGAGATTATCCGGGATTTTATCGAGCTTCTGAATATCCTGCTCCAGAATCCGGAGAGCGGTGTGGATGAGATTTTAGGAGACGACCGGTTCCTCTCCTTCGGAACGGAGGAAGAGGACATGTTTACGGAGTTTGCTTTATGACGGATATGTTCAGCCGATTGGCGCCCTACATACAGGATTATATTTACGCAAACAAATGGACCGAACTGCGGGATATCCAGACCGCCGCCTGCCAGGTCGTTTTCGATACCGACGACAATCTGCTCTTGTCGTCCGGGACCGCTTCGGGCAAAACCGAGGCGGCGTTCCTGCCCGTCCTGACGGAGCTGTATCATAATCCTTCGCGTTCGGTGGGCGTTTTATACATCAGTCCGCTAAAGGCGCTGATCAACGACCAGTTTAAGCGGCTGGATTATCTGCTGCTCGAATCGAATCTCCCGGTGTGCAAATGGCATGGCGACGCGTCGGCCGCGGAAAAGAACCGGCTTTTGAAAAACCCGCAGGGGATTCTTCAGATCACGCCCGAATCCCTGGAATCGCTCGTGATCCGCAAGCGGGGAGCCTGTTGCACGCTGTTCAGCGACCTGCGCTTCATTATCATCGACGAGGTGCATTATTTCATGCGCGACGTTCGCGGCGTACAGGTCCTCTGTCTGCTGGAGCGGCTGCAGCGGCTGGCCGGCCGTATGCCGCGGCGGATCGGTCTGTCGGCCACTCTGGGCGATAAGGAAACGGCGAAGGCATGGCTGAACGCCGGTACGTCCCGCCGCTGCGCGGCTCCGTCCGGCGACGCGGGACGGCAGAAAATCCGGCTTCTGGTCGAACGATTTGAAAAAACCGGGAATAATGGGGGAAATTCCGATTCTTCCGCGCTGGATAACGGGGAAAGGGAGCATTTCGAATACCTCTACCGAATGACGCTGGATAAAAAAACGATCGTCTTTACCAACTCCCGGGAGGAAACGGAGTTCGTTCTGGCCAATCTGCGGCAGATCGCCCTCAAAAACCGGACGCCGGATGTGTACCGAGTCCATCATGGGAATATTTCGTCCGTTCTGAGAGAGCAGACGGAGGAAGAAATGAAGGTTTCGGAGGACAAGATCGTCACTGGAGCGACGGTGACGCTGGAGCTCGGCATTGATATCGGCTCGCTGGACCAGGTGGTTCAGATCGGGACGCCGGCAACCGTGTCCAGCTTTGCCCAGCGGCTGGGACGCTGCGGGCGGCGGGGACAGATACCGCAGATTCTGTTTACCCTGGTGGACGACGTTCATGCGACCGCCGCGGATACGCTGGGCCCCATGAACTGGAGCTTTCTGCGCACCATCGCCATTATTGAGCTCTATACACGATATAAATGGGTTGAACCTTTGACGCCGGGCCGGTATCCCTATTCACTCCTGTACCATCAGACGATGAGCTATCTGTTATCCGCTGGCGGGGTATCGGCCGGCCGGCTGGCGAACGATATCCTGAGCCTTTCCTGCTTTCAGCATATTTCCAGAGAGGACTACGCCCTGCTTCTTCAGCATTTGCTAACGATCGGACATCTCCAGCAGACGGAGGAGGGGGAACTGATCATCGGCCGGGTCGGGGAAAAAGTCGTCAATAATTATCACTTTTATGCGGTCTTCGAGGCGCCCGAGTATTACCTGGTTAAGGACGAGAACCGCGCGATCGGGACGGTGGACAAAATTTATCCGCCGGAGACTCGCTTTGCTTTGGCCGGACGAACCTGGGAGACGGTGGAGGTCAACCCAAAAACAAAGGTGATTTTTGTAAAGCTGGTTCCGGGAATCTCCACAGTGGACTGGAATGTGGATTTTACCGCCGACCTGCATACGGTACTGGTGCAGAAAATGAAGGAGGTTCTGTCCAGCCGCGGCACGTATCCCTATCTCAGCGAATCCTGCTGCGAACGACTGGAGGAAATGCGGAGGTTGGCGGCGAATTCCGGCATTCTGACCAATCTGGTCACCAGGCTTTCGGAAAACAAATACGCGGTATTTCCCTGGATCGGGACAAGGCAGCTTTTTACCCTGCATTTCCTGCTGCTTCAGAGGGGGGTGAAAAGCCGGATTCTGTTCCGCACTTGCGTGTATTTGGAAATCGCCTTCCCTGCGGATACGCCGCACGCGGAGGAGTATATTGAGCGTACCATTCGGGAGATCGTCTATTCCGAGCCGGATTTGTCCGGGCTGCCGCTGCCGGACAAGATTCAAATCGAGAATAAATATAACGAATTTATCCCGTTGGAGCTGCTGAAAAAACAGTTTGTCGGCGATTTCCTGGATTTTGACGGGCTGAGGGACGCGCTTCTGCCGCAGCTTTAAGAGCTCCGCCGCCGTCTGTTTCGTCCGCAATCGGAAAAGCCCCCGGCGTTTTCCTTCGATCAGGAGGAACGCCGGGGGCTGGACGTATATCCGGCAGTTTCTGCTATGGCTTCCGTTTGATTGGAAGCCGGGCCCGTTCTCCCAGGTCAAACCGCTTTTTGAGCTTTTCCAGCGCCTTTTTTTCGATCCGGCTGACGTACGAACGGGAAATATTCAGTCTGGAGGCGACCTCCCGCTGAGTAAGGGGTTCGCCGATCAGTCCGTACCGCAGCTCGACGATTTCCCGCTCTCGGTCGTCGAGAACCTCCCCCATATAGCGGTACAGCTTTTCCGCATTGATTTTTAGATCGAGGTCCTCGATGATGGTGTCGTCCTCTGCGATCACATCGCTGAGAGTAAGAGGGTGCCCATCCTTATCGGTGTCAATCGGCTCGGAAAAGGATACGTCCTGCGCCGTTTTTTTCCCGGCCCGGAAATGCATGAGGATTTCATTTTCAATACAGCGGGAAGCATAGGTGGCGAGACGGGTGCCTTTGGTGTAGTCGAAGGTTCCTACCGCCTTGATCAGACCGATGGTGCCGATGGAGATCAGGTCGTCCTGGTCCCGGACCGAGCTGTAATATTTTTTGATGATATGGGCGACCAGCCGCAGATTATGCTCTATCAGCCGATTGCGGGCGTCCAGGTCGCCGTTCTGGCGATAGGCTTCCAGACAACGCCGTTCCTCCGCTGCTGGAAGGGGGCGGGGAAACGAGCCGGAGTTCACCACATGGAGCGCCATGTAGAAAATGTGGGACAGGGAGTTCAGCAGTTCTAGCAGCATAAGGGGAACCTCCATTTTCTTACCGCACCCGTGCGCGGCGGGTGAGACCGCCTGCGAACGGAAGCGGCTGCTCGCCGGACAGAGTGCGGCGGCAGTATTCATTTTCTATCTTATGCGGCGGAACGAAGGATTCTGCCTGTCCCGCAAAAAGGAGGGGCTTGGCCGATTCTGCGGCGATCATCAACCGGAGCGGTCCCTCAGGGCTGGCGGAAGGTCGATCGCACAGGAAAACGGCAGGGCCAGAGCCCTGCCGTTTTCACAGATAGGATTACGTTTTCTGCGCGGCTAAGCGCTTCCAGTGCGGCGCTGGCGGCCGATGAAGAAGGCGACGGAAAAAAGCGCTGTCGTAAAGCCAAGCTGGATCAGCATACTGAGGAAAACCGGCGAGAGAGCGCCGAACTGGAAATCAGGCAGAACGGCGATGTCGTTGACCGCTTTCACATACCAATAGGCGGGCAGGAAGGCGGAGACACGCAGCACGGCGGGGCTCATTGCGGACTGCGGAACAAACACCCCGCAGAGGAAGCACATTCCGAGGGACAGGATGTTGAACACCGCGCTTTGTACATTGTAGCTGTTCAGCAGTCCGCCCGCCAGAAAACCAATCGCGATACAAACGGTAAGGAAGCACAGGGAATTCAGGGCGTAAAGGAGGAAGGTGCGGGTGAACGCCGCGCTTACTCCGGCGACGATCGGGCTGCACGCCAGGATAATCAGCCAGCACACCACTGCGAATGCCGCGCAGCCAAGGGAAAGCTGGAGGTTCCGTCTCCCCGATCGCATGGGGGAACACTGCTGGCGGCGGCGCAGGTCGGATTGGTTGAACACCATCAGAATGGTGCTGATGCCAAGCGGGACCACGCCAAGAAAGGCATACGACAGGTAAAGAAAATAGATCCCGGCCAGACTGCTGTTGGCGCTCTCCTGCTGAAAGGAACGGACGATAACCGGCGTATCGGCGGCAAGGGACGCCGCCATCGCCTGATACCGCGCTGTGTCGTCCAGCCCGCTGAAATCGCGGTACAGGGCCGCGGTATTCATGTACTTATCTACCAGCATGCCGACGTATCGGGCGGAGACGGAATCCGGAACCGTTACGGTTTCAATGACCGGAAGGGTTCCCGCGGCGAAGTCGTCGGCGAAACCCGCCGGAAGGAACGCGATGTACTGTACGTTGCGATAGAAAAGCTCATCCTGAAGCCGTTCCGCATCGTCCGGCAGGTCGATCAGAACACCGTTTTCTCCAAGATAAGCGGTCAGCCCGTCCGCCAGTTCCGAGGGACCGTCCCGGTTAATGACTGCGATGGGAGTGTCTGAGGCCCGGAAATCCACCGCCTTCATCGGGGAAGAGGTTTTGGCGATCAGGATGGTGATCCCCAGGAACACGCCGAGGAAGGTGCACAGAGAAGGCAGGCATTTCCGGAGAACCCGGAGAAACACGTTAAAGATGGACATAGCGCTGCCTCCTTACCGCGAAGAAGCTGATCAGCCCGAAGAGAAGGGAGAAACCGACCAGCAGGCCGATATTCAGGAAAAAGCGGGTATGGGATTCATAAATATACAGGCAATAAAACGCATCGGAAATCAGGGCCGCCGGATTCAGATAGCTCAGAACCGGCACGTAATGGGCGACGATATCCTTCATATTGACGAACATCAGCCCCGCCAGGAAGGACATGGTCAGCGTCAGGGAGAGCAGGAAAGCAGTTTTCAGCCCTTCCTTCTTTTGAAACAGGGTGCCGATCAGGGTGCCGAGGGATACGCCGACCGTCGCCCCGACCAGACAGGTCAGCAGCACATAGCCGATCTGCCGGCCAAAATCCACCCGCAGTACAAAGACCAGATAGGCCAGCAGCACCAGCATTCCCGCAAAATGGACGGTCAGGGCGGCGCATTCGTCGCTGAGAATGGCCGTGAGCTTATGGGTGGGGGCGATGCTCCGCCGCGCGCCCACCGCCGATAAATCGGCTTGAAGGTCGGTGGTGTTCCGCATCCCCCAGAAGCCGCCGAAAAGGCAGGCCATGGCGATCAGCGCGTAAAAATACTGGAGCATGGTATTCGGTGCCGCGCCGCTCAGGGTGATTTCCCGGGTGGCGGAAGCCTGCCCGGTCAGACGGTCGAAAAGCCCCTCCTGCGCTGCGGCGGGGTTACGGGCCAGGATATCCATTACCGCCTGCTCGGTCTGTGCGTATTCATCGAGAAAGGTTTTCACCAGGTTTTGATTCAGGCCGGATTCCTTCACGGTCAGGCTAATCTTTTCCGCCGGGAGGATTACGCCGTCCACCTCGCCCTTTTTCAGCAGGTTCTCGGCGGTATCCGCATCGGTAACGGTCAGCGCCAGCAGAGGAGAGTCCCCGGACGCCGCCGCGTCCAGCGCCTGCCGGAAGGCGTCGTTTTCCCGGTATGCGTCGTTTTCCACCACGGCGACTGGGACGGGGGAAAAGCTCTCCGCACCGGAAAGCATGTTTCCAAAGCCGAAATGGAACAGGGTGGCAAGGGCCAGCGGGAACAGCATGGTCCAGAACACCAGTAGCCGGTCGCCCAGCAGGCATTTCAGCCGGCCGATATATAAACGGATAAACATAAAAGCAGCAACCTCTCTTCCGCCGCGGCCAATTCAAAGGCCCGGCCGTTTCCCGCGGCGGAAACGGCCGGGAGAGCCCGGAAGGCTCAATCCCGCAGCTGCTTGCCGGTGATTTCGAGGAACACGTCGTTGAGGGTGGGAGGCTCGGAATACACCCGGCCGAAGGACAGGTCAGCCGACCGCAGGAAATCCAGCAGACGGATCAGGTTGTGTTTTCCGCCGCTGCAGTGGACAGTAAGACGATTGTCGTTGTATACAGCTTCGGTCACATGGGGGAGGGCGCGCACCGCGTTCAGCTGCTCGTCATCCAGCGAATACAGCTCCACCGTCAGGGTTTCCCCGGCACGGATCATAGCCTTGAGCTCCTCTTTGGTGCCGATGGCAAGGGTCTTTCCCTTATCCATAATCGCGATGCGGGAGCAGATTTGCTCCACCTCCTCCATGTAATGGGAGGTATAGATTACGGTGGCTCCCTGCCGGTTCAGGTTGAGGATGCCTTCGAGGATGTTGTTCCGGCTTTGGGGATCGACGGCGACGGTCGGCTCGTCCATAATAATCAGCCGGGGCTTGTGGGCGATGCCGCAGGCGATGTTCAGCCGACGGAGAAGGCCGCCGGAAAGCTTCTTGGGATAAAAACGCCGGAAATCCTCCAGCCCGACGAAAGCAATGGCTTCTTCGGTCAGCTGACGGCAGGTTTCTTTATCCGGAACGTAAAGGCCGCAGAAATACCGGATATTTTCCTGCACCGTCAATTCATTGAACACGGCGACATTCTGCATCACCACCCCGATATCCCGTTTGATTTCGTACGCGGTGGGGGACATGGGACGGCCGAATACCTCGATCGTTCCCTTGTCGTATTTCAGCAGGGATAAAATGCAGTTAATCGCGGTGGTTTTCCCCGAGCCGTTAGGGCCAAGAAGGCCGAAGACCTCGCCCTCCTCGATTTCCAGGTTCAGATGGTCGAGCGCGAGCAGGTCGCCATAGCGCTTGACCAGATTCTTTACACGGACTACCATATGCGTTCCTCCTGTCGTGACGCCGGCCGAGGCCGGCGCTGTCGGAGCGGGAAATGCCCGCGCCAGCCTTTTTCCACTATAGCCATACTACCATTTCACGGGGCGAAAGGACAGTGCCGTTCATCAGAAAATCGCATGACATTTATCACCAATTTGGCGACGGACGCTTGTCCCCGCCGCTGGGAGATGCTATGATAGCAGCAAAGGAAAAGCCGCATTGTCCGGCGGGAAAGGAGAAAAAGCGTATGGCGGCCATTCTGGATAAGCTGGCGCTGCTGCTCTGCGGATGCGTTCTGGTGGGACTTCAGCCAATTACGCCGCTGTCGGTGGCGGCGCTGCTGGCAGGAATCACGATCAGCGCGCTGACCGGCGGACTGAACCGGCGAGACGCGTCCCTGCTTCTGGGCGGCGGATACGCCGTGGCCTGCCTGTGCGTTCCCCCTTTGTGCGCTTTCCTGCCGCTGGCGTTTTACGACGTGTTCCTTCTCCGTCCCCGGCTGTTCGGGCTCCTTGTCTTTCCGCCTCTGATCGCTGCGGCGGAAGCCTTTCCGCCGGTATATACGGGGATGCTGGCGCTGTCCCTCGGTCTGTCCCTCCTGCTTCGGCAGCGGACTCGATCCCTGACCGAAATGCGGGCGGATCTGCTCCGTTCGAGGGATGAGAGTCGGGAAGCGGCGCTGCGGCTGGAGGAGAAAAACCGCGGGCTGATGGAAAAACAGGATTACGAGATTCGGCTCGCCACACTGGGTGAACGCAATCGTATCGCGCGGGAGATTCACGACAATGTGGGGCACATGCTTTCCCGTTCCATTCTGCAGGTGGGGGCGCTGATGGCGGTCAATCGGGACGAGACGACGGCTTCCGGACTCGCCGGGCTGCGGGATACCCTGACCGGCGCGATGGACAGTATTCGCCGAAGCGTACACGACCTGCATGACGATTCCATCGACCTGCCGCTGCAGCTCCGCGCCGTGACGGAAGCCTTTGCCTATTGCCCTGTTACGCTGGAGTATGAGGCGGAGGGGGCGATGGACGCGGAAACCCGGTATGCGGTTCTGGCTATCGTGAAGGAGGCGTTGTCCAATGTGGCCCGCCATTCCGGGGCCACCAGAGCGACCGTCACCGTCCGGGAGCATCCCGCGCTGTATCAGCTAATTGTGCAGGACAACGGGAGGGGCTGTGCCGCTATAGCGGGAGGAGGCATCGGCCTTCGGAATATAGCCGACCGGGCGGAGGCGCTCGGCGGGCGGTTTCACACGGACGGTTCGGAGGGGTTTCGCCTGTTTGTCTCCCTGCCGAAAAGGCGGCGGGAACAGCCGGACTTCTCCGGGCGGAAAGGAGAGGGGCACGCATGAACGTGGTATTGGCGGACGATGACCGTCTGGTCTGCGAATCGCTGAAAGTCATTTTGGAAGCGGCCGGGGACATTACGGTTACCGGCGTGGGAAACAGCGGGGAAGAGGCGGTCCGTCTGGCGGACGAAAAACGCCCCGATGTGCTGCTGATGGATATCCGGATGGGCGGGATGTCCGGGCTGGAGGCCGGTGAACGCATCCTCGCGGCCCAGCCGGACGCCCGCATTCTGTATCTGACTACCTTTCTGGATGACGAATACATTGTCCGAGCCCTGCGGATCGGGGCGAAGGGCTACATCCTCAAGCAGAAATTCGAGTGTATCGTCCCCGCCCTGCGGGCGGTTTTCCTGGGTCAGAGCGTTTTTGGGGACGAGATCGTCGGCAAGCTGCCCGATCTGCTGCATCGCGGCGGAGGTTTTGACTATTCCGCCCACGGGATCAGCCGGAAGGAACAGGAGCTGATTACGTTGGTAGCGCAGGGAATGAGCAATCGGGAGATTGCGGAGACGCTGTATCTCAGCGAGGGAACCGTACGCAATTACCTCAGCGCCGTGCTGGAAAAGCTCGGTCTGCGGGATCGTACCCAGCTCGCCGTTTTCTATTTTCAACACCAGTAACGACAGGAGAACGCCGGATGAAGCGGGAGACGAAGCGGATCGTCGTTCCCTTTTATGGAAGGGGACGCTAACCGGGCGAAACCAAGAAGGGGCGCGGCGGTTAGGCCCGGCCCCGCAGGTTGCTTAATATTGCGGGAGGAAAAAGACC
>CAUGOD010000029.1 GCA_959601025.1 uncultured Oscillospiraceae bacterium
GTGGGTCATCCCGTGCAGCCGCTTGTTCGCCTCCCGCAGGACGCTGTCGAAATACGCAGCCTGCACATACATTTCCAGCTGGAGCTTCTTTTTTCCCTTCAGCGTCCCGTTTGCCGTGTCGGAAAGGGAGCGCAGGCTGAGCAGCTCCTTTTCCAGCCCGTCGCTTTCCGCGAGCTTTTCCGCGAGCTCGCCGGCGATTCGGCGGTTCCCGTCCAGCCGGGAGCGAAGGGCCGCCGTTTCCTCCCGCGTCGCGGCGGCGGCCAGCTCGCAGGAGGCGAGCGCTTCTTTTGCGGCGGCGGGATCGGCCGCGTCCCCGGCGGTTTCCATTTCCAGCCGCCGGATTGCTTCTGTCCAGACGCGCCGGGTCTCCGTCAGCCGGTCCCGCTCCTCCCGTCGGGCCGCCGCCCGGTTCGGCTCGTCCAGCAGGGCGGCGACCGCCTCTTCTCCGGCAAAGCCGAGAGCGGCGCAGTGTTCCGCAAACTCCCCGGACAAACGGCGTGCGGTTTCCGCCGCTTCCGCAGCGGTCTTCGCGGCCCGATCCCACAGGCTTGTCCCTGTTTCCGCTTGCCGGAGAGCCTGTTCCCGCCGGACGCGTGCGTTTTCCTTTTCGGCGTTCAGCGTGTCCAGCCGGGTGTTCATGGCCTCCAGCCGCGTTTTGGCTTCGGCGGGGGAGAGCCCGCCTTCAGGCAGGGCGTCAGCGAGCGCCTTTTCCTCGGCCCGGGCGGCGGCAAGGGCGGCGGTCAGCCGCCCGGCTTCCTCCCGCAGTCCATCCCGGGCAAGGAGAGCGCCGTCCCGCTCTTCCCGGAGGACGGCAAGCTGCTCGGTCAATACCCGGCGGCGTTCCGCCTTTGTCCGCGCCTCGTCCTGCGCGGCCCGGAGCGCTTCCTCTTCTCCCTGCACGGCCCGGCTCTCTGCCCGCGCCGCTTCTCCAAGGGCGTCCGGCTCGCCGGACGGCAGGGAAAGCTCCTTCGCCCGGCGGTTGAGCTCCGCCCGGAGCGCGTCCCGCTCGGCTCGGCGCTTTTCCAGCGCGTTTCCCGCCGCAATGCAGCGGGCGTTTTCTCCGTCCCGCGCGGCCTTGAGCGCCTCCAGCTCTGCTTCAGTGGGGGCGGCGTCCGGCAGAGGAGCGGGGGAAGGATGCTCCCGTCCGCCGCAGACAGGGCAGGGCTCGCCGGAGACAAGCCGGACGGCGAGAAGACCGGCCTGCGCGTGGAAGAAGCGGGCTTCCGCCCGGTCGTATTCCTGTTTGGCGGCGGCGTAGGCGTCGGCGGCGCGGGCAAAATCCGCCTCCGCCGATTCGAGCGCCTGCCCGGCCCTTTCGCCGTCCCCGGCCAGCGCCGCGAGGGCTTCCAGAGCCAGCCGCCGCCGGCTGAGCGCGTCCAGCCGGTCGGTGAGCCGGTCGGCTTCCGCCTGCGCGCCCTCCAGCGCCCGGGCCTCCTCCTCTCCCCGCCGCAGACGGACATCCCGCTCGGCGGCGGCGCGTTCCTGCCCGGCCAGCTGTTCGGCGGTCTCTGTATGGGCTTTTTCCAGCGCTTTCGCTTTCGCCGTCTGCTCGGCCAGCCGGGCGAACTGGGGGAGCCGGTAGGCCAACGCGTCCCGTTCCCGCTCCAGCGCCCGCCGCTGCGGCTCGGCTTCCGCCAGCTCCCGCCACACGGCTTCAGCGGCGTCCTGTTCCTTTTCCCATTCCTTCTGTTGAAGAGCAAGCCGCTCGGCTTCCTCCTCCGCTTCGGCGGCTTGGCGCCGGGCGCTCTGCAGGAGGGCGCGTTCCGCCGCCAGTCCCTGCGCCTTTTCCGTCCGGGCTAGCTCTTGTTCCAGTACGCGGAGGCGTTCGGCGGCCTGCGCCATCTCCGCCGCCCGGGCGCGGAGGGCTTCCAGCTCCGTCCGTTTCCGGGCCGCTTCCTCGGCCGCCGCCAGCCGGAGGGTCAGCCGCTGCCGCTCCCCGTCCTGCGCTGCCTGCGCGTCGGCCAGCGCTTTCAGCCGCACGGCGTCCCGCCGGTTCTGTTCCTCCAGCGCCTCCCGCACAGCGGGGACGCCGAACGCCCCGTCGCTTCCCAGCCGGTCCAGTGCGTCGGACAGGGCGGCCGCTGCGCCCGGTTCGTCGTCCGCAGGGATATCTTTCACACGGATACGGCGGCAGTTGTCCAGCAGGTGAGTACGGGCGGCGGCCAGTTCCCCGCTCCGTTCCTTTGCTCGGGCGGCCAGCTCCTGCTGGATGCGGCGGTAGGTCCCGGTGTCGAAAATCCGGCGGAAGATGTCCGCCCGTTCGTCGCTCCCCGCCAGCAGCAGGCGGAGGAATTCCCCCTGTGCGAGCATGCCGATCTGCTTGAACTGCCGGTAATTCAGCCGGAGCAGCTCTTCGACGCAGCGGGTGACCTCCCCGACTTTGGCGGCCACCCGGCCATCCGGGTAGGTCAGCTCCGCTGACGCGGGCTGCCGGGTCAGCCCCTCCCCCCGCAGCTTAGGACGGGAATATTCCGGGCTGCGGCGCACAGCGTACCACTCTCCCCGGTGCTCAAAGGTCAGGGAGACATAGGTTTCCGTCACCGGGGCGGCAAAATCGCTCCGCAGCCCCTCCCCGCCCCGGCTGCTGCCGCTGGTTTCCCCGAACAGCGCGTAGGAAATGCCGTCAAAAATGGTGGTTTTCCCCGCGCCGGTGTCTCCGGTGATGAGAAAAAGCCCCCGTCCGCCCAGCCTGGTGAAATCCACCGTGCATATCCCGGCGTAGGGACCGAAAGCGCTCATGGTCAGTACCAGCGGCTTCATAGGCTGTCGTCCTTTCTATATGGGTGGAAAAAGCGGTCAGGCGCCGCCCTCTTCTTTATCGCGGACCGTGCGGATCACCTCGTCCAGCATGATCCGCTGCTCGTCGGAGAGAGGAACGCCGTTTACCTGGGCGAAGAATTCCTCAAACAGCTCCGACTCCGATTTATGGGCGAGAGGATCGGCGGACGGTTCCTCCCTTATCGTGCGTTCAGGGGGCTGAAGCTCCACATGCAGAAGGTTCGGGTACACGGTACGGAGCCGTTCAGCCGGATCAAGCGCTTCGTCGGTCAGGACGGCGTGGATATAGTCGTCGTTTTCCGGATCGGCGGCCTTCTCCCGCCCGGCGGCGAGCAGCTCGTCCAGCCGCCCGCGGAGCTTCCGCAGCTCCCGTCGGGGAACGAGGGGGAGAAGCGTCGTCGTGACATCGCCCTTCCGGCCCAGCGTCACCAGCGGCGCGCTTTTGACATGGCGGGTTTCGGACAGGGAGTATTTCAGGGGGGAGCCGGCGTACCGCACCGTATCCCGTCCGATCCGCTGAGCGCGGTGGAGATGGCCGAGGGCGACGTAATCAAACCCGTCGAACCAGGAAACGTCCACCCGGTCGCTCCCGCCGACCGAGACCGTATCGGATTCGCAGAGCTCCGGGTCCTGCCCGCCCGCGCAGACGAACTGATGGGCGATCAGCACGCTGCGTTCCTCCGGCCGTTCGGGCAGGCCGGCCAGCGCGGCCCGTACCGCCTCGTCGGTATTGGAGGCAGCGCAGCCCAGACGGGCATTCACCACCGCCGGGCGGAGGAAGGGAAGAAGATAAACCCGGACCGGGCCGTATTCGTCCTCCAGCGTGACGGGACGCACCGCGCCGTCGTACCGGCCGGCGATATGTACTCCCCGGCTGGCGAAGAGGCGGCTGCCGAAATCCAGCCGTTCGGGCGAATCATGATTTCCTGATACCGCCAGCACGGCGATTCCCCGCTCGCTCAGGCCGCTCAGAAATTCGTCCAGCAGCTCCACCGCCTCGGCGGGCGGGATGGAGCGGTCGTAGACGTCGCCGGCGATCAGGACCGCATCGACGCTGTTTTCCACCGCCAGCGCGGTGATTTGGTTCAGAATATACCGCTGATCCTCCAGCAGGGGAGCCTCCAGCAGGCTTTTTCCCAGATGCAGGTCGGCAAGATGAAGCAGACGCATAAGAATCTCCATTTCTTCGTGAAAAATCGTATTTTTGCTCGTATTTTTTACGCTGTTACGCTCTTCTCCGTTCTTGTTGGAAGCAATAGAAGCTCCGGCGGTTCGGCTTTGCCGCCTTGGCGGGACAGAAAAGAAGGTGGTTTTCCCACGCCGGTTTATTCTATTACAATAAGGGAATACCGGGCGGATAAATCCGGCCTTGCCGGATTTATTATAACGCGCCTGCGCCGGGATTTCCACCGGCTTTGCTGGAAAAACTCGTGATTGCAAAGCGCTGCACACGATGATATAATAGTCAAGTTAAGAAAAACTGAAGGGTTTGCCTAAAAATCACACGATGCACACACAAGCTTTAAAGACTGTTTACAATTCGGCAGACCCGTCCCGCTAAAATAAAAGGTAGTGTGGGTAAAACGGAATCCGGGTCCCGGCGGCCCGGGTCCGCGACTATGAAAACTCAGGAGGGAACGCTATCCATGATCGAGGTACAAAACCTGACGAAGCGATATGGCAGCCATCTGGCTGTGAACAATATCAGCTTCACGGTGGATGAGGGCGAGGTCGTCGGCTTCCTAGGGCCGAACGGCGCGGGAAAATCCACCACCATGAACATACTGACCGGCTATTTGTCGGCCAGCGGCGGTTCGGCAAAGATCAACGGCTTCGATATCCTGGAAAATCCCAATCAGGCGAAGGCGAGCATCGGCTACCTGCCGGAACAGCCGCCGCTGTATCTGGATATGACCGTGCGGGAATATCTGGACTTCATGTACGACCTGAAAAAATGCAAGCTGTCCCGGCAGACCCATATCGCGGAGATTTGCCGCCTGGTGAAGATCGACGGCGTGTACGGACGGCTGATCAAAAACCTGTCCAAGGGCTACCGGCAGCGGGTCGGCGTCGCGCAGGCGCTGATCGGCAATCCGCCGGTGCTGATTCTGGACGAGCCGACCGTCGGCCTCGACCCGAACCAGATCATCGAAATCCGCACCCTGATTAAAAACCTTGGAAAGCATCATACCGTCATCCTCTCCTCCCACATTTTGCAGGAGATCGAGGCGGTCTGCGACCGGATCATCATCATCAACCAGGGCCAGCTTGTAGCGGACGACACCGCCGCGGAGCTGACCAAACGGTACTCCAGCGACCGCCGTCTGCTGCTGCGGGTCGCCGGCGGCGAGGAGGACGCATACGCTCTTCTCACCCGTGTGCCCGGCGTGGAGCATGTGGCCTCCCTCGGCGAAAAGGAGCCCGGCGTGTTTGAATTCGCGGTCACCCCGAAGGAAGGGGAGGATGTGCGCCGCGAGATATCCACCCGCCTGGCGGCCCGGAACTGGGCGATCATGGGGATGCGCTCCATGGAAATGACGCTGGAGGACGTGTTCGTTTCCCTGACCCGTGAAAATCTTCCTACTCTGCGAAAAAGCAAGAAAGGGGGCCGCGCCTGATGGGTGCCATATTCAAAAGGGAATTTAAATCCTTTTTCACCTCTCCGGTTGGCTATGTCGTGCTGGCGGTGATTGCCTGCGCGTCCGGCTATTTCTTCTTTGCCTTCAATATTTATTCCGGCAGCAGCGATCTGTCCTATGTGTTCGGCAACCTGTTCACCATTGTCATGCTGGTGCTGCCGATCCTGACCATGCGGCTGTTCAGCGATGAAAAGCGGCAGCGCACCGACCAGGCGCTGCTGACCTCCCCGGTCAGCCTGACCGGAATCGTATTTGGAAAATTTTTCGCCGCGCTGCTGATGTTTGCTGTTTCCCTCCTGATTACGCTGGTGTTTGCGGTGGTAATCGCCTTCCAAGTGACGCCGTCGTGGAGTGTGGTGTTCGGCAACTTCCTCGGCCTGCTGATGGTGGGCGGCGTGGTCATTTCGATCGGCCTGCTGATTTCCAGCCTGACCGAGAGCCAGCTGATCGCCGCGATCTGTACCCTCGGCGTTTCGGTGATCCTGATTATGATGGATACCCTCTCCAGCATCTTCTCCAATATCACGGCCGTAAAGACGGTGATCGATTTCCTGTCGGTTTCTCAGAAATATTCGGAATTCACCACCGGGATTCTGGACTACGCGAACGTGATCTTCTTCCTGAGCATGCAGGCGTTGTTCCTGTTCCTGACGGTTCGCGTGCTGGACAGCAAGAGATGGAGCTGATCCGGCCCCGGCAGCAATTATACTTCCTTAAAAGCAGGAAAGGAGCATGAGCTTGAAAAACGACAACACGCCGGAGCGCGAGGGGCTGAATCCCAGCGAATCCCTTCCGGCAGAGGAAAATACCGTCCCGGCGGACGAGGCTGCTGCGGAGCTGGCAACCGAAAATGAAGAGGCCGTTGCCGCCGAAGAGACTGCCGCTGAGACCGGGGAGGAATCCTCTGAAGAGCTGTTCTCGGAGGAAGAAGAATCCGATGAAACGGACAGCGAAGACGGGCAAAGCGGAAAAGACGGAAAGAAGAAAAGAAAAAAGGAAAAGATCCACAGGGATACCCGTAAGTTGCGCTACGGAGGCATGGCGACCGCGCTGACGGTTGTGGTCGTGGTCGTAATCGTGCTGATCAACATCGTGGCGAATATCCTTTCCGACCGTTTCCCGCTGAATATCGACCTGACCTCCGATAAGCTGTTTACTTTGACCGACGAAAGCAAGGAAGTGGTCAAAGCGGTCGATAAGGACGTCGAGATCGTGGTGTTTGCCGAGGAATCCGACATCAAGAACCCGAACCTGTCGAGCGACGCGCTCAACGATCTGCTCAAGCAGTTCTATGAGCTGACCCGGCAGTACGAATCCCTGTCCGGCGGAAAGATTAAGACGACCTATGTGGATATCTACGGCGATCCGACGGCCGCCAAGAAGTACGAGAAATATAGCCCCACCTATTACGACGTGATGCTCTTCTGCGGCGAAACCCGGCACCAGAAGACCAATTTCAACGACATGTACACGGCCGATGACAGCATGTATTACTATACCGGCCAGGTCAGCGATTATGAGTCCAAGGTGGAGCAGGTGATGGCCTCCCGCCTGGCCATGGTGACCAGCGATGTGACGCCCGAGGTGCTGCTGCTGACAGGCCACAGCGAGGATTCCAACACGATTGCCGGTATTCAGTCCATTCTGGAGATCAACAATTATTCTCTTACCGAGCTGGACATCACCGGTTCGGAGGAATTCAGCGAGGATGCCGTGATGGCGATCATCGCCGCCCCGACCAAGGATTACAGCGATTCGGAGATCGAACGGCTGCGCGACTGGCTGGACAACGACGGTAAGCTGGGCCGCCAGCTGATGGTGGTTGTCAATTATCAGGCATCCTGCCCCACTCTGTACGATTTCCTGAATATAGAGTACGGGCTGGAGGTTACCGATCATCTGATTCAGGAGACCAGCAGCAGCCGGGTTTATTATATGAACCCGTATCATGTCTACGGCGACGTTGGTTCGAGCGACTATACCGGCGATATTTCCGGACAGCGCGTATTAATGCCCGTTACCCGCCAGATTCTGACCAATAAGGAGAACAATAACCAGAACTCCCTGTTTAACGTTCCGCTGGTCACCTTCCCGGAAAGCGCCAAACTGATCAAAATGGAAGAAGCGCTTTCCGAAACCGGCGAGGGGGAAGAGGCGGCTACGCCCGAGGCGTTTGACGCGGACGAGTACCCGATCTCCGGCGCCGCGATGGCTGTGAAATGGGACTACGACAGCGACAACAACAAGATCGAGACCAACGTTCTCGTGTTCGGAAGCAATCAGATGTTCATGAGTAGCGTTACCGAAATGTCTACGGTCTATAACGAGGAGTTGCTGCTGGGCCTTGCCAACGGTGTGACCCACAATGAGTCCTCCGTCCAGATTTCCAACAAACCGCTGGAGCGAACCAAGCTGGAGTTTAATACCAGCCAGGCGTATATTTTCCTGGTCGTGTTCGTGATTGCGATTCCGCTGGCGCTGTTGATTGTTTGTCTGGTGGTCTTCCTCAGGAGGAGACGTCTATGAGCAAGCAGGTTCGTACCCTGATTATCGCAGGGGTGGCGGTGTTGGCCCTGATCGGCCTTCTGCTGGGGCTGCTCTTCCTTCTTCCGGAGAAGGAGGGGGAGGAGTCTTCCACAACCGCCAGTTCCTCCACGATCACCATGCTCGACAAGTCGACCGACGCGGACGGAAAAACCGTCAGTGATCCGGTGTCTAAGGTCGTTATCCGCCGGGGGGAGCTCGCCTATACCATCTCGCCGGATGAGGAGGGACAGTTGCTGGTAGAAGGGTTTGAGGACCTGCCGGTGAACACCTCGGCTCTCAGCACCCTGACCAGCAACCTCGCCACTATGACCGCCAGCCGGAAGGTGGCGGACAATGCCGAAAACGCGGCTGATTACGGCCTGGATGACCCGCAGGCGACGGCGGAAATCACCTATGCCGATGGGACGACCGCTACCGTCGAACTGGGAAATGAGAATCCGGTGAAGGATGGGTATTATGTGCGGGTCAGCACCGACGAGGCGATTTATATCGCTGGAAGCGGGCTGAGCACGGTACTCCTGAAGAATCCGGAGGACTATATCGGCACCTCGCTGATCACCGCGCCCGCAACGCGGGAGGACGACGAGAACGGACAGGCGATGGTGTACGGCATGAACCTGAGCGGAACGGTTCGCGCGGCGAAGCCCTTCTCCTTCCGGGTATATGAGGAGGGGGATCCCGCCGGTTTGTCGACGTTTACCTATGTCACTTCGTCACCGAAGGTGTATGGGGTCGATCCGAGTGAGAGCGTGCAGTCCACCTTCAGCAGCGCCACCACACTGAGTGCGGTGAAGGCGGTCAAGGCGCATCCCACCGAGGAGGAGCGGAAGACCTATGGCCTGGACGACCCCTATTCGGTCGGAGAGCTGACGCTGGCAATCCAAACCTCCAGTACCGATGACGACGGAAACACCTCCACGGTGTATTACAATAAGACCACCCACACCATCCGGCTTGGCGGAAAGGACGAAGACGGCAATTATTACGCCCTGGTCGACGATTACGACGCGGTGTATACCATCAATCCTTCCTCCGTGGGCTGGGCGGAGGTTCAATACGGGGATATGCTGGGCAAATTCCTGTTTATGGCCAACATTACCGACGTGGCCTCCATCAGCGTTTCGGCCGATGGCAAGGAGACAACCTTCCAGCTGGAGCATTTCCCGGATGAAACCGAGAACGACGACAAGCTCAAGGTCACAGTGGACGGTACGGTATATCCGACCGGGGATTTCCGCACTCTGTATCAGATATTCATGCGGGTAGACCGGTACGGCGACACCGACAAAACGCCCTCCGGCGATCCGGACGTGACGTTCACCCTTAAGCCGATCGACACATCGTCCAGCCCGGTCGTTGCCCGGTTCTATAAGCAGAGCGCGAGCATCTATCTCTGCCAGCTTGAAGGCGGCGACGCCTATACCGTCAAAGCCAGCGACGTGCAGAGAATGCTGAACCAGATGAACAATTATCTGGAGGGCAAGAAAGTCAACGACTGACCCAACGACATAATAAAGCGGTCCGCAGAGTATTCTGCGGGCCGCTTTGCTGTCAGAAGACGGAGAACTCTGCCGGAGGATTTTCTGTAGACTCTACCGGAGATTCTACCCCCTCGAACATTTTTCAGCGTCAATCGCCAGAACGACCATCAGCGCGTACAGGGCGTCGTTGGCGTCCTCAACGTCGATGGTGTAGGTGTCGGTGAAATGCAGCAGCTCCTTGCTCACGGAGGCCACAAGGCGTCCGGCGATGTCATGGATCGTATAATCCCATTCCAAAATGTCGCCGGAAATGCTCCATCCGTTGAAGTCGATGGTATAGGAGGGCTGAAAAAGCCGGAAATCTTTGGCGATGCGTCCGACATACTGACCGCCCACATACAATTCAAATTTCGGCAGGAAGGTCATGACGACCTCTTTAACCGTCCCGACATGGCGGCCCTGCCGGTCCAGGATATGCAGGGTATGCCCCCAGCTGAGCTTTCCCTCCACTGTAAAAACCGTGTTGCCGCTCTCGTCGTAGATGTCGTAGCTGTCGAACCAGGAAAAGAACCGCTGTTTAAACAACAATCGCAAGATGAAATCCTCCTTTGTCGATGGATAGGACGCGCTCAAAAGGCACACGCCCGCCGCGTTTGCCGCGCTTTCATTATATAGGGAAAGGGTCGGAAAAGGCAACGGTTTTTTCTTTTTTTCAGCGGGGGAGCGCTCCTCCCCGAAATATTCCGTTCATTTTTGCTTCAAGGGTTGCGCTTTCCCGGCAGAGGGGGCTATAATAACGAAATAGAGACGGTGCTGCCGTTCCTTTTGGAAACGCCGCCGGATGAACCAAGACGCAGCCGGGAAATCCGGCTGTCGCCGCTTTGCCGCCGTGTATGGCGGAAGGAGAGGTGGATACGCGTTGAAAGTCCTGATGATCCCTTCCTGGTATCCGACGCCGGGCGCACCGCTGCTTGGCACCTTTTATAAGGAGCAGGCGGAGGCGCTGGCTGAACGCGGCTTTGAGGTCGCGGTCGCCCATGTCAGCGTGGGAAACGATTTTCATCCCGGCCATAACGGCGTCCGCCGGGAGATGGTGAACGGGGTGCTGACCTATACCTATACCCGTCCCAACCTCACCCCCCGCTGGGAACGGGGACGCTGCTTCCAGCGTTCCAGGATGCTGGAAGCGTTATACCGCCGGATCGAAAAGGAATGGGGCCGGCCGGACGTGGTCAACCTGCGTTCCTCCCTGCACGGGTACGAGGCGATCGCCCTCTGCAGAAAGCATCATTTGCCGCTGTTTTTTATGGAGCATTCCTCGTATGTTCTCACCGAACCGGCGGACAGCCCGGCGCTTCGCCGCCTTCACGCCGTGATGAAGGCGGCGCGGGTGAACGCCTGCGTGAGCGGCGCGCTGAAGGAGGTTATGGAACCGGCCGGGGAGACCCGGATCATTCCCGATCCGGTGGACGGCCGGGTATTCGCCCCGGCGGAGAAGGCCGCAAAGCGGGACGAGGCTCCGGCATCGGATATGGCGGAAACACCGTTTGTATTCCGTGCGATGGGACAGCTTCGGCCGATCAAGGGCTACGACACCCTGATCCGGGCCTTTGCCCGGCTGCGGGAGAGGGAATCCCGGGATTCCCGCCCCGCCGTGCTGGAGATTGCCGGCGTTGGAGGGCAGCAGGACGCGCTGCAGACGTTGATTGACGAGCTGGGCCTGTCCGATTCCTGCCGTCTGGTTGGGGCGGTTCCCCGGGAGCAGGCGGCGGATTATATGAATGGCTGCGACTGTTTCGTCTGCTCCTCCCGGGTGGAAACCCTTTCCTGTGTGCTCAACGAAGCGGCGGCCTGCGGTAAGCCGGTGATCAGCACCCGCTGCGGCGGCCCCTTGGATATCGTGACCGAGGAAATTGGCCTTTTAACGCCGGTGGATGATCCCGAGGCCATGGCGCAGGCGATGCGCTCCATGCGGGATACGATCGGGCAATACGACCCCGCCCGCATCCGGGCATTGACCCTGGAGCGTTTCGGCCGGGACACGGTGGTGGACCGCCTGGCGCAGGCCTGCCGGGACGCCGCGGTGGACGGGAAAGATAAAAACAATAAAAACAGCGAAAAGGGAGGAGCCGTCGGCCCTTTTGAGCCGCCGGAGGGGGAGAATAGGGCGGAGGTTCCCTCTCCGGATAAACCGAACGCGGACGGCGCGACGCCTGGCCCACCGGCAAGACGGACGGACACGCGGAAGCTGCTGGCTATTTTTGGGGAGACTCTGAAGATCGGGCTGGTCACTATCGGCGGCGGTTATGCGATGATCTCCCTGATCAGCGAATGTTACGCCCGCAAGCGCCGCTGGCTCGACGAGGAGGAGATGATCGACGCGCTGGCTGTCGCCCAGTCCCTGCCCGGGCCGATCGGGCTGAACGCCTCGGTGATGGCGGGCTACCGTGCGGCCGGGGTGAAGGGCGGGCTGCTCGCGGGGCTGGGGATGACGCTGCCTCCTCTGTTTGTGATGTCGGTAATCGCCGCGTGCTATACCTGGTTTCGCGCCAACCCCTATGTCGCAGCGGCGATGGAAGGAATTCAGGCCTGCGTGTGCGGTCTGCTTGCCTGGGCGACCGTTTCGCTCGGAAGGGCGGCGATCGTGGGGGTGGATTCTATTGGGGAAAGCGTTCCTCCGCCGTCCGCCGGAGACGAACACCAGCAGAAGGAGGAAACGTTGCTTTCCCGGCGGAAACGGCGGATACGGTGCGCCTGGACGTCGCTGGTTTTTGCCGGCGCGCTGGCGGCGGCCCTGCTGACCCGTTTGGACGCGGTGCTCCTGATCCTCGCTGGTTTGCTGCTCGGGCTTGTTGTCCACGCGGTCTCCTCCCTGGCCGGAAGGAGAGTCGCCTGATGCTGTACTGGCAGCTTTTCTGGACGTTTTTGAAAATCGGCGCGCTGTCCTTCGGCGGGGGCATGGCGATGCTTCCCCTCATCCAGCAGGAGATGGCGGCGACCGGCTGGATGACGGCGGCCGAAGTGTCCGATATCGTCGCTATATCCCAGATGACGCCCGGCCCGCTCGCCATCAACGCCGCCACCTTTGCGGGGACACGGGCGGGCGGCGTTTTGGGCGCGGTGGTGGCCACGATCGGGGTGACCCTGCCCAGTCTGCTCCTGTCCCTGCTGGCGGCGCGGTTCTTTTTTGCCGTGCGGGACAGTAAGCTGGTGAGGGCGGGGATGACCGGCATCCGGCCCGCCGTGGCCGGGATGGTGGGGGCGACCGCGCTGAATATGCTTTTTCTCACCGTGGCGGGCTCCGAGCTGCCCAACCTGCTGGGCGGCGCTCCGGTGCGGTTCAGCGCTTTTGGCCTGTTGCTTGCTGTGCTTACCTTTCTCCTGCTCTGGCGGAAGGTCTCTCCGGTGCTGCTGATTATCCTCTCGGGGGTGGCGAGCGTGCTGCGATATGTGGTGATACAGAATCTATAACCGGAAAAGCCGAACCGAATCGACAACCAAGGAAAGGACGATGGCTGCATGACGTTCCCGGAAAGCCGGACGCTGGCGCTTCATATTACAAAAGATCCTCTCGGCGATATCCCGTATTATACCTTCCCCTCCTTTGATGCGTTTCCCTTTGTCCGTCATGGGTTCTCTACCCGGCTGGGGGGAGTAAGCGGCGGGGATTGCGAAAGCATGAACCTGAGCTACAGCCGGGGAGACGATCCGGCGGCGGTCCGGGAAAATTTTGAACGGTTCTGCGGGGCGATCGGGGTGGCGGCGAAAAATGTCGTGGTTTCCGCGCAGGAGCACCATACCACGATCCGGAATGTGACCGCGGCCGACCGGGGACGGGGCGTGACCCGTGAGAAAGGGTATGCCGATATCGACGGCCTGCTGACCGACGAGCCGGATGTGGCGCTCTGCACCCAGTACGCCGACTGTGTGCCCCTGTTTTTCCTCGACCCGATCCGCCGGGTGGTGGGGACATCCCATGCCGGCTGGAAGGGGACGGCCGCTCGGATCGGTGCGGCGACGGTGGAACGGATGCGCCGGGATTACGGCTGCCGGCGGGAGGATATCCTCGCCGGAATCGGTCCCTCCATCGGTTTTTGCTGCTTTGAGGTGGACGCGCCGGTATACGAGACATTCGCCGGCATGGAGGAGACGGATCACCGTTGCTGGTCGGAGGATGGAAACGGAAAATATCATGTCGATCTGTGGGAGATCAACCGTCGGATTTTGCTGGCGGCCGGCCTGTCCCCGGACAATATCACCGTGACTGACCTGTGTACCCGCTGTCGCCCCGACGTTTTCTGGTCCCACCGGGCGACCGGAGGACGGCGGGGGAATATGGGGGCCTTTATTTCTCTGGCTGCCGCCCCGGCCGCTGCCCTGGCCGCCGGACGCTGATCCGGATTCAGGATATAAAAGCAAACCGCCGCCCGGAGCTCTGCCGGACGGCGCAAAGGAGTCGATGAACCGATGCCCTACCCGTTGGTGGACATGATCCTGTATTTTTTCATCTACAGCTTCTGCGGCTGGGTGATGGAAACCGTCCTCTGTTCCTATAACGAGCGGCATTTTGTAAACCGCGGTTTCCTGAACGGGCCGATCTGTCCGATCTACGGCTGCGGCGTGCTGCTGATGCTGATTCTTTTGATCCCGGTGCGGGACGGGGTAGACACTCTTTTCCTGGCCCTGCCGGTGGTGTTTCTCGCCGGGGCGGCGCTCGCCTCAGCGGTGGAGTATTTCACCTCCTGGGCGATGGAGAAGCTGTTTCACGCCCGGTGGTGGGATTACTCCCAGCATCGCTTTAACCTGAACGGCCGGATCTGTTTACATATTTCCTTGGCATGGGGCGGGCTGGCAACGGTATTCATCTATTGGGTGCAGCCGTTTTTTGAAAGGCTGGTCGCCTGGTTGTATGGGGCGGCGGGCTGGCTGCCCTCTTTGCTGGCGGGCGGGCTGGGGGCGCTGTTCCTCGCCGACCTCGCCGTGTCGGTTCATGTCGCGCGGGCCATCGGGAACAAGCTGGAACAGCTGGATAAGTGGGCCGAGCTGATCCGCGAGCATCTGGAAAGCATCGAGCTTCCGTCCAAGGAGGCGGTGATCGGCAGGCTGGAGGAAGCGTATGCGAAATACGCCCTGCACAGCGAACGGCGCGCCGCCGAGCGGAGAGACCGGATGGCGGAATGGCGAGCGCTCCCGGAGGAGGACCTCCGCCGCCGGCTGGCCGACGCGGCCGACGAGCTGAAGCGGAAACGGACGGACGCGATTGCCAGCACCCGTTCGCTCCAGCGCCGGATGCTCAGCGCCTTCCCGCACATGGATCGGCGGGGAAAAACCTCCGCCACCCGCGACCTGCGGGAGTATTGGAAGGCCCAGTGGGAGAAAAAGCGGGGGAAGAAGGAAGCCAATACGTCGCAAAACGAGGAAAAATAACGGGGAAATTCCGATTATATGTCGCTTTTGCGGCGGTTACAGTCGGCGCAGCGCATTTTGCAGTTGTCTGAAGTCGTATGCCCGCCTTTGCTCCAGGGCGTAATATGGTCGCCCTGCATTTCCTCGAACGAAAAGGGCTGTTTGCAGTCCGGACAGACGCCGTTTTGTCGCTCGTAGGCTTCCCTTTTCTGCTTTTCCGTAAAGGCGCGGATATTCAAATGACGTTCCTCGCGGGTTAAAACATAAGCATAAATCCCCTTTTTGTTGGTTACGTCGTCGTCCATCATGAGGACTTTTATTTCCCGTTCCAGCCGGTCGGGGTCTAACGCCGCATCTTTGAACGCGTTGTAAAGCAGGCCCCATTCGAGGCCCTTCATTTCCTTGCGTCTGACGGGAAAGATGGTCTGAACCCACTCGACGACGCGCTTGAAATAAATCCAGATTTGGTTGGCGTTTTCGTCGTGCTGATGAAGCGCCATATATTCCTCGACGGTGTTCAGGCCATCTCGGGCGGAAATCCATTCGATTGCCGTTTCCAGATATTCCTGGCGAAGCGGAGAACCGTTCATATAGTCCTTTGCCATGTGATAGGCGGCGCAGTTGGGCTTGGAGAAATGCAGCTTTGCGTCCGACAGCCAGGGGCCGGTATAAGAGGTATTCCGCAGTTCCTGCGGGGACAATACCTTGCCCGCAATGTTGATGATTTTGAACCAGTCCAGCACCTCGGACGGCGTTCCATCGCAGATGTAAACATCCAGCGCATAATCCAGGATTTTCCGCTTCTGATCGGCTTGCAGGTTGAAGAAGTAAAGGTTATCGACGGAATAGCACTGTTCATAGCTTTTGCGGTTTGCCTCCTCCTTTGCCGCCGCGTAGCGGCAGATGGAAATGGTGCGCTGCTGGCCGTCCATCAGCTCATATCGCCCATCTCCGGCTTTTGCCCAATACATCACGTTGAGGGGAAAGCCCTTTTTGACAGAACGAATTACCTCGTCCCGGTCCCTGGCGGGATAGATATACTCCCGCTGATAAGCAGGGCGCACGTCCAGTCCGCCGCCATAGGCTACGACGCCCTCGACGCCGTCGGCTCCTTTTTCCTCATAGCCGTCAATCAGTTCCCGGATAGTTACCTGTATACGGTTGATGTTCATGCGCCCTCACCTGCCTTTTTGGAATTTCTATTTCGGATTGCGATTCTCTTATATCTGGATTTTCCATCCACAACAGGCTTTGCTAAATCAAGATCATTTGTGATAGATCCGCCATCGAATTTTCCCAATATTTCAAACTGTTCCGGACAGTGATAGGCCAGATATGTAATTGGAACACCTAGGATTTTATCTGTATCCCCAGGAATTTCACTGTACCGCTCGCAATCAATCGCATCATATGTTTCATAAGCCGGGTACTTTTCCGGTGTGTAGCGCATATACAAATCCAGCGGTTGGTGCCGTTTTTCAATATCCATGTTGGTAAACCAGCAGATATTGCCCATGCGCCGCCATTTTTGACCGTGTTCGTCTATTTTGAAATCTGTTTGTTTTTCCTCGTAATAATCCGGGACACGGAACCAAAAGTGGCCGCTGTTGCAACCGAGCCACATTTTCTCGTCTTTAAAGTAGTGAAAAATTTCCTTGAATGTGATATGGTTCATATTTCCCAATACAAGGAACAGCTTTCCGCTGTTTACCATCAACGGCAGATACTCCTTCATCAGGGAAAAAGGCGGGTTCGTGACCACGATATCGCATTCCTCGAGCAGAGCCAGGCATTCGGGGGAACGAAAGTCGCCGTTTCCCTCCAAAGGCGTTTTCACATAATCCGGCAGCCGGATTTGTTCGCCCCTGTCGTTGCTGACAATCTCAAATTTGTAGCTGGGCTTGTTCGCCTCATAATGGGTGGTAATTAGCTTTTTAATGCCAAGCTGTGAAAAATTCAACTGGAAATAGCGAAAAAAATTGCTGGTGTAGCCGCCCAGGCCGTCTCCAAAATGATCTTGACCATCCTCGCCGACGGCCGGGTCGTCCGCGTTGCAGAATACGATCTTGTCCTTGAAATAGGAACGGTAGTGGCGCAGTTCATCTTCAATCGTGGAAAGCTGCGTATAGAATTCATCCGTCTTTCCGGCCCGCGACATACGAAGATTACTATTGCCAGGCATAGTATTTTCCTCCATAAAATACAGATTTATCTAGATATAGGAAAATTATACCATATAATCGACAAAAAGCAACAGGGCCTACACGGAAAAAGAGGCGGCCTCCGGATTTCACAAAACCCGGAGGCCGCCTTATGTAAATACAATCCGCTTAGCGGAACCTTACAAATCCCGAATCCAGCGTTCGGCCCATTCCGGCCAGTTTTTGCAGGAGTCCACCGCGATATTGGTTTCCTCTGTGGCGAGGGCCAGCCCATGGCAGCCCCACGGCAGGATGTGCATTTCCAGCGGGACGCCGTTCCGGCGGAGAGCGCCGGCGAGAAGGAGGGAATTTTCTACGGGGACGCAGGTGTCCTCCCAGGTATGCCAAAGGAAAGTCGGCGGCGTGTCCGCCGACACCTGGTTTTCCAGCGAAACCAGCGCGAGGTTTTCCTCATACCGGTCGCCGAGCAGATTGACGAAGGAATCCCGGTGGGCATACTCGCCCGACGTGATAACCGGATAGCCGAGGATCATCCCGTTCGGCCGGATATCCTCGTTTTTCAGTCCAAGCGGATCGCTCACAAAGTCTTTGTTCCAGAACACACCCAGGCTGGCCGCCAGATGACCGCCGGCCGAAAAGCCCATGACAATGATCCGGTTCGGGTCGATATTCCATTCCGACGCCCGGCCCCGTACCAGCGCGACCGACGCGGCGAGCTCCAGCAGGGAGCCGGGAAAGCTGGATTCCCCAACCGCCGTGTATCGCAGGACAAAGCACTGGAAGCCCATGGACAGAAAGCGCAGGGCGATCGGCTCCGCCTCTCGGTCGGAGGTACCGAAATATCCGCCGCCGGGGCAGATCACCAGGGCCGGGCGGGGCGGGGGAGACATCTCCGGAGAGGGATCCCGCAGGTAGGCATACAGACGGGGATGACCCTTACAGGCCACGCCGGCGCGGCTGTAATCGACGGTAATGTCCAACGCTTCGTATTGCATGAGCTTTCATCCTTTCTAATGGACGGCAATATCGCTGCGGCGCAGCGCGACGGCCGTTTTCAACAGCTTAGTATATCGGCTTAGGAGGGAAAAGAAAAGGCCTTTTTTTGCTTTTTTTCGCAAAAGCGGCTGTGTTGGGATTTCCATGGGCAATAAACAATCCCGAACGAACTGCTCGTCCGGGATTGCTGCGCATGGTTCGCGCGCGGAGGGATTTCCCAACGGGGAAAACGCGCCGGGCTGTTCAGCCCCGATCAGTCGATCTCGACCGATACGCGGGTTTCCTGACGGGTGGCGGCGGCGCGCATGACCGTGCGTATCGCCTTGGCGATACGGCCCTGTTTGCCGATGACGCGTCCCATATCGTCGGGTGCAACATGTAGATGGAACACAATGGTGCCGTCCTCGGCAGGCTCGTCCTGCTCCACAACGACGGCGTCGGGATCTTCAACGAGACCTTTTGCGATGGATACCAAAAGTTCTTTCATGGCATTAACCCCCTTCTTTGCTGATAGGAGTCCTCGGCGGGAACGAGTCCGCCGGAGCCCTCTGTCCTTTATTTGTATCTCCGCTTTGGATTACATACCCGCTCTCTTGAGCAGGTCCTTTACGGTGTCGGTCGGCTGAGCGCCGTTGGCGATCCACTTCTGCGCCTTCTCGGCGTCGACCTTGATTTCCGCCGGCTCGACCAGCGGGTTGTAGTAGCCGATTTCCTCGATGAAACGGCCATCGCGGGGATAGCGGGAATCCGCCACCACGATGCGATAAAACGGGTTTTTCTTCGCGCCCATCCGGCGCAGTCTGATTTTGACAGCCATGTCTGTACCTCCAACAATTCTCAATAAAAATATCTTCAACCAGTAAGGGGAACCTTATGGCAGAATTCCGTTATCGCGCCGGGCGGTTCAGAAGCCGCGACGGCCGCCGCCCATCGGCGGCATAGGGGGCATTTTGGGCATCCCTCGAAGTCCTTTTTTACCCTTGCCCATGCCCCGCATCTGCTTCATCATCTGGCGCATGGTATCGTACTGCTTGAGCAGGCGGTTGACATCCTCCACCTTCATCCCGCAGCCCGCCGCGATCCGCCGCTTGCGGGAGGGGTTGATGATGTCGGGCTTCTCCCGTTCCGCCGGGGTCATGGAAAGGATGATCGCCTCCACCCGGTCGAACTGACGCTCGTCGATATCCACGTCCTGCAGCTGCTTGCCTACCCCGGGAAGCATCCCCAGCATGCTTTTGATGTTGCCCATTTTTTTGATCTGGGCGAACTGGTCCAGCATGTCGTTGAGGTCGAACTTGTTTTCCTGCATCTTGCGGGCGAGCTCCTCGGCCTGCTTGCGGTCGATCTGCTGCTCCGCCTTCTCGATCAGGGAGAGCACGTCCCCCATCCCGAGGATACGGGAGGCCATCCGCTCGGGATGGAATACCTCCAGCTCATCCAGCTTCTCGCCGATGCCGGCGAATTTGATTGGCTTGCCGGTCACCGCCCGGATGGAGAGGGCCGCGCCGCCGCGGGTGTCGCCGTCCAGCTTGGTCAGCATCACGCCGGTGATGCCCAGCGCCTCGTCAAAGGCGGAGGCGGCGTTTACCGCGTCCTGACCGGTCATTGCGTCCACCACCAGCAGGATTTCCTGCGGGGAGACAGAGGCCTTGATATTTTTCAGCTCGTCCATCAGCTGCTCGTCGATATGCAGCCGGCCGGCCGTATCGAGGATAACATAGTCGTTGCCGTGGTCCTTCGCGTGGGCGATGGCTTTTTTCGCAATGTCTACGGGATTCGCCGTCCCCATCTCAAACACGGGAACGCCCGCCTTTTCCCCGACCACCTGCAGCTGCGTGATCGCGGCGGGACGGTAAACGTCGCAGGCGACCAGCAGGGGACGATGACCCTGAGATTTCAGCATCCGGCCCAGCTTGCCGGAATGGGTGGTTTTACCCGCGCCTTGCAGGCCGCACATCATCACGACGCAGGGCGGATGGTTGGTGGTCGCCAGCCGCGCGGCTTCCCCGCCCATCAGAGCGGTCAGCTCCTCGTTGACGATCTTGATGACCATCTGCGCGGGGGTGAGGCTTTCCATCACCTGCGAGCCGACGGCCCGTTCGGTGACGGTTTTGGTAAAGTCCTTGGCGACCTTATAGTTTACGTCGGCTTCCAGCAGCGCGAGGCGCACCTCGCGCATCGCCTCTTTGACGTCCGACTCGGACAGCTTTCCCTTGGAGCGCAGCCGTTTAAAGGCGGCGGAGAGCTTATCGGAAAGACCTTCAAAAGCCACGGTAAATCTCCTTTATTACAAAATAACGGTTGCTGCGGCCTGCCGCCGGGAAAAGCGGGGCCTGCTGCGCCGGTCAGACGGCGTTCAGCTTTTCGGACAGCTCGAGGATGGTCCGCACCCGGTCGTCGATCTCCCGGGAATAGCTGTACCGGCTGTTCAGCTCCTGAATATCCCGGGCGGCGAGACGGATGGCTTCAAAGCCTTCCTGCATTTCGCGGAAGCGGCGGGCCAGGCCGAGACGGTCTTCCATCTCCAGCAGTTGGGACTCCGCCCGCTTAATGGAATCCCGGACGCCCTGGCGGGTGATGCCTTCGTTTTCGGCAATTTCGGAAAGGGAGAGGTCGTCGTTGTAATACAGCTCCACCATGTCCCGCTGCTTATCGGTCAGCATATCGCCGTAAAAATCGAACAGAAACGAGATTTCCATATTTTTCGCCATGCGTCAACCCTCTTTTGCGTCCGCCGCCGTTTAATCTGTAAAGTTTTTTTCTTTACAGCGATTATACCGCATTTGTCGGCATTTGTCAAGTCCTATATTGCATGATTTGTTCCTGCCCAGGGAGGTTTGCTTATAAGAAAGGGAATGCGGCGGACAAAAGGCCGTGGACTTCTGCCGGATGCTGCTCATCGTAATGAAAAAGTCCGAAGCTCCGTGAAAGGGGCTTCGGACTTTTCGCTCGTGCAGAGACGCGCTGTTACGCCTTCAGCGTGAAGAGATCCTTCAGCTTCAGGCGGGAGCCGTAGTGCAGCACCGAGGCGGAATAGAGGCGGATCGACACGGCGGCCACCAGCACGATTCCGACCAGAAGGAGAAGGATCGAGATCAGGATATCCCCCGCCGCGACCGTTTCATTCAGCAGCCGGAAGGGCATGATGAACGGGGATGTGAAGGGAATATAGGTCATGATCCGTTTCATCCCGCTATCCGGCATCAGCATCGTCATATACGCGGCGTAGAAGGAGATCAGGCTGACCAGCACCGCCGGCATCATCGCGGAGTTGAGGTCCTCCGTCCGGCTGACGGTCGCGCCGCAGACCGAGTTGATCATGGCGTACAGCGCGTAGCCCAGAAGGAAGTACACAAGAATGAGCAGCGCTGAGCTGAGCGTGAAGGAGGACAGGGCGAGCGGCATTCCGCCGATGGTAAAGTCCGCAGGCACCATCAGCTGGAAGCAGGTCGCCCCCACAATTAGGAAAAGGGAAAGCTGCAGCAGTCCCAGCACGCCCATTGCCAGGCATTTCCCCAGCAGGATATGGGAGGGCTTGGCCGAGATGACCAGCGTTTCCATCACACGGGAGGTTTTTTCGGAAGCGACCGACATCGCCACCCCATAGCCGTAATAATAGACCGCAAAGAACATGATCGCCACCAGCACGATCCCCAGCATATAGCCGGAAAGGTCCATTTTACCGACCGTTACCGGCTCCAGCGGCAGGTCGGACAGCGCGAGACGGGCGATATCCTCCGACACGCCCGCTTCGGACAACGCGCCCGAAACGTAAGCGGCGCGGAGAGTCTCCGATACCGCGGAAGAAGACAGCCCGCTCATAAAGTCCGCCGCATACAGCCGGATGTGAGGAAGACCGTCCTCCCCGGCGGCGATTTCGATCATGCTGAGACTTTTATCTTCCTCGATCTCCTGCCGGTAACGGTCGATCGACGCGGCGTCGCCGTCCCGGAATTCCACGGAGGGGAGAGCGGCGGCGAGCGCTTCCTTTGCGCTGGGAATGCGGTTTCCCTCGTCGATCAGGTAACAGGCGGAGGTCTTCTCTACGGTAGAGGGATCGACGTCGACTGCGCCGGGAGCGGCCGCGTCGTCCTCCCCGCCGCCCGTGAGCGCGGGAATGGCGCAGGCGACGACGATCAGGATAAGAACCAGAGCGGTGGTAAGGATAAACGCTTTTTTGCGGACGTTATCCTTTAAGGTAAACAGAAATACGATGCCGATGTCTTTCATTGCGCCGCCCCCACTTTCTCCACAAAGATTTCATGCAGCGAGGGCTCGCGAATCTCGAAACGGTCGGGATATACGCCCTCCGCCACCAGATCGGACAGGAAGGCGTGGGCCGGTTCGTCCCCGTCAATTTTGAATTCGTATCCCTCCGCCGTTCTTTCCAAAAGCCGCAGCCCATGCTTTTCCGCGAGGGGCAGCACATCCCGCCCGCAGATTACCGACAGGTTGGTGTGCCCGTAGCCCGCCTTGATTTCCCGCAGGTTCCCCTGCAGCACGGTACGGCCCTGGGTAAGGATCACCAGATCGCGGCAGTATTCTTCCACCGTAGTCATCTGGTGGCTGGACATCACGATATATCGCCCATCCTCGATCAGCTCGGCGAGTACGCTCTTGAAAACGTCGGCGTTGATCGGATCCAGCCCGCTGAACGGCTCGTCCAGAAAGATCAGTTCCGGGTCGTGGAGGATAGTGGCGATCAGCTGGATTTTCTGCTGGTTTCCCTTGGAAAGCTTTTCCGCCGGCATATTCCGGTATTCAGTCATTTCCAGACGCTTCAGCCAGCGGTCTGCCGCGTCGGCCGCCGCCCGGCGGGGCATCCCCCGCAGCCGGCCGAAATATACCAGCTGGTCGAACACCCGGATTTTCGGATAAATTCCCCGTTCCTCCGGCATATAGCCGAAGCGCACGGTGCGGCGGTTCAGCGGACCGCCGTTCCAGGTAATCTCGCCCTCGTCCCGGTCAGTCACCCCAAGGATCATCCGGATGGTGGTGGTCTTTCCCGCGCCGTTGGTACCGATCAGGCCGAAGACACCGGGCTCGGTCATGGCGAAGCTCAAGTCGTCCACTGCTTTTTTGTCGCCAAAGGATTTGCTGACGTGTCGGACGGACAGGCCGGTCGTCTCCAGTGCAGCCGTCATAGTATTACAACCTCTCCATAAACGGGCGCCGCCGGGCAGGGCCTCCGCCGGCCTTTTCCTGCGGCGCGATTGAAATGTACTGCAGCGCCGCCCGCCCGGATTTTCCGCCGGACGCTGCCTTGCGGCGCTGACAATATTTTACCACAGGTATTGTTATAAAACAATCAATCTCTTTTTTCATAAAAGACGTATTCCGCCGCATAAAAACGCGCGTCCTCTGTAAAGAGTTTTCCTCCGCGAAAAATTCGCGGGCTTTCCCCTTGTGCTGTCCGCCGGAACATGATAAAGTGAAGAGGACGGCCATTGTGGGGGCCGGGGCGGACGCCGCCCAAACAGCATAGAAAGGGGACCGTTGTCCTATGAGCGAATTGATCGAAGTATTGCTGCCGTCCGCGCTGTTTGAGCCGGGCCATACCCTTGCCGCGCCGCTGCTGGCGTCGGCAGAGTACCCGTGGGAGGCGCTGGCTGGAATCCGGGAGTTTATCGAAAAGCTCGGCCCGACCCTGCCGCCGGAGGAATACGATTCCCCCCGTCCCGGGGTATGGATTCATAAAACCGCGTCGGTCGCCCCGTCCGCCTTTATCGGGGACGGCGTGATTATCGGCGCGGGGGCGGAAATCCGGCACTGCGCCTTTATCCGCGGAAGCGCTGTCGTCGGCGACGGCGCTGTGGTGGGAAATTCCACCGAGCTGAAAAATGTTATCCTCTCGGAGAAGGTGCAGGTGCCGCATTACAATTATGTCGGCGATTCCATTCTGGGGTATAAGGCGCATATGGGCGCAGGCTCCATCACCTCCAATGTGAAGAGCGACAAGACGCTGGTCACGGTTTCCTGCAATGGGGAGCGGGTGATGACCGGGCTGAAAAAATTCGGCGCGATCCTGGGGGACAACGTTGAGGTGGGCTGCGGCTCGGTGCTGAATCCCGGTTCGGTGATCGGTTCCGGCAGCCAGATTTATCCTTTGTCCATGGTTCGTGGATTTGTACCGGCCGGAAGCATCTATAAACGGCAGGGCGAGGTTATCTCCAAACGGTGACGGAACCGGCGGGAAAGGCCGACAAAAAGCATAGCTCATATGACAAAACTAAGGGGGAGCGAACGCCAGTCGGCATTTGCTCCCCTTTTGACATGTTAAAAACGGGCATGACGGCCCTGAATCAGCCGGAAGAGGATGCACCGTCTCCTCCGCCCCGCTTTCAACCGGCGGAGCGTTTTCCGGAACGGCAGGGTCGCGTATGGCGTAAATCCGGTGGTATTCCTTGGTTTCTTCCTCCTTCAGGACCTCTGAGCGGTTGCGGTAAAGCAGCCGGACCAGCGCATACACGTCCACCCAGATTTCGTTGTTGCCTTCCTTCTGGGATTCGTCGAAAATCAGCTGAAGGCCGAAATGCAGGTGGGGCTGGGTGATGTTGTTCACGTTTTCGGTCGCGCTGTAACCGGTTCGTCCGAGGTATCCGATGACGTCCCCCGGCTGGACGACCGATCCTTCCTTCAGTTCTTTGTTATAGGGGAAGTTTTTTCGCAGGTGGGCGTAATAGTAATACCGTTTCTTATCGAAGCTGCGGATGCCGATCCGCCAGCCGCCGTATTGATTCCAGCCCAGCGCCTCCACGGTGCCGCCCTCCACGGCGATTACAGGGGTGCCGACCGCGCCCATGAGGTCGTGCCCGAGATGCTTGCGCTTGAAGCCGTAATCCCGGCTGCTGCCGAAATCATCGAAATCGTTGTAGGGATAGTTTTTAGCGATGGGGGAAAAGCCTTTCAATCCGTAGCGGCTTTCCCAGCGTTTGCCGCCGGCCGCCGTTTCGTCCGCCACCTCGATCTCATATTCCCCGACCAGCCCGCCGAGCACGGCGGAATAGGCCTCTTGGTAATAGCTGTAGTATTTCATATCCTTCGTCAGCGCTTCAATGGGAGTCCCCTCCTGCAATTTTTGGGCGGTTTCATCCAGCTTGCTTACCTTAAAGCCCTTCCAGTTTCCGCCGTTTTTCGCCGCGGCATAGGCGAGCAGCTCCACCCAATTGACCGGCGTATCGGCGCCGTGGGATTCCACATCCAGCTTCAGGGCCCGGTCCAGCGCTTCGTAGGGGACGTTGAAATCCACCCATTTAATAAACTTTTTTTCGGCAGCGTCCGTACCGCTTTCAGCGGTTTGTCCCTCCGCCGCATCGGCGGTGAGCTGCGTATATACCAGAAGGCCGCTTACCGTAAACAGCGCCGCGACCAGCAGGCCTGCGGCGGCGCGGAGCAGCTTTTTTCGGTCAATAACGATAAACATGAAAACGACCACGCCTTTCCCCGATGTCCGCCGGTGCGGTTCCTCCCGGCGGCTAGGAACCGCTGAAAGTTCCCGCTTCTGAAAAGGAGAAACGGAACGCGCCAGCGTCTCCTTAACTTAATATGAGGGAAAAAGCGGCTGCATACCGGCGGGACAGGCCGCGCAGGAAAATTTTCGTGCAGGACGGGCGGGCGTCGCCAGCCTTGATAATAAAACGCCCCGGCGTACGGAATCCTGTCCGACGCCGGGGCGCTTATTGCAATAATACGGTAAAACGCGGAAACTCTCTGACGGGGGATTATTCCGCTGCGGCGGATACGCGTTCCGCTGCGGCGCTTTCCTCCGCCGTTCGGATGGAGCGGCGGCCCACTGTCAGGAGCAGCCCGCCGATCAGGAAGAGAAGCATCAGGCTGAGGATCCCGATGGACGCCCGCCCTGTGGCCATGTAGAAGGCGGAATACAGGAAGGGGCCGATCACGGCGGCGAATTTGCCGAAAATGTCGAAAAAGCCGAAGTACTCGTTGGAATGCTTCGCCGGGATCAGCCGCCCGAAATAGGAGCGGGAAAGGGCCTGAATCCCTCCCTGAACCGTGCCTACCAGCACCGCCATCAGCCAGAAGAGGAGGGAGGACAGGGCCAGCGCCTTCGTATATTCCGCCTGCTTTGCCGTGTCGGAGGCAAAGGCGAGCAGGGTGGGACGCAGCTCTTCCACCAGGGCGGCGGCCCTGACCCGCGCCTCGTTCGAGGTAAAGGCATAGTGCGGATTAGACGCGTCCTGAATCCGGGTAAGCGCGTTCCCGATCACCCCGGAGGTCGTTCCATCCTCCTCCACCGTATAGAAGGCGGCGGAACGGTCAGCGGCGGAGAGGGCGTTTTTGCCATCCTCCCGCAGGTCGTCCAGCACCAGCTTTATTGCTTTGACATCGTCTTCCGCGCTGTATGTCCCGGAAGGAACGGCCTCATCCGCCGAGGGGATCAGACTCGCGTATTCCAGCTGGTACGGCTCCACGTTGACCCCCATAAAGAAGCCGACGCCGCAGATGCCGAAATACACCGCGATAGCGACGGTGATCATCCGGATCGCCCCGGCCCGTTCCGCCAGCCGGCTGAACAGGATGGAGCAGGGAACCGCCACCAGTTGGGTCACCAGCAGGGCGATAATCATCCCGGTGGAGCCCAGGCCCAGCGTCGCGCCGTAGTTGGTGGCAAGGGAAATTACCGTGCCCACGCCGTCGATATAGAAAAAATAGGCGACCATGAACAGCAGCAGCCCGCGGTTTTTTCCGATTTTCCGCATGGTGCCCCACAGGTTGCGGAGCGCGCCTCGCGCCAGCTGAAGGGGCGGCGTTTCCACCCCGTGAACCTGATGGACGTTTCTCAGAAAGGGAAGGGAGAAAAGCGCCCACCATACGCAGGTAATGAGGATGGACGCCTTGACCGCCATGACGCTGAAGCCGGTGAGCAGCAGGAGCGCAATGGAGATCACGAAAGGAATGGTGCTCCCGCCGAGATAGCCCATGGCATAACCCCAGGCGGAAACCTTATCCATCCGGTCTCCATCGGTTACGTCGGTTAAAAAGGAATCGTAAAATACATTGGCTCCGGAGAAGCCGATGTGGGAAAGCACATAGCCGAGCAGCATCCATTTCCAGTCCGCCACAAAGGCGGTCAGCGCAGTGAAGGCCACGCCAAGCAGGAGGAAAAAGGTGAAAAACCGTTTTTTCATTCCATGAGAATCTCCGATCGAGCCGAGCAGAGGCGCGAGGACCGCGACCACGAGGGAGGCGGCGGATACGCCGATGCCCCACCACTTGTCCCCGGCGTCGCCGGCGACCCCGGCGTAATAAATCGGGAAAATAGCGGCCATCATATTGGTGGCGTATACCGAGTTAGCCCAGTCATACAAGATCCAGCTTTTCTCCGTTTTGGTAAAACGGGCGGTTTGGGAACGCGGGAAGGACGGCTTCCGTTGCTTTTGATCCATGCGGCTTTCCCTGCCTCTCCTGTTATTGCAGAATTCTGCGTCGAGCTTTTTTATAGTTTCCCATTTTTTCCGCGTCATGTCAATTAAAAGAATGTAAAATCCCGCCGTGAGAAATTTCCGGCGCACCGCGGCGAAAAGCGGCATATGCTAAAGCGGGACGTGTAAAGGGACAGATTCTCCTCCTTTCATAAAGAGAGCGGAAAAGGCCGGCACGCGTCCCGCGCTTAACGTGCAAGGGGGGGCAGAAGGTTATGAGAGAAAGTGGGCCGATCGGAACGGTCCGGCGCTCCCGAATCCCGGGAGCGCCGCTCTTCCGAACCCGGGGGAAGCAGCGGACGAAAACCGCGTTTTCATCCATGTTGGCTGCGCTGATGGTGAGTACGGCGCCGATTCTGAATGTCGGTGAAATCACGATCAGTCCGGTCAGCCAGCACGTGACGACAGATGCCGTCGAGTTTACCGGAACCCACCCGCGTTTTACCGGCATCGGCGACGCGGCCGCCGGAAAGCGGCTGAATGCGCGGATGGCCGAATGGGAGAAGGAGGCGCTTGCACGGGCGAAAGCCGCCGCGGTGACCATGCGGACCGACGACCGGTCGGAGCAACGGAAAGCCGAGGGTGTGTTTTCGTATGAAGTCAAGCGAAACGGCGGCGGAATCGCCAGCCTGCTGTTCAGCGATTATCTGTACGCCGGTGGAGCGAATGGGCTGGATACCAAAACCGGCCTGACGTTCTTTACCGTCAGCGGAGAAACGTTGACCCTGCCCGCGCTGTTTTCCAACAGCGAAAACGGAATGCGTCGGGTTAACAGCGAGGTGAACCGCCTGCTGGAGGAACGGGGGCTTACGTCCCAGCTCCTTGTCGCCGATCCCTGCGTGGAGTCCGGACAGCCGTTTTATCTCACCGATACTTGCCTCGTGATTGTGGTGCGGGAGCTTACGTGGTTCCCGCATTCGATGGGTACGGTGGAACTGGAAATCCCGCTGTCGCAGCTGCAGGACTGCCTGCGGACCGAGCTCCAGCCGTAACCAAAAGCGCACTGCCGGACGATTCGTCCGGCAGTGCGCTTTGCTTTATATTATTGACCGCGCAGGGAGTGTACCCCTGGGCGGTTATTTTTTATTCGTTTAACCGGTTTTAACCAGTCCATCCCATGAAAGATGGCACTTGCGGAGAGGGCTTCCTTTTACGTGGGGCAATCTTGGCTTTTTCCTGACTAACACGGTGAAGCCGTTTCACTATAAAAGAATTCGATGACGAATTTTGAAGGGCGTCTGCTCGTAATGACAAACGGGATAATCAATTTTACTATATTGGATAAAATTCACTTATTAGAGTTTACTTTTACAAACATATGTTCTATAATAGACGACGAGGGAAAAAGAGAAAGAAGGGGGCATGATGCTTCCCATCCCCATTTTTCATAGCAATAACTGAAAAAATTGGTTTGGTACATAAGCCGCAGAAAAACCAGGGTATGGACGCTCGGAACAACAAGGAATGGAGATTTTTATGAAAAAGACGTATGATCAACGCACAGGACATGAAAAGAGAAAAAGTGAAGGAGGCCTATCTACGAAACGATGTCCGGTTCTTCACTGCGCGTGGTCCAACAGCCGCGACGGGCATTGCCTCTGGCCGGGGGCGTGGTGTCCGCGCCGATGGGAAAAGGTAGAAGCCGAATGGACGAACATTGCCAAAAAAGTGCGCGCGAAGGGAGGAAAATGCGAGGATGACCAACGACGAAAAAAGAGCGGTGCTGCTGGAATACCGGCGACTGGAGGCAAGAATTGACCGGGCGCTTGCCGAACGGAGACGCTGGCAGGAACGGGAGGCATGGGTGAATCCGGTTTGCACGGACATACCGGCCATACCGGCGAACGGCAGGAGAACCGATATGCATCGAAACGCCGCGAAGCGCATTACCGAAATTGAAAACGAAATTAATCGGGATATCCGTTGGATGACGATGCTCCGCCAGTCGGTCGAGCAGAGTATCCAGACAGTGCCGAACGAGCAGCTGCGGGATATCCTCCGTCGGAGGTATATCGACGGAGATCGGATGGAGAAGATCGCGGAGGACCTTTCGCTGGACTGCCGCTGGGTGCGCCGCTTACATGCCCGGGCGCTCGCAAATTTGACCCTCGTAAGCCCTCCCCGTCCTGCGGTATAGTGTCATAGGGGAAAGAGGGCGATATACCGCCCGGCGGTATATCGCCGAAAGTCACGCCCCCGGATACCCCGGACGGCGTGACCTATTCCAAATAAAGAATAAGGAGGAGAAAAAACGATGGAAAGAAAACAGGGAATCGACGTATCGGCGCATCAGGGGAAAATCGACTGGGAGGCGGCGAAGACGGACGGGGTGGAATTCGCCATCCTGCGGTGCGGATTCGGCAACGACGAGCCGACGCAGGACGACGCGCAGTTTGAACGCAATGCGTCAGAATGCGACCGGCTGGGAATCCCGTGGGGTGCGTATCTGTACTCCTACGCGCTGACGCTGGAGGAGGCGGAAAGCGAACTGCGGCATATCCTGCGGCTGCTGAAGGGAAAGCGTCCGCTGTATCCGGTGTACCTGGACATGGAGGACGCGGACGGCTACAAGGCGAAGTACGGCGGGGTGGACAACGCGATGTGCGCCGCGGTCTGCGCCCATGTGTGCGCGGGGCTGGAGGCGGCGGGCTACTACGCCGGCATCTACGCCAGCAAGGATTGGCTCACGAACCGGCTGAACGACCCGTCCCTCGACCGGTATGACAAATGGCTGGCGCAGTGGTATGACCGGCCGACCTATGAGGGGCAGTTCGGGTTGTGGCAGTACGCCAGCGACGGGGTGGTAAAGGGGATCAGCGGCCGGGTGGACCGGAACCAGACGACGGGATACCGGGACTATCCGGCGGCCATCCGGGAAGCGGGGCTGAACGGCTGGGACAAGCCCGCTCCAGCGCCGGAACCCGCTCCGGAGCCTGTGCCCGGCGCGGCGATCAAAGCCGGAGACGCGGTGCGGTACGCGGGACGGCTGTACGGGGACAGCTACGGCGGGAACCCCGGTAAGACGGTGGACGGGACGTTCCCGGTGGACCGGGTGATCGAGGGCCGGGCGTATGGAGTGCATACCGCCTCGGGCTGGCTGGAGGCGGCGAAGTGCCGGAAGGCCTCGCCAACGCCGGCCGCACCTGCGGCGGGCGCGCCTTCCGAGCCGGCCCGGCCGGCGGAACCGGCTAAGCCCGTCCTCCGGGACGAGCCGATCCTCCGGATCGGAGCCAAGGTGAGGTACAGTGGCCGGGTGTATGCGACGGCAACTGGAAGCGGCGCGGGCGCGTCGGTGTCCGGCACGTACGAGGTCACGCGGTATCTGCCGGAGCGGCCCTACGGCGTACATATCGGCGGGCTGGGATGGGTCAAGCCCGGGGACTGTGAGGTGATCGGGTGAACACGGATATCATCGTCGCGCTGCTGGCGCTGGCGGGGACGCTGATCGGCAGCGGGGGCGGTGTGCTGGTGTCGTCCAAGCTGACCAATTACCGTCTCCAGCAGCTGGAAAAGCGGGTGGCGGAGCACAACAACTATGCCCGCCGGATGCCGGTGGTGGAGGAGCAGATCAAGGTGATTAACCACCGGGTAGAGGATTTGGAACGGCACGAGGAAAGGAGCAAAAACGGATGAACATGGTGGTATTAGTATTGATGATGGCGGTGACGGTGGAGGCACTGGTAGAATACGGCAAATCCATTGGGAAAGCGGTCATCGCCGGAGAAGCCAAAACGGCGATAACGCAGCTCGCAGCAATGCTTATTTCGGTGCTGCTCTGTTTTGCGGTGGGGGCGGATTTCTACGCCGCCCTCGGGGTGGAGTTCGCCTTCCCCTGGATCGGCACGCTGCTGACCGGGGTGTTTGCCAGCAGAGGGGCCAATTTCGTGAGCGATCTCATCGGCCGGTTACAGGGCGCGGGAACAGGGGAAGGCGAATAGGCGAATAGGATAGAAAATGAGCCGGGCGGGGAGTAACGAAACTCCTCGCCCGGCTTTCCTTTGCTCAAACTATCTGCGCTAAGTGTACATTGTACGATTGAACTGCGTCAATTCGCCGTTTATATAAACAACGTGAAAGGTCTACACGGGAACTGTTAACCGCAAAAATATTTTTGCTGTCGGTTCCCTTTAATAAGCAGAAAACCGGACGGATATGTCGTCCGCTGCGCTGGCTCTCATTGGGCTTTTTTCATTAATAACAGCCGATCTGATCGAGGATTAGCTCTTTAAAGTGAACAATCGACACCCCCTTTTCATTGAATTGCTGTTTCATTTGAAATATTTCACCCGGGATCAGCGTTATGTCATGAATTGTCTCGATCACTACATAGTTGTCGTACGCTTCCTGCAGCACCTGAAGACCATATGTAAAGCATTCTTTATCGTCTATAACAACCGTTGTACAAATAATCTGGTAAACAATCCTTTTTCTATAGGCATCGTTTCGTTTTCGATCGATCTTCAATAGAGTCTCTCGGAATTTTGTTTTCCATTTCTCCAGAGTCTTTTGGGAAAAGCGATCGCCGCGTAAAATGTCGGTTAAGTTTTGGGGGGTGGTATTCACGAGTTCTGCAAACTGGAGTTTCGAAATGTTTCTGCTTTCGAGCTCGGTGGACAACCAGATGCCGGTTGGATTCAATGGGCGAATTTTTCTCATAATAAAGCTCCTTATTCCAATACTGAAACAATGCCCCCAAAATTTTAAAACCTACTTCCATAACATAAATTTTTATGTTATGATAACTGCCAGAACTTTTGGAAACATATTCCGTAAAACAAGAATAGAAAACACCCGGCGATTCGTCAAACGTAGTTATGTATCGACGCGTTTATTAATGATAAAATTGATTCCACAGGTGATAGAATTATGATCTCCGATTATCTCAAAACGTTGAAAACAAAGAAAAACATTACGAATCAGGAATTATCAGATTTGTCAGGGGTACCTGTGGGTACTATTAATCGAATAATGGCAAATCAAACGGAAAATCCGAGCTTTCAAACCGTTTGTGATATTGTTATGGCTTTAGATGGGTCATTGGACGAACTTGCTGGGATAAAAACAAGAACAGCAGAAAGAGCGGGGCAGCTCGACACGGAAGTGGTTGCAATGTATAAAGAGGTCGTTGCTTCCAAGGAAAAATGGCTCCACCGATTGTTTGTCTGTCTGTGCGTGTTGGTGCTTTTTATACTGGCCGTTTTCCTGTTTGATATTCTGAATCCCTCGGTAGGATTTTTCCAAAGGTAAGTAGTCGAAGAGAAAAGAACTCAAATGAAGCAAAGAAAATCGTCGCACTCCGTAGCCGCAGACATACAAAATCCGGGCGGGGACGCCAGCCATTATGCTGGTCCCTGTCCGGCGGTTTATTTTTTATCGATCGTCTATATCGTCTATTTTATTTGTGTCTGCGTCTATGCCTGCGTCTCGTTTGCGTCCCGTACGCCGAACTGAAATTTGGCGGAATTTAAGCATGCGCTCCAGAAATGGAGAGATGGGCTCCGAAGGGGTATACCACACCGCATCCATTGGCGATCTTGATGAAAACGTTGATGGAATAGCCGATGAAAAAGAAAAACATCCGGAAGCCGCATAATCGCACGGCTTTCAGACGTTTTCACCTGGAGCTGGTAGACGGACTTGAACCCCCGACCTGCTGATTACAAATCAGCTGCTCTACCAACTGAGCTATACCAGCGGGCAGACCGGTTTTCCGGTGTTTCCATGCCCATCATTATAGCATACCGCTTCGAGAAGTGTCAAGCGGTGAGCGAAGGAACAAGGAGAGGAGCTAGAGGAGAGAGGGGAGAGGTTTCTTGCTTCCTATGCTTTGCTGCTCCGGTGAAATTCCTTCCCGGGTGGGACAGCACCGGTTCGTGGGAGATCGCTGAGTGCGGTCTGGCCGGAATGAACGATGGGCTTCCAGGTCGTTTTTGGCCGGACAAGCGCGATCAGCGCCATTCCACTCATAGAAAGAACAAAAACAGGGAACAGAAATGCGGCTTTCAGCAACGGCCGGAGCGGCTGACGATCCACCAGCAGGGTAAGCAGCGCGCCGGCCGTCAGGCCGGCCCAGGAAAGAAACGGCATAGCCAGCGCCGTCGTGTGGAGAATCAATTGGGACGGCGGGCTGAACAGGAGGGCCAGCGCGCCGAATGCGGTAGCGATCAGACCGATTCCCACTGCCGGAATCAAAAGCAAGTATAAAATAACATCCAGCGCTGCGAGCCGGGAGGGCCCGTCTGCCTTACAGTCGCCGCGGAGAGCCCGCAGCGCATCTGGAAGGCAATACTTTACGCACTGAACGCAGCCGACCGTCCAGCGGAACCGCTGGCGGAGCGATACGGTGAAGGAATCGGGCTGCTCGTCGTAATAAACAGCGTCGTTGACCGGGACGATGGAGCGGCCCCGGCAAATCTGCTGCATGGAAAATTCGCAGTCTTCCACCATGGAGTGGGTGCTCCATCCCTCCCCGCGAAGCAGCGAGGCCTTAAAGGCAAAGCCCGTTCCGTCCACAAAGCAGGGCAGTCCCCGGTTGGCCCGAGCACGATGAAAGAAATGCATCATGCTCCGCCAGTAGATCGCGTAGCTTCCGCTGACCCAGGAATCGCCGGGATTGGCGGCATGCCGGCTCCCCTTGGCCACATCTGCTCCGGCACAGAGGGCGTCGTTCATGCGGCGGAGAAAGCCGGGGGTCGCCAGATTGTCTGCGTCGAACACGACGATCGCGTCGTATTTCGCCGGATGATCCGCTTGGATTCGTTCCAGAAGCCAGCGCAGGGCGAAGCCTTTGCCTACGTGTTCCCGATCAAAGCGTTCGTATACGCAGGCATGATGTCTTCGCGCTGTCTCCGCTGTTTTATCGGTGCAGTTATCCGCTGCGACATACAGGTCGAAAAGCTCCCGGGGATATTCCTGCGTACAGAGGCTGTCCAGCAGCTTGCCGATGACTGCCTGCTCGTTGCGGGCGCAGATCACCACAGCGAAACGATACCGTTTGCCCGTCGGACTTGCGGCCGGAATCTTCCGCTGGTCGGGCAGCAGGCCGAATACCCCGATCGCGGCCTGCCAAAGCAGCACCGGCACAGTCAGGATGGTTAGGACTAACGATATACTCCAAAAAACTGCTGCGACGTTTTGCATGGCGTTTCCTCCGTTTCTGACCTACAGCGGCCTTGTTTATACCCGCTACTATACAGGAAAAATGTAGAGTACCGGCGATAAATTATCCGCAGATATCCTTAAAAACAGAGGAAGCTATTTGCTGTTTCCTTAAGAATTACCGACGTCTGAGAAAGCCTTCCGGAGTGCGTGGATTGCATGAATAATAAATAGTCAAAAATTCCCCGAAAAAGGCGCTTGACTTTATGGAAAAATATGCTATAATTATTTTGGAATAATTACAAAATTAAAATTGATAGGAGATGGCGAAAATGAATTTGAAAGGAACAAGAACTGAAAGCAATCTGATGACTGCTTTTGCAGGAGAGAGCCAGGCCCGCACCAAATATACTTATTATGCTTCCCGTGCGAAAAAGGACGGCTACGAGCAGATTGCGGCGCTGTTTACCGAGACGGCGGATAATGAAAAGGAGCATGCGAAGCTGTGGTTCAAGCTGCTCCACGGCGGCGAGGTGCCGGACACCGTTGAAAATCTGAAGGATGCTGCGGCAGGTGAAAATTACGAATGGACCGATATGTACGCCACTTTTGCCAGAGAAGCACGTGAAGAGGGCTTCGATGACATCGCGCGGATGTTTGATTTCGTCGGTGCGATTGAGAAGCATCACGAGGAACGGTATCGCAAGCTGCTGGCGAACATTGAAAACGGCGAGGTTTTTCGTCACGAGGATATCGTAGTGTGGAAATGCCGGAACTGCGGCCATATCCATGTGGGAAAAAATGCGCCTGAGCTTTGTCCCACCTGCAAGCATCCGAAAGCCTATTTCGAGCTGCTGGCGGAGAATTATTGATTCGGCTGATTTATTCATGACGGCGCGGCCGGGAGACAGTACTCCCGGCCGCGTTTTCCTGAAAATTTCTTTTTTCAGGAAATTTGGAATGCTGCTTGACAAGGCCGGAAAACCATGGTATAGTATCACTTGCCTTTAGACGGGCATCTTGAAATGGGGGGGAATTCCCGAGCGGCCAAAGGGGGCAGACTGTAAATCTGTTGTCACTGACTTCGGTGGTTCGAATCCACCTTC
>CAUGOD010000030.1 GCA_959601025.1 uncultured Oscillospiraceae bacterium
CCATCCGCGAGGCCCGCATTTTGCGGCGCTGCCGCAAAACCTGGCTTTTTCTCCGCGCAGGAAACCGGGTTGCGCGTTCCGGGGCGGCGGCTGAGCGCCGCCGCGCTGCTCTTTATTATATCAATTCCGGGCTTTAGCCCGTCAAAGGGGATAACCTGTCATGGCTGAAACATTGCGAGGACTGAAAAGAACCGATTACTGCGGCGTGTTCCGGAAGGAGGACGCGGGCCGGGAGGTCACCGTCTGCGGCTGGGTACAGCGGCAGCGTGACCTGGGCCAACTGATTTTCGTCGACCTGCGGGACCGGACCGGCATCGTCCAGCTCGCCTTCGACGAGTCCACCGACCGTGCGGTTTTCGATAAGGCTTTTACCGTCCGGGGCGAGTATGTGCTCGCCGCCCGGGGCACAGTGCGGCTTCGTACGTCGGTCAACCATGACATTCCGACCGGCGACGTGGAGATCGCCGTAACCGAACTGCGCATCCTGAACAAGGCGGAGACCCCGCCCTTCGAAATCATCGAAAACTGTCCGACGGCGGAGGCCACTCGCCTGAAATACCGGTACCTCGACCTGCGGCGGCCCGACCTGCAGCGCAACCTGCTGCTCCGCCACCGCATTGCGAAGGTCACCCGAGATTATTTCGACGAGCAGGGCTTTATCGAGCTGGAAACCCCTATGCTCATCCGTTCCACGCCGGAGGGCGCGCGGGACTTTCTCGTTCCCTCCCGCATCCATCCGGGTGAATTTTACGCCCTGCCCCAGTCCCCTCAGCTGTACAAGCAGCTCTCCATGGTGGCCGGCTTTGACCGGTATATGCAGCTGGCCCGCTGCTTCCGGGATGAGGATTTGCGGGCCGACCGGCAGCCGGAATTCACCCAAATCGACCTCGAAATGTCCTTTGTGGACGTGGAAGACGTACTGGAAATCGGCGAAGGCTTCCTGAGCACCGTCTTTAAAAAGGTGCTGGATGTGGAGCTTCCCACGCCCCTGCCCCGCCTGACTTATACCGAGGCGATGGAACGGTACGGCTCCGACAAGCCGGACACCCGCTTCGGCATGGAGCTGATCGACCTGACCGACGCGGTACGGGGCTGCGGCTTCGGGGTGTTCGCCTCCGCAATCGAAGGCGGAGGCGCTGTCCGTGCGATCACGGCGAAAAACGCCGTGACTGTCCTCACCCGCAAGGAAGTGGATAAGCTCACCGAAATGGTACGCGGTATCGGCGCGAAGGGGCTCGCCTGGGTCCGTCTGACTCCCGACGGAATCGCTTCCTCCTTTGCCAAATTTCTGAGCGAGGAGGAAATGGACACCCTGCTGAAAACAGCGGGAGCCGAAGCCGGCGACGTGGTGCTGATCATCGCCGACACGGTGAAAAAGCATGTGCTGACCGTCCTCGGCGCGCTCCGGCTCGCAGTCGCCGACAAGCTGAACATCCCGCGGGAGGGCTACAACCCGCTGTGGATCACTGACTTTCCCTTCTTCGAGTGGGACGAGGAGGCCGGGCAGTATGCGGCCATGCATCATCCCTTCACCGCCCCGCTGGACGATTGCATCCCCTATCTCGATTCCGCGCCGGAAAAGGTGTTTGCCAAGGCCTACGACCTGGTGCTCAACGGCGTCGAGCTGGCGAGCGGCTCCATACGGATCACCGATCCGGACCTGCAAAAGCACATGTTCGCCGCCCTCGGCCTGTCGGAGGAGGAGGCGTACGAAAAATTTGGCTTCCTGACCGATGCCTTTAAGTATGGCGCTCCCCCGCACGGCGGGATGGGCATCGGCCTCGACCGCCTGGTGATGCAGATGCTGGGCGCTCCCACCCTGCGGGACGTGGTTGCCTACCCGAAGGTGCAAAACATGACCGAGCTGATGACCGAGTGCCCCGCCCCCGCGGACGAGGCGCAGTTAAAAGAACTCGGCATCGCCATTGCTTCAGCGGCCGACGGAAAAAAACAGGATAAATAAAAACAGGGACTTCCGCGTATAAACGCGAAAGTCCCTGTTTTTATTTATCTCCGCCATCCCCGCAGGCCGTTCCCTACATCGTCAAAATGTCCCCATACTCCGGATGATCGCTGAACCATTTGAGCGCATACGAGCAGGTCGGCACAGCCTTCCAGCCCCTTTCCCGCAGGTGGGCGGCGACCGCTTCCAGCATCCGCCCGGCGACGCCCTGCCCGCGCAGGGAGACGTCCACAAAGGTGTGGTTGATCTCCACCACGCCGTCTTTTACGAAGGGGAACGTCGCCTCCGCCAGCAGTTTCCCCTGTTCATCCACCGCATACAGGCGGTTTTCTCCGATCTGGAATTGCATAAAGGCTTTCCCTTCCTCCGCCGTTTTCGGCATATGTTTTCGCGCTTTAACGACAGGAACTTACGCCCTGCCGCCGAGCTTGCCGCCCTTCGCGCCGCCGAGGGACACCCCGTCGAGAATATTGGTCTCGTAGGTGAAGGTCAGCGCATCCCGCTCCCGTTTCCGCTTGAAGGCCAGCTCGATCATGGTATCCAGCAGCTCCGTAAAGGAAACCCCCGCCGGCTCCCATAGATAAAAGGCGAGGGAACCGGGGATGGTGTTGATCTCGTTCACCCAAAGCGCCCCGCTCTCCCGGTCGTTCAGGAAATCCACACGGGCCACCCCGCCGCAGCCAAGGGCGCGGAAGGTCGAAACCGCCAGCTCCTGCACCCGCTCGGTCAAGCCGTCCGGCAGCTCGGCGGGGAGACGGCGCTTCAGGCTGCTCATCCCGGCGGCCTTCGCGCTGTCCGCGTTGTTCAGGTATTTGTCGCTGAAATCCAGAATATCGTGGGAGGACACCGGCTCCTCACAGAGAGAAGCCCTCGCGCTGTCCGCATCCCCCAGCACGGCGCAGTTGATCTCCCGCAGGTTCTGCACCGCCGGCTCCACCAGCACGCGGGAGGCAAAGCCGAAGGCGTTGTCCATCGCCTCCCCCAGCGCCGCGCGGTCAGCGGCGTACGAGATGCCGACCGAAGAGCCGAGGTTGACCGGCTTGACAATCACGGGATAGGAGAACTTCGCCTCCACCGCGTCGCAGCCAGCGGCGGGGTCCTGCAGGTATTCCCTCGCCGAGAAAACGGCCGCGTCCAGCACCGGCAGGCCCGCCTGCTTCAGCGCCGCTTTCATCAGATATTTATCCATCCCGACGGCGGAGGATGTCAGGTCGCAGCCGGTATAGGGAACGCCCAGCATCTCCAGCATCCCCATCAGGGTGCCGTCCTCCACATTGGTGCCATGGACGACCGGCATCGCCACATCGAAGGTTCCAAGAAGATTATTGCCGAATTTCTTCATCGGGTACCGCACCAGAGACACCCGGCCGTCCTCCGGGACCAAAAGCACCCGGACAGCCTTTTCCATGCAGGCCTTCATATTCTTATAGCTTTCAATATCCCCCATATGCGGGCCGGTATAAAAGCTGCTGTCCTTGGAAATGTAGACCGGCAGCACATCGTATTTGCTCCGATCCAGCGCGGCGAACGCCTGAATGCCCGAAATGATGGAGACCTCATGCTCCACGCTGCGGCCGCCGAAGAAAACGGCAACGGTTGTTTTCATCCGAAATCGCTCCTCTTTTTGTGCATTGAACGGCCGAAGGCCAAGACCCTTCCGCCGTTAAAAATTATCCGGGAGGTCGTTTTCCAGCAGGACGGTACGCTTCTCCCCGGACGGCAGGCCGTTCACCCAGGCGAGGCCGTCCTGCAGGGTTTTCGCGACATACAGCCGCTCCTCCGGGAAGCCGGCGGCGAGCAGTCCTTCCTTCAACGGCGGAGCCTGCTTCTCCCCGACCAGGACGGCGTAATCGCAGCAATTGGCGGCGTAGCCTCCCAGTTCCCGGTTCAGCGCCTCCTGCCGTTCGCCCAGCTCCACCATTCCGGGAGTGACCAGCACCCGCTGGCCCTCAAAGCCCTTCAGCACGTCCAGCGCGGCGCGGAAGCCAGCGGGGTTGCTGTTATACGCGTCGTCGATAAAGCCGTTCGGCAGGAGCTGGAGCCGGTGCTCCACCGGCTTCAGCCGGCGGACGGGGGCGGCCAGCTCCTTCAGCGGGACGCCGAGGGTATGGGCGACCGCGATGCAGCCGGTGATATTCTGGATATTGTGCGCGCCGAGCAGCCTGGTGGAAAAGCGGCAGGCTTCCCCATCCGGCGCGGTCACGGTAAAGGCGCAGCCCGCGCCGTCCACCGTGATATCGGACGCACGGTAGTCGACCTTGCTATCCGGCGAAACGCCGTAGGTAACCGTCGGGACGGAAACGCTGTCCATCCGGCCCCGGATATACTCGTTGTCGGCGTTCAGGAACACGGTTCCTTCCGGCGGCACCGCGTCGGCCAATTCAAATTTGGTTTTAACAATGTTTTCCACGGTTTTGAAGGTCTCCAGATGCTGCTCCCCGATGGAGGTAATCATCCCGTAACGGGGATGCACCAGATCGCAGATTTCCCGGATATCGCCGGGGTTCTTCGCCCCCATTTCAGCGATGAACACCTCGTGGGTCGGCCGGAGCCGCTCCCGGATGGTGCGGACCACCCCCATGGTGGTGTTGTAGCTCTCCGGGGTCATCAGCACGTTGTATTTCACGCCAAGCAGCGCGTTCAGAAAATTCTTCGTGCTGGTTTTCCCATAGCTGCCGGTGATCCCGATTGTGATCAGGCGGGGCATCCCCTCCAGCCGCCGCCGGGCGTCGTTCACATAATGGCGGCTGATCGCCGCCTCCATCGGATGGTTGATCCCGTTCGCCAGCAGGGTAACCAGCGGGGTGAGGATCGGCCAGAGGAAAAGCAGCCCCACGCTCAGCCGCACCATGCCGGTAAAGTATACCGCGAGACCCACTAAGAGCAGCAGCAAGGCATGGGTGGCCAGCAGCCGCTTTACCCGCGCGGTAAACACCAGCGGCTTTTTCGCCTTTTTAGGCAGGTTCAGGATACAATGGATAATGAGCAGCGCCGCACAGGCCCCCCGTACCCGCCAGTCGGTGGGTGTAAGCAGAAACGCCGCCACCGCGATAAAGGCCAGAACCATCCAGCCCATCTTCTGCACCAGCAGGGCGCGGTTCTCCTTCATCCAGCGAAGGTACCGCTCCGGACGGTAGGAGTTGAGCTGGAGCATATGGACAAAATACAGGGTGAGCACTCCGCAGTCCGCCGCGAAGGCGGCAAACAGCAGGATGGTCGTCAGAATCGTCAGCATGGCGCGTCTCCCTCAGATGTTCTTCTCAGATAAAAGCGTCCAGCACGCGGCGGCACTGGCCCCAGCGTTCCGCAAAGGCAAAATGGCCCGCTCCCTCCAGCACGACCAGCCCTGCGTCCGGGATGCGTTTTTCCATCAGCTTCCCGTCGGACAGCGGGGTGGCGGTGTCGTTCTCCCCCCATATCAGAAGGGTGGGAGCATGGATGCCGGACAGAAGCGGCGTCAAATCCTCGTTCAGTGCGCGTACCATGGTCTGCCGCATCACAGGGCTGGCATTTTTATAGTCAGCCGATCCCACCTTCCCCCGCATTTTCTCCGCGAGGGAGGGCAGCACCCGCTTGGCCGCCTTGTACGAATACACCTTCATATAATATCCCGGCCCATGCTTCGCCTTAATACCGGCGGCGTCCATCAGGACGATTTTCGGCACCTCAAAGGGAAGCTCAGGGCGGTTCATCAGCTTGATAATGATCCGGCCGCCGTTGGAATGGCCGATCAGCGCCGGGGCCTTCAGTCCGGCGAAAGCAGCGAATTTCAGCACGAAATCCACGAAATCGTCCACCGACCATGGCTCCGCCGGTTCCTCGCTGCCGCCGAAGCCGGGCAGATCCGGCGCCACCACCCGGCAGCGCGTTTTCAGATGGTCGATAATCAGGCGGTATGTTTCGGCGGGAGCGCCCCAGCCGTGCAGGAGCAGGACCTCCGGCCCCTCTCCCTCGTCGATGTACCGGACCCGGCGTCCGTCGATCACGGCTTCCATCCGCTCCGCCTCCCTTTACCGCCTTTTCGGCCGTTCTTCTCCTATGATAGCGATTGCGCCGCCCAGCCGGTTTATACCAACGCTATCCGGCGGCGTAATTGTCATTATATCATAGGGCGTTTTTAAAAGCAAATTCTTCCGGCAGGAGGTTTTCGGCGATGGCTTCCGTTCCATTTTTCCTATTTCCTCCTTCCCTCCCAGGCGTTCCTCCTTAGTATATGACTTATTCTGGAAATTAATACGGCCGCGGCGTTATTGTCCCGCAGCAGAGAGGCTGTATCACCACAAAGAGGGTACTGAAAAATTCAGAAACATTCACCCAGGTAAGAAAAGCGCAGTTTCGCGCCGGAAAGACGCGAAATGCGGGCCACGATCCATGGCCCGCAAGTGGTTTTTTAAGGGGTTGCTGCAAAAAGAAACAGTTTGTAACAGCCCCTTATATTTGTCTGTTTCGCGGTTTTGCCGTTCCTACAGCATCTCCCGCAGCTTTTCCGCGCAATCCCGGCAGATGTATTGATCCCCGATTTTTGCAAGCTCACCGGAGTTTCGGCAGAACAGGCAGATATGTTCCGGCTTACGGAGCAGAACGGTTCCGTCATCGCAGTCGTAATAAATATCCAGCATATCTCTGACGCGAATGCCGGCCGCCCGCCGTATCTCGATTGGTAGGACAATTCTGCCAAGATTATCCACCATTCTGGTCCCCACTCGTTCCAATTTTCTCTGCATTCTCCCTTCCTGTATTGGATTTTCTTGTGCCTGTCCCGTTCCTTTCAGCACGTGAAAATTTGGCACATTACCATCCAATATTCAACAATTAAGCTGAACCAATCCTATCAAAATTCCAGAAAATTGTCAACCTTCATATCCAGTGTGTAGATTGTTTTCGTAATCACCAGAACAAAGTATACTGGAAATATATGGAGGTGAAAAAATGGACGTTATGGACTTCACGATCATTGGCAAACAGATCAAACAAGTACGCAAAGAACGAAATTGGACGCAAGCCGAGCTGGCCGGATTGGCAGGAATTGACGACAAATATCTCTCCAACATTGAAACCGGCAAGGACCGGTGCAGCCTTAACGCCTTGTTGTCGATAGCCAACGCGCTGAACATCAGTATGGATTTTCTGCTCGGCAAAAATCTAAAAGCAAACGGGAATTCCGATGAAGACATGGCGACACCCGCTCTCCGCGAACTGCTGATCGGAGATATCCGTGCGATGGATGCCGCCCAACTGCAGGCGGTTGCGGGCAATATCGACATCCTTCGTCGTTACGGCGGCGCGTTTCGCTGAAGCTGCGCCGGAAATCAGACAGGCAGTCCGGATCAACGGGAATTCGCCCGCCTGTCTTTTCCCGTGTTTTTCTTTTCTTTTTCCATCGCCTCTGCTATACTGAATAAAAGTATCTTCGTTGAAGGCTCTTCAGAGAAGACTCTCCCGCACAGGCGGATGGAAAGGAATGGTTACGGACATGAACGCTTCGGCATCCCCGCTCAGCCGGCCCCGCGAACGAACCGGGCAGGCATTTCTGCTCGCGCTGGCGGCCGCCTTCCTGCTGTTTCTCCCGTTCCTGATCTGGGACAGGGGCTATTTCATCTTTTACGGCGACTTCAATGTACAGCAGATATCCTTTTACCGCATGGCGCACGATGCGATCCGTTCCGGCAACGTAGCCTGGAGCTGGACGACCGACCTCGGCGCAAATTTTGTGGGCTCTTACTCCTTCTATCTTCTGGGGAGCCCCTTCTTCTGGTTCACCCTCCTGTTCCCCAGTGCGGCTGTCCCCTATATGATGGCGCCGCTGCTGATGTTGAAATTCGCGCTGTCCTCCCTGACCGCTTATTGGTACCTACGCCGTTTCGTGCGGGCGAATTATGCGCTTTTGGGCGGACTGCTGTACGCCTTCTCGGGGTTCTCCATTTACAACGTCTTCTTCAACCATTTCCATGAAGCGATCGTTTACTTTCCCCTGATGCTGCTCGGCATGGAGCTGTACATGAAGGAGGGGAAACGCGGACTTTTCGCCGTTACGGTATTCGCCAGCGCCCTGTCCAATTACTATTTCTTCATCGGCCAGGCCTTTTTCCTGATGATTTACTGGGTGGTTCGCGCCCTGTCCGGCGAGTGGAAGGTGAGCTTCGGCAAATTCTTCTGGCTGGTCTTTGAAGCGCTGGCTGGCACAGCCATGGCGGGCGTGCTGCTGCTCCCCTCCTTTTATTCGGTCATCCAGAATCCCCGCACCGAAAGTCTGCTTTCCGGCTGGAACCTGCTGTATTACAGCAAGCCCCAGCGGCTGTTCGATATCCTGCATTCCTTCTTCTTCCCGCAGGACATCCCCGCCCGCGCCAGCTTCTTCCCGGATTCGGACAACAAATGGGCCTCCATGTCGGCCTGGCTGCCGGTGTTCGGCTGTTCCGGCGTGATCGCTTATTTTCAGTCGCGCAGGCATACCGACTGGGTTCGCCGGATGCTCATTATCCTCTTCTTTTTCTGCGTTATCCCCGGCCTGAACGCCCTGTTCCAGCTTTTCAACCAGATGTATTACGCCCGCTGGTATTATATGATGATCCTCATTCTCGTCCTGGCGACCATAAAAACGCTGGACGAAGCCGATCTGGTAGAGGTCAACTGGGCGCGCGCCTTTGGATGGACGGCGGGGATCACCGCCGCCTTCGCCCTCTTTGTCGGCCTCACTCCGAAAGCCTGGGAGCCGGACGAGGAAACCGGCAAAATGACCATCGGGCTGTACAAATATCCCGAGCTGTTCTGGAGCGCGGTCGCTTTCGCCGCGGTTTGCCTGATCCTGGCCGCCCTGCTTGTCCGGCTGCATCAACGGGACCGTTCGGTATTCCACGGCTGGTCGATCGGCGTGACCGGGGTGGTCATCCTGCTGTTCGGCTGGTACAGCCTCGGTATGGGGAAGGCGCAGGCGAATTTCACCTCGGATTTCGTCATCGACCGGGCGATCGAGGGCGCGGACAAGATCAACCTGCCGGACATGGACAGCTGCCGGATTGATTTCAACGACGGGATGGATAATCTCGGGATGTTCTGGCAGACGCCCACCATCCAGGCGTTTCAGAGCGTAGTGCCCGGCTCGATCATGGAGTTCTATCCCTCGGTAGGAGTGGAACGGAACGTCGGCTCCCGGCCGGACACCTCCCATTACGCGCTGCGCGGCCTGCTTTCGGTCAAGTACCTTTTCGATTATAAAAACGAGGACGGCGGCCAGTACAAGGAGGAAAGCAGCTTCTTCGAGCAAACGGATCTGAACGGCGAAAGCACCCTGAAAATGCCGGGCTGGAAATACCACAGCGAACAGAACGGCTTCCTGGTCTATGAAAACGAATATTACGTTCCCTACGGCTTCACCTACGATTATTATCTTACCCGCTCGGAATACGAGGACTACGCCAAGACCACCCGCGAGCTGCTCCTGATGAAGGCGATCGTGGTGGAGGATGAAGATGCGGGCGCCGTCGGCGGCTTTCTCCGCTCCTTCGAGGAGGAGCAGTCCTATCTCGCCGGGTACAGCCAGCAGGAATATCTGTGGGACTGCGAGGAGCGGCGCGCCACGGCGGCCTCCTCCTTTACCCGGGACAATCGCGGCTTTTCCGCCGTCATCTCCCTGCCAAAGGAAAACCTCGTCTTTTTCAGTGTGCCGTATGAGGAGGGTTGGTCGGCTACGGTAAACGGCGAAGCGGCGGAGATTTATCGCGTCAACGTTGGCTTTATGGCAGTCCGTTGCCCGGCCGGGGAAGCGGTATCCATCCGATTCGACTACCATACTCCCGGCCTGTCCGGCGGGGCGCTGATCTCTCTCGGGGCGCTGGCGCTCCTGCTGCTGTACCTGCTCCTGCTCGGGATGTGGGATCGCCGCACGGCCCGGAAGCACGCGACCAGCAGCGCTCCCTCCATTTCGCTCGACGGTTCGCTCGATGGGCCTCTCTCCGAAAACAGCGGGGAGGCCGCTCCGCCGCCTTCCCCCGTTCCTTTGGACGACGGCCTCTTGGGCGTTGCAGACGGCGCTCCGGCCCGGAATGACGGCGAGGATGACGGCTTCGACCTCTACCGGTATTACCCAACGCATAAGGAAGAAACGATGCCCTCTGGAGAAGACGGTTCCACCGAAGAGTGACCGGTTCCCTGCGCCGTGCTTTTCCATAGGCAAAACAATTTGACTGTTCGATTATCCGGGCGGGAGGATTCCCGCCCGGATATTTCGTTCATAAATCCTTGAAACTCCCCTGAATACCGTGCCGAAGCATGGATAAATCGACGATTCAACGGAATTACCGCAAAATCCGTCGTTGCGCGGCCTCTCTCTGGTATGATAAAATAAGTATATATACTTATAATGGGGGAATTTTTCCGCCCGGGGAAAGGACGGATGCAGATGAACAAACAGCTCAGGGAAAAGGTGATGGAGGCGCTGACCTCCATCCTGCCGATCACGGCCATTGTCCTGCTTTTAAGCGTGACGGTCGCCCCGCTCGGGAACAGCGTAATGATGCTGTTCCTGTTCGGCGCGCTGATGCTGATCGCGGGTATGGGCCTGTTCACCCTGGGAGCGGAGATGGCCATGCTCCCCATGGGGGAAGGCATCGGCGTGCAGTTGAGCAAAAATAAAAAGATCGTCCTGCCGGTCGTGGTGTGCTTCATTCTGGGCGTGGTAATCACCATCGCGGAGCCCGACCTGCAGGTGTTGGCGACGCAGATTCCCTCGGTGCCCAATATGGTACTGATCCTGTCAGTGGCCGTCGGGGTGGGGGGCTTTCTCGCCGTCGCCGTGCTGCGGATGATCTTCCGCATCCGCCTGTCCACGCTCCTGATCGGGTTTTACGGGCTGGTTTTCCTGCTGGCTATTTTCGCGCCGGACAGTTTCATTCCCGCCGCCTTCGACTCGGGCGGCGTGACCACCGGCCCGATCACCGTCCCCTTTATCATGGCGCTCGGTCTTGGCCTTACGGCTATGCGAAGCGATAAAGACTCGGAAAACGACAGCTTTGGCCTGATCGCCCTCAGCAGCATCGGTCCGATCCTTTCGGTGCTGGTGCTCGGAATTTTCTACAAGCCCACCACCGTCACGCAGGAAACCGTTCCCCTCGCTGACCTGACCGATACCCGGGACGTAATGCGGGAGTTCCTGACCGCCTTCCCCGCCTATGCCAAAGAGGTACTGGCGGCGCTGCTGCCCATCGCGGCGATTTTCCTCCTTTTCCAACTGCTTTCCCGCCGGTTCCGGCGGCGGCAACTGTTGCGGATCGTCGTCGGCTTCCTGTATACCTACGTCGGGCTGGTGCTCTTCCTGACCGGCGCCAATGTGGGCTTTATGCCGGCCGGACAGCTGATCGGCACGGAAATCGCTGGCGGAGCGTTCCAATTCCTGCTGATCCCGGTCGGGATGCTGCTCGGCTACTTTATTGTGGCGGCGGAACCGGCCGTCCATGTGTTGAAAAAACAGGTGGAGGAGGTCTCCAACGGCGCAATCACCCAGCGCACCATCCGGCAGAGCCTGTCGATCGGCGTGGCGCTGTCGGTCGGGCTGTCGATGCTCCGGATCATTTTGGGCATCCACCTATTCTGGTTCCTGGTGCCCGGCTATCTGCTCTCACTGGCGATGACCTTTTTCGTCCCCCCGCTTTTCACCGCCGTCGCGTTCGACTCAGGCGGCGTGGCCAGCGGCGCTATGACCACTACCTTTCTTCTTCCGATGGCCATGGGCGCGTGTACGGCGTTGGGCGGCGACCTGATGACCGACGCGTTCGGTATCGTCGCCATGGTGGCGATGACCCCGCTGATCACCATCCAGTCTCTGGGCGTGCGGGCCGAACTGAAGAAAAAGGCCGCCCATCGGAAGTTCGTCCATCAGCTGGAGCAGGTAGAGGATACCATTCTGTATTTTGACGAAGAACCGGAAACCACGGAAAAGGCAGGTGTCGGCGAACATGTCTGAGAAAACGGAACCCATGATGCTGCTCGTCACCATTGTGGAGCGCGGATACGGAAACACAGTGACAGATCTCTATATGGAGCGGCGGGTGCATCTGCATCAGCTCTGCGCCGGCCACGGCTCCGCCTCGTCGGAGATACTGGACAGCCTGGGGATCGGAAGCAGTGAAAAGGATATTGTTTTCAGCTTTGCACAGAAAGCCGCGATGGCTCCCCTCCTTGAGGAGCTGGGCGGCCCGTTCGGGAAAAAAATCGGCTGCCGGGGAATCGCCTTTCTTCTTCCCCTGACTGCGATCAACCGGCTGATCGCAGCGGCGCTCACCATCCGGGAAAACGACATGGGAGCAGAATCGAATGCAAACGGAGGGATTCATGTGGAAACAGCGCAGGAAAAGAAAAACAGCCTTATTCTGATTACGGTGGATCATGGCTATACCGACGCGGTGATGGAAACCGCACGAAAAGCCGGAGCGACCGGCGGCACCGTCCTCCGTACCCGCTGGGTGGGAACCGAGCAGCTCGAACAGTTCCATGGAATTACCCTGCAGGAAGAAAAGGAAATGCTGATGATCGTGGCGGAAAACACCGCCCGCAACCGGATTATGGAGGCGGTGAACGCCGAGCACGGGCTGAAAACCGACGCCCACGCCATGCTCTGCGCCCTCCCCGTAGAAAAAGCCTTCTGGATTTCTTAGTATTTTACACAGCAGAAAAAAACGAGCCGGTCGGCTCGTTTTTTCTTTTCCCATCCTTCTTTAGTAGGCGCGCAGGTCCCAATTCCGGAGGAAATAATCGCAATCTCCCCAGCTGTACAGGATATAGGCGCTGTTGTCAGAAGCTACCTTTTCAAAGGCATAGTTGCCGTTCTCGATAACGCCAATATCGCGCCCCACCTGTTCTTCAAGCCGAAAATCCCATTCTCCCTCCCGGAAGGGCTCATAATAGGCGTTCAATTCGTCGAGTGTCATTTCCGATTCAATCAGAATCGCACCGAAATACTGCATGCCGTTTCCGTTGCCTGTCAGCTTGCCCGCCGCAGAAAGGGAATCCACGAGCGTCGCACCCTGCGGCAGGGGAGCGCGGAGCAAGGCGTCCCTTGTTCTTTCCGCCGCACGATTGTTGACGATAGGGATCGAGAGGATCAAAGCGATCAGGGCGACGCCCAGAACGGCCAACAGCGCCCCGATAATTACCGCACTCTTTCCTACGCTGTTTTCTCTGCGCTCCACAACAATCCCTCTTTTCTACTATAAGTACTGTCTAGCGATAGTACTTATAGTACGCGACCACGATTTTCCCCTCGACGCGGATGACGACGCCGTCCAGGCTCAGCAGCTCGCCGCAGCGCGCTCCTTCGGCCGGACAGCGGAACACTTCCGCCCCGTTACAGACGATCACGATCTGCCCGTCCTTCGTGTTCAGCCGTCCCTCGTGCCCGATGACCGTCTCAATCTGGGTTTCCGGATCCCGCCGGGCGACATATTTCACGCTCCGCCCGTCAAGCCGGGCGAGCAGGGCCGCGGTCTCCTTTTCTTCCGGCGATTTTCGCTTTCCAAACAAGCCCATTGGGTCCTCCTTACAGCGTTTCGCCGCGGCCCAAGCGGGCCTGCGCGTCCGCGATGAACTGCCGGGCGTACCGGGGAGAGCGAGCCCCCCGTTCCAGCGCCCAGCGCTCCGCCGCATCCAGTAGCGTCTTTTTTTCCACCCGCAGGCCGCGGTCGTCCGCGATCTGCTCCACGATATCCAGAAAGCGCTGCTTGTCCGGCATCAGGAAGGTCAGGCTGATTCCAAACCGGTCGGAAAGGGAGACCGCCTCCTGCACCGTATCGGCGCTGTGCACCTCGTCCCCCTGCCGGGAGCTGAAGGTCTCCTTGAGCAGATGCCGGCGATTGGAGGTGGCGTAGATCACCACATTAGCCGGCCGGGAGGCCAGCCCGCCCTCCAACACCGCCTTCAGGGCGGCGAAGGAATCGTCGTCGTCCGTAAAGGACAGATCGTCGATGAAGACGATAAACTTCATCGGAACCGAAGCGAGATGGCCGGTCAGATTGGGAAGCTGCCGCAGGAACTCCTTCGGCATTTCGATCATCCGCAGCCCCTCGTCCGCATACTCGTTGAGCAGCGCCTTAACGGTGGAGGATTTTCCCGTCCCCCGGTCGCCGTACAGCAGCATATTGTTCGCCTCGAACCCATCCAGGAAGGCGCGGGTGTTGTCCACAGCAATCCGACGCTGGTACTCGTAGCCCTTGAGGTTGGACAGCCGGATCGGGTCAGGATGCTCCACCGGGAGCATCTCACCGTCTCGCCAGAGGAAAGCGCGGTGGCTGGTAAAGCAGCCGCAGCCGTGGAGCCGGTGGTAATCCCGCAGCGCGTCCACACAGGCGTCCCACGGCCGGTCGAGCGGCGTGGGAGCGGGCCGCGTTCCCCAGCAGGGAAGGCGAACGCCCGGCGCCGGCTCCAACCCCTCCAGCAGGGCGGCGGCGTCCGCCGAAGCAGCCCGATACAGCACGTCCAGATCCCGCCTGGCGAGTCCGATCAATTCCTCCGGCACGGCGAGGGCTTCCCCGCGGTCGGTCACCCGCAGACGATCCGCCGCCAGAAGGGAAACAAACGCGTTTTCATCCGCGAGCACCTCCTCCGCCACGGCGGAGGGCAGGCTGCTGAACTGTCCCCGATCCGCCAGCTCCGCGCAGAGCGCGCCCCAGCCGGCGCAGAACGCCTCCGGATCATGACTGTCCGCCGCCCGGTACAGCGCAAGCAGCGCCGCCGTGACCGGCTGCTCCAGCACCTTCCGGTAAATCGTCAGGGAGAGCAGCTCCCGGTAGGTAAACTCCGCCTGTGTCATACTTGATTCGACCTTTCCTGAAAAAATTCCGTTTTCTGTTTACTCAAGATCAATTTCCCGGTCTCGATAATAATATTTCCGATCCCGCTCGCCGATCTCCCTCAGAACCCGGCAGGGATTCCCGACCGCCACCACGTTGGCGGGAATATCCTTCGTGACCACGCTACCCGCGCCGATCACCGTATTGTCACCGATGCGCACACCGGGCAGAATGACGGCGCCCGCGCCGATCCAGACGTTGCTGCCGATCTCGACCGGCAGGTTGTACTGCGCCTGTTTCCGCCGCAGCTCCGGATGAACCGGATGCCCCGCGGTCGCGACCGTCACGTTCGGGCCGAACATCACGCAGTCTCCCACCCGGATGATCCCATCATCCACCAGCGTCAGATTGAAATTGGCATACACATTCCGTCCGAAGGTCACGTTCCTTCCCCCCCAGTTGGCATGGAAGGGCGGCTCGATATAGCAGCCTTCCCCCATGGCGGCGAACATCTCCCGCAGCAGCGCGGCGCGCTTCTCCGGCTCCGAAGGGCGTGTTCGATTGTACTCATACAGCCTTTCCAGGCAGCGCTGCTGCTCCGCCATCAGCCGTTCGTCGGTGCAGTAATACAGCCGTCCGCCGTTCATCCGGCAAAAAAGCTCGTCCCGTTCCATAGGCATCCTCCTTTTTCCCGGCGACCTTCGCTGCACCCTAGGGCCGGTTTGCACCCCGGCACGATCCGTGCTATACTGGACAGCAAAGTCGCCGCTTTCTCAGTCTACCACAACCCCGTCCCCTTTTCAATACGGGAAGCGGCGGAGCGCCAGGGAACGGACAGGACAGAAAGGAGGAAACCACTGTGCTTTCCATCGACGAGCCGCTCTGGGACCGGGCGGGGACCTGCTGCTTTACCGGCCACCGTCCGGACAGACTTCCCTCCGGTTACCGGCGGGATCCGGCCGCCTGCGCCCCGCTGCGCTCCGCCCTGCGGGAAGCGATCCTCCAGGCCGTGCGGGATGGGTTTACCACCTTCCTTTCCGGCATGGCGCTGGGGGTGGACACCTGGGCGGCAGAGGAGGTTCTCTCTCTGAAAACGGCAGGGCTTCCGCTGCGGCTGACAGCCGCTCTCCCCTGCCCGGAGCAGGACGCCCGGTGGAGAGAAGCCGACCGAAAGCAGTACCGCGCCCTGCTGAAGCAGGTGGACGACGTTTTCCTCGCCTGCGACCGCTACACTCCCTATTGCATGAGCGCGCGGAACCGCTGGATGACGGCGCATTCCTCCCGCCTGATCGCCGTATTCGGCGGCGGCCCGGGCGGGACGGCCAATACCGTCCGTTATGCGGAAGAACAGGGACTGGAAATCGTGCGGATTGACCCTCGGGAAGCACGGATTGTTTCAGGGGTGCAAGAACGCCAAAAACTATAATCCACAGGGGTTTCGATTTTACGCTTTAGCAAATAAAAATGTATTGACTTTTTTTCGCATTCGCTATAGAATGAGTTGGAAAGCAAGGGCGCTTTATCGCAGTAAAGTGCCCGAGTTCCACGATACCGGATCGGAAAGGATGGATGGCATGATAACGGGAGCGGCTGCCATGGTGCAGTGTCTCGAGCAGGAGGGCGTACGGATTGTGTTCGGCTATCCCGGTGCGGCGATCTGCCCGTTTTATGACGCGCTGGCCGGCAGCGCCATCCATCACGTCCTGGTTCGCACCGAGCAGAACGCGGCCCACGCCGCGAGCGGCTACGCCCGTATTTCCGGCACCGTGGGGGTATGCGTCGCCACCTCCGGCCCCGGCGCGACCAACCTGCTCACCGGCATTGCGTCCGCTTACATGGATTCCATCCCGCTGGTGGTCATCACCGGCCAGGTTCGCAGCGACCTTCTTGGACGGGACGTGTTTCAGGAGGCGGACATTACCGGCGCGGCGGAGCCGTTCACCAAGCACAGCTACATCATCAAACGCGCCCGGGACATCCCCCGCGTTTTCAAGGAAGCGTTCCATATCGCCTCCACCGGCCGGCCCGGCCCGGTGCTGATCGACATCCCGATCGATATGCAGCAGGCTTCCATTCCCGAATTCGATTATTCCGCGCCGGTGGATATCATCGGCTACAAGCCACGCACGCAGGGACATAACCTCCAGATCAAAAAGGCGATCGAAGCACTGAAGGGCAGCAAGCGCCCCGTTCTCTGCGCGGGAGGCGGCGTTCTCTCCGCTGAAGCGCGGGAGGAGCTGTGCGCTTTCGTGGATCAATGCCGCCTCCCCGTCGTCTGCACCATGATGGGGATCGGCGCCCTTCCCACCGCCCACCCGCTGAATCTCGGAATGCTGGGAAGTCACGGCTGCGCCCCGGCCAACAAGGCCGTACGGGACGCCGACCTGCTGGTTCTGGTCGGCGCTCGGGTGGGAGACCGCGCGGTCGCGGCGCCCGGACAGGTGGCCGCCCGCGCCAAAATCATCCATATCGACATCGACCCGGCCGAAATCGGTAAGAATATGCCTGCCCACATCCCGATTGTGGGCGACCTGAAAGGTGTGCTGGCGGAGCTTACCCGCCTGTCCGACTGGCAAACTCCCTCTGAGTGGGTGGAACAGGTGACGGGCCGCAAGCAGCGGTACGCCGCCAAGCCCATCCTCCCGGTGGAGGGATATGTGGAGCCGAAAACCTTTCTCCGCCGCCTTTCTGAAAAGATGGCCGCCGACGCGGTGCTTTGCGCCGACGTGGGCCAAAACCAAATCTGGTCGGCCAATAACTACGCCATCCGGGAAGGCCGTTTCCTCACCTCAGGCGGGATGGGGACGATGGGGTATTCCATCCCCTGCGCCGTGGGAGCGAAATGCGCCGCGCCCGCCCGGCAGGTCTGTGCGGTCTGTGGGGACGGCTCCTTCCAGATGAGCATGATGGAGCTTGCCACCATCTGTCAGGAAAAGCTCAACGTAAAAATCATCGTCATGCGGAATACCCGTCTCGGCATGGTGCGGGAACTGCAGGACAACCACTATAAGGGCAACCACAGCGCCGTGTATCTGGACGGAAGCCCCGACTTTGTCAAGCTGGCGGCCGCCTACGGCATTCCCTCCCGCTCGGTTTCCTCCAACGAGGAAGCGGAAGGGGCGATGGACGTGATGCTCGCCGCCGACGGGCCCTACCTGCTCCAGTGCGTGGTGAAGCCCGACTATCCGTCGCTGTAAGGCATCCCCATTTCATGCGGAAGGAGCGCCTGTTTTTATGAAATATACCATGTCCGTTCTCGTGGAGAACCACGCCGGCGTCCTTTCCAAGGTGTCCGGCCTTTTCGCGCGGCGGGGCTTCAATATCGATTCCCTCGCCGTCGGCGTGACGGAGGACCCCACCATTTCCCGGATGACCATTGTGGTAGATGGGGACGAATATATCGTTGAGCAACTGGAAAAACAGCTCAATAAGGTGATCCCGGTCATCAAGGTGAAAACCCTCGATCCGGCCGAAACCATTGCCCGTACTCTCTGCCTGCTCAAGGTATCGGCGGGCGCCGGGCAGCGGGAGGATATCATGCGGATTTCCGAACTGATGGGCGCGCGGATCGTGGACGTTACCCGCACCACTCTGACGCTGGAATTCGCCGACACCGCCGAACGCACCGAAACGCTGGAAGCGCTGCTGCGTCCCTACGGCATCAAGGAGATCGTACGAACCGGCATCATCGCGCTGGAAAAAGGCGCGGACCCGACCCGGAAGGTCAAAAAACAGCCGATATATTAACCTATGCAGGTTAACATATTCCGTCCATTCATTTAAAATCTGCCGCTCATGACGGCACAGGAGGTAATTATCATGGCAAAAATCTACTACCAAAGCGACTGCAATCTCGGCTTGCTCAAGGACAAGACCGTCGCCATCGTTGGCTACGGCTCGCAGGGCCACGCGCACGCCCTGAACCTGCACGAGAGCGGCGTCAACGTTATCGTCGCCCTGTATGAAGGCTCCAAGAGCTGGGCGAAGGCCGAGGCCGCCGGGCTGAAGGTCATGACCACAGCGGAGGCCACCAAGGCCGCCGACATCATCATGATCCTGATCAACGACGAGCGCCAGGCCGACATGTATAAGAAGGACATCGAGCCCAACCTGACTGCGGGCAAGGCGTTGGCTTTCGCGCACGGCTTCAATATCCACTTCGGCCAGATTGTGCCTCCCGCTGACGTCGACGTGTTCATGATCGCCCCGAAGGGCCCTGGCCATACCGTCCGCAGCGAATATGTCGAGGGCAAAGGCGTGCCCTGCCTGGTCGCCATCCATCAGGATGCGACCGGCCGTGCGCTGGACATCGCTCTGGCCTATGCGGCGGGCATCGGCGGCGCCCGCGCCGGCGTGCTGGAGACCACCTTCCGCGCTGAGACCGAGACCGACCTCTTCGGCGAGCAGGCTGTGCTGTGCGGCGGCGTGACCGCTCTGATGAAGGCGGGCTTTGAAACGCTGGTGGAAGCCGGCTACGCTCCCGAGAACGCCTATTTCGAGTGCATCCATGAGATGAAGCTGATTGTGGACCTGATCTACAAGGGCGGCTTCGCCATGATGCGGTATTCCATTTCCGACACGGCGGAGTTTGGCGATTACGAGACCGGCAAGCGCCTGATCACGGATGAGACCAAGAAGGAAATGAAGAAAATCCTCACCGAGATTCAGGACGGCACCTTCGCCTCCAAGTGGATCGCTGAGAACAAAAACGGCCGCTCCCACTTCAACGCCTGCCGCCGGATCGAGGCTGAGCATCAGCTCGAGTCCGTTGGCAAGGAGCTGCGGAAAATGTACAGCTGGAACGAGGATAAATAAGTTCCGATCAAACGGCCGGGCCGGGGAATTCCCCGGCCCGGCTTTTTACGCTTTATTTTTCCTGTATGGGAATCAACAGGTCCAGCTACATATCCCCCATGCTGCCTGTTGCAGCCAGAGAATACGAATAATCATTCAAATGTTCTTCCAGACAGCCGTACATATTTTCCATCGATCCCGCATCACGACGTTTCTATTTTGGATAATTATCTCCACATAGTGCAGAGTGCGGATTGAGCGGAAAGGGAGCAACTGAAGCATGAGCAGATTTAAGCAAGAAAAATCACGGTTTCGCATCTGTAAGACGCGAAACCGTGATTTTTGAAGGGACAACTCCGCCGTTCCCCTGTTTTTTGAATCGCATCGGCTTAATGACCAACCTCGCCATCCGGATTTTCCGGTCCATTCACCGACGGCGCCGATGGGATGGCTGGGACATTGTCCGCTTCGGGCAGAGCCTCGCCCTTCATCAGCTTATCGAACTGCTCGCCGTCCAGCTTCTCATGCAGGAACAGGTATTGGGCGACGGTATGCAGCTTATCCATATGCTCGGTCAGCTTCCGCTCGGTCTCGGCGTAGCTTGCGGTGATGATCCGTTTGATCTCCGCGTCAATCTCCGCCGCGACCTCCTCCGAATAGTTGCGGGTATGGCCGAAATCCCGGCCTAAGAAAATCTCGTTGGAATCGGACGAGCCGTAAAGAATTGGCCCCAGCTTATCGGTCATACCGTATTTGATGACCATATTGCGCGCGGTCTCCGTAGCGCGCTCGATATCATTGGACGCGCCGGTGGAGATATCGTCCAGCACCAGCGCCTCGGCAACCCGGCCGCCAAGCAGCACCTGGATATCCTCCAGCATCTCCTTCTTCAGGCGGTAGGACTTGTCGTGCTCGGGCAGACTCATGGTGTAGCCGCCCGCCATCCCGCGGGGGATGACCGAAATCTGGTGCACGGGGTCCTGCGTCGGGGAGTAATAGGTGACCACCGCGTGGCCGGCCTCATGGTACGCCGTCAGCTTCTTTTCCTTATCGTTGATGACATGGCTCCGCTTTTCGGTACCCATCACCACCTTGATGGTGGCCTCCTCGATCTCCGGCATGGTGATGGAATGGAGGTTTTTCCGGGCGGCGAGCAGGGCCGCCTCGTTAAGCAGGTTTTCGAGGTCCGCGCCGGTGAAACCGGCGGTGGATTTGGCGATGACCGACAGCTCCACATCGGGAGCCAACGGCTTGCCGCGGGCGTGCACCTTCAGGATTTCTTCCCGGCCCTTGACGTCGGGATAGTTCACCACGATCTGCCGGTCGAAACGGCCGGGACGCATCAGGGCGGGATCGAGGATATCCGGGCGGTTAGTCGCGGCGATCATGATGACTCCCTCGTTCGCGCCGAAGCCGTCCATCTCCACAAGCAGCTGGTTCAGGGTCTGCTCCCGCTCGTCATGCCCGCCGCCGAGACCGGCGCCGCGCTGGCGGCCGACCGCGTCGATCTCGTCAATAAAGATAATGCAGGGGGAATTTTTCTTCGCCTGGTCGAACAGGTCGCGCACGCGGGACGCGCCCACGCCGACGTACATTTCCACGAAATCCGAACCGGAGATGGAGAAGAAAGGCACCCCGGCCTCGCCGGCGACCGCCCGGGCCAGCAGCGTTTTACCGGTACCGGGAGGGCCAACCAGCAGCACGCCCTTCGGAACCCGTGCGCCAAGCTCCTTGAACTTCTTCGGGGATTTCAGGAAGTCCACGATTTCCCGCAGCTCTTCCTTTTCCTCATCCGCGCCGGCTACGTCGGCGAAGGTGGTTTTCCGTTTTTCGTCCGCCGGCTGCTTGACCCGCGCCTTACCGAAGCCCATCGCCTTGCCGCCGTCAATCGAATTGATGGAACGCCGCATCATGACGAACATCACAATGACCACCACGATGATCAGTAGGGAGGGCAGCAGGTTCACGATCCACGGCATCTCGCTGACCGGCTGGTAATTAAAGGTGATCCGGGTATCAGGATGCGTCGCGTTGTATTCGTTCACCATCTCCCGGATATCCTCCAGGAAAACATTGGTGTTTGGCACGGTGTATTTCAGGATATCCTTGTCGTCGATCGCGCCGTCCTTGTTCAGATCCTCGCGGTACTCCTGCCGTAAAGTGAGCAGCAGGGTGCCGTTGCCGAGATCGAGGTCGAATTTTTCCACCTTATCGTCCTGAAAATAGGCCAGAATATCCGAATACTGTATTTTGGCGTCCGCCGTGCGGGCGTCAAAAACCAGCCACAGCGCGATCATTATCAGCAACGGAACCCCCAGGATCAGCAGCACGTTCCGTATAATCTTGCCGTAGTCGTTATTGTTGGACTCCAAACTTATCCACTCCTTCATACCGCGGGGCCGCCGCGGGTAAACTCAGCTGTTCGGGGCAGGCCTTCCCCGTCGGTCAGTCAGCGTAAATCTCCGGCTTCAGCACCCCAATATAGGGAAGATTGCGGTACTTTTCCGCATAATCCAGCCCGTAGCCAACGATGAACTTGTCCGGCACCTGCGCGCCGACATAATCCGGATGGATATCCACCCGCCGCCGCTCCGGCTTATCCAGCAGCGTACACAGCCGGATACTCTGCGGATGGCGGGCCGACAGGTTCTTGAGGAGAAAGGAAAGGGTCACGCCAGAGTCGAGGATATCCTCCACCACCAGCAGGTCCTTTCCCTCCAGCGTTGCGTCGAGGTCCTTCAGTATCCGCACCTCGCCGGTCGTCGTCGTGCCCGACCCATAGCTGGAAACCGACAAAAAGTCGATCGAACAGGGGATCGTGATCTCCCGCATCAGATCCGCCATAAAAATCAGCGAACCCTTCAGCACGCTGACCATTACCAGGTTTTTCCCCTCATAATCCCGGCTGATGCGCGCGCCCATCTCTTTTACAATGTCCGCCAGCTGCCGCTCGGTAAACAGCACCTCGGCGATATCGTCCTTCATGCTCCTTGCCATCGTCGCCATTATCCTACCCTGCCCTTTCCGGCGGTCCATCGGTCTGCCGCCGCATTGTTTTCTCCGGTTTATCCGACTCCTCCGCCGGTTCCAATATCAGGACCCGCCGGGTCTCCGCATCGATCCGGACCCGCTCGTCGCAGCCGAAGCCGCCGACCAGCACGATCCCTTCCCGGTCGCAGAACACCGGAACTGCATCCCGCCGCCAGGCCGGAAGCCCGGCCTCGTTCAGCAGCTTTTTCAGCGTTTTCCCCACGCCCCGGCCCGCCGGATGGTAGCAATCCCCCGGACGGCGGGGACGCACGAATACGCTCCCTGATATCTTATCATAGTTCAGAGCATTTTTTAATAAGTTTTTGTGAATTTTCAATTCCTTTTCATATTCCGTCAAAGGCAGGACTCTCGGCATGGTTATTCTGCCAGAAAACACAAAGGAAATTCCCGGTTCTATCGGAATTTCACCGAAAATCTCCCCGGCCGCCTCGCTGTCTGCCGCGGGGAGGATCGTAATTCGCTTCTGCGAAACGACGATTTTCTGATTTTTTGACAGGAAGAGCGCGCCGCCGGTTTCCAGCAGTTGCTCCATTTGCTCCACCTGCGTCTCCGTAGGAACGATTCCCGTTTTCTCCGCAATCGCCGCGAGCGCCCGGGCTTTCAGCGCCGGTGGAAGCGCCTGCAGCCGAGCCGCATCAAACTCCGCAGCATCCCCCGGCCGGCGCTTTGGAAAAGCTGCCTCCGCCAACGCCGCCGCGGCCTGCGCCGCCAGGCAGTCTTCATCCTGCCGGGCCCGCTTCATCAGCCGGGCGAAGGCGTCCGCCGCTCCCGGGTTGACAGCCTCCAGCGCGGGGACCGCCTGCCGCCGGATGCGGTTGCGGGCATACATCTCCTCTGCGTTGGTGCTGTCGGTCACATAAGCAATGCCTCGTTCGGCGCAAAAGACTTCCACCTCCGCCCGAGTGCAGTCAAGCAACGGGCGGATCAGCCGTCCTCCATCCGCCAACGGACGGGACGCCGGGATACCGCGCAGGCCGCGCAGACCACAGCCCCGCGCCAGATGAAGCAATATCGTCTCCATGCTGTCGCTGAGGGTGTGGGCAGTCGCCACGACTGCTCCCCGTTCGGCGGCCAACTCGGCAAAATACGCATATCGAATCCGCCGCCCGGCTTCTTCCAGTCCCTCGCCCCGCGCGGCAGCCTCCGCCCGCACATCGGCGCGAAGCGCTGAGAGCGGAACATTCAGCCGGCGGCAGGCTTCCCGGACGAACGCCTCGTCCCGTTCGGCTTCCTCTCCCCGCAGGCCATGATTTACATGGGCGGCCTCTACGGTGGAAAGGCTGAACGGCTCCCTCAGTAGAAGCAAAGCATGGAGCAGAGCCATGGAATCCGCGCCGCCCGAAAGGGCGACCAGCACCCCGTCCCCCGGCCGGAGAAGAGACTCCCGCCGAATCAACGCCGCCGCCTTCTCCAAAAGCCCGCCCGGCCGGCCGGATTTTCCGCTTTGCATAAGACGCTCTCCTCAACATCTCGATAAATGACAAGAACAAAATCAGCGCAGCCGCGCCGCACTTTATGGCACACAAGAGGATTTTTCCAGGAGCGTCATCCCCGGAACCGACGCACAGCGCTCCACGGCGAAAAAGCCGGTTTTGCGGATGCTATCCGCAAAATGCGCGCCGCACTTTACGGCACACAAGGAGGTTTTTAAGGAACTGACGCACAGCGTCAGTTCCCGCTATTCGCTGCGGTGCATCTCCAAACTGGTGAACTGGGTGAACTCCCCGAACCAGGCCAGCTTGACGGTTCCCAGCTCACCGTGGCGGTTCTTCGCCACAATGACCTCGGAGGTTCCCGCCTCCACCTGGGTGGGATCCTCTTTTTCATTTTTATAATACTCGTCGCGGTACAGGAACAGCACCTGGTCGGCGTCCTGTTCGATGGAGCCGGATTCCCGCAGGTCGGCCAGCGCCGGACGGTGGTTGGCCTGCTTCTCGGTTCCGCGGGATAACTGAGCGCACACCATCAGCGGGATATGCAGTTCCTTCGCCATAATCTTCAGGCTCCGGGTGATCTCGGTAACCTCCTGCACGCGGTTGTCGATCCGCCGGGCGGACTGCATCAGCTGCAGGTAGTCGATGACCACGAAGTCCACCTTTTTCAGCCGCCGAAGCCGGGCCTTCATTTCGGGGACAGTGATGTTGGAGGTGTCGTCGAAATACATCGGCGCTTTGCACAGGATGCTGGACGCGGCGGCGATCCGCCCCCATTCCTCGGGAGTAAGGTTCCCCACCCGGAGCTTCTTGCTGGACACCTTCGCTTCGCTGGAAAGCAGACGGTTGACCAGCTGCTCGCGGGACATTTCCAGCGCGAAAAAGGCGACCGTCTTGTTCTGCTTCACCGCGACGTTCCGGGCCAGGTTCAGGGCAAAACTGGTTTTGCCCATACCAGGACGGGCGCCGACAATAATCAGATCGGAGCGGTTCAGCCCGGTGGTGATATCGTCCAGCGCAGAGATGCCGCTCGGGATGCCCACGAACTCTCCCCGGTCGTCGGAGGCAAGCTTGTTGAACATCTCGTAGTTGCTGGCCAGCACCTCCTGGATCGGGACCAGTCCGCCGGCCTGCCGTCCCTGACGGATATCGTATATTTTCTGTTCCGCCGAGTCCAGCAGCATCGACGGCTCGATGCCAGGGTCCATCGCGTCGTCCACGATTTCCCGCGCCGCCTTGATGAGCATCCGCACATCGTATTTTTCCCGCACGATCCGCGCGTAATTCCCAATGTTGGAGATGGAAGGCACCATCTGCGCCAGCTTGAGCAGGTACGCTTTTCCCTCCTCCCCGGCGAAAAAGCCCTCCGCCTTCAGGGATTCGAGGACGGTGACGAAATCAATCACCTGGGATTCCATCATTTTCAGGCTCATCACACGGTATACCGCCTGATGCTCCGGCAGGTAAAAATATTCCGGGCGCAGCGCGTCCGCCACCTGGTTGATACACTGCGGATCGATCAGGATCGCCCCAAGGACGGCCTGCTCCGCCTCCAGACTGTAAGGAAGGTTCAGCTCGTCGTATCCGCCGCTTTCCCGGTTTCGACCGGTATATTCCGCCATAAGGAAGCCCCGCCTTTCATCCTCGTCATGAAAATTCGCCGTAAAACAGCAATGAAGCGTCAAACGGCGGCCGGGCGCGCAGAAGCGCAGACCGGGGCCGCCCTTTGTCCCGCCGGGCGGCAGGCCGCCCGGCCGCTATCCGGTTACCACGATAACCCTTTATCACGATAACTATCCTGTTATCGCGCTTTTCTCCTGCCGTTATTCCGTCACCATCACGGTGATTTTGGCTGTCACACCGAAATTCAGCTTGACCTCCGCCGGATAAGAGCCGAACGCCTTGATATCCCCCATCTCGATCTTCCGCTTATCGAACTTCACGCCATAATCGCGGGTCAGGGCCTCCGCCACCTCCTTGGAGGTAACAGAACCAAACAAGCGGCCGCCCTGCCCGGCGCGGGCGGTCAGCTTCACCGTCTTACCGTCGATGGCGGCGGCGGTTTCCTGCGCCTGTTTTTTCTCCTGCTCCTTATGGAACGCCGCCGCTTCCTCGCGGTTTTTCAGTTCGTTCATCGCCGCGGCGTTCGCCTCGGTCGCCAGTCCGCGCGGAAAAAGGAAATTGCGCGCATAGCCGTCGGACACATTAACCAACTCGCCCTTTTTGCCCTGGCCCTTCACGTCCTGCGTCAGAATTACCTTCATGATTCTTCATCCTTTCTGTATGGCGCCTGCGCCTTGGAAATATTATACGTTGAACCGGAACAGGACGATATCGCCATCTTTCATCACATACTCCTTGCCTTCCGATCGGACGAGGCCCTTTTCCTTCGCGGCGACCATGGAGCCGCAGGCTATCAGGTCGTCGTAGGCCACGACCTCGGCCCGGATGAAGCCGCGTTCAAAATCCGTGTGGATTTTTCCGGCGGCCTGCGGGGCGCGGGTGCCCTCGGTGATCGTCCAGGCGCGCACCTCCGGTGTGCCGGCGGTGAGGTAGGAGATCAGTCCCAGAAGCCGGTAGCTCGCCTGGATCAGCCGATCCAGCCCGGAATGATCCAGACCCAGCTCCGCAAGGAACAGGCCCTTTTCCTCCTCGTCCATCCCGGCGATTTCCGCTTCAATCTGCGCGCAGATAGGCAGCACCTCGGCTTTTTCCCTCGCCGCCAACTCCTTCACCTTTAAATAGTGATGGTTCTTCTCAATATCGCCGGTAAAGTCCGCTTCGCTCATATTGGTGGCGTAGATGACCGGCTTTTTGGTCAGCAGGGCGACGTTGGCGAGGATGGCCTCCTCCTCCGGCGTACATTCCACCGACCGGGCAGGCCGCCCCTGCTCCAGCGCGGCATAAACCCGCTTCAGGAAATCCACCTCCGGCTGAAGGGACTTGTCCCCCTTGAGCATCTTCGACGTTTTGTCGATACGCCGCTCCAGCATCTCCATATCCGAAAAGATCAGTTCAAGGTTGATGGTCTCGATATCCCGCAGGGGATCGATACTCCCCTCCACATGGATGATGTCGTCGTCCTCAAAACAACGCACGACATGGATGATCGCGTCCACCTCGCGGATGTTGGCAAGGAATTTGTTTCCCAACCCTTCGCCCTTGCTCGCGCCCTTGACCAGCCCGGCGATGTCCACGAACTCGATCACCGCGTGGGTCACCTTTTCGGGATGATACATCTCCGCCAGCCGGTCCAGCCGCTCGTCCGGGACGCTGACCACCCCCACGTTGGGGTCGATGGTGCAGAAGGGATAATTGGCGCTCTGCGCGCCGGCGTTGGTAATGGCGTTAAACAAAGTGGATTTCCCCACATTCGGGAGCCCCACGATTCCTAATTTCATATATTCCCACATCTCCTTGTTTTTCAAGGGTTCCCGGTGTTTGAACAGCAGCGTTTACACCATTCTTACACCATTTGTTTTAAGCGCTTCGATTAGTCTCGAATTGCTGCACACCTTTCGACAAAGAATCGTCTGTTACATGAACATATCGATCCATAGTCGTTTTAATGCTCGCGTGTCCCAGCAGCTTTTGCAAAACCTTCGGCGATATCCCACATTCAATCGCTCTAGTGGCGTATGTGTGTCTAAGAACGTGCATACAGAAGCGTTTGATTCCGCCCTCATCACACAATTTGTATAGGTGGGTATCATAGGAACTATTCTTTGTCGGTTCTCCCGTCCTCCAGTTAATGAAAACGAGATCACGCATAACAAGACTTTCCGTTTTGCCGGAACGTCGATCAATATAATACAGTATCTGATCAAGTAGCGGAGATTGCTTTCGCGTGTACCTGGTTGCTTCTACCGCTTTAAGAATCTCAACAGCACGTTTGGTTAAGGGAATGGTGCGATAGCTCTGCTTTGTTTTAGGGGGACCCGCTCTCCAAAATTGTTGATCGTAGCGATACTCCATAGTTTTGTTCACAGTAAGTGTCTGGTTCTTAAAATTTATAGCGTCCCAAGTTAGTCCGATCAACTCGCCTGTGCGCAAACCGGTTTCTAAAATGAGTGCATATTGAAAATAATTGTGAGACCTTTCTGCAACTTCCAAAAATTTTTTCTGTTCTTCTACAGTAAGGAATTTGATATCATCCACTGCACGAACAGGCTTAGTATATCTCACACCATTCATGGGATGTTTAGCAATAAGGTCATTCATTAAAGCAGATTTAAACATGGTTCCCATCGCTATGTATGCCTGTCGGATCGTAGAACCTGCATATAAGTCTTCCATACGATTCAAGACCATTTTGCAGTGCATGGGTTTTACATCTGATAATAGCATATCACCCATAACCGGTTGAATATTTTGGATATATCGCTCTTTGTAATTCCGTTGGGTATTGTAAGCTAAGTCGCCAACAATATGCTCAATCCAGTATGTAAACCATGCGTCCACGGTCATATCCGACGGAACAAACACATTTTCATGCCTATCGGCATACCGTGCATCTTCCAGCCAGTTGCGTGCTTCCGGCAAAGTGGAAAAATATTTTTCGTGACGCTTGCCACCCTTATCTACAAATCTTGCGCAGTATAAACCATCCTTTCTTTGACAAATACCTTTACCACATTCTTTTCTTTTTAAGTTTTTACCCATACTGAACTCCTTTCCACTATGAGAAAAGAGCCCTATGCAACATAGATATTGTATCATGGCGGATTCATTTTCTCAATAGTGAAGTGCTTTCAAATAATCAGATTTTTACGGATATATTGTTCGAATTTCTTGCGCTTTACCAGCTTCTTTGATCCGACATAGAGGACAAAGGGACAGTTTGGCTTGCGCAGCATACCTTCGATCTTATTGATTCCAATATTGCTGTACAAAGCTGCTTCTTTTATCGTCAATGTCATTTTCAAATGAATTGGCACTTTTTCTATCTCATCAGGCACTTTCTACCCCTCCTTTCATGCTTATAGGCACTGCTTCTCAAACAAATAGGACGCCTCCTCCTTTTCCAGTTATAATGTGCACATATAATAAAGTAACCATAGCAAGCCAGATAAGGAAATATCCATGTAGGAGATACGGTGCAGTTCCGATTAAGGGGCTGTGCCGTATTCATTTGTTACACGAACTTCATTCATAACATCTCAGCCCTTTCGATAAGTTTAATAGAGGTATGAGGGTTCTCACGAAAGTGAAATTGGCGCAGCCGCTGATTTCGGTGGAAACTGTCAATACAGTTTCCCTGCTCGTTACGGTATGCGACAGCAGTCCTGCCGCATCGTCTGCCGTTTTTGCCCTTCTGCCATGAATGCAGTTTCTGCCCCGTCTCAGGCGGCGTTTCGCTAAGCCTATTGGTTTTGCATACACTTATAGGCGTGTCAGACTTGCAGTCGTCCTTCTGATAAAATGTGATTGATGTTATGTATTCAGTTGTAACTCTCCGAAAAAATTATTTCGATATATATCGCAGGATAGGTGTTTGTCAATACTTTTTCCGAAGTTTTTGAATATTTCTCGGAAATCGGAAAGATGGGAATACTATTTAGATTGGATATAAAGAAAGAGCCGATGAACTTCAATTGCTCATCGGCCCTCTATCAATAACACTTCTTTTGTTCTGTACATTAACCCCAAATTCGTGTCATTCACATAGGGAAACGGCAGGGACGAGATTGCTCCTTAACATATTGCAGCAGGAAAGCTTATCAAATGGAAAGTGTTTCTAATGCAGTGAACTCGCATAGCTGTATGGATTCTTAAAGTGCCTATGCAGTAAATCATTCTCATAGCTCACCGATACTGTTCTATGCGCAGATTTAAGCAGAACAAAATCGGCACTATTCCGTCGGGGATTCGGAAGCTTCTTCCGGCTTCGGAGTTGTTTTTCTCAGAAAGCCGGAAGAGAGCGCGCCTGTGGGACATATTTTTTTACACTGACCGCAGCGGATACATTCCGGATGGTTGGGGCTTTTTGACGGATCAATCTGCATTTTGCAGACCTTTGCACAGGCGCCGCAGTGTGTGCATTTGTTTTCATCTACCCGGTATTTCAAAACGGAAATAGGATTAAAAACCGAATAGACAGCGCCCAGCGGACAGATGTATTTGCAAAACGGACGATAAATCAGGATGGACAGAAAAACAGTAACTGCCAGCAGAACGTTTTTCCAAGCATACAGCCATCCAATGGCGCCTCGCATGGACTTGTTCAGCAGGACAAGCGGGAGCCCGCCCTCCAGCGTGCCCGCAGGGCAGATCAGTTTACAGAAATAGGGGGAACCCTGACCCATGATGTCTACCAACAACAACGGCAGCAGGATAACAAAGAGGACAAGAATCACATATTTCAGTTTTCTCAGCAGCTTATCCCCCCGGAAAGTTTTTATCTTTTTCGGAAACGGGATTTTATGTAAAAGATCCTGAATCAATCCAAACGGACACAGCCAGCCGCAGACAAACCGTCCGGTCAAGGCTCCTATAAATACCAAAAACCCCGCTACATAAAAAGCAAATTTGAAATTCCAATTTCCGATGACCGCCTGCAGGGAGCCTATGGGACAGGAACCGACGGCTCCGGGACAGGAATAGCAATTCAAGCCGGGGACACACAGGTTCTTAAGCTTGCCCTTATAAATCTTTCCCTGCACAAAGCCGATCAAATAGCTGTTCGTAAGAAGGGCCCAAAGAGCCTGAAACCTGTGGCGGGGCCATTCGCTTGTTTTTTTCTTTATTTTAGCCAATTCCGATACACTCCAAACAGATATTGACAGCCTTTTTAAAGACCACCGCCATCTCGCCTCTGTAAAGGCCAAAGCCCATCATCATGAGGCCCAGAACAGCTACGCCGACTCCGCACCAGCGCGAGGAAAGCAGCCGATGCATCACGCTCCCTCCTTCAGGTTTGCAAGTTCTCTTTCAACTACCTCTATCCAGTCTTCCAGGCCGCCGCTTCCGCTGTAGCTCTCACCCACAATTTTGCCGTTTTTATCGACGAAGAAGGTTTCGGGGAGTGCTTCAATGCCTGTCAGACGGCCGTTGAAATAGGTACTGTCCGGCAACAGAACAGGATAGGTAACACCGGTCTTCTTTACCAAAAGCTGTGCTCTTTCCATATCCTCGTCCACAATCTCGCCCTTCTCATTGAGCACGTCTAGAACAACGCCGACAACACCGACATTCTTATCTTTCATTTGCTGATGAAGCTTTTCTAGGTCGGGCATTTCTGCAACACAGGGCGAGCACCAGGTGGCAAATACATTTACCATCGTTAACTCGTGCTCCTTAAAAATATCTTGGGTAACAGTATTTTTGTTTACATCCTGTGTGGTAAAATTGCCCACCGATTTTACTTCCATTCCCGCTCCGGACATACTGCCTGTATTGGAAGAGTCCGATGTGCCGGGCGAGTTCTGTCCCACAGAATCATTCTGATTAGCGGAATCCCCTGTTTTGTCAGAATTTTTTGTGGATGTACAGGCGGTCAGAAGCGAGAGGCTTAAAGCTGCTGCCAGAAAACCCATAAAAATTTTTTTACCTGTGTGTTTCATAGGTTGCGTAACTCCTTTTCGTTTGATAAATTTATCATAGCACAAGGGAGTTAAAATCTTTGTTAAGCCGGAAACGTTTTAATGGGAAACCGCAAATTTTCCTGCCGCTTAACAGCAATTTTATAAAGATGTGCTATATTATAAAATCAGATTATTGTGTTTGTATATCAGGAGGATATCAAAATGCGCATACTTATCATAGAGGACGAGGCCTCTCTTTGCAATTCTATAGCAGAGGGACTTCGTATGGATGGCTATGAGGTCGATAGTTGTCAGGATGGTCTGGAGGCGTTGGAACTATGTGAAGTGGAACATTACGATCTCATTTTATTAGACTTGAATCTTCCCGGGATGGATGGAATGGAAGTGCTTCGCAGACTGCGGGAAGAGGATGGAGAAACCCCTGTGCTGATCCTGTCTGCCAGAGGACAGATTCAGGATAAGGTGGAAGGATTAGATGCCGGAGCCAACGATTATCTGACAAAACCCTTCCATTTTGAAGAATTGGAGGCAAGGGTGCGGAGTCTTACCCGACGGAAGTTTATCCAGGAGGATGTATGTCTTCAGTGCGGAGAAATCTCCTTTGATACAAAAACTCGGACAGCCATAGCTAAGGAACAAACCCTTTCGCTGACAAGAAAAGAGGCCGGACTTTTGGAATACCTTTTGCTTCATCAGGGGCAGGTTATCAGTCAGGAGGAAATGCTGGAGCATCTCTGGGACTGCAGCGTAAACAGCTTCAGCAATTCTATTCGCGTCCACATCTCCTCGCTGCGCAGAAAGCTGCGGGCAGCGCTTGGATATGACCCGATTCAAAATAAGATTGGACAGGGATATATAATCGGAGGAGCAAACCGATGAAGAAGATTTCTTTGCAGTGGCGGCTGACCATGATGCTGGCGGCTCTTATGACGGTCTCCTGCTTGCTTTTGAACCTGCTTATCAGCCGCTCTGCGGTAATGCGGATTGATGAGGTAGAGAATTACATTATGGAAATCGAGCCTGCTAGCCAGAATTCTTTTGTGATTGATGTAGACGATTCCGAACTGCTGGCACAAATACGCCAAGCCAAAAATACATTTCGGATTCAAAGCATTGCTGCTACGGTTATCGTTATCCTTCTCGGCGGTGCTTTCACATACTTTTTAGCAGGGCGTGCTTTGGCTCCCTTGCGAGCGTTCAGTTCCTATATGGAGAAACTCCAGACAGAGAATTTATCAGAGCAGCTGGAGATTTCCAAGTCCGGAGATGAGATTGCCCGCTTGACCTGTTCCTTTAATAAAATGCTAAATCGGCTGCATCAGGCGTTTGAAGTGCAGCGTCAGTTTTCCGCCAATGCCGCCCATGAATTGCGTACCCCCCTGGCCGTGATGCAGACCAAGCTGGATGTACTGCAAAAGCGAAAGGAGCCCACGCTGGAGGAGTATAAGGAAACGGTAGCGATGCTGTCGGAGCAGACAGGACGGCTTTCCGATTTGGTGAGTATATTGCTGGAGATGACCGAATTACAGACCGTTCAGAAAACGGATGAGATTGCTCTTCCCGCACTGGTCGAGGAAGTACTATGCGATCTGACGCAGATTGCCGACAGCAAAGGCGTAAAGTTGATTCAGGAGAATGGAGAAGCAACAATTGTCGGAAGCGATCCGCTGATCTATCGGGCCGTATACAATTTAGTAGAAAACGCCATCAAATATAACCGTCCGAATGGAACGGTGACAGTAGGGATAAAAACGGAAAATGACAGCGCCGTATTGTATGTGAAGGATACCGGTACAGGAATTCAGCCGGAAAACTGGGAGAATATTTTTGCTCCCTTTGTGCGTGAGGACAAGTCCCGCAGCCGTGCCATGGGAGGCGCCGGTTTGGGGCTGGCTTTGGTGCGGGACATCGCGGGGCAGCACGGAGGAAGCGTACGGATAGCCCAGAGCTCTGAAACGGGAACCGAAGTCGTATTGACTCTGCCTATGAAAAAACAATCAGTGCGAATCAATTGACGCTTCTGCAAGCAAGAACCGAAGCGCCTTTTCTTTGCAGTTATGAATCTCTGCTTCACACACAGACAAAAGAAGCGGTATGAGTATCCTATACCGTTTCGGCAAACTGTTTTCAGAATCATTTTTCAGCTTGTTTATTTATGGTGGCGAGATAACGGTTCCGTTTACCGCTTGTCAGCAAATTGATATGTCTACATTGTAACAAAGAGAGTTCTGTTTGACGAATGTGCAATTTGAAATTCTGTATAAAGAAAGACAGCGTGGAAAGCATTTTTGCCTTTCACGCTGTCTTTTGTCTTTGTGACGCTCATTAAGTTGATGTTTGATTGTTGTTTTCAAATTACTTCCCTATGTGGCGTTGGCATTTGGATAGGCCCTTCCCTTTTGATCTTGAATTTTCGGGTTTTATATCCCAATCGTCTAAGCCTTAAAAATTAAAAATACTGGCAGCGTTCAGAATGGCCGTGTCTCTATCGGCGTCAGAAATACTCTCTACTGGTGTGGTATCCGGTGAATTGACGGTATATCCTCTATAGGCTCTATACGGCTTATAACGGCCCTAACAACGGCCTCTAACTGGCTTTGCGTTATAACATATGTAGTATCATCCGGCAGCGGAAAAAGAGTCTCTGGCATCGGAGTTTCCTCACAACTTACATAATGTAAAACAGCTTTTACGATAAAGGCCGATTTTTCGCCCCTGCCTAAGTTGTTCAGAATGCGGATCACTGGCTCCTGTTGAGGATCATCAGGGTCAAATTGAAGGCAGAAACGAGCGCCGTGTTTTTTATTGGCAGCCATATTACCCCCCTTTTCGCTTTAGTGTTTCATACATCAGTTTATACCCTCGCGCATTCGCGCGGATGTCATCGATAAATACCAAGTTCTGAATACGGGGATTCTGTTCGATATATTTGCGTAACAGTATGCCGCCCCCGCCGATGATGACCGTCTGCCCTACGCACAAATCAATTTTCCGCTCTCTCAGCTGCCCGATGAAATCGTCTAGGTATTGTCTGATCTGTGCATCTACAATTTTTACGATCTGCTCCGGGTAATTGGCCGCTCCCCGTATAATCAAATCTATATCGGATTCTTTGAGCAGCATATCCATTCTGCTATTGATTTCCTGCATAATTCGATGATATAGGTGAATCACTCCATTTTCCAGGGAATCGCTGTGTTCGATCAAAGGCTTTCCATCAATAATCTGTATGTAATCCGCCGTGTTTTCTTAATAGATTATATATGATATAAGTTTATACGATATTGCATCCAATAAGAAAACCAGATATAATCG
>CAUGOD010000031.1 GCA_959601025.1 uncultured Oscillospiraceae bacterium
GATTGATCAAAACAGTACCATCCATACGGTAAATGGCTCCGGCTGCACTGGCAAGCTCCAATATTTTCTTGTGCTGCAGACTGTAAATAATCTCAGCATCTTTATAGCGTAAAAACTGCCGACGAATTCTTTTGGCGCTCTCTTTAACATCATTGCGTTTCTTCAGGTCATAATATGCCTTTGTCTCTTCACTAATCATAAGTCCATTTCCTTTCGGTTTTGATTGTTGTCATGACAAAAGCAGACCTAACAAAAAAAGAGAACACCTCTTGAATATCATTCAAAAAGTGTTCTCTAAACAGCAAGTGCTGTATTGTGTTTTTTCCTGTCAACAATTCATTCTGCGTCACAACTCTCCATATTTGTATGAAAAATTGTTGTCATTTTGTTGTCAACTCGGATTTGAGATGCCGAAAGCCCTTGATTTTACTGGGTTTTTTAGTCGAGAGGCTTCATTGTCGGGAAGAGCAAAACATCCCGGATACTGTCCGAGTCGGTGAGCAGCATGACCAGCCGGTCCAGGCCGAAGCCCAGGCCGCCGGTAGGGGCGAGTCCATACTCCAGCGCGGTGACATAATCGTAATCCACCTGGCAGGTATCGGCGGGATTGAGCGCCTTGCGGGCCGCCACCTGCTTCTCGAACCGCTCCTTCTGATCGATCGGGTCATTCAGCTCGCTGAACGCGTTGCCGAATTCCATCGCGTTGATAAAATATTCAAACCGCTCGGTGAAGGCCGGGTCCTCCGGCTTCCGCTTGGCGAGAGGGCTGTTCTCCACCGGATAATCGTAGATAAAGGTGGGCTGGATCAGCTTGTCCTCCACATACGCGTCGAAGAATTCGATCAGCACTGCACCCTTCGTCGCGTCGGCGGGCACCTCGACGTGCTTCTCCTTCGCGACGGCGCGGGCCTGTTCGTCGGTCGCCCAGTCGGCATAGTCCACGCCGGCGTACTTCTTTACCGCTTCCACCATGGTCAGCCGCTCCCAATGGCCCAAGTCGATCGTCTGGCCCTGCCAGGTAACTGTCATGCCGCCGCAGACCGACGCGGCCAGATGCTTATACAGAGCCTCTACCAAATCCATCATGCCCTTGTAATCGGTATAGGCCTGATACAGCTCGACGGTGGTAAACTCCGGGTTGTGGCGGGTATCCATCCCCTCGTTGCGGAAGATGCGGCCCACCTCGTACACCCGGTCGAAGCCGCCCACAATCAGTCTCTTCAGCGCCAGCTCGGTCTCTATCCGCAGATACATATCCATATCCAGCGTATTATGATGGGTCACAAAGGGCCGGGCCGCCGCGCCGATCTCCAACGGCAGCAGGATGGGGGTGTCCACCTCCAGATAACCGCGGTCATCGAGGAACGCGCGGATTTCCCGCAGTATGCGGCTGCGCTTGATGAAGGTTTCCTTCACCTCGGGATTGACGATCAGGTCCAGATACCGCTGGCGGTAACGGGCATCGGTGTCCTTCAGACCGTGGAACTTCTCCGGCAGGGGCAGGAGGGATTTGGACAACAGAACAATCTTCTGCGCGTGGACCGAAATTTCCCCCTTCTGGGTACGGAACACGAAGCCCTCCACCCCAAGGATATCCCCGATATCCCACTTTTTGAAGTCCGTGTACTCGTCTTCGCCCACGTCGTCCCGGCGGATGTACACCTGCATACGGTCGCTGCCGTCCCGCAGGTCCATAAAGCTAGCCTTGCCCATGATCCGGCGGCTCATCATCCGGCCCGCGATGCGCACCGTCTGATTCTCCATTTCGTCGAAATGTTCCCGTATATCGAGGTTATGGGCCGTCACGTCATATTTGGTGATCGCGTAGGGGTCCTTCCCCGCATCCTGCAGCGCGGACAGCTTATCCCGCCGGATCTGAAGAAGCTCGGTCAGCTCCTGCTCGCTTATCTCGGACGACGGATTCGCCCCGTTTGTCTTTTCCTCCACAATACCGTTCCTTTCTGTGCGGGAAGCGCCCGCGTTTCTTCCTTTGACAAAAGCGGGCGGGCAACCGAAAAGGTCACCGCGCCCGCTCCCCGTCCGGCGCAGGGCCGGTTGATTCCCCAAAATCGTCGTTATTTCATGATCTCCAGAATTTTATAATTCACGATTCCGGCCGGAGTCTCCACCTCGACAACGTCGCCGGCCCCGTGGCTGAGCAGGGATTTGCCCACCGGCGATTCGTCCGAGATACGGCCGCCCAGCGGGTCCGCTTCAGTGGAACCGACGATCTGGTAGGTCTCCTCCTCGTTCACGCTCATATCCAGCACCCGGACGCGGGAGCCGATATGAATCATCTGGGTATTCAGTTCGCTTTCGTCGAGGACGCGGACGTTTTTGAGCTGGTTCTCAATCTCGGCGATCCGGCCTTCGATGATCGCCTGCTCGTTCTTCGCCTCGTCGTATTCGCTGTTTTCGGACAAGTCGCCGAAGGACAGCGCGACTTTGATTTTTTCGGCAATTTCTTTTCGTTTTACCGATTTAAGCTCCTCGAGCTCGCTTTCCAGGCGTTTGAGGCCCTCGTCTGTGATAACGGTCTGTTTCGTCATAACGTACCGGTCTCTCCTTCAGCGCATTTCTGCTTTTTCGCGTTTTTAAGGGCCGCGGGGCCCGTCCGCCTCCGTCGAAAGGACGCACGGAGGACACAAAATTTATTATACTAAACCGATATGCCGATGTCAAGCCCCGCCAGCCGCCAGGCCGCGTCCTTCAGCGACATCCGTCGGCCGTCGATCCGCAGAAATTCGGGCGGACCCTCGGCAAGCTCCTTTACCCCGCTCAGCTCGTACAATCCGGCAAGGAAGCCTTCCACCTCACAACCGGGCGGGCAGGCGGCCGCCAAAGCGGGCGGAATGCGGGGACGATAGCCGTCCGCCGTCCCCTTTTCGGCTCTTATGCTCCGGACGGGCGGCGCCCCAGGCGGAGGGACGACCAGCGCCAGCCCTTTGGCAGACGGAACACCGACCGGGTCCGGTAGGCCGGATGGAGCAAGCAGCAGGAGACTGCCCGTCAGCGCCGAGGGAGCGTCCGCCACAGTCAGCGCCGCGCCGAACCGCTCCATCGCGACAAAACGGGAACGGGCGTACCGGTCGGGCCGCCGGGTGCATACCCGCACGTCCGCGGCCAGCGGCAGGAAGCGCAGCGGCAGCTCGGGACAGACCCCCTGCGGATCATAAACGCCGACCTGCACCAGCCGGGGATGCATCCCCACCGCCTGCAGAAGGGCCACCCCTGCGTTTTCCATCAGCCGCCGATCCAGCGCGGCGCCCGCGAACCGCCCCACCCGGGAATCGGGCGGCGGAACCAATCCCCCGGGCAGGAGAAGGCGGCCCGCCTCCCGGCCGGCCGTCCGCCGGATCGCCGACCAGTCCGGCGCGCCATCCTTGCCGGTTTCAGCCGTGATTTTTACATACCGTCCGCTTCCGGCGGGCACAAATTCCGCTCGCACCTCGGGCGGCCGCCTCCGCCGGCTGAGCCAGCGACGGCGGGGAGCGGTCAGACAGACTGCGGCCAGCATACGCATCCCCCTTTGTTCTTCACCCTCGTTCTTTCCGTCCCCCACCGATTTTCCAACGGAGGACGAGGTTTATAAAAAAGCCTGTCGCTTCGGTTTTCGCTTAATGAAATATATGAAGCGGCTTTTCCCCTCATGATACTAGGCGGATGATAAATCATCCGCTTGATGATAAATCACCCGCTTGATGATTTGTCATCCGGCGGGGAATGTGCTACACTGACGGCATGGAAACATACAGTTTGGAAAGGATGAAACGATATGGCGGATAAAGCGCTGGAAGGACAGCAGAGCCAGCGGCTTCTGCTGGCGGAGGACGACCGGGCGATCGCCCTCGGACTGGAGTATTCCCTGGCGCAGGAGGGATATACCCCTTTGCTCTGCGGCACCGTCCGGGAAGCGCTGGCCGCGCTGGACCGGGAAACCTTCGCCCTTGCCCTGCTGGATCTCACCCTGCCGGACGGGAGCGGCTACGATGTCTGTCGCGAAATCAAACGCCGGGGGGACGTTCCCGTAATTTTCCTCACGGCGCGGGACGACGAGGTCAACGTGGTAATGGGACTGGACATGGGGGCGGACGATTACATTGTGAAGCCCTTCCGAGTGAGGGAGCTGCTTTCCCGTATCCGCACCGTACTGCGGCGGGCCGGAAAAAGCGCCGCAGGCGGCCGGGGCGTGATGGGCGACGTACTGGAATACGGGAACGTACAGATTTTCCCTTCTCAGGGGCGGGTAACCAAAAACGGGCAGGACGTGTTCCTGACCGCGCTGGAATACCGGCTGCTGATGACCCTTGTAAACAACGAGGGGCGGGTGCTGTCCCGGAGCCAGTTGCTCGAGAGCATTTGGGACGTTTCCGGCGATTTCGTGAACGATAACACCCTGACGGTGTACATCAAACGACTGCGGGAGAAGATCGAGGACGACCCGCAGAATCCGCGGATCATCCAGACCGTCCGGGGAATGGGCTATCGGGTCGACGCTCTCCGCTGAATAGAACGGAGATAAAAACAGGGGGCATCTTTATGCGTTTTCTTCGCAATCTGGAAATTCGATGCTTTGCGGGCGTGCTGTTCTTTCTGTCCCTGGCGGCCGCGCTGGCCGGCGGGCTCGCCGGCGGGGCGAGCGCGGCTGTGGCCGCCGGACTGTCCGGGGCCGCCGTGTCGCTGGCAGCCCTCGGGTTCCAATACTGGAAATACCGGCAGCTTGCCCGGCTGGCCGATTATCTGTCCCGGATCAGCGCCGGGGAATACGACCTTGACGTGCGGGACAACGCCGAAGGGGAACTCAGCATCCTGAAAAGCGAGATCTACAAGGTGACCACCAAGCTGGCGGAATACAACGAGCTTTTGAAAAAGGAAAAGCTCCAGCTTGCGGACGCAATGTCGGATATCTCCCACCAGCTCAAAACGCCGCTCACCTCCATGCTAATGATGGCGGATTTCCTGCGGGACGGTAACCTTCCCCCCGAAAAGCGGGAGGAATTCACCGCACGTCTCTCCGCCCAGCTGGAACGGATTCAATGGCTGGTTTCTTCCCTGCTCAAGCTGTCCAAGCTGGACGTCGGAACGGTGGAAATGAAGCGGGAACCGGTTTCGCTCCGCGCCCTCGCTGAAAAAGCCGCCGAGCCTTTGCGAATTCCAGCGGAGCTCAAGGAGCAGACGCTCGCGCTGGAATGCCCCGACGACGCAACCTTTTTCGGGGATTTTGGCTGGACGGCGGAGGCGCTGCTTAACGTGATGAAAAACTGCGTCGAGCACACCCCGTCCGGCGGCGAGGTGCGGGTGGAATGGAGCGATAACCCGCTCTACGCCGAAATCCGGGTGCGGGACACCGGCGAGGGGATCGACAAGGCCGACCTGCCCCATATTTTTACCCGCTTCTACCGGGGAAAAAACGCCGGGGAGGACAGCGTGGGAATCGGACTGGCCATGGCCAAAAGCATCCTGGCCCAGCAGGGCGGGGAAATTGCGGCGACAAGCGAACCGGGACAGGGGACGCTCTTCCGTATCCGGATGTATAAGACGATTATATAAGCTTAAGCCGGCAAGAGTGGTCGCCGGCTCCCTGCCGTACCGGGACGCCGTCCTCCGCAAAAGATTACGGAAAGCTCTTCCTTTTTTGCCTTCCCGCCGCTCAGAGGAACCGTCCGCCTCCAATCCCCTGACAACACCGCCGTGACAATTTTGTCACCGTCCTCGTCACCCGAGTGTCACCCCGGGAACGTATACTAGAGCGTGTTCAAACGGTTCACACTCTAAACCTCAGAAAGCGGCCCAGCCGCGAAGCGAAAGGAACGAACGGTATGGAAATACTGCGTGTAGAGCATCTGAGTAAGGTATACGGCAAGGGAGACACCGCGGTCGCGGCGCTGAACGACGTATCTTTCACTGTGGAAAAGGGGGAATTCATGGCGATCATCGGCCCCTCCGGCTCCGGCAAATCCACCCTGCTGCACATTTTGGGCGGGGTAGACCGGCCGACGAGCGGAAGGGTCTATGTCGAGGGAACCGACATGTACTCTCTGGACAACACCAAGCTGGCGGTCTTCCGCCGCCGGCAGATCGGGCTGATCTACCAGTTCTACAACCTGATCCCGGTGCTGAACGTGGAGGAAAACATCACGCTTCCCCTCCTGCTGGACGGACGGAAGGTGGACGCCGCCCATCTGCGGGAGCTGCTGGGAACGCTGGGACTGAGCCACCGGGTCTCCCATCTGCCGAACGAGCTGTCGGGCGGCCAGCAGCAGCGGGTTTCCATCGGACGGGCGTTGATCAACTCGCCTGCCCTGGTGCTCGCGGACGAACCGACCGGCAACCTGGACAGCAAAAACAGCGCGGAAATTCTCAACCTGCTCCGGCTGTACAACAAAAAGTTCAACCAGACACTGATCGTCATTACCCACGATGAAAATATCGCGCTCCAGGCCGATCGGATCCTTCGCATCGAGGACGGCCGGATCGCAGGAGACGAGGTGCTGACCGTATGAACATCGTCAACAAGGTTACCCTCAAGACCCTGCAGAAAAACAAGACCCGCACGATCGTCACCATCATCGGGGTCATCCTGTCGGCCGCAATGATCACAGCGGTCACTACCTTTATTTCCAGCATGCAGGCGCTGATGGTCAACTCGGTCATCCGCTCGGCAGGGCCATGGCAGGCGTCGCTGGACGCTATCCCCTGGTCGGTCGCCCAGGAGGAGGCGGAAAACGGGAAGCTGAAAGCCACCGGCCTGCGCCATGAAGTGGGATACGCGATGCTGGAAGGCTCTCTCAATCCCAGCAAGCCTTACCTTTACATTGACGAGCTGGATTCCTCCGCTGCGGAGCTGTACGGCCTTCAACTGGTATCCGGGCGGATGCCCCAGACAGCGGACGAGCTGGCAATCCCTGAGCATGTTTCCACAAACGGCGGAGTAGAGTTCCAGATCGGCGATACCCTGACGCTGGAGATCGGCGACCGGTATCTCATTGGGGCGGAGGAGGCGGGAAAGCTCGGCCAGAACAACGGCTGCTGGCCGGAGGAGGCTCCCGAAAAGCTGACGATCCGCGAAACCCGCACCTACACCATCGTCGGCTTCTTCAAGCGGCCGGATTACGAGGGATATTCCGCCCCTGGATACATCGCCGTCTCCGTGCTGGATACGACGACCCTGTCCGACAGCGATCCGGTGACCCTCGCCTTCATCGCCAAGAACGCCCGGGACGCCGCCGGGCTGCCGGAAGCCCTGCTGGAAAAAAACGGGCTGGACGTCAGTTCCTACTCCCTGCACAGCGACCTGCTGGACTACATGGGAGTAGGGGTACGGACCGGGTTCAACGCCATCCTGTACAGCATGGGGGCCATCCTGATCGCCCTGATTATGGTTGGCTCGATCTCCCTGATCTATAACGCCTTTGCTATCTCGGTAAGCGAACGCTTCAAGCAGTTCGGGATGCTGGCCGGAGTGGGCGCCACCGCCCGTCAGATTCGCAACTCCCTCTTCTTTGAAGCCAGCTTTATCAGCGTGATTGGCATCCCGCTCGGAATTTTGTCCGGCGTCGGCGGTATCGGCGTGACCCTGTACCTGCTGAAGGATGTGTTCCGCTCCTTCTTCAACGGCAGCTCGCAGCCGGTGGATTTCACCCTGTCGGTGTCAGTCCCCGCCGTCGTCGCCGCCGCGGTGGTCGGCTTTGTTACCGTCCTGATCTCGGCATGGATCCCCGCCCGGCGAGCCGCCCGCGTTTCCCCCATCGAGGCGATTCGCCAGACGGGAGAGGTGCGGATAAAGAGTAAGCAGGTCAAGACCTCCCGCCTGACCCGGAAGCTGTTCGGGATCGAAGGGAATCTGGCGATGAAAAATTTCAAGCGGAACCGCCGTCGGTACCGGGCCACCGTCTTTTCCCTGGTTATTAGCATTGTGCTTTTTCTTTCCGCCTCCTCCTTCTCGTCGTACATGTCGGAGGGAACCAACAGCGCGTATGCCAGTCCCAACTACGATCTCTCCTTAGCGGTTTATCCGTTTGAGGGAGAAGAACAGCAGCAGGTGATCGGCACGATCGCCGCGATGGACGAGGTGAAAGCCTGGTCGGTGGTACGCTCCGTGGGGGGATACGTCGACCTGCCCGCCTCCCTGGTCCGTTCCGCCCTGCTGAAGGGGGACGAGCCGCTGGTGCAGACCAACAGCGACGGAACCGCCGCGCTTCAATATGATGTTTATGCCATCGGAGACGAGGCCTTCCGCGCCTATCTCGACAAGCTTGGCCTGAAGGAAGCGGATTACGCCGATCCCGCCTCACCTCGCGGAATCGTCCTGGTCAAGCAGCGCTATCACGACCGCAGCGGCCAGCTTCAGACCGGCGAGCTGCTGACCTCCCTGCCAAAAGGCGCGGTAACGCTTCGCGCCCCCTCCTATTCCGAGGATGATTCCGGTCGGGAGGAGGAAACGGGGGAAGCTTCACTCACTCTGGCAGTCATCGCCGACGAAGCCCCGCTCGGGGTGGACGACTACCTCTTCAACCCCTGCGTTTTTTCCATCGTCCTGTCGGATGATACCTTTGACGCGCTGTTTGAAGGCTTCCCTGAAAACAGCCGCACCGGCGCGATGATGATGATTTCCTGCGACACGGCTGCGGCGGCCGCGCTGGAAAAAAAGATCGATCAAACGATCCAGGGCCTGGGCTATGCCGGCGTTTCCACCTATAACACTCAGGAAACGATCCAGCTAAGCCGGAATCTGGTGCTGGTGGTAAACGTATTCAGCTACGGCTTTATCGTCCTGATTACCCTGATTACGGTGGCCAACGTTTTCAACACCATCTCCACCAACGTCAACCTCCGCCGCCGGGAGTTCGCGATGCTCAAATCGGTCGGGATGACCGACGGCGGCTTCAACCGGATGATCAATTTCGAGTGCCTGTTCTACGGGCTGAAGGCGCTGCTGTACGGCCTTCCCCTGTCCCTGCTGGTCACTTGGCTAATCCACCGTTCCATGAATCTGGGAATCGGCATCGGCTTCCGCATCCCATGGATGCAGGTCCTGTTCTGCGTGATCGGGGTATTCCTGATCGTCTTCATTACCATGATGTACGCGATGTCCAAGGTAAGGAAGGAAAACATTGTGGATGCGCTGAAAAACGAAAATTTATAAACGTGTGATGAACCTGTGATCGAATAATCGACCTGACCGGCGCGCCTTTCCCTCTGGGAATCGGCGCGCCGGTTTCTTATAAAAATATCCTTTCGGAAAATATTTTCCTCCGGCCGGGCATACTCTTTATTGTATGCCGGACGGTCTTCCGGCCGGTCCGGCCCCTTCTTTCCGCCGCTGGAAGGGGCGACCGACAAAAACGCGGCGGAGAAACGAGGCCGATTATGATCTCCTCCCACACCAAAACCGCCCGCAATCCCTTCACCCTGCGGGCCTTTCTGTTCTTCGAAGCGCTCACCCTCGGTGCAGGGCTGCTCGGCGGGCTGCTCGGCGGAACCAGCGGCTTCGACCGGCTGGTCAAGCCGCCGCTCACGCCGCCGGCCGCCGCTTTTCCCATTGTCTGGACGATTCTCTACCTGTTGATGGGCTTCGCGGCTTATCTGGTATGGAACGCGAACGATATCGACGGCGCGCGGGTGCTGCGGATGTACCTGTTCCAGCTGCTGGTAAACATCCTCTGGCCGTTTTTCTTTTTCCGGCTGGGATGGCGGCTGTTCGCCTTTTTCTGGCTGCTGTTCCTGATCGCGCTGATCACGCTCACCCTGTCCGGCTTCCGGTATATCAGCCGTCCCGCCTACTGGCTGATGCTCCCCTACCTGCTCTGGACACTCTACGCCGCGTATCTGAACCTCGGGTTTTACCTGTTGAACACCTGAAAAAGGCCTTGAAAAATACGCGGGGATAGGGTAAAATAGGAAAAAAGTCAAAAGCGCACTGCCGGTGTAATAGTTCAGGTCTCGCACCGGTGAACGAAAAGAAAAGGCCGTTGCGGGCGTTCAGAGAGCCGGTGGAAGGTGCGAACCGGCGTCCTGTTCCGGCTGTTTCCGCTTTTCGAGCGGCCGGCGAGGAGCCGGAAGGGAGGCGCCCTTTACCGCGCCGGAAAGGGATCGCCGGCCGGTCCGGAGAAGAAGGCGCCGGGCGGCGATAATTTGGGTGGCAACGCGGAGTTTTCCGTCCCATGCAGGGGCGGGGCTTCGCGTTTTTCTTTTGAAAGTGCGCCAAGACTGTTAAAAACACATTGGGAGGAAATGGTATGCTGGATATTCATCTGCTGCGGACCGAACCGGAACGGGTCAAGGAAAACATCCGAAGGAAATTTCAGGACGAAAAGCTGCCCCTGGTAGACGAGGTAATCGAATTCGACCGCCAGTTCCGGGAAGCGAAGGCCCAGGGGGACGCCCTGCGGAATAAACGCAAGGTGGTCAGTAAAGAGATCGGCGGTCTGATGGGCAAGGGCCTGCGGGACGAGGCCGAGCAGAAAAAGGCGGAGGTCGCCGCCATCGCGCAGGAGCTGGATGACCTGGAAAAAAAGGAAGCCGAGCTCACCGCCAAGATACGGGAGCGGATGCTGGTCATTCCGAATATCATCGACGAGTCCGTCCCGATCGGAAAGGACGACAGCGAAAACGTGGAGGTGGAGCGCTTCGGAGAGCCGGCGGTCCCGGATTTCGAGGTCCCCTATCATGTGGACATCATGGAACGGCTGAACGGCATCGACCTGGACAGCGCCCGGAAAACCAGCGGCAACGGCTTTTATTATCTGAAAGGAGACATTGCCCGCCTGCACAGCGCCATCCTCTCCTACGCCCGGGATTTCATGATCGACCGGGGGTTTACCTATTATGTTCCTCCCTTTATGATCCGCAGCGACGTGGTCACCGGGGTGATGAGCTTCGCGGAAATGGAAGGCATGATGTACAAAATTGAGGGCGAGGATCTCTATCTCATCGGCACCAGCGAGCATTCCATGATCGGCAAATTCATCGACACCGTACTGGAGGAGACCGACCTGCCCCAGACCCTGACCAGTTATTCCCCCTGCTTCCGCAAGGAGGTGGGCGCCCACGGCATTGAGGAACGGGGCGTGTACCGTATCCATCAGTTCGAAAAGCAGGAGATGATCGTGGTCTGCCGGCCGGAGGACAGCATGGACTGGTTTAAAAAGCTGTATACCCATACGGTGGATTTCTTCCGTTCATTGGACATCCCGGTGCGGACGCTGGAATGCTGCTCCGGCGACCTGGCCGACCTCAAGGTGAAAAGCGTGGACGTGGAGGCCTGGTCCCCCCGCCAGAAGAAATATTTCGAGGTGGGCAGCTGCTCCAACCTCGGGGACGCGCAGGCCCGCCGCCTGGGCATCCGAGTACGGGGCGAGAAGGGCACCTGGTTCCCCCACACCCTGAATAACACCGTGGTAGCCCCGCCCCGTATGCTGATTGCCTTCCTGGAGAACAACCTGAAGGCGGACGGAACCATCCGTATCCCAGAGCCGCTGCGGATGTATATGGGCGGCAAGGCCCATATCGGATAAAAAAATCAAAAGAAAAACGCAAGCAGAAAGGATGACGCAGCCATGGAGTGGCATATCGACACCAAATGCATTCAGGAGGGCTGGAAGCCAAAAAACGGGGAGCCCCGGGTTCTCCCGATCGTGCAGAGCACGACCTTTAAATACGACAGCGCCCAGACCCTCGGCGACCTGTTCGATCTGAAAATCGGCGGGGATTTCTACACCCGTCTTTCCAATCCAACCACCAATGCGGTGGAAGCGAAGATCGCCGCACTGGAAGGCGGCGTGGGCGCGTTGATGACCTCCGCCGGACAGGCTGCCTCCCTCACCGCGGTGTTGAACATCGCCCACAGCGGCGATCATATTATCAGCGCCATCGCCATCTACGGCGGCACCTTCAACCTGTTCAACAAAACTCTGCGGGAAATGGGGATCGACGTGACCTTTATCGATCCCGACGCCGATGAGGAGACCCTGAACGCCGCGTTCCGCTCCAATACTAAGCTGCTGTTCGGAGAAACGTTGTCCAATCCCGGGCTGTGTGTGCTGGATATCGAGATGTATGCCCGCGCCGCCCACGCCCATGGCGTGCCGCTGATCGTGGACAACACCTTCCCCACCCCGGTGAACTGCCGGCCCTTTGAATTCGGCGCGGATATTGTCGTCCATTCCACTTCGAAATACCTGGACGGCCACGCCACCGCGCTGGGCGGTGTCATCGTGGACAGCGGCAGCTTCGACTGGACGCAAAACGACAAATTTCCCGGCCTGACCACCCCCGATGAAACCTATCACGGCATCACCTACACCGAAGCCTTCGGGAAGGCGGCGTACATCACCAAATGCCGCACCCACCTAATGCGGGATCTCGGGGTGACTCCCAGCCCGCAGAACGCTTTCCTGCTCAGCCAGGGAATCGACACCCTCCACCTGCGGATGGAGCGGCACTGCTCCAATGCGCAGAAGGTGGCGGAATACCTGCAGGGCCATGACCGGGTTACCTGGGTGAGCTATCCCGGCCTGCCGGATAATAAATATCACGCTCTGGCGCAGAAGTACATGCCCCACGGTACCTGCGGGGTAGTCTCCTTCGGGGTAAAGGGCGGCCGGGACGCGGCCTGCCGCTTTATGGAAAACCTGAAGCTGGCCCAGATCGTCATCCATGTGGCCGACCTGCGCACCTGCGTACTCCATCCCGCCAGCACTACCCATCGCCAGCTCAGCGACGCCCAGCTCGCGGAGTCGGGCGTCACCCCCGACCTGATCCGTTTCTCGGTGGGGATCGAGCATCCCGACGACATCATCGAGGACATCCGCCAGGCGCTCGCCGCGTTGTAACCGCTTTCATAAAGAAAGGAGACCGATTGGTATGAAGGGACTGTCCATCAGCGCGTTTATCCTTGGAGTCTGCGCCGCGGCTGCCGGGGCTACGGCCGTCGTGTTCAGCTGCATCGCCTTCTCGAAAACCCATCGCTGGTAAAAAGCCCGGTGTTGAAAAGGCGGCAGGCCTATTTCACCATTTAGTAAAAGCCTTAGAAGGGCATAATACGGACAACGCCCTTTAAGGGGCCGCCATGAGAGTCACCCATGCAGTTGGCCGACCCATTCGCGGTTCCTTAAAGGGCTTTTCTTTATGCCTTGGTATTCTTGCTGCCCGTAAACGGGTCGATGAACTCCTTCCGAATCATCTGACCCGCTATCTGATCCTCCTCGAATGAGCGTTTGATATACTCCGGTTTCTGCTTTTTAATGCTTTACGCGCCACTCCCGCCGGGGAGAGAACAGCCCCATTTCCTGGTTAGCCTTTCCCTGATACTGCTCCAGAAGAAGCCGGCTGGCGATATCGGAATACAGCAGCCCGTTTTCTCCGCAGCAGAGGGCGTAAGCCACCCGCTCATCGTCCGGAAGCCGTCCGAGTACCGGCAGGCCGTCCTCCGTCCTGCCGGTACGGGCGGCGTAAACGTAATCGACCGTAATGCCCCGGATAGCGGGGAACATCGTGCGCAGGCGTTTCTCCAACTGGTCGTACCGCCGCTGACCGGCGGAGGACAGCTCCAGCACACCGCCCAACCGGCCGCGCTCGTCCACCATCGCGGAACCGAGCCCGCCGATCAGAATCCGTCGATCGGCGGTGACGGTCAGGAAAATGTGCGGTTCCTCTTCGTTATGAATAAGACAGGGGCCGCGCCAGCCGGAAAATTCCTCCACCGGTTCGGTAACGACCGTATATACCGTAGCGGTGTGAGCCACGCCGCCGCATTGCTTATCGGTCTCCAGCCCGGCAGCCACAATCACATACCGTGCCGTTACCGTGTGCCCTGTCGCACATTCCAGACGAACGGCATCTCCTCCGCATTTATCCACGACCGTCACGCCGGTATTTTCATACACCCGAGCGCCGGCCTGTACCGCCTGCGAAGCGGCGGCATGAACAAGCTGATAGGGATCGACCTGTGCGCCGACGTTTCGGGAATATACGCCCGCCTCCATCGGAAAGGTAAACTGCTCCGCCGCTCCCATTCCGGTCAGCAGTTCGGCGTCCATTCCATTGTGCAGACGAAGGGAAAATTCCCGTCGGATGGTTTCCGCGCCTTTTTTCTCTTCGGCATACCGCAGGGCATCCATCCGGCGGAAGCCGCAGCCGCCCGCTTTTCCGCTGAGAGTCTCCAGGTTTCCGACGGCTTCCCGCATTAGCTCCGCCGCCATCATCGCCCGGTCGGCGCCGATCTTTTCCACCAGGTCGGTCAGGCACTCCTCGCCATCCAGGCTCATCATCCCGCTGGATACCGCCGTTCCGCCGTAGCCGACCGGCTCTGCTCCCAACATAACCGTATCGCAGCCCGCCTGTGCGAATCGCATGGCGCACAGAGCCGCGGTCATCCCCCCACCGATCACCGCCACTTCACAGGTTAAATCCTGCGAAAGCCAGGGGTATTGCGCAGGCGCTTCGTTTATCGCCGTCCAGAATACGGCTTCCGTCGCATTTTTTATCATCCCGTTTTTCATCCTTTCCCGCTGTGTCCGGTTTGCTGTCCCGGAAAAATTGTTGGATCATTTTTGCTCACAGAGGGTCAAAACCGACGCGCTGTGAGCAAGTCGTTCTTAGTTTGCTTGATATTCCGCCGGATATACCCAAAAAGTAGAGGAAGAGAGGAAGAACGGTTATAAACATACAAAAAGAAAAGCGCCCATACGGACGCTTTTCTTTTTGTATGCTCGTTCGTTTTTCTTTTCATCGCCGTCAGGTCAGCAGCTTGTTGATCTCATCCCTGAAACTGGTGATGTCTTTAAATTGACGATATACCGAAGCAAACCGCACATAGGCGACTTCGTCAATTTCCTTCAGCTTTTCCATGGCGTATTCCCCTACCCGGAGAGAGGTAACCTCACGATCCAAGGAATTCTGGATGGATACCTCGATATCATCCACCGCTTTCTCCAGAGTCTCAATGGACACCGGCCGCTTTTCGCAGGCACGAAGCAACCCGTTGAACAGCTTTTGACGATCAAACGGTTCCCGTGATTTATCTTTTTTCACAACGATAATCGGCAGGCTTTCGATAATTTCATAGGTAGTAAAGCGCTTGGCGCATTTCAGACATTCCCTCCGCCGCCGTATCCGACTTCCTTCATCCGTCGGCCGGGAATCAATTACTTTGCTTTCGGTATATCCGCAAAACGGACACTTCATACGATCCTTCCATTTCTCCGCCGATGCGGCTCACAGGTTTCCATCGGATTTCCTTTTGATGGAAATAGTATAGCACAAATACGGCGACAAACGCAAGAATTTTCAGGGAAAACGCAATCCATACAATTCGCCCAGATAGTCCTCCACAATATATGGAAGAAAGTCCGCATCCAGATCGGCTTCCCTCAACCGATCCAGCAAAATTTCCGCATCTGTCCTGTGGTCGCACAAATCCGGGATACAAAATGTCTGTCCGTCGGAAAATTCCACCCGAATTCCCCAAACCGTCACCATTTTTCCCAAATCCGGCATCCAGTAATTCGTCTGTTGCACACAGCCGGATACGACATGTGTGACCCGCATGTCGTGAATCTCCTCTCCTCCTTCTTCCTCGTTCCGCTTTGATTGACTGTTCTCCCCTGTTTCCATGTTTACTCCCTCTGGCTTTTCCATTTATTGGTTTTTCGAGTGATGAATTACCACAAAAACCACCTTAGATTATACCATATATCCAAATAGTGTCAAGTTCTCCTAAATTTGTATATTTATATTTTTCAATAATCGGACATAATTCGAGTGCCATAAAGAATAAAATATCAAAAATAATCCAACAAAAAGGTTGGGAAAGACGGATGTTTATCCCCGAATATGTCATTTTTTCTGCCGCCGAACAAAAAGCGAGCTGTACGCAGCCCGCTTTTTGTTGAAAATCATGATTTTTAGGAATTTGTTATTTTTTCCAGAAAGCGGCGTCCTTCTGTAAAATCCTCCATACTATGGAAGTTTTCCCGGTACAATTCGATAATCCAATCGCCGGAAAAGCCGTTTGCTTTCATCTGGCGGAGCAGTGAGGCATAATCGTTCGTGCCTCTGCCGGGAATCAGGCAATCCCTTCCGGCGGCCTGGTCGCTGATATGAACATGCCGCAATGCATCGCCCATAGCTCCGATAACGGCGGAAGGTTCCAGGCCGCAGCGGGCGCACTGCTTAATATCGAACACAAAATTCGCTTTTTCGCCCAGGGCATCCCGCATCCGCCGGATATATCCGATTTCGGCGGAACGGAACCGCACCACATTTTCCTGCAAAAGAAGCACCCCCTGCTCCTGTCCCAGATCATAAAGCTCCTCAAACCGGGCAAATACCTCTTCTTCCGGAAGAACGCCTTCCTGTCGGTCGCCATGCAGAATTACATAACGCGCGCCCGTCAGAGAGGCCGTCTCAAACAACCGGCGGTAATGTTCCTTTCCATCCTCAAAACGGCGGCGGTAAGCAGAAAAAAGGAGGTACGGATCGGTTCCGGAAGTGTAGGAGTGCAGGGAAAGAATCCGCCCTCCCCCGGCTTCCGCCCGACGGCGCAGCTCCCCGGCAAAGGAGGGCGTCGCCTCCGATTCGGTGTTGATAAATACCTCCAGCGTACGAAAACCCAGAGACAGCAGCGCGCTGAGCGCCTCTTCGGTAGGCAGAGGATATAGATTGGAAGTGGATGCTCCGATTGTCATAACGCAATGCCTCCATAAAGCGACTAAAATAATTTTAATAATTCTCAATGATTCTCGATGATTTCCGGTGCGAACAGCGCCGTGGAATGGAAAGGATTTTCTGTTGAGCCGCCACCAGCGCCATGGTATAATGTCGTTAGGCACCGCCGGGAAAGGTCGGCAGAGAACCCGGTTGGGCGGCGCTGTCGGCAGGAAGAAATACCAACGGGCATTTAAATTTTTATCTATCTGTTTGCATCTCGACTGTTCGGGAGGTACATATCATGCTGCTTTTCAAGAATCTTTTCCATGACCTGAAAAATCTGCATTCTTTTTCCAAAAACATCCTGGCAGGGACGCTCCCGCTTGTTGGAATGCTGCTGCTTTTCTCCGCAGTTATGGATCGGCTGGCCCTTTATACGCCGGATATCCAGCGCAGTCTGCGGTATTCTCAGGCCGCATTGTCCATCGCGCCGGCCACCCTGGCCGCGGGCGTTGTCGCCGCTCTGCTGTGCGACCTCATCCTGCGCGGAAAGGCATCCGGAAACGATAATAAAGACCCGCAGGACGAAGAGACTCGGAGCAACAAAAACGGTAAGAAATAATGCAGATGCCAGACGCGCCTATGTTTCCTCGTCTCCGATTCCCATCGTCATTCAAGGAGTGGGGAGCGTGGGAGACGCATTGTTCCGACCGCCGCGGAGAAGACGCCGTATTGCCACGTTTATTATTTCCCGCTTTCTCCGTTTCTCCCGCCGGTTTCTAATATAGTATGTCTTTAGGATAACACATAAACCGAAAGAAGTCGACCGCTTTAACGCTGTCGACTTCTTTCGGTTTATGCTTCAGGCAGGTGTTTTAGCTCCTGCATAATTTCCCTTCTTATGGATAAAAATGACAGCAGGCGCCTAAAAGCTTCCCTTTTATAAATGAACAGGAGCGGTAAAGCTATTTACCCTTAAAAGTCAATCTACCAACTCAGCGTCCTCAGCAATCGTAAAACCTTCGTAAGAAAGCTGGTTGTAAGGATCGCCGTTATCAATCCAAATGACTGCACTATTGCTCAGCGCATCCTTCTGTACTTTTCCGGTGAACAGATTACCGCTACAAGTGATGTTCGCATGAGGAACGCCTGAAATGGTTACAACAGAATCAGTGAAATAACCCTCGCCGCCCTTAGCGGATGGAACGACATTCTCAAAGGTATTATTGGTGACGGTTACCCTGATATTACTGATTTCTGTAGTTTCCGTTACCTCGATATGCAGATAGCGCTTGGTCTCTATTCCGGTTTCCGCCATGGCCTTGCTGTTGCTGAAATAGCAATTGTTGACCACAATTTCCGCACCGGCAACCGGTGTGATCTGAATGCCCTCCCACTGGAAATCCACAAAGCTGCAGCCTTCAAACACCAACTTGGAATTCAAGCTCTGAGCATACACGGAGGTCGCGTTGTTGTTTGCACTAGTAGGCGCGGTGAAGGTGATTCGGTCAAAAGTGACCTTCGTGTCTTCGGCAACATAAACTGGGTTCCTGGAAACAATTGTATTGTCATCTCCGGAGATGGTAACATCACGATCGATGGTAAGCGGTTTATCCAGAACGATATCGTTTTTCAGTTCGATCACGTCGCCGTCTTTCGCATTGGCCATTACAGCGATCAGCTCATCGGCAGTGGTAGCCATTGCAGGAAGGCCCTCATAGGCGCTGACGGCATCAGCAAAGCCTTCCTTCTGGATCGCTCTGGCAGTGAAGGTGAGTTCCACACCCTCCCTGAGGTTGTCTCCGTCCAGCATATCGCTGTTTTCGAGAGCAGCGTCATAGGAGACCTTATTGTATTTGAGGACAGCAAACTCTTTTTCGTCCGCGTCCGCCGCCACTTCGCGGTAGTAAACGTTGGTATAGCCGGTAAGGAGTTCCCATCCATCGTCAATCTCGTAATCCACGAGACCATCCGTTTTATCCGTGACAACAACATAGGCATACGCGCCGATGGTGTTGTCCACAGTGACCGTTGGATCTTTATCCTGTGACGTGCCGGGAATGATGCTGTACTGCCCGTCGCCGGTCTCGGTGAGTTCCACCATGACCTTATTCGTCTGGAACGTGTTAACAACGTCATCGGTTGTGCCCTGCAGATACGCGAAGGTTCCGCCGCCGATGATCGTTGCCGCCGCAAGGGTCACCGCAAGACCGGTGACGAGGATGTTCTTTTTACTGAGCTTCATGATTCTTTATCCCCTTTCAAACTGGTTTAGTCCGCAACAACCGTGTACCATGTCCCGCCATTCTTCTCGACCGGTTCAACATGGAAGCCGTCCGCTACATAAGCGGAAACATCGGTGTTAAATTCGCCGCCCTTGATGATGACCTTGCCTTTATCACACGCACTTACCGCGGGCTGCGGCGTTCCTTTAAACGTGCCGCCGGTGTAGACGCCGCTCTCGATCGTAATGACAGCGCCCTCATCCGCCCAAACGGCATAATACTTCCTGGAAGAGGCGTCCGCCGTGACATTTCTCAAAACGACTTCGCCAACAAACACGTTGATTCCGCCGTCAACGGTCACATCCTCCACCAGAATGGAGGTTTCTCTGGTTCCATTGCCGATAAAGAGCGGGTAGTCGGAACCGTTGCTCGTCGCAAAGGTTCCGTTTTTGATGACCACATTTTTCCCCTGGAAAATAGCCGCCATATGCTCCGTGGTAATTGCCTTTTCGCTCAGATCGAAAACGGCGTTATCCGCCAAATTGTATTCCTTCTGTGCATTCTCGGGGTCGTTGATCTTTATATCGCTGGAAAGCACGACCGCCCCGCCCGTCGAAATATTCGCCGCCAGCTCTTCGGGGGATGTGACGGCCGCTTCCTTCACCACCGTGTACCAGACGTCGCTGTTAGCCTGACGCTCTTCCACGACATAGTAGCCTTCGGCGACAAAGTTTGTGCCAGCCCCTTCGGCTCCATTGTCGGCAGGATTGAAGTTTACGAAGGTGCCGCCCTGGACAATGATCCTGGCCGTTCCGTTTTGGTAATTATCGTCCTTACAGTTCAGCAGGTATGTTGAACCATATTCCTCCGTCACCGGATCGCAGGCGAAGAAGCCGCCGTTGATGGTGACGGTTCCATACTGGCATTGAACCACGGAAACCGGCGCGGTGTACGTACCGCCGTTGATGACCAAATGAGCAGTCTGCGTTTTGTTTCTGCCAACAATGAAGCAGTAATCCTTTGTCGCATTGATACCGCCGGCGCCTTCGACAGTCAGCGTGGACGGTTTCCCAATAGAGCCATAATTATAAAATAATGCCGGCACAGAAGCCGAGGAGCCTGAATAGGCTATGGTTCCGTCCAGGACCAGCGTTCTATTCGCTTTTATCGTCTTAGATTTCATCAGCTCCAGATCATCCGTTACGACGATTTTGGGCGAATTATTTAATAAAGACAGAAACTGGGCGTCGTCTGTATTCGAATCACCTGTGACAAATACCGTATCCTTTTCCTTATAGGCAAGAACAGGATCGTCGAACGGGGCCTTTTGCATGGCATACGCCTTAAAGGTCAGCTTGACGTTGGTTTTCAGCTTGCCGTTACTCAGCATATCGCTGTTTTCAAGAGCCGCGTCATAGGAGACCTTATTGTCTTTGAGGACAGCAAACTCTTTTTCGCCCGCGTCCGCCGCCACTTCCCGGTAATAGACGCCGGTATAGCCGTCCAGCAGGGTCCAGCCCTCAGCAATCTCGTAATTGATCAGAGCTTTTGCATTGGTCGTGGCCGTAACCTTGACATAGACATAGGCGTCAACCGTGTTGTCCACAGTAACCGTGGGGTCTTTGGTTTCCAACGTGCCGGGAACAATGTTGTACTGTCCGTCGCCGGTCTCGGTGAGTTCTACCATAACCTTATTGGACTGAAACGTGTTAACGACATCCTCGGTCGTGCCCTGCAGATACGCGAAGGTTCCGCCGCCGATGATTGTTGCCGCTGCCAGCGTAACCGCAAGCCCGGTGACAAGAATGTTCTTTTTACTGAGCTTCATGGCTTTTATCTCCCCCCAAGCAGGTTTAAACCGGAACAACGGTATACCAGATGTCGCCGTTATCCTTCGCCGCCTGTTCAACATGGTAGCCGGCGGCAACATAGTTCGTGTTCTCTCCTTCGGAAGCATTATTCGAGGGATCAAAATTCACGAAGGTGCCGCCCTTTACGATAATGTGAGAATCCGTATTATCCTGGCAGTTCAGCACCCATTCGCCGGCATTGTTGGTATTATAGAAGAAGCCGCCGCTGATCTCAACGGTTCCGCCGTTTGCTAAAATAACGGAATTGGGCGAGCCATTGTAAGCAAGACCTGTCGTATACGTGCCGTCGTTGATGATCACTTTTGCACCGGACTCCACTTTGACCGCATTGGCAGTGCCTGCGCTGTACCCTCTTCCGTCAACCAGGCCCTGGCCCTCGATGGTCAAAACGGTTCCTGCGCCCTCCGCTTTAATCGCACAACGGTTACCAAATGCCATTCGGATTCCGGCAACATCATTGCCGTTCAGGTCAAGCGCTGCAACGGCGCCGTCTTTTGCAACAACAGTCTGGTTGTTGATCTTTGCTGTCAGCTTTACATCCTTGCCGGCGGCAAGCGAAGCGTTAACCTCTTCCAGGGTTGCCGCCTCGGTCGGAACCCTCTTATACGCCGCGGCGGCATCGGCAAAGCCTTCCTTTTGGATCGCCATCGCCTTAAAGCTAAGTTGAATACCGTCCTTGAGATTTCCTTTGGCGTCCAGCATGTCGCTGTTTTCCAGCGCGGCGTCATAGGAAACCGTGTTATCCTTAAGGACATAAAAGTCTTTTTCTTCTGCGTCCGCCGCCACTTCGCGGTAATAGACGTCGGTATAGCCGTCCAGCAGGGTCCAGCCCTCGGCAATGGCGTAGGTAACAAGTCCCTCCGTGGTATCGGTCACTTCGACGTACACATAGGAATCCACGGTGTTGTCTACCGTGACCTTCGGGTCCTTTTCCGCCGAGTCGCCGGGGATAATGCTGTAGCCTTTGGTTCGGTTTGCATCCATACCGGTCTCGGTAAGTTCCACCAAAACCTTATTGGTCTGAAACGTATTTACGACATCCTCGGTCGTGCCCTGTAGATACGCGAAGGTTCCGCCGCCGATGATTGTTGCCGCCGCCAGCGTAACCGCAAGCCCGGTGACAAGGATGTCCTTTTTACTGAATTTCATAGTCCGTTCCCCTTTCTTTCTTTTTTTCGGCTGTGCATAATAGCAACGGTGGGAAAATGCGTAAGCATTTTCGATTGCGCCGCCGGACAAGGACCGCATAGAAGCCGGCTGGGCGGCGCTATGCTATACCCCTATACTTCCGAATCGTATACTCCCGCCGAATCCCTCTTGCGTTCCCATTTCCATGTGGCAACAAGCCCCGCAAGGCTGAGCAGCATACCGATCGCATACCATTCGACATAACCGGTTTCGCCTGTCGGCGGCGTATCGGGATTTTGCGTCGGCTCAGCCGGCTCAGACGGCTTTGACGGATCGGACGGATCGGTCGGTTTTATCTGTCCGTCGCCCGTAAAGGTATTCACGCAGGTAACGGAAAGCGAAGTCACATAGGCGGCCGTGCTTTTTACCGGCTGCGAAAAAAGCCCGGCCATCAGGCAAACGCACAGCGCCAGCAGAAAAAAATGCTTGAAAAGAAAAGGAATACTCCTGGCTTTTGTCATTCCGTATACCTCCTTCTTTCAGGGTTTCCGATTCCGGCGGTTATCCGATATCCGGATAATCCGCCGCCGCGCCGTCCGGCAGGAACTGCGCTACAGCAAGGTCGATGGCCGCCGGCGATTCCAGAGAGGCCGTCTGCACGGCATAGGCCGTTACCGAGAGCTTTTTCTCTCCCAGCGCCGCAATATCTTCCGCCGTCAGGTCATCGGAAACGGTGACCGTCGTGAAAATGGGGGTCAGCGCAACGTCGTTTTCCGCATCCAGGGCGTTCACCCTCGTGCTGTAGACGTAAACGGCTTTGTCCTCCTCTTCCGCGACTTTCAGCCACGAGGAGGCGTTATAGTTCATTGTGAACTTTTCATTCAGTTCATTTTCCACACAAAGGAACACATAACATTCTTCGCTGCCTTTCAGCACCGTAGGGGTCGGATCCTTATCCAGCACGGCGCCTGCAACGTATTTGTAGCTGTTCGCCGTCACGCGCTGCGCACCTTCACCCGCAATGGCTTTTCCATCCGCGCCGACAAGCGCTTCGTCCAGCCGGATGGATATCTTGCCGCCGGCAAAGGTATTGACTACGGGTTCGCTGGTGGCGGACAGCCAAGACAGCGTCGGAGCAACCGTAAACACCGCAATCACAGCCAACAGCAGGCTGATGACCATCAGCTTCTGACTTTTTCGCATCTTACTTTTCCTCCTATTTCCATTTAATTTTTTTATTTTCACACCGCAATCCCCCGGACATTCCCGATGGCTTTGCGGAAGAAAAAGCGCCGTTATTCTTCTCGAAGGCTGTCCGTCGGCGGCCCGGCGGCGCCGTCCTCACATTCGGGAAGTGCAGCAGTTTCCCTTTTCTTTTGGTTTTTCTTTGCGATAATATCCCAGACCAGCGAAAACACAAACAGCGCGGCGATCGCCGCGATAACCAGCGGGCGGTTTTCCCTGGCGGTCAGGAAACGAATCGGTTTGCCAAGCCCCGGGATTCCAAGCAGAACCTTTCCCACCACATTGTTCCAAATCACGGGAGAGGCGTCCGCGCTGTTGTTGGCGTCGCCTTTGGTGGTAAAGGTCTCGTTGACCTTACTGATACCAACCACACGGTGAGTTACCAGCACACCGTCCCGATTGAGGACATAGGTGATAACGTCGCCAACCTGGATATCCTCCGGCTCGACGTTCTGAACGATCACCAGCGTATCGACCGGATACTGCGGAGACATGCTCGGGCTGTCGACGGAAAACATATTCCAGCCGAGCAGTTTTATCACAACGAAAAGGAGCGCCACCATCGCCACAACCGCGGTGATGAAGGAGGACAAAAAGTTGCCTGCCGTTCCCAGGATATTTCTGATTTTCCGGTTCCATTTCGGCATGGCGTCTCCTTATGCAGACCGTTCGTTATGCATTATTCGCAGCGCCGCTGTATGCGGCACAGGGATTCCTCTTCTTAAAAGAAAAGTCCCCGCGAAATGATCATTTACACCACTGTGTGTCCGTCATATGATAACATATCTGTTATTTATTTTCAACTTATTTTAATGATGTTTCCTTTTGGAAACAAGCAAATTTATGGAGGATAGGCGGCGCATGAAAAGTGGAAAGAGCCTCTGTAAAAGCACAGAGCGCCGACAAACCGGCCAAGACACAGCGCAAGGACAGAGCGTACTGTTCCCTTTAAAAAACAGGCCCGAGCCTTAAGCCAATCGGTTTAAGGTTCAGGCCTGTAGCATTGATTGAATTAATGAAAAAAGCGCCGTAAACGCAGGCGTCCGAATTTAATAAAAGAAAAACCTGCGGTGAGCGAATTGCTCATCGCAGGTTTGGTGCGGATAAGAGGACTTGAACCTCCATGAGCTTGCGCTCATTAGAACCTGAATCTAACGCGTCTGCCAGTTCCGCCATATCCGCCTATTGAATTTTGCCACTTTCGGGATGTCCATCCAAATGTCCGGCCCGTCAGCGACGAATGTTATTATAACGATCCGGCGATCATTTGTCAAGGGGGTATTTTCACTTTTTTTCGCTTCGGCGTATCGTACTATAAATTCACAAACTGCCGCCCTCTTTTGGACATCCCCATTCTTTTTCCGTCCGGTTTCGTCCGGACTCTCTTCCAGCCGTAAAAAAGCGCCGCACCGTTTGATTTTTCGGAAAACGTCAGCAAAAAACGTCAGCAAACATTTCCATATATTTCCGGAACGATTCTCCGGAAGGGAAGTTTTCCCCAACGGTTGACAGGAAATCCCGGAAAGTGTACAATGAATTTACGGCATTATGGCGACCAACGGAACCGGCGGGTATGTATGGACGGAAAAGCCGCGGGATGGACTCCTTTCTTCTGTCGGCACAAAGGCCGGAGGGAGCGTCAAAACAGCCTGGTCCGCGCCTGGGAGGCGTTGCATCCCAGGCGCATCCATCGCCAATTATTTATGGCCGCCCTTTTTGATTACGGCTTTCCGGCCCTTTCCGGGCATGAAGCCCTGAAAGGACTGGAAGTTCCCATGATCAACGTACAAACGGTAATTGAACGAATCGTCGCCCTTGCCCGGCAGCGCGGCATCAGCATTAACCAGGTTCTGCGGGAAAGCGGGCTCAATAAAAGCGTATTGGATAATATGAAACGCGGCTCCATGCCCTCTGCGGACAAGCTGGCCGCGCTGGCTGATTATTTTGACTGTTCGGTGGATTATCTTCTCGGCCGGATCGACACGCCTTCTCTGCGTCCCGCGAAATTAACGGGCAGCGGCGAGACGGTTCCCGCCCTCACGGCGGAGGAAATCGTCCGTCTGCGGCGGCTGATCGGCGGATGAACCGACCCGTCCGTCCCTTTCACCTCAGCCAGGCCCCGGCGGGCCGGAAAGGCAAGGTATCGCTATGATCTGCCCAAACTGCGGAAAGATGTATGACGGAAACTCCTGTCCTGTCTGCGGGGGGATCAATTCCCCCGCCGCGCCCTCCGCCGCGGCGGCTCCCCTGCCGGATGGCGTTCAGGACGCGCCTGTCGCCGGGAAAGCGCCCCGTCCCAGTCACTGGATGCGCAATGCGGCGATTCTGGTCGCCGCCGCGGCGGTGCTGTCGGTCGGAACGGCTGTGGCCGCACAGAGGTACGGCGGAAACTGGGGGTTCCTTCTGCCGACAGGCGGCGTGCTTTCCTCCAGCGATAACGAAGCGGGAGCGCCTTATGATGAGCTCCTTCCCAGCGGCCATTATGTCGTTGGGGTGGATATCCCTGCGGGCCTTTACACCATCACCGCCGAAAAGGGCGAGGGGCGGCTTTTCACCGCCCTGGGGGTGGTGGATGAAAATCTAATCGCGCAGGGCGGCCCGGACACCATCTGCGGCTTTGAGGACGTTTCCCTGGCGGTAGGCGACACGCTGACCGCCACCGGCATGACTATTCGGGTCCGGGGAACCGCTGCAGGCACCACTTCCGCCCGCAGCAACACCGCCGTGGAACCGGTCACCCTCGCCGTCCTCAGCGGCACACTGGGAAGCTCCCCGGAAACCAACGATCCCAGCGGCTCGCAGGGAGCCGCGACGACTTCCTCCTCCGGCGGACCGACCGGGTCTGCGACGGATTCTACGGGGACGGCGGCCAATTTGACGGGGACATCGACTCCTTCGACGGGAACGACCGCTCCCGTCCCGCCGCCGTCGGCTACCTTCCGGGCGGGAGAGGATTTCCCGGCCGGCGTGTATACCGTTCTTGTCCTGCGCGGGGACGGCCTGGTGGTATCCGGCGCGGAAACGGCCGGGGGCATCTATGCCCACATGGCGGTGGAAGAGGAAAACGGCGCGGTACGGGAATTCCGCAACGTCAATCTTTCCGACGGGGCGGAGCTGGTGATCACCGGTCTGGATGTCCGGCTGGTTCCCAGCAAATAACACCTCGCCGGAATATCGTCACTCTCTATGCTTTCCTCCCCTTTTAGGGCGCAATAAACAAAAGAAGAAGCCTTATCAGCCGTTCAAGACTGTAAGGCTTCTTTCTTTGTTTATTGTCACCGGCTAATACAGCGGCAGGCGGTGTTACGACAGAAACTCCAGGGATTTCACTACGGTATCCGCGTCGGTCTGCACCACGGTAAGGTTGTCCCCTTCCTCCGCATAAAAGCGGAAGCAGACGGCATACTCCTTTCCGGAATCCACCATATACAGGTAAGAGACGAAACCGTCCCGTTCTGTTGTGCGGACCAGCACCGTGCGGTCACTCAGCAGCTTCTCGGTGACGCCGCCCTCCTCGTCCGCGGCGTTTCCGCCAGCAGACGGCAGGGGCGCCGAGCCCTCATAGGGAACCGCGCCGACCAGCGCGCCCTTTTTCCTCTGCCGATCGGAGAATTCCGGCCCTTCCGCTTCCCATTCGCTGGAAAGCTTGTACCGGATACGGACCAGCTCCGCGCCGGTATCCGGCTCGAAGACAATCCAGTCCTCCGTTTTTAGGGAATAAACTGCGCATTCCAGCGTTCGCTGGCCGTTTTCGTTGTCGATCTCCTGAAACTCCTGCTCGGGAAGCCGGGAGGAGGTCTCCACCGACGACTGCTCTTCCCTGCTCCCGGTATCCACGCCGGGTCGACAGCCGGAGAACAGACCCGCGAAAAGCAGCAAAGCTCCCAGCAGCGCAAGGGCCGCTGTCCATCGTTTCATCGGTATCGCGCCCTTTCCTCGACTATTTCTTAAAGCCGTCCTTGAGAGAAACCGCGCGGTTGAAAACCGGCCGGCCGGGCGCACTGTCCCTGTTGTCCACGCAGAAATAGCCCTGCCGCATGAACTGGAAGGAAGCGGGCGCTTCCGCCCCGGCGAGGGAGGCTTCCACCTTGCAGCCGGTAAGCCTCTCCAGCGAATCGGGGTTCAGGCAGTCCATGAAATCTTTATCCCCGCTCTCGGGATCGGAATCCTTGAACAGATTACCGTACAGCCGCACCTCCGCGTCGACGGCAGCGGCGGCATCCACCCAGTGGATGGTTCCCTTGATCCGACGGCCGTCCGGCGTATCCCCGCCGCGGGTCGCGGGATCGTACTCCGCCAGCACCTCGACCACGTTGCCGTCGGCGTCCTTTTTGCAACCGGTACAGCGGACGATATACGCGCCCTTCAGCCGTACCTCATTTCCCGGGAAAAGGCGGAAGTAGCCCTTCACCGGCTCCTCCAGAAAATCCTCCTGCTCCACCCACAGGCTGCGGGAGAAGGAAACCTCTCGCTCTCCGTCTTCCGGCCGGTTGGGGTTGTTTTCCACAGTAAAGGTTTCTCCCTTTCCTTCCGGGTAATTGGTAATGGTCAGCTTCAGCGGACGAAGCACCGCCATCGCCCGGGCGGCGTTCCGGTTGAGGTCCTCCCGCAGGCAATGCTCCAGCAGGGCAAGCTCCACCATATTGGCGGATTTGGCCACGCCGACACGCTCAATGAAATCCCGGATGGAAGCGGCGGTATAGCCGCGGCGGCGCAGACCGCGCAGCGTGGGCATCCGGGGATCGTCCCAGCCGGACACCACGCCGTCCTCTACCAGACGGCGGAGCTTCCGTTTGGACATGACGGTATAGGTCAGGTTCAGCCGGGCAAATTCGATCTGCCGCGGCTTATGCTCGACGGCGACATTGTCCCGCACCCAGTTGTATAGGGGACGGTGATCCTCGAACTCCAGCGAACAAAGGGAGTGGGTCACTCCCTCGAGCATGTCCTCGATCGGGTGGGCGTAGTCGTACATCGGGTAGATGCACCAGGCGTTTCCCTGACGGTGGTGCGGCAGGTGATTAATCCGGTAAAGCACCGGATCTCGCATATTGAAGTTCCCGCTGGCGAGGTCGATTTTCGCCCGCAGGGTCATGCGGCCGTCCTCAAACTCCCCGGCCCGCATCCGGGCGAAGAGGTCGAGGCTTTCCTCCGCCGGGCGGTCGCGGTAGGGGCTGACCGCCGGATGGGTCAGGTCGCCCCGGTTCTCCCGCATCTGCTCGGGGGTTAACTCGCACACATAGGCCAGTCCCCGTTCGATCAGGCCGCGGGCCAGCTCGTACATTGTTTCAAAGTAATCCGACGCGTAAAAGAAACGGTCGTCCCAGTCGTATCCCAGCCAGCGGATATCCTCCTGAATGGCGTCGACGAATTCCTCGTCCTCCTTGGTCGGGTTGGTGTCGTCCATTCGCAGGTTGCAGACGCCGCCATATTTGAGCGCCGTGCCAAAGTCGATGCAGACCGCCTTGGCATGGCCGATATGAAGGTAGCCGTTTGGCTCGGGAGGGAAGCGGGTGTGAATCTTAACCCCTTCACACCGCCCGCCGGGCGCCAGCTCCTCGTCGATAATGTCGTGGATGAAATTTCCCGCCGCGGCCGGCGCGGCGTTTTCGGTTCGTTTATCTTTGATCTCCTCAGTCATGGCAATTCCTCATTTCACATAAGCAATCGATACAGTCGGCACAAAGAAAAGGGAGCAGGCGCGTCCCCGCATTACCAGGTGTCAACCTCAGTGCCTTTACAAGCTGCTTCCCGGTTCCATCGTTCAGGGCAGCTCTTCCGCCGCGCGGCCGATGCGGGCCAGCACCCGCTCCTTCCCCAGAAGCTGCATGATGCTGCACAGGTCGGGCGTGTTGGTCCGTCCGGTCACCGCCACCCGCAGGATGGTGCTGACGTCCCCGGCGTGGCCCTTCCAGCCCTCCGGGTTCTTTTTGTATTCCTTCACCTCGGGGCAGAAGCCCAGCGACGGGCAAAGCTCCTTGATCGTCTGGAACCAGGCCTGCTTGTCCTGTGCAGGATCGTACACGCCCCGGTAGGCGGTGAGAACCGCCTTCGCATCCGCCGGAGCAATGGTTTCCGGCAGCGCCGCCATCGGGCAGGCGGTAAACGTCTCGTCGAAAAGATAGGCGGCATAGTCCGGCGCGTCGGCCCATTTGGCCAGGTCCTTGCGGGGCTTGCTTCCGCCCCGGTCGATGGCGAAAACGCCGCAGGCATAAGTCCGGTCCCGGGCGAGAAGCGCGTGGAATTCCGGCGCGTATTCCGCCGCCCAGGCGGTCACCGCGTCGGTCACCGCGTCGGCGTCCATCCGGGAGATCACGGTCTTGCTCACGTCGTTCAGCTTATCCGTGTCGAACAGCGCGCCGGACGCGCTCATCTTCTTCAGATTGAAGGGGAAGGCGCTGCGGGGCGCGTCCGGATTGCGGCGGCGCCATTCCTCGAAATCGCTGGACGCGATGGTCATCAGGTATTCGATCACGCTGTCGGCGGGATATCCCTGCTCCGCAAAATACCGCACGGCCGCCTCGGGGTCCTTCCGTTTGGAAATCTTCCGCTTTCCGCCGTTGTCCTCCTTCATGATGGGGCTGATATGGCCGTACTTCGGCGGCTTGAAGCCCAGCACCCGGAAAAGCTGCAAATGCTTCGGGACGGAGGAAATCCATTCGTCCCCCCGCAGCACATGGGTGGTGCGCATCAGGTGGTCGTCCACCGCATGGGCGAAATGGTAGGTCGGGATGCCGTCCGATTTCAGCAGCACGATATCCTCGTCGTTTTCCGGCATCTCGATCGTGCCGCGGATCAGATCGTCAAATTTGACGCGGTTCGCCTCATTTCCGGGGGAACGGAGCCGTACCACATAGCTTTCGCTGGCCTCTACCCGGGCGAGGGCCTCCTCCTCGGAAAGCCGGCGGCAAAGGGCGTATTCGCCGTAATAGCCGGTGCGGGCTTTGGCCTGCTCCTGCTTTTCCCGCGCGGCCTGCCGCGTCTCCTCGGTGCAGAAGCAGGGATAGGCCAGCCCCTGCTCCACCAGGGATTTCGCATAGACATGATAGATGCCGGCCCGCTCCCGCTGGCGGTAGGGGCCGTAATCCCCCTTTACCTCGCCGGGGGCGACAAAGCCCTCCTGCGGGGTGACGCCGTAAGCGTTCAGGCCGCGGAGGAGATCCTCCGCCCCGCCTTCCACCTCCCGCTTCTGGTCGGTGTCCTCCAGCCGGAAATAGAACACTCCGCCGGTCGCATCGGCGGTCAGCTTGTCCACCATCGCGGAATACAGGACACCGAGATGGAGGTACCCAGTCGGGCTGGGGGCGATGCGGGTCACCCGCGCGCCCTCCTTCAGTTGTCGCGGAGGGTAACTATTTTCAAAATGCTCCGGCGTAAGGGTCACGTCCGGAAACATGGCGTTTGCCAGCTTTTCGCGTGTGGTCATGTCGTTTTCCGCCTTTCCCCGCCCCGGCCTCCTCCGGAGGCATGCGCCGTCCGGGAAACTTTTCCTTTCGGATTCTGGAACGGTACTATTACTTTACCGTTTCCGGTTGAAATTGTCAACACAGGTGTGGTATGATTAACAGTATTATAGTTACCGGAAGCCCTCGTCCGCCAATCCGGACAGCCCGTTGTTCCTTCCGGCGGGGATAACGGCGGCATGCAGCGACCCATCGTCTGCCCTCAGGGAGCTTTCCGCAGCCGGAGAATGGAGACTGTCATGGAGTATCGTTTCGCCAACCAGATTGTTCACCTGAATCCCTCGGCCATCCGGGAAATACTGAAATATTCCGCCGATCCGGAGGTCGTCCCCCTTTCCGCGGGGAATCCGGCGCCCGACGCCTTCCCGACGGAGGCGATCCGGGAAATTTCCTCCCGCGTACTCGCCGAGCGGGCGGTGGATGCGCTGCAATACAGCACGACCGAGGGATATACCCCTTTGCGGAACCGCCTGAAAACATATATGAAAGAAAAGCACGGGGTAGGCCGCGATTTTGACGAACTGCTGATAACCTCCGGCGCGCAGCAGGCGCTGGAGCTGCTGGCCAAGACCCTGGTCAATCCCGGCGACGTGGTGCTCTGCGAGGCCCCAAGCTTCGTGGGGGCGCTGAACTCTTTCCGTTCGGTGGGGGCGAAGCTGGTCGGCGTGCCGCTGCAGAGCGACGGTATCGACGTGGAAGCGCTGGAGGCCGCCATGAAAGCGAACCCGAATGCAAAATTCCTGTATACCATCCCGAACTTCCAGAATCCGGCCGGCATCACCATGAGTATGGACAAACGCCACCGGGTGTATGCGCTGGCGAAGGAATACGGTATTCTGGTGGCGGAGGACAACCCCTATGGCGACCTGCGGTACGCCGGTGAAAACGTCCCCGCCATCAAGACGCTGGACGAGGAGGGCGTGGTTCTGTACACCGGCTCCTTCTCCAAGGTGATCTCCCCCGGCCTGCGGGTCGGTTACGCCATCGCCCCGCAGAAGCTGCTGCAGAAGATGATCGTCTGCAAGCAGGGCGAGGACGTCCACACCAACATTTGGTCCCAGATCATCTGCGACGAATTCATGGCGAATTACGACTACGAGGCCCATCTCGAGGGGCTCCGCACCCTCTACCGCGCTAAAGCGGAGCGGATGATCGCGCTGATCGAACAGCACCTCGTCCCGGCCGGTATCACCTACGACAAAATCGAAGGCGGCCTGTTCGTCTGGTGCCATCTTCCCGAAGGGGTGAATATGCCGGAGTTCTGCACCCTCGCGGTGAAGGAGCACAAGGTCGCGGTGGTGCCCGGCAACGCCTTCATGCCCTACGAAACCGATCCGTGCCAGTCCTTCCGGATCAATTTCTCCACCCCGAGCGACGAGGCGATGGAGCGCGGCATCCGGAAGCTGGGCGAATTCGCGAAAAGCTATATTAACGGCTGACCGGCAGACCAACTTTAACAGAGTCTGTCAGAACTCTGCCCGGAAAGGACGATTTTCCATGGAAAACCACGAAAACACCGCGCCCCGCAAAAAGCGGGCGCTGAGCTGCATCCAGCCCTCCGGCATCCCCACCCTGGGCAATTACCTCGGCGCCATGCGCAACTGGGTCGGAATGCAGGACGAATTCGACTGCGCCTTCGCGGTGGCCGACCTGCACGCCATCACTGTGCGGCAGGAGCCGGCCAAGCTCCGCCGCCAGATCAACGAGATGTTCGCCCTGCTGCTGGCCATCGGGCTGGATCCGGAGAAGACCCTGCTGTTCGTACAGTCGCAGGTTCCCGCCCACGCAGAGCTGTCCTGGCTGCTCTCCTGCCATACCCAGTTCGGGGAGCTTTCCCGCATGACCCAGTTCAAGGACAAGGCGCAGAAGCACGCCGACAACATCAATCTCGGCCTGTTCGCTTATCCCTCCCTGATGGCGGCGGATATCCTGCTGTATCAGCCGGATTATGTGCCGGTGGGCGCGGATCAGAAGCAGCACTGCGAGCTGACCCGCGACATCGCCCTGCGCTTCAACAACCTGTACGGGGACGTGTTCACCATCCCGGAGCCGTACATCATGAAGAGCGGCGCGCGGGTGCGCTCTTTACAGGAGCCGGCCAAAAAGATGTCCAAATCGGACGAAAACGCCAACGCCTATATTTCCCTGAAGGACGACCCGGACACCATCCGGCGGAAATTCAAGCGGGCCGTCACCGACAGCGAGGCCAGCGTTCATTATGCCGAAGGCAAGGACGGCGTGAACAACCTGATGGAAATTTACGCCGCGACCACTGGGAAAACGCTGGACGAAATCACCGCGGAATTCGAAGGCAAGGGCTACGGCGACTTCAAGGCGGCGGTCGCGGAGGCTGTGATCGAGGAACTCCGCCCGATCCAGCAGCGGTTCGACGAGTATATGAAGGACAAGGCGGAGTTGGAACGGCTGATGAAGCAGGGCGCGGAACGCGCTTCCTCCGTCGCCGGGCGTACCCTGTTCAAGGCAAAGAAAAAAATGGGGTTCGTGCAGGTATAAGCGGGTAAAGCGATCCCCTTTAGCGCAGGCAAGCTTTGAAAGGAGGTGAAACCATGAGTGTACACGACTATATCAGCTTCAACTCTAACGAGGAATATGAACGCTCTATCTTCCAGTTTGTACAGATGACGGGCGGGATGACCATCAAGGACGCGAAGCAGCACCTGGATCAGGTGATTGACCGCACGTTTTCGAAAAACCGTTTTCTGACCTACAAATGCAGCAGCCGGAACCGTTCGGGGAACACCCTGTACGCGTTCGACACCGGCTTCCGCTTTCAGCACGGACAGGAACGCATCTTCGCCTATACCCTAAAAAATACACGCCGGGATGAGGAAAACCCGAAATCCTATTACGGGCTGTTTATGGAACGGGAAACCATGCTGCGCGATAATATCCGCTCCCGCACCAGCCGCTGGCATATCGGGGACATCGTTTTCGACAGCATCGAGGACATGAACGTCCTGCTTACCCGGCTTGCGGAAGAGGCGCTGTACGAAAACTGGACATTCTCCAACTACGCGTCCAAGATCAGCCACCCGATCCTGAAAAATTACCTGGAAAACACCTATTTCCAACTGGTCCATCAGCGTAAAACCTTCGTCAACGAGGAAGAGGAAAAGCTGCTGTTCAATACCGGCCTGATCGACGCATCCTTCAATGAATTGTTCCTGGTATGCGATATTGTGAAGGACTCGGCCAGGGACGCGCTTTTCCGACAGGAATACCGGAATCCGGAGATTTACAAATCCAGCAACCGGGTATTCTGCAACTACTCCCGCAACGCGCCGCTGCCGGTCGCGACGTTTTATGAAAATCCGGGCGACCTGCTCTTTAATTGGGAAATCGCCCAGCGTCCCGGCGGCATCAATATCGCGGACGAGCACATCTTCATCGACAATATGAAGCGGATCAACGACGGGCTGCGCGACCCCTCCGTTCAGTTTAATTTTGAGAATTCGCAGGACGTCGCCCGCTGCCGACAGATGTTCGAAGGCGCGCTGAAAGCCTCGCTGGAGCTGTCCAAGCGCAATTATAAACTGGTTGCGCCGCAGTTCTGGCCCGCCACCGGCAAGCTGCAGTTCCTGATGCCGATTTATCTCGAGGGCGTACAGGAAATCCGGAAGGGGGAATACAAGGAGGTGCTTCCGCCGACCGTTGCGCTCAGCATTGAGCTGGTGCACGGACAGTATATCGGCACCACCGTCCTGACCCTGGACATGGCCTACCAGAACGCGCGGCTGATCGCGCGGCCGGACGGCTTCTGGCTGGATGCAACCAAGATTTTCGCCCAGAAAGCGGATGATGAGAAATAACACCGTCCGTATAATCAAACTAGTGGTTTGCACAGGCCCTAGAAGGGCCAGTCACATGCTGGCCCCTCTAAGGGGCACTGAAAGTTTGGCATCGCATCTTTGTTACGGGCGGCCACTAAAGTGGCTGCCTGTTTTTTCCTAGTTGTTCTTGCTACCCGTAAACGGGTCGATATATTCTTTCAAGCTTATCTGATCCGATGCAAAATCTTCTTCCAACTGATTCCGTATGTATTCCGCTATCATCCGCTCATTTTTTCCTACGGTATCTACAAAATACCCTCGACACCAAAAGTTTCTGTTCCCATACTTGTATTTGAGATTTGCGTGCCGGTCGAAAATCATCAACGCACTTTTGC
>CAUGOD010000032.1 GCA_959601025.1 uncultured Oscillospiraceae bacterium
ATACAGGCAGTGCAAAAAGAATGGAAAGAAGCGTGTCTCCGCTGTAAAGCGGAGCATTGGCCCCGCGAGTGGCCGACGAAGGGTTTTTTCCAATCCCGTGTATGGTTTTCATTCACGCTAATTCCTCCATTTCGCCCATACAGGCAGTGCAAAAAGAATGGAAAGAAGCGTGTCTCCGCTGTAAAGCGGAGCATTGGCCCCGCGAGTGGCCGACGAAGGGTTTTTTCCAATCCCGCGTATGGTTTTTTTCACGCTTTCTACAGCTCCTGCGGGCCGGATTCGTTATAGATGATTTCGTTGGGCGATGTCCCGGCTCCGGACATGTTTTCGGGCAGGGGGGTCAGGTCCACCGGCTGGATTGCCAAGATTCCCCCATATAGAGGAACGTGGTTGTTCCGCACGGTGAAATATCCCGGCTTGCTGACCTCAATGGTATAGGAAGTGTAAGGATGGGCGACTCCCGGCGTCTGAGAATATTCAGCCGGAACGGCGGGCAGCTCGACGGTTTCGGTGCTTCCGTCGGGATTGGTGGAGAGGACCTTGCACAGCGCTTGCTTGCCGTCCTCTCCTTCCTGACAGACGATTACCTGCGCTCCTTCAATCGGAACCGCCTGCCGGGCGGTGGTCACCCATACCCGCAGACGGGCGGTGCCGGTAGAGGGCGGCGCCGGCGAGGGCTGATCGGGGAGAGAGGGGCTTTCACCGGCGATGTCCGCCCCGGCGGCCAGGGAAGGCGATTCCGCCAAGGGTTCGGATGCTGAGCCGTTCGGCAGAATGGGATACGCCGTTTCGGTATCCGCCGCTTCCGTTCCGGCTTCGTCCGGCTGTTCTTCTGGGCGGACAGACACATTTTCCGGATTTTTCACTGCCGCGGAATCGTCCGCTGCCACGGAGACATCCCCTATCGCGGGGGCGTTCCTTTCTGCAGTGCGTTCGACCGTTCGGCCGGGAAAGGCGAGAATGGCATCGTCTCTGTCATCGGGAGCGAATTCACCCTCTTCCGGTGGTTCTACCACCATAGGGGGGAGGAACGCCTCTTCCTCCGGCGCTTCTGAAGTTTCCGGCCCGGGTTCGGCGGGCGCTTTCTCCTTTGGAGAAATAGGTTCCTCCTCGGTAGGAACCGGGAGAGTGGGGCGCAGGGTAATGCCGGGGTTGGGATGTGCGGAGCGGTCCGTTTCCTGTCGGGAGGCAGGGGGCGGAGCCGGCCGGATCGGTTCCCGGAAAACCGGGGAATCCACCGGAAACAGCGGCCAGCGGGGCGGTTCTTCCACGGAAGAGACCGTCGGCGGCGCGGCCGCTTCCTCCGACAGGGAGCCCCTTTCCGGCGGGGCGGGCGGGATTTCCCCGCGTATGGGTTCTTCCGGTATCAGCGGGGCGGCCGCCTCCGAGGGCTCCGGCGCGGTTTGCGGGTGTTCCCGGGCGGAGGGGGGGCGGGAGGAGAGGGAGGAGGAGGGCGGATTCTGCCGGCGATATGCCTGCATCAGTTCCTCGGCATATTGGCGGATACGTTCGTCCATATTGCCGGACGGGGATTTGCGCGATTGATCCATGGTACTCTATCCATCCTTTCCGGTTCCGGCGCCCTCCGCGGCGAGAACGGACGGGGCCGGAACAGCCGATAGTTTCCCGGCGGACCGAAAATATCCGGCCGGGCCAAAGGCTCGCTTCTTATCTATATGCGCGGGAAGGGGAAAGAATGCCGCGTTTGCGGCTGCCCTGTCTGCGGCGTCCGTATGGCGATTGCATTGCGGGAAAAAGTGGTGTACAATGGAACGGACAGTTCAGCGGATAGAAAAAGGAGGAAGCCGATGCGGTGCATTCAGTTTCCTGTAGATGTGGAGGCGCTGATTCATCTATGCGGCGGATTTGGGGAATATTTTCGGGAGCATCCGGAGGAGGAAGCGGCATTCCCGCGCTGTAACCCGGGAAAGCCGTTCCCTCCCCTCGCGGACGATCGGATGTTTACAGGGGAGAGGACGCCGCTTTTCGACCGGCTGCTCGACCAACTCTCCATCCATGTGGACAGTCGGTATCTGGAAAAGGAATTTTACCTGACGCCGCCCGGAGAGGGAAAGCTGTATTTTTACCGCTCCGGGGAAAACCGGAATTGTCTGCTGTTCGATTTTCAAATTGACCCCACGGTGCAGATCGAGGTTGTTTCGCTCATCCTCCGGTATGACGCGATGCTGGAACCGGAGATCACGGCAATCGTCCGGGAGCTGCAGACGATAAACGGTTATCGCTTCACTCCTGCGGCAAAGGGGAATTTCCGCTGGTTCCTGTTCAGGAACCGCCGGCGCCTGGTTGAGCCGCAGAAGAGCAAGAGACCCTGACCAGGCGCGCAAAAGCAGAGTAGAAACAAGGAGGATGACCGGTATGGCGGTTACGGCAGTCACCGTGAAAGAAATCCAAAACTGGCTGGATCAGGTCGCGCCCCCTTCGCTGGCGGAGGATTGGGACAACGGTGGGTTATTAGTGGGCGATCCCGGCGCGGCGGTCACCCGGGTGCTGGTGGCGCTGGACCCCTCTCCTTATGCGGCGGCGCAGGCCGCTGCCATGGGCGCGGAGCTTCTGCTTACCCACCATCCGGTGATTTTCAGCGGGCTGAAGCGGCTGCCGGCGGACGAGCCGGCTTACCTGCTCGCGCAGGCGGGGATCGCCGCCCTTGCCGCCCATACCAACCTCGACGCGGCGCAGGGCGGGGTGAACGATGCGCTGGCCGGCGCGCTGGGGCTGTCGGAGGTGAAGGCCGCGCCGGATGGGATCAGCCGGATCGGCCGCCTGCCGACGGCGCTTCCGCCGGCAGCCTTTGCCGCGCTGGCGATGGACCGGTTGGGGGCGCCTGCCGTGCAGTGGCGGGCGGGGGAGCGGCCGGTGGAGACCGTCGCCCTCTGTTCCGGGGCGGGGGCGGAGTTCATGGCCCCGCTGCTGGAGCAGGCCGACGCCTTCCTGACCGGAGAGCTGAAATACCATGACTGGCCCCGCACGACAGCGACGGTAATAGCCGCCGGCCATTTCCACACCGAGGTCGGGATCGTCGCTCCGCTCGCTCGTCGGCTGGCGGAGGCGTTCCCCTCCCTGCGGGTGGAGACGGCGAAGGAAAGTTGTCCCTACAGCGTGCTGGTGCGGCGGAAATAGGGCGGAAAATACAAAGGCCGGAACCCTTGTGGTTCCGGCGTCTCCATCGGAGCCGAGCGTCTCCTTCGGAGCCGAGAAAGGACAGGGATTGTTATGGCGCTGGACGGCGCATTTCTGCATTGCCTGCGGGAGGAGCTGGCCGCCTCTCTGCCCGACGCGCGGGTGGACAAGGTGCATCAGCCCTCCCGGGAGGAACTGATCATCTCGATGCGTACAAGAGGCGGGAGCGGCGCTTCCGCCGGAGTGAGGAAGCTCTATCTTTCGGCCCGCGCCAATTCGCCGCGGGTGCATTTCACCGATATCCCGCTGGAAAACCCCGCATCCCCGCCGATGTTCTGTATGCTGCTGCGCAAGCGGCTGACCGGCGGGCGGCTGGTCGGCATCCGCCAGCCGGGGCTGGAGCGGGCGCTGTATTTCGAGCTTGACTGCGTGGATGAGTTGGGGGATATCGTCCGGCTCACCCTGGCGGTGGAGATCATGGGACGGCATTCCAACATCATCCTGATTGGCCCGGACGGGATGGTGATTGACGCGATCAAACGGGTGGATATGGAGATGTCCTCGGTGCGGCCGGTGCTGCCCGGTCTGCCCTATTCCCCGCCTCCCGCTGAGGCCGGGCGGCTCGACCTGTCTCTCTGCGCGCCCTCCGACCTGCTGGGGGCGGCGGAGCGGGGGAAGGACGGCCCGCTTTCCAAAGCGTTGCTGGGGGCCGCCCACGGTCTTTCCCCCCTGATCTGCCGGGAGGTGTCCCATTACGCCACCCGGGGACGGGATACCGCCGTTCACGCCCTGTCCGGGGAGGAACGGGACCGCACGCTGTTTGCCCTCTCCCGGGTGAAGGCGGCGGTGGAGACGGGAGAGAACCGCGTTCCCTATATCCTGTATAAGAGCGGGGGCGCGCCGCAGGATTTCAGCTTCCTGCCCATTACCCAATATGGCCTGTCGGCTGTCGGGCGGGAAATGGAGAGCTTCTCCGTCCTGCTGGATGCGTTTTACGCCCAGAAGGATCAGGCCGAACGAACCCGCCAGCGGGCGCATGATATCCTCCGGGTGCTGACCAACGCGTCGGAGCGCACTGCCCGCAAGCTCGGACACCAGCGGGAGGAACTGGCGAAATCAGGGGATCGGGAGAGTCTTCGTATCTACGGCGACCTGATCCACGCTAACCTTCACGCCATCCCGAAGGGCGCGTCCTCCGCGGAGCTGATTAATTATTATAATCCGGACTGCGCGACCCTGACGGTGCCGCTGGACCCGGCGCTGTCCGCCTCCCAGAACGCGCAGAAGTATTATAAGGAGTACCGCAAGGCCCAGACGGCGGAGCGGGTGCTCGCCGAACAGATCGCGCAGGGGGAGGCGGAGCTGACCTATCTCGATACGGTGTTCGATGCGCTCTCCCGCGCGGTCAGCCTGCGGGAGCTGAATGAGCTGCGGGAGGAGCTGGCGGCGGGAGGATACCTCCGCCTGCAGCGGGGAAAGCAGAAGCCGCCCGCGCCGCTCGGGCCGATGGAATTCCTGTCGGACGACGGCTTCCCCATTCTGGTGGGGCGGAATAACGTGGAAAACGACCGCCTGACCCTCAAAACCGCCCGGGGGAGCGACGTGTGGTTCCACACCAAAAACATTCCCGGTTCCCACGTCGTGGTGGTGACGGGGGGGCAGGCGCCCCCGGACCGTACGCTGGAGCAGGCGGCGGTTCTTGCCGCCCTGCATTCCAAGGCGGCGGAGTCCCGGCAGGTGCCGGTGGATTATACCGAAATCCGCAACGTGAAGAAGCCGGCCGGCGCCAAGCCCGGCATGGTGATCTACGAAACCAACCGGACGGCCTATGTCGCGCCCGATCCGGCGCTGGCGGAACGCCTGCGGAAGAAGTGGTAAGCTCGCAGCCCCCTGTTTGCAAGCCGCCCGGGTCGGACAATATCGGAAAAAACACCTCCCGCTGCGAAACAGAATTCGCAGCGGGAGGTGTTCCTATATGCGGAATATTTAAAAGCGAATCTTTTCAAAGGATAACTCTTTTAGAAACGCCGCGTATGCGTCGAGTGCGTCTCCCTCATACGGCATACGACAGGAATAATCGCCTATTTTCCATGTGTAAAATCCATAATTCATTTCCAATAAAGCATCGTTAGCCGGAACCGTATCCTTGATATGGTCGTGGACAATGGATAAACCGTGCAGATTGGTCATGCTGCTCCTCTCAGAGCTTTCGGGAGACCACGGCTCCTGCTTACTATGCCAGCAGGTGAAACGAATGGAATTCCCATCGGACAGCGTTACATAAAATTCCGATGTTCCGTTGCACAGGAATTCAGCCTTTGACAGGGTGCTGCCGGCCGGCAATACGGGCAGGAGGAAGTAATGATCGGTAAGCAGCATTTCAAATTCGCTTTCGTCCAGTGACAGATTACTGACTTTCGATGACTTCCGGAACGCCTGATATAACGACTCTTTATTGGAGAGAGGAAGGAGCGCTTCCTTATACTCCGCCAGCGTAGAAAACGTCATGATGGATGCCGAACCATAAAAGCAGGTGGTTGGCGTTGTTTGTCTTTCACTGGCGGTATTGGGAAGGGCTGTTTCCGTCGTTGTGCGGTTTTGGGGCGAGGTCGTGCCTGTTGTGACTTCTACCACGGAGGGTGCTGTTGCGATCTCCGTTCCATAGCGCCGTTGGAGCTCGCGCAGGCTTTTTTCGGTGATGATCCCCTTTTCATAGGCTTCCTCTATTTCATAGAAGGAGGAGCCGCTGTGCAGGCGGTATCCCGGATAAGGCATCCGGAAGGAATACCCGGCGATGGAAAAGTCCTCGAGCACACAGTCAAAACCCGTTTCTGTCTTTGCAACAAGGACAAGCTCCGCCCCCTCATAGGTTCCGCGATAATCATAGATCGTGATACCTTCAGGGGAATCGGGACGTTCTTCTCCGGGGAGAGCGTTGAAATAATCCTCCTTGATCTTCCGCTGCTGTTCTTCGGCAAGAGCCTCTGATTGATGATGCTTTAAAGTATAATACCGGTCAAGCAAATTCAGAAGCTCCGTCCAAAAGCCGCTGCTGCCGCTTCGGAGATATAAGTCCTCCCATTCCCCGCCGGTGATCCGGAGAGCATCCTCTGTGCACAGGCTTTCCCAGCAATCGCCGGGAAAAATATATTTTTGAGTATTGACCGGCTCATCTGTGATTTCGATGGAGGGGGTGAAGGGGTTGAAAAGGGTATATTGGTTTTCCCGCTGAGCGTCGCCGGAAATCATCCCGCCGTCGGACAGGAACAAGACATAGCGATGTCCTTTTTTCAGGGCTTGATACAGCTTTCCGTCCATGGTGTAGCAGGGAACCTCCACTTTCTTTGGAGGAGCGCCCGTACCGCCGCCGATTTTCCCGTATGAACGAGCTTCCAAAGAATATACCAGGCTGGTATAAGGAACGCCGAAGCTGTCGGTGCGGGTCACGAACTCTCCGTCGATCACGACGGCGTCGATGATAAAATCAGCGTTTATTGCATCGGTTTCATGAAACAGCAGGATGTCCAGCGTCTCAATGGGAATCCCTATCGCTCCCTCCGGCAGGACGAATTCCCCGCCCTCCGGCAGCTTGAGCTCGCTGTAGGCGACCGTCCCTTCCGCCGATGGAGCCTCCGGGGCGGAATCGGAATCCGGGGAAAGCATGGAGGAGGAAGCGTTCAGGGGGACGTTTCCCCCCGAAAGGGCGGAAAACAGGGTGGGCAGGACGACCACGGCCGCAACGGCGCAGGCGGCAGTCCCGAGCAGCACCGGCCGCAGGGAGAAACGCCGCGGGGAGGAAGCGGAGGGATGGCGGTTTCCTCTTGCACGTCCGGCTCCCGCCGCTTCCTTTGTGCGGGCGATCAGGTCGTCACCGGGACGAAGCTGGGCGCTGATCCGCTCCCATACGTCCGGCGTATTCTTCGTATTCATCCGGGTAGTCTCCTTTCAGTTTTTCCCGCAGCATGGCGCGGCCCCGGGTGAGCTGCATCCGGACGGCAGCGGGGCGGCTGCCGGTGACTTCCGCGATCTCATCGGCGGAGAAGCCCTCAAAATAAAAGAGATGCAGCGCGGTGCGGTATTTGGCAGGCAGGGAAAGCAGCGCGGCGTGGACGGCGCTTTCCTCCGGCATTTCGAAGGAAAGGCTTTCGTCCAGCGGGACGGTGCGCCGGCGGAAAGGGGCGGACCAGAATTTCCGGCTGCACAGGATGGTCACCCGAAGCAGCCAGGCCTTGCGGTGCTCCTCGTTTTCAAACGTCCGTTCCTTTTCAAAGTATCGAAGGAACACCTCCTGGAATACGTCCTCCGCGTCGGGAACCGTTCGCACACGGGTCAGGGCGAGCCGGTAGACCATCGCCGCGTATGCGTCCACCACGCCGTCTACGGCGCTGCCCCCCTGATAGGGCGAATCGAGCATCCGTCCCGCCTCCTCTTTGAAAGATCTTTCATACTAACTCCCGAAAGATGGGGAAAAAGCAACAGGGTTTCTTGAAATTTTTTATTGACTGAAAAAACCCTCCTGCAAACTATACAGCCGCAAGAGGGTTCCGTATCTGCCGGTTATTTCCGCCGCAGTTTTTCCTGCAGGCGGAGGATTTCCTCCCGGCGGCGGGCGGTTTCTTCCGGCGCGGGGAGGAACGCGTCGCCCTGGCGGACGAATACCTCGCCGGGGCGGGCGTCGGCGGGGAGAAGGGCGCGGGGGAGATTGTGGACAGTCTCGTCGTCGTCCTCCAGCACCGCCAGCTCCTGTTCAAACCGGACGAGAGAATAGTACAGGACATCCATGGCATTTCCCTCCTTTGCTTTACTTTTCAGTGGTGACGGTGACGGCGCTGCCGTCGCTCACCGCGCGGATGGTGCCGTTCAAATCGCTGCGATAATACGTCACGTTATATTTTTCCAGGGTTTCCAGCGTTTCCGCGTGGGGATGGCCGTAAGAATTGCCCGCCCCGCAGGTGAGGGCGGCGTACCGCGGGCGGACGGCGGCGATCAGCGCTTCCGACGAGGACGAGGAGCTGCCGTGGTGGCCCGCCTTGAGAAAATCGGCCCGCAGGTTCTGGCCGGAGGCCAGCAGCGCCGTCTCCGCCTCCTTCTCTGCGTCTCCCATGAACAGGAAGCCGGTGGCGCCGAAATCCACCCGGCAGACCACCGACATCTCGTTGGTGTCGGTAAAAATCCCGGCCGGCCCGAGGATGGTGAGGAGGGCGCTGCCGAGCGGGTAGGTATTTCCCGGCCCGGCCTCGGTGATGGCAAGCCCCTGCGCGTCCAGCGCCTGCAGTAACTTCAAATAGGTTTTGGTGGTGGGGGTGGCGTCCTCCGGCATGGTCGCCATGATAAAGGTGGTGATAGGGAAGGTGCTCACCACGTCGTCCATCCCGCCGATGTGGTCGGCATCCGCATGGGTGGCGATCACATAATCCAGCCGGTCCACCTTTTGGGAGCGGAGATAGGCGATCACGGTATCGGCGCTTTTATTTTCCCCCGCGTCGATCAACAGGGACTGCCCGTCCTTGGTCACCAGGATGGAGTCGGTGTTTCCCACGTCGATCACGTGGACCTGGAGCTCGCCGCCGGTCGCAGTGGTCGAGGCGAACGCAGGCGGATCGAAGACCGCGCGCAGCTCCTCGCCGTACTGGCTGACGGCGATCACCGCGGCGGCGCAGACCAGAAGGGCGGCGCAGACCAGCGCGGCGATCTGCTGGGGACGGGAGAGGGCGGGCTTGCGGCGGGATTTCCGTCGAGCGGCCATAGGGATTACCTGCCTTTCCTTCTGCCGTTGTTTTTATGCGGGCGGTTTTCCCGCGAGGGAGGCTTGTTGCTGCCGCGGCCATTCCCGCCGCGGGCCTTTCCGGTCCCTTTTCCGGAGAATCCCTTGGGGACGGTCCCCTTTCCTCCGTTCGGTTTCCCGGAATAGGCGGAGGCGCCGCCCCGCGCGCCTCCCACCGCTTCGGCCGGGGCGCGCAGGAGGCAGTCGGGGCCATTCCCGATCAGGTCGGTGCGGCCGGCGGCCTTCAGCGCGGCGAGGACGGTTTCCCGGTTCTCGGGGCGGAAATACTGCAACAGCGCCCGCTGCTGGGCCTTTTCCTTCGGGGTGCGGGGAACGTACACCGGCTCAAGGGTATAGGGGTCCAGCCCGGTATAGAACATACAGGTGGAGACGGTGCCGGGGGTGGGATAGAAATCCTGCACCTGTTCGGGATGCAGCCCCTCCCGCTTGAGGAAAACGGCCAGTTCGATCGCATCCCGGATGGTGCTCCCGGGATGGGAGGACATCAGGTAGGGGACGAGGTACTGCTTTTTCCCCACGCTCTTGGTCAGCTCGTAGAAACGCTTCTGGAACCGTTTATAGGTCTCGATCGGCGGCTTGCCCATGCATTGCAGCACTGGGGCGGAGCAGTGCTCCGGTGCGACCTTGAGCTGTCCGCTGATGTGATGCTCCACCAGCTCCTTGAAAAAGGCGTCGTCCTTGTCCTCCATCAGGTAGTCGAACCGGATGCCGGAACGGATGAACACCTTTTTGATCCCGGGCAGCTTCCGCAGCCGGCGGAGCATGTGGAGATAGTCGCTGTGGTCCACCTGCAAAGCGGGGCAGGGCTTCGGCGCGAGGCATTTTTTCCCCTTGCACAGCCCTTTCGTTTTCTGTCCCTTGCAGGAAGGAAGACGGAAATTGGCGGTCGGGCCGCCTACATCGTGTATGTATCCCTTGAAGCCGGGCATCCGGGTGATGCGCTCCGCCTCCCGCACCACCGAATCCTCGCTGCGGCAGGCGATCTGCCGCCCCTGATGGTAAGCGAGGGAGCAGAAATTGCAGGCCCCAAAGCAGCCCCGATTATGGGTAATGGAGAACTGGACCTCTTCGATCCCCGGCACCCCGCCGAGCGGTTCGTAGGAGGGATGGTATGCCCGCATATAGGGCAGCTCGTATACCGCGTCGAATTCCGGGGTAGAGAGGGGCGGCATCGGCGGGTTCTGCACCACGATGACGTCCCCATGCCGCTGGATGACGGTTTTTCCCCTTACCGCGTCCTGCTCGTCCTGCTGGATGCGGCAGGAGACCGCGTATTGCTTCTTGTCCTCCCTTACCAGTTCGAACCGGGGGCATTCCGCGCAGGGGCGGGGCGTGTACTCCCGGGTGGGGACGGCAAAGCAGGTTCCCCGGATATCGGTGAGGGAGGAAACCGGCTCCCCGGCGGCGAGACGGCAGGCGATCTCCACGTTCTGCTTTTCCCCCATGCCGAACACCAGCAGGTCGGCCTTCGCATCCAGCAGGATGGAGGGACGCACCGTGTCGTCCCAATAATCGTAATGGGCGAAGCGGCGCAGAGAGGCCTCCAGCCCGCCGATAATCACCGGAATATCCGGGTAAAGCTCCCGAATCTGCCGGCAGTAGACGATGGTGGCGCGGTCGGGACGCTTTCCCGCCCTTCCACCGGCGGTGTAGGCGTCGTCGCTCCGTTTCCGCTTGGCCGCGGTGTAGTGGGCGACCATGGAATCAATATTGCCGCCAGTGACGAAGAAGCCGAGCTTCGGGCGGCCGAAGCGGGCGAAATCCGCCGCGTGCTGCGGCTGGGAGAGGATACAGACCGAAAAGCCCGCCGCTTCCAGCACGCGGGAGATAATGGCGATCCCGAAGCTGGGATGGTCGACGTAAGCGTCCCCCGTGACGGCGACGATATCCGGCGCATCCCAGCCGCGTTCGCGCATTTCTTCGGGAGTGATGGGTAAAAAGGGCATGTCGGGGTCTCCTTTAGGAATGATCAGGGATTGCCCTGTCCGTCTGGAAAGGCCGGGGCGGCCGAGACAGGGGATAGGACAGGGGGAATAAAAACGTTCGCGCCGTCCCGGCGGTACAAGCGGTTGATCTCTTTATAATAGGCCTTGTCGATCCCGGCGAGGGTTTCGGCGGTGGTGCGAACCCGCCAATTGCTTTCCGGCACGCCGGGAATGTTCATTCGCGCGTCGCTGCCGAAGCCGCAGAGGTCCTGAAAGGCGATGACCGCCGTTTTCGCGGAGGAACGCCATACCGTTTCAATGATCTTCCGGCAGGAGGGGCTTTTGTAGCCGCCCTCCCCCCAATTCTCCCCCTCAAAACCGCAATACCGCAGGGCGAACGCCCGCTCGGCGGGGGAGGCCTCCCACAGCCAGCCCAGCAGGGTATTGTTGTCGTGGGTGCCGATGTAGGCGAGACAGTTGAAGGGATAATTGTGGGGAAGATGGGTACTGTCCCCGCCCGGGTCGAAGCCGAACTGCACCACCCGCATCCCGGGGAAGCCGGTGGATTCCAGCAGGGCGGTCACATCCTCGCCGAACACGCCGAGGTCCTCCGCGATGATAGCGGGGGAGGGATAAGCCTTTGCCACCGCGTCGAAAAGCGCCTGGCCGGGACCCGGCTCCCACGCGCCCTCCTTGGCGGTTTTTGCGCCGGCCGGTACCGCCCAGTAGGAGGCCAGACCCCGGAAATGGTCGATCCGCACCCGGTCGTAGATACCCAGCGCCGCGCCGATCCGATCCACCCACCAACGGTAGCCGTCCCGCTTCATCGCATCCCAGTCATAGAGGGGGTTCCCCCAAAGCTGGCCGTCCGCCGAAAAATAGTCGGGCGGCACCCCGGCGACCTTGGTCGGACGATGGGCGTCGGGATCGAGCTGAAACAGCCCGGTATGGCTCCACACATCGGCGCTGTCCAGCGCGACATACACCGGCATGTCGCCAAGGACGCCGATTCCCTTTTCATGGGCGTAACGGTGAAGCTCCTCCCATTCGGTGAAGAAAAGGTATTGGGTGAACTCCCAAAACGCCGCCCCGTCCCGGTATTCCTCCCGGCGGGCGGCGCACCGCGCATAATCCGCGCAGTCGTCCGGCCATTCCCACCAGGGCTTTTCGCCGTTGGCCTCCTTCACTGCCATGTACAGGGCGAAATCCGGCAGCCATGCGGTTTTGTCCGCGAAAGCGCGAACCTCCGCCCGCAGTGTTTCATCCGCGCGGGAGAAGGCGGTTTTCAGCAGGGAGCGCCGCCGCTCCTTCGCAAAATCGTACGCTGCGGTGTAGGGCGAGCCGTCCCAGCGGCTCGCCGCTTCCTCTTCCGGGGTGATCAGCCCGCGCCGCAGGAGATCGCGGGGGTCGATATACAGCAGATTCCCGGCGAAGGCGCTCGGGCTGGTGTAGGGGGAGTTCATGCTGTCCAGCGGATTAAACGGAAGCACCTGCCACCAGCGGAAATCCATCTCGTGCAGGAGGTCGATAAAGGCGCGGGCATCCTCCCCAAAGCAGCCTACCCCATAGGGGCCGGGCAGGGAGGAAATATTGCATAATACGCCGGCAGTGCGGTTTTCGGACAAAGGAATCATCCTTTCTGTGAGTAACATGAACTGGGCTGGCAGCAGCCTTTATCTATTATAAGAAATTTACGCCGGATGATTTACGGTCTTCCCGCTATTTTTGTCCGTTTCCGGATGTGCCGGACGAGAGATGGCCGCTCTTTTGCTCTCCGTTGACCGACTATTCCTCCTCCGGCCGGTTCAGGCTCATTTCCAGCCACTGCTGGCGGGAGATCAGCACCTGCCGGGGCTTGCTGCCCTCGGACGGGCCGATCAGGCCCTTCTGCTCCATTTCATCGATCAGCCGCCCGGCGCGGGCGTAGCCAAGCCGCAGCCGCCGCTGGAGCATACTGGTGGACACCCCGCCGCTTTCGATGGCGATCTCGATCGCCTGCGGAAGCATTTCGTCCCCGGTGGCTTCGTCCCCTCCGTCGGAGGCGGCGGCTTTTCCGCCGCCCTTGCCGCCGGCCGCAGCCGCCTGCCGCTCGATCTCCTCCGCCACCTTGTCGTCGTATTCGTGCTCCTCGGCGTTTTTCAGGTACTGCACCACCGACTCCACCTCGCGGTTGCTGACGAAGCAGCCCTGCACCCGCATCGGCTTGGGGGTGCCGACCGGCATGAAAAGCATGTCGCCCTTGCCGAGCAGCTTTTCCGCCCCGCCGGTGTCGAGGATGGTCCGGGAATCCACGCTGGAGGCGACGGTCAGCGCCAGCCGGGAGGGTATGTTCGCCTTGATCAGGCCGGTGATGACATCCACCGAGGGGCGCTGGGTCGCGATGACCAGGTGCATCCCGGCCGCGCGGGCCATCTGGGCCAGCCGGATGATCGCGTCCTCCACCTCGCTGGCGGCGGCCATCATCAGGTCGGCCAGCTCGTCGATCACAATCAGGATCAGGGGCATGGTCTGCAGGGTGTCGCTTTTTTTGGCCAGTTCGTTATAGGACGCCAGATCCCGTACGTTGTTTTCCGCAAAAGTTTTATATCGGTTGAGCATCTCGGTCACGGCCCAGCCCAGCGCGCCGGCCGCTTTGCGCGGATCGGTGACCACCGGTACCAGCAGGTGGGGAATGCCGTTGTAAATTCCGAACTCGACCTGCTTCGGGTCGATCAGCAGCATCTTCACATCCCGGGGAGAGGCGCGGTACAGCACGCTCTGGATCATGGAGTTGGTGCAGACCGATTTACCGGAGCCGGTGGTGCCCGCGATCAGCAGGTGGGGCATCTTGGCGAGGTCGGCCAGCACGATGCTGCCGCTGATATCCTTGCCCAGCGCCACGGTGAGCTTGCTCTTCGCCTTGGAGAATTCGGTGGAGTCGATCAGCTCCCGCAGGCAGACGCTGCCGCAGATTTTGTTCGGTACCTCGATGCCGACGGCGGCCTTGCCGGGGATGGGGGCCTCGATCCGCACGCCGGTAGCGGCGAGCCGCAGGGCGATGTCGTCCGACAGGCCGGTGATCCGGCTGATCTTCACCCCGGCGCTCGGCTCCAGCTCATACCGGGTGACGGCGGGACCGCGGGAGACCGCGACCACCTTGGTGCTGATGCCGAAATCCTTCAGGGTCTTGACCAGCAGCTCGGAATTGGTCTGCTGTTCCGTCATGGCGGAGAATTCATCCGCCGGCTTGGGCTCGTCCAGCAGGGCGATGGGAGGATAGTGATAATCCTCGTCCTTTTCCGCAGGGGCGGGCTCGGGTTTGGGCGGGGTAAAGCCGTCCTCTTCGGTCTTTTTGCCGCCTTCTGTGGTTTCGGACTTGCCGGAGGGGCCCTCCTCTTTTACCGGGGACTTTTCCTCGAAGGGGGAGAGAGGGGGCGGATTGCCCGCCACGTCGTCCAGTGCGATATCCAGTTTATCCGGCAGCTTGCCCGGCTTGAGCGGGCCGCCGAAGGTCGGCTCCTCCTGGATTGCCCGGGCAGCGCGTTCCAGCGCTGCGAGTTTCTCGTTCTTTTCCCGCTTCGCCTCCGGCCGTTCCAGCGCGGAGGAAACCGGTACGGCTTCGGAACGGACGGGATGAGCGGGCAGCTCGTCCGGCTCCTCGCTTTCTTCTGTTTCGTCGGTATAACCGTCTCCGATGTCAATGTCGATAACCGGGGCGGCGTTCCGCCGCTCCTCGCTCGCAATCATGGCGCTTTCAATGGTTTCCTTCGCCTTCTTTACCGGGGTGGAGGCGGCGCGCAGCAGAGCGACCACGGTGGTGCCGGTTACCAGCATCAGGAAAACGGCGATCAGCAGGAGAATGGTGATTTTCGCCCCGACGTCGGTGAAAAAATATTCCAGCGGATAGCCGAGCAGCACCCCCATCACCCCGCCGCCCCGGACGGCCTTCCCGGCGGTATACCCTTGGGCGATGGCGGCAAAATAATTGGTGGTTACGTCGAAGGAAAAGATATGGATGGCGCTCGCCAGCATGGTAATCAGGCTGACGCACTGCCAAAGCTTTCCGCTGATGCTGCCCACCGGCTTGTCCAGTGCGATAATCACCGCTATGTACATCATGAGTACCGGCAGAATGTAGGCGCACACGCCAAACAGGCCGAGCAGGAAGCGATGGAGCATCCCCCACAGGCTGCCGCCCGGAATAATGACCATGCAGAGCAGCAGAATCGCCGCGGCAAAAATCAGGATGGAGGAGGTTTGCCGCCGCGCTTTCACCACCGAATTGGCATGGCTGTCCTGCCGGGAGGCGCTTTCCCGTCCGGCTGCTTTTTTCGCCTTGGAGGGCGGCCGCTTGGACGGCGTTTTTTTGGACGCGGGCTTTTTCTTGGTCGCTGGCATCGCATTCACTCCATACGAAAGGATTTTGGATAGATTGGGATAGGCTGGAATCGTCTTGAAAAGGGAACGGCCGCGGCATGGTGGATGCGGCGGCTTTCCGGATAGGAAGATATGTAGCCGGGGGAATCCCGGCGCAGTCTGTCGAAGAAGTGCAGGAAAGTTAGAATGTCGGAGGGAGGGGGTGTGTGCGGGGGAACCGTCAGGGTTCCCTTGCGCGTATAATCACTCGCCCGCAGGCGACAAAACCCGCAAAAAGTTGCTTTTTGTGGGTTTTGCTTCAGCCGGGAGAAAACGGTCGGCGATACGCCGAACTTTTTCGACAGGCTGAGCCGGGGAAATCCCGGCGGTTTACGTGTCGGCCGCGTCGGTTTCGGTGCCGGCCTTCGCGCGGTTTTCGTCGATCATGGCGTACAGCGCGGCGATTGCGTCCGAGAGGGAGCCGAGCTCGTCAATCAGCCCTTCCCGTACCGCGTCCTCCCCATCCAGAACGGTGCCCATGTCCATCACCAGCTCGTCGTTGTTCAGGCAGAGCTGGGCGAAGCGTTCGGGCGGCATATGGGAGTTGCCGGCGACAAAGCCGGTGATCCGCTCCTGCATCCGTTCAAAATAGGAGAAGGCCTGCGGCACCCCCAGCACCAGCCCGTTCATCCGCACCGGATGGAGGGTCATGGTCGCCGTAGGAGCGATAAAAGAGCGCTTGGCCGCCACCGCGAGGGGGACGCCGATGGAATGTCCGCCCCCCAGTACCAGGGAGACGGTGGGCTTCTTCATCCCGGCGATCAGCTCGGCGATCGCCAGTCCCGCCTCGATATCCCCGCCCACCGTGTTGAGCAGGATGAGCAGCCCTTCGATTTCGGCGCTTTCTTCAATGGCGACAAGCTGGGGGATGACATGCTCGTATTTGGTGGTTTTGTTGTTGTCGGGCAGGACGTAATGCCCCTCGATCTGGCCGATGATGGTCAAGCAGTGAAGAACGTGCCGGCCGTTGTCGGTGGTCACCGACCCGGTCTCGGTCATCTGGCCCAGCTGCTTTTGGAGGGTGGCGGCTTCTTCAGCGGCGGGATTGTTCCCTCCGGGAGGGGACCCGTCGGGATTGTCCTCGCCGGAGGGCGGGATTTCGTTGGGATCGGCAGGCTGGCCGCCGTCGTTTTTCAGCGATGCGGCGGGGTTTTCGGCGCGGTTGTCATAGCGCGGTTTTGGCATCGGGCTCCATCCTTTCTGCAAAAGGACGGAAGCCGCATGGCCGAAGCGCGGTTTCCGTTCCTTTTTCGGTTAGTGTTTCCCGAAAAAGGAACGGAATATGCATGCAGCCCGTTCCAGGCGGATCATACGCGCGCGGCTTCGGAAGAAGGCGCTGCGCCGGCGACGTCAGGAGCCGCGGCCTCAGCTGCAGTGGAGGCTCCTTCCCGGCGGGCCGCTATGCGGGCGTTGGCCAGCATCAGCTTGATGCGGTTTTCCTGGTTGATCCGGGTCGCACCCGGGTCGTAGTCGATACAGACGATGTTCGCCTGGGGAAGGTTATCCTTGATTTTCCGCACCATGCCCTTGCCCACGATGTGGTTGGGAAGGCAGCCGAACGGCTGGGTACAGACGATGTTGTTAATGCCGGAATCGATCAGCTCCAGCATTTCGCCGGTCAGCAGCCAGCCCTCGCCCATCTTATTACCGTAGCCGAGGTAATCCTTCACCAGGCTTTTCAGATGGTCGAAGGTGCAGGGGATCCGGAATTCCGGATGCCGCTTGATGGAGGCGATCATCATCGCCTGCAGCCGCTTGACGTAATTGGCGAGAAAGCCGGCCCCAATGTAGGTGGCGGTTTTCCCGCCGTACAGCTTGTGATCCTCCACCCGGTTGTCGCATTTGAAGATGATGAAATCGGTCAGCCCGGGAACGACCGGCTCGCAGTCCTCCGACCGGAGGAAATCCTCGAGGTTGTTGTTTCCGAGAGGGGCGTACTTGATGTAGATTTCCCCGACGATGCCCACCCGAACCTTCGGCGTCCGGCGGACGGGGATGGAAGCAAAATCGTCCGTTATGCGGTCGAAATTCTGGCGGATAAATTCGGTTTTGAAACTGCCCTTCTGGGAAAATTCGGCGGTCAGCCGATCCACCCATTTGTCAATCCGGCGATCGGTTTCTCCCTCCACGATCTCATACGGCCGGCACTGGTTGGCCATGTGGACGATCAGGTCGCCGTAGATCATGGAATATGCCAGCTGGCGGATCATGGTGAAGTTCAGGGAGAAGCCCGGGTTCTTTTCCAGTCCGGAGAGGTTGACCGATACCACCGGAATATAATCGTAGCCCGCCCGGTGGAGCGCCTTGCGAAGCAGGTGGATATAATTGGAGGCGCGGCAGCCGCCCCCGGTCTGGGTAATCATCAGCGCAATCTTGTGCGGGTCGTATTTCCCGCTTTTCACCGCGTCGATCAGCTGGCCGATAACCAGAAGCGCGGGGTAGCAGGTATCGTTGTGGACGTATTTCAGCCCTTCGTCCACGATCCCGCGGTGGTTGGTGGTGAGCATATCCATCTTGTATCCATGCAGCTGGAACACCTTTTGCAGCATGGTGAAGTGGACGGGGAGCATCTGAGGGGCAAGCAGGGTGTATTCCTGCTTCATTTCCTCGGTGAAGAGCAGGCGGCCCTGCTCGTTGTATACCAGTTCAGCCATTATGGAAACTCCTTTCTGGGAGGGAATGGGCCGGCGCGAAACGATGACGCCGGACAGAACGCGTCGCGTTAACTGTTCCGGGCCTCCATCGCCGCGAGGAGGGAGCGGATGCGGATGCGCACCGCGCCGAGGTTGTTGATTTCGTCGATTTTGAGCTGGGTGTACAGCTTGCCGCCCGCTTCCAGAATGGAGCGGACCTCGTCGGTGGTGATGGCGTCGATCCCGCAGCCGAAGGAAACCAGCTGCACCAGCTGCATATCCGGCTGGGTGGTGACGTATTCCGCCGCGCTGTACAGGCGGGAGTGATAGGTCCACTGATTCAGCACATGGACCGGCTTCTTCGGCTCGCGGTAGGCGACCGCGTCCTCGGTCACCACCGTCAGTCCAAAGGAAGCGATCATGGAATCAATGCCGTGGTTGATTTCCGGGTCCACATGGTAGGGACGGCCGGAAAGCACGATGATGTTCCGTCCGTTCTTCCGGGCGTCGGCGATCATTTCCGCCCCCTTGTCCCGCAGCATACCGAGATAGGCGGCATATGCGTCGTAGGCGGCCTTGCTGGCGGCCTTCACCTCGCCCGCCGGGATACCGAATTCCGCCCCGAAATATTCCGCCGCCTTTTTGGCGAAGTCGCGGGGACGGTGCATCCCGAAATAGGGATGGAGGAAACGGGTGTTTTTCAGCGCGAGGACGTTGGCGTCGATCAGCTCGGGATAATAGGCGACCACCGGGCAGTTGTAATGGTTGTCGCCCTTTTCCTCGTCGAAGTTATAGGGCAGGCAGGGGTAGAAGATCGCGTCTACTCCCATGTCCAGCAGCTTTTCCACATGGCCGTGGATCAGCTTGGCAGGATAGCACACCGTATCCGAGGGGATGGTGTGCTGCCCGCAGGCGTACAAGCTGCGGGAGGATTCAGGGGAGAGCACCACTTCAAATCCGAGCGTCGTGAAGAAGGTATACCAGAAGGGGAGGTTTTCGTACATGTTCAGCGCCATCGGCAGCCCGATCCGCCCGCGGCGGTTCTCCCCGCCGTGGAGAGAGCGGAGGTAGTCGTATTTCCACTTATACAGGTTGGGGATGTTTTTCTGCTCGCCCTTGCCGAGCGGGCGCTCGCACCGGTTACCGGAGATGAAGCGCCGTTTTCCGCCGAAGGTGTTGACGGTGAGCTGGCAGTGGTTGCCGCACAGCCCGCACTGGCTGGATTTCGCGGCGTGCTGGAAATGCTCCAGCTCGTCCGCCGCCAGCAGTCCGCTTTTTTCCAGATGGAGGTCCCGGGCGGCCAGCGCCGCGCCGTAGGCTCCCATGATCCCGGCGATGGTGGGGCGGATGACCTCGGCGCCCAGCTCCAGCTCGAAGCTGCGGAGCACTGCGTCGTTCAGGAAGGTCCCGCCCTGCACCACGATATGCCGGCCCAGTTCGGACGGGCTGGCGGCGCGGATGACCTTGTAAATGGCGTTTTTAACAATGCTAATGGACAGGCCGGCGGAAATGTCGTCCACCCCCGCGCCCTCCTTTTGGGCCTGCTTGACCGAGGAGTTCATGAACACCGTGCAGCGGGAGCCGAGGTCCACCGGCTTTTCCGCGAACAGGCCGAGAGCGGCGAAATCCGCAATGGAGTAACCCAGGGCCTTGGCGAAGGTTTCGATGAAGGAGCCGCAGCCGGAGGAGCAGGCTTCGTTCAGCATGATGCTGTCGATCGCACCGTTCCGGATCTTAAAGCATTTCATATCCTGCCCGCCGATGTCGATGATGAAATCCACCTCCGGGTTGAAGTGGGCGGCGGCGCGGTAATGCGCCACCGTCTCCACCAGTCCGAGGTCGATATTGAAGGCGTTTTTGATCAGATCCTCGCCGTACCCGGTGGCCGCGCTGCCCCGGATGGTCACGCGATCCCCGAAGCGGCGGTAGATTTCCTTCAGCTGTTCCAGCACCACGGCGACCGGGTTGCCGCCGTTGGAGGCGTAATAGGTATACAGCAGCCCGCCGTCCGGCGTGACCAGCGCAAGCTTGGTGGTGGTGGAGCCGGCGTCCACCCCGAGGTACGCGTCCCCGGTGTAGCCGTCAACGTCGGTCGCGGGAGGACAGTGGGCGGCGTGCCGGGCTGAGAAGGCTTCGTACTCCTCCTTCGAGGCGAAGAGGGGGGGGAGGGTGTTGGTGGTGTTCTTTTGGGCGGAGGCGCTGTCGATCCGCCGCAACACCTCGCTGAACGGCATTGGCTGGGCGTTGTTGCCCGCGTAGACCGCTGCGCCCACCGCGACGAATACATCGGCGTTTTCAGGAAAAACCGCGTTTTCGGGGGAGAGCTTCAGCGTTTCCACAAACCGCTCCCGCAGGCCGCTCAGGAAGAAGAGAGGGCCTCCGAGGAACAGCACCTTTCCCTTGATCTCCCGTCCCTGGGCGAGGCCGGCGATGGTCTGGTTCACCACCGCCTGGAAGATGCTCGCCGCGATATCCTCCTTCCGCGCGCCCTGGTTGAGCAGGGGCTGGATGTCCGATTTGGCGAAGACCCCGCAGCGGGAGGCGATGGAATACAGCTTTTCATGATGCAGGCTGAGCTCATTCAGCTCGTCCGGAGTGACGTTCAGCAGGGTGGCCATCTGGTCGATGAACGCGCCGGTCCCACCCGCGCAGGAACCGTTCATCCGTTCCTCCAGCCCGCCGGTAAAGAAGATGATCTTCGCGTCCTCCCCGCCGAGTTCCACCACCACGTCGGCGTCGGGGATGAAGCGTTCCACCCCGCCGGCGGTGGCAAAGACCTCCTGCACGAATTCCAAGTCGGCGGCTTTCGCCACGCCGAGACCGGCCGAGCCGGTGATCGCGACCTGCACCTCCCCATTTCCCAGCTTCGGAACGAGAAGGCGGAGCATTTCGGCGGTCTTCTCCCGCACCTTCGACATGTGCCGTTCGTAGGTCTTAAACAGTATGTTGTCCTGGTCGTCCAGCAGCACGACCTTGACGGTCGTGGAGCCGATGTCAATTCCAATGCGCAAAGCAGGGCCTCCTAACAATATATGGGATGAGGAACAGCGGAAGCCGCCATCCCTTGTAGAAGCGTGGGACAGGCGCGCGCCCCATGGGGCGGCGTCTGGGCGACCGGGGCAAAGAACCCCAGCATCTTTTCATTATAGCACCAGTCGGCGGGAAGGGCAAGCAAAAGCCGCATTTTCTTCGCTTTTTCGCCATGTCGGATTCTGGAAGAATTATTGGGAGAATCCCGGGAAAAACGGTTGCGTAAAACCGGCTTGCTGCTGTATACTACATATTGGTTTTTCCGTTCGCCTGCGTTAAAAAATATGGCGGGAAGGCCGGTCTGCCATCGTCCGTTTCCGCGGTTCGGCGTTTCTTCCTGATAAATAGAAGATTACAGGATTGTCATACGATTGTAACCATGCTGTCATTGCCATTATTTTCATGGCGAAGTATACTGAAAATAATTGAAAATGAGGGAAAAGGCGGAAAGTGTGAAAAAGATGGCTATGAAAAGAAAAGCGGTCCGGCGGCTGTTTGGTTTTCTCCTGTCCTGTGTTTTGCTGGCCGGCTGCCAGCCGGTTCCCGCGGCGGAGTCCGCGCGGTCGTCGGTTTCGTCTGGAGCGCGGGAAAGCGCGTCGTCTGCGGCGGAAAAGAAGCCGATGGCCGAGGGGACGCGGGAAACGGTGTATTTTCATAATAACGGAACGATGGATGCGGATAAGATAAAAGAAAGCTGGCGGATTCCTCATTCGACGACGGATAACCGGGGAAAGGAACTGACGGAGGAATTCCTTCGGACGTGGGACGTCTACAAGGAAGTCCCGGACGGCGAAGCCGACGTGCAGGGACGCCCCTTGCTGGAATATTATTCGAACAAGGCCAAACGCATCACCGGCGTGATCTTTCATTGCTGGTCACAGCGCGAGACGTTAAACGAGGAGTTTTGGGGAAAGGGGGAGCCGGACGAATGGGTGGAAACGGAGACATACTGCACCCTGCTGCATTGGGATGATTTTGAGAAGCAGGGGACGCTGGTCTATGACTGCGACACGGAGCAGCGAACCCGGTGGGAACGGTATTACAATCCGGATGGAGAGCAGAAGCAGTATATCGCCTATGAATACGCCGAGGCTCTTCCCATCCCGCTGATTACCCGGTACGAGGGGCCGGAACCGCAAACCCCGTCGTGCGATGAAGACAATGTGCTGAACCAGCCGCAGAGGTTCTGGCTTTATCAGAATCTGGCGGAATACGACGCGGCGGGACGTCTGCAAAACTATAAGGGAACGCTGCACGCGGGCGACCGCGCCGTTTTCCAATATGACGACGCAGGCCGCCTGCAGACGATCCGGGAAGAAACCGACCATCCTGTCAAAGGGCAGGAGGACGATTTTTCCGGAAAAATCACCTTCACCTATCGGGACGACGGCAGTCTGGATACCATGGGGTACGGGTTTTCCCACATGCTGGGCCCCACCACGGACAGCGGCGGAGAGGCGACCTATGACGGGCAGGGGCGGCTGGTGTACCGGCGTTACTACATCACCCACGGCTACCACTATCGCGTTTATCTGTATAACGGAGAAGAGACGCGCCCCTGGGCCTGGATGGAGTTCTGCACGCAGGCCCTCAGCTCGCCGGACGAGGAGACCGGCGTCTACTATGGCTGCGAGTGCTTTTTCTATCTTTTTGAAAAACAGGAAACAGCCGCCGGATGACCGGCGGAAGGGAGCGGCAGGGCGGCTTTCGCCGCCCTGTAATATTTGCGGAATCAGAAAGGAAGAATTTCCATGTTGCTTGCACTGGATATGGGGAACACCAATATTACCATCGGTATTTTTGAAAACGACCGTCTGCGGCTGGAATCCCGCATCGCGACCGACCACACCAAGATGGAAGATCAGTACGCGGTGGAGCTGCTGGACATCCTTCGGCTGTACGGCGTGAACGAGCGGGAGTTCAGGGGGGCGATCATCTCCTCGGTTGTCCCGCCCCTCAACCACACCATCCGTCGCGCGGTGGAAAAGGTGACCGGCGTATCCCCTATGCTGGTCGGCCCCGGCGTGAAGAGCGGGCTGGATATCCGGATCGACAACCCCGCCCAGCTCGGCGCCGACCTGCTGGTGGGCGCGGTGGCGGGGGTGGCGGGATTCGGCGCGCCCTGCATCATCTGGGACCTCGGCACCGCCACGACCGTGTCGGTGGTGGATAAGCAGGGCGTATTCCGCGGCGGCGCGATTATGCCGGGAGTGGGGGTGTCTTTCGACACGCTGGCCTCCCGCGCTTCTCAGCTGCAGTCAATCAGCTTTGAAGCGCCGGAAAAGGTGGTGGGCGCAAACACCATCGCCAGTATGCAGTCCGGCGCGGTATACGGCACGGCCGCCATGCTGGATGGTATGTGCGACCGCATTGAGGAAGAAATGGGCTATCCGATGACGGTGATCGCTACCGGCGGCCTGGGACGGGAAATCGTCCGCCACTGCCGGCGGGAGATCATTTACGACGACACCCTGCTGCTGACCGGACTGCGGCTGGTGTACGAAAAAAATAAAAAGTAATCGGACGGAAAGCCGGCGCCTATAACGGGAAGAACAGAGGGCGCGGCCGGTTTTGAAAAAGTTCTGGAAGCGTGAAAAATATGCCGGCTTGGGGTAGCGCGGCGGGGAAATATCGTGTATAATGGAGCGGGCCTGAAATAAGCGCCCGCAAATAAGAAACCGACAGGCGAAATACCGTCGGTTCTACGCCGGAAGCCGTGGATAGTAGATACGGAAACGGCGCGGCAGCTTTTGGCGCCGCAGCGGTTTTCCCGCGGGGAGGGCGTATGGTCGGACGGGGTCCGAATAGATATTTTATTCCGCGTTCGGGGCGGTTGCCGCCGGAACGCGGCGCGCTGTATCCCTGCTCGCCCGAATCTCCAAGGGCGGACAAAAGGGAGCAGCAGCAAGGAGGTTTTGTCGTAATGACAAGAAGAAATTTGGAGAAACTGGTTCTGACCGCGATGTTCTGCGCGATCATAACCGCCATGACCTTTATCCCGTTCGTGGGCTACATTACCTACGGCGGGCTGAGTATCACCACGCTGCATGTCGTGGCGATCCTTGGGGCGGTTACTCTCGGCCCGGCCCGCGGGGCGGTGATCGGGTTGGTTTGGGGCGTGACCTGTCTGCTGTACGCGCTGGCAAACGGCACAGCGGATGCGGCGATTTTCCTGAATCCGCTGGTTTCTGTGCTGCCGCGTCTGATCGTCGGCTTTGCCGCCGGTTGGTATTTCCGCTGGTTCCATACGCTGTTCAGCAAGCTGGGCCGCCGGAATGCGGAAGCCACGGCTCCGGCGGCGGAAGCTGCGCCGGCCCGCCGTCCGAACGTGCTGGTACGCTGGGTGCGCTCCTTCCGGGGGAAAGGACCGGCTGTGGCGGCGTCGGCCGTGGCGGCCGCACTCGGCACCCTGACCAATACGGTGCTGGTCATTTCGGCGATCCACCTGTTCGGCGGCAGCGGCGTGGTGAAAATGGGGGTCGTGCTGCAGGCGATCGTGGATACGGCGCTGACCCTGAATATGGCGGTTGAGCTGCCGCTGGCCATCGTGGTGGTTCCCGCCGTTGCGATGCCCCTGTTCCAGCTGATGCGCCGGCAGGGGACGACGGCTATCCGGTAATCCGATAGCCGTTTGATTTGTCCAAAGCGAAGTAACAAAACAAAAAGGGCGCTGCAAAACGAAGCGTTTTGCAGCGCCCTTTTCTATGTTCGGTTACAGCGCATAAGGCTGGAGGGCGTCCACAACCGTGTCGGTAAAGCTTTCCGCCGCTCCCCAGTCGAAGCGGAACAGGCCCTCGCCACCGCCTCCGCTGACGCAGACTACCCGCGTCCTGCCCTCAAAATCGTCGATGGTGGCGGTTAGGGTCAGACGGTTCCCCGCGCGGTAATAATGCTTCTCATACACCAGGACGATGCAGGAGGTCTGATTCGGCGCGCGCAGGACATAGGAGTCGATCCGCTCCCCGGTAATGCTGCCGTCCACAATAGCGGCGTCGATTGCACGGGCCGCGTCGTCCGGCGAAAGGGATACATACAGGGTCTGGGCCAAAACGCAACACCTCGGCTTTCCGCCGCGCCGGATATCCTGCCGCAATGCGGCCTGTAGAACGCGGCTGTTGTTGGAGAATCCCCCCCGGCCGTCGGCAGGAGGAAGGGGCAGCGTTTCCGCCGCTGCATCTTTATTATAGAGGAAACGACGGGGAAACACAAGCCCCCCGGGGGATGGAAAACAAGCGGCCCTGTGCGAACACAGGACCGCCTGTCAGCGAGGTCATCGAGTGAAAGAAAAATCATACAAGGGATGGGGAAGAACCCTCCGTCGGCCACACGCGGGGCCTATGCTCCGCTATGCGGCGGGGATGTTCCGCACGGCGGAAACTCGCTTCTTTCCATTCTTGTATACGCGGAATGGAAAAGGAAGAGGCAGTCTTACTCCGCGAAGGTTTCGCCGTAGAAGCTCCTGAGATACAGCTCCTTGATCTCCTTGAAGAGCGGATAACGCGGGTTGGCGCCGGTGCACTGGTCGTTAAAGGCCTGCTCCACCATATCGTCCAGGGTGTCGAGGAAATACTTTTCGTCGATGCCATAAGCCTGGATGGATTCCTTTACGCCGACCTTTTTCTTCAGGTCTTCGATTCCGGCGAGCAGTTTCTCGAAGCACTCCTGATCGTTTTTGCCGGTGAAGCCGCAGTACCGCGCGCATTCGGCGTAACGGGCCAGGGTGTGCGGATACTCGTACTGCGGGAAGGTGCCCATCTTGGCAGGGGTCTCGGAGGCGTTGTACCGCATGACGTTGGTCAGGATTACCGCGTTGGCGATACCATGCGGCAGGTGGTGGAACGCGCCCAGTTTATGGGCCATCGAGTGGTTCAGGCCCAGGAAGGCGTTGGCGAAGGCCATACCGGCCATGCAGGCGGCGTCGGCCATCTTCTGACGGGCCTTCGGGTCCTTCGCGCCGTTCTCATAAGCGGAGGGCAGGTAGTCGAACACGTTTTTCATCGCCTTGAGCGCCAGGCCGTCGGTGTAATCGCTCGCCATGACCGAGACATACGCCTCGAGCGCATGGGTCAGGACGTCCACGCCGGACGCGCTGGTCAGGCCCTTCGGCTGGTTCATCATGTTGTCGGTGTCCACGATCGCCATGTTCGGCAGCAACTGATAATCGGCGAGCGGGTATTTTACGCCGCAGGTTTCGTCGGTGATGATGGCGAAGGGGGTAACCTCCGAGCCGGTGCCGGAAGAGGTCGGGATAGCGACGAAATAGGCCTTCTGACCCATCGCCGGGTATTCGTACACTCTCTTGCGGATGTCCATGAAGTCCATGGCCATATCCTCAAAGTTCGCGTCCGGATGCTCGTACAGCACCCACATGATTTTACCGGCGTCCATCGCGGAGCCGCCGCCCAGCGCGATGATTACGTCCGGCTCGAACGCGCGCATCGCCGCCGCGCCCTGCTTGGCGCAGCCCAGCGTCGGGTCGGGAGCGACCTCATAGAAGCAGGTATGCTGAATGCCCATCTCGTCGAGCTTCGCCTCAATCGGGGCGACATAACCGTTTTTGTACAGGAAGGAGTCGGTGACGATGAACGCCTTTTTCTTATGCATGACGTCCTTCAGTTCGGCCAGAGCGACCGGCATGCAGCCCTTCTTGAAGTAGACCTTTTCCGGAGCGCGGAACCACAGCATATTCTCTCTCCTCTCGGCGACCGTTTTGATATTGATCAAATGCTTCACGCCGACGTTCTCGGAAACCGAGTTGCCGCCCCAGGAGCCGCAGCCCAGCGTCAGAGAGGGGGCCAGACGGAAGTTATACAGGTCGCCGATACCGCCCTGGGAGGACGGGGTGTTGATCAGGATACGGCAGGTTTTCATGGCTTCGCCGAACTTCGCGATCTTTTCCTGCCCAATACCGGTGTCCACATACAGGGAGGAGGTGTGGCCGTAGCCGCCGTCCGCAATCAGCCGTTCCGCCTTAGCGACCGCGTCGTCAAAATCCTTTGCACGGTACATCGCGAGCACGGGAGAGAGCTTTTCGTGGGCGAACTCTTCCTCAAGCTCCACGCTCTCGACCTCGCCGATCAGAATTTTCGTTTTTTCCGGCACGTCCACGCCGGCGAGAGCGGCGATGGTGTGGGCGGACTGGCCGACGATCTTAGCGTTCAGCGCGCCGTTGATCAGGATGGTCTTACGGACCTTTTCGGTTTCGTCCGGCTTCAGGATGTAGCAGCCGCGGTCGACGAATTCTTTTTTCGCCTTGTTATAAATCTTGTCCAACAGGATGACCGACTGCTCGGAAGCGCAGATCATGCCGTTGTCAAAGGTCTTGGAATGGATGATAGAGTTGACCGCCATCACCACGTCGGCGGTGTCGTCGATGATTGCCGGGGTGTTGCCGGCGCCCACGCCCAAGGCCGGCTTACCGGAGGAATAGGCCGCCTTCACCATGCCGGGGCCGCCGGTGGCGAGGATGATGTCCGCATCCCGCATCAGCTCGTTGGTCATTTCCAGCGAGGGAACGTCGATCCAGCCGATGATGCCCTTCGGGGCGCCGGCCGCGACCGCCGCGTCCAGCACGACCTTCGCCGCGGCGATGGTGCACTTCTTCGCGCGGGGATGGGGGCTGATGATGATGCCGTTGCGGGTTTTCAGGGAAATCAGGGTCTTAAAAATCGCGGTGGAGGTGGGGTTGGTGGTGGGAATGACCGCGGCGACCACGCCGATCGGCTCCGCAACCTTCTTGATGCCGAAGGCTGCGTCCTCTTCAATCACGCCGCAGGTCTTGGTGTGCTTATAGGTGTTGTAGATGTATTCCGCCGCGTAGTGGTTTTTGATGACCTTGTCCTCCGCCACGCCCATGCCGGTCTCTTCTACCGCCATCTTGGCCAGCGGAATACGCTGCTTGTTGGCGGCCATGGCGGCGGCGCGGAAGATCTCGTCTACCTGCTCCTGCGTGTAGGTCGCAAAGAGCTGCTGGGCGGCGCGCACCTCTTTGATTTTCGCCATCAGCGCGTCGAGGCTGTCGACGATGCCGGTCGCGGCCGGAGCGGCCTGTTCTTTCTTCGTTGCCATTTCCATCTTCCTCCTGTTTCTCGTAATGCACATGATCTATGCGTGTTTTCAGGTTGGACATCCATGTCTTGTTATTTTTTTAACAAGGCTATTATAGCAAATTTCGACCCAAAAACGCAACCCACATTGTATGACAACGTTTTAAAAAAACCTGGTCTTTTTGTAGTAATATTTCATAAAAGCGGTGAGGAGGGACTAAATAAGACTTCGGCCATTCAAAGAGAAGACAGAAACGCTTGAAAAGCAGAACATAGAAAACGATCTTACACTATATTATATCAGTTACAAACGATCCGGGGATCGTTCCATCCGGCATTTTTACGGGGGATATACCGAATTTGCATTTCCACCACAGCCGATGAGAGGGAAGGTTGCGAATATCACAATATGCACGCACCTGGTAGCTTCCTCTGCTTTTTGCCAGACGGATGCATTGTTCGACGATGGCGCTGCCGATTCCTTTTTTCCGGTTGGCCGGGTCAAACACCTCGATGGCGTTAATAAAATCCTCCATTTCTTCGACGGGGGCCGGGATTTCTCTTCGAAAGACAAAGGCAAAGCCCTGTATTTCCTGAGGGGTGGTCGAGTCGGCGGCAACTACCAGGTAGCTTTGGTCTCCGATTTCGCCGATCACCTGGCTGGTATACGGGTAGGTTTTTAACAATCGATTCCGATCCTGTTCTGTACCGATTCAAATTTCCATACGGTTCGCCTCGCTTAGTTATTTCGATTTTTCTGTCGGTTCAACGATTCTCGTCTTTCCAAATAAAAACCTCCGCGCACGGCGTACGCGGAGGCAGGCGAATACGGAAAACAGGTGCTTATTCGTAAGCGACTACGTCGACCCACTTCATCAGAAACTCGGTTTCCTCTGCGTTCCCCTCGGTCAGGTGGGCGGCAGCCACGATGGGCAGCCATTCCTGCACATATTTTTTGGAAGTATTGGTCTTCTGGCAGAAGGCGTTCATGTAAATCTCCGCCGCCTTCGGGTCCTTCAGAGAAAGAAGAAGATAGGTGCGGGCGACGTCGGCGCTGGCGTTGCCCTGGCGGGCGGCGACCCAGTCGACGATATAGGTGCCCTTGTCGTTCAGGATAATGTTGGCCGGGGTGAAGTTGCCGTGGCACAGCTTGGTGTGCTTGGGCATACTTTCCAGCCGGGTGAGCAGTTCGTACTTCACTACGTCGCTCAGCATATCCAGGCTGTTGATCTGGCGGGCCAGCTTATCCTTCAGCTTGCTGAGCTTGGGGGTGATCTTGGAGTGGACGGTGAGCTGCAGGTCCACCATGTCGTTAATGTATTTTTCCATGTTGGCAGGGTCGGCCTGCATGACCTCTTCCAGCGTTTTTCCCTCGATCAGGTCCATAGTGATGGCCCAGCGGCCTTCGATAACCGACACTTCATGAATGATCGGCACGTTCAGACCGGTATCCTCTACCCGGGCGTGGGTCAGCGCCTCATACAGCGCGTTGGTCTTGGGGCGGTTCACCTTGAATAGCTTGACCGCCATGTCGCCGCACTTGTAGACGTCGACCGTGTCGCTCGAGGAAATGAGTTCTTTGAATTCCATTTTCAGGTTCTCCTTTCAAAATCCGCAGGAAAAACGCCTTGGGAAGGGCCTCCTTACGGGAATAATTAGAGGGATATTTTGTTTATCTGTTTGTATTATACAACTTTATGCGGAATTGTAAAGATGTTTTTTGTAAATACTATAAGGTTTTTCCTGATTTTTTATCGACAGGGGACTGTGTGTTCTGTCGGGTTCATCCGTTTGAAATGGCGGAAAATAGGAAATTTGACGGCTGGAAAGGGGAAAAATGCATATTTCCAAAAAAGGATTCAGGAACAGTAGGATGAAACGGCGGGAAAAACTTGATTTTTTGCGGCTCCGATGATAGTATTATAGAAATACGAATACGGCGCGAATGTTGCGCCTGTGCCCTGCATGATGTCTCCGGCTCGGCCTTCATGACATATATGCTCTATCCTGTATTTAGGTATAAAGGAGAATTCGACCATGTATACCATTGTACATAAACGAATGCTGAACCCGTCGGTCACTCTGATGGAAATCGAGGCGCCGCTGGTCGCAAAAAAGGCCCGTGCCGGCCAGTTTATCATCCTGCGGGTGAACGAGACGGGGGAGCGGATTCCTCTTACCATCGCCGATCATGACGCGGAAAAGGGTACGGTTACCATTATATTCCAAAAGGTGGGCGGTACGACCTATCTCCTCGATACCCTGAATGAGGGGGACGCGCTGCTGGATTTTGTCGGTCCGCTCGGCCGGGCTACGGAAACCGAGGGCTACCGCCGGGTGGCGGTGGTCGGCGGCGGCGTGGGCTGCGCGATTGCGTATCCCGAGGCGAAGGCCCTGCATGCCGCCGGCGCGGAGGTGGATATGATCGCCGGGTTTCGGAACAAAGACCTTCTGATGCTGGAGGAGGAGATGGGCGCGGTCAGCGACCGGCTGTTCGTGATGACCGACGACGGCTCTAACGGCAATAAGGGCTTCGTCACGGTAAAGCTGAAGGAGCTGCTGGACGGCGGTGCGGAATACGATCTCGTGATCGCGATCGGCCCCCTGCCGATGATGCGGGCGGTGGCGAACCTGACGAAGGAATACGGCGTCAAAACCATTGTCAGCATGAACCCGATCATGATCGACGGCACCGGCATGTGCGGCGGCTGCCGCCTCACCGTGGGCGGGGAAGTGAAATTCGCCTGCGTGGACGGCCCGGAGTTCGACGCCCACCAGATTGATTGGGACGGCGCGATGAAACGGCTCGGCCAGTATAAAGAGGAAGAACACGACTGCAACCTGATGAAGCAGCTTGCCAAATAAAGGCGGGGTTCGTCCCGCAAACCATTTTGGGGAGCTTTCCCTGTTTTCTGCAAGAAAGGAATGGACGAAAACCATGCCAGTCAATAAGCAAATGGAAAAAACGCCGATGCCTGAGCAGGAGCCCCGGGTGCGCGCCGCCAATTTCGACGAGGTGGCGACCGGCTATACCGTGGAAATGGCCGTAAATGAAGCGCAGCGATGCCTGCACTGCAAGAACCGGCCCTGCGTCTCCGGCTGCCCGGTCAACGTGCAGATTCCGGACTTTATCGCTAAGATTGCGGGAGGGGATTTCGAAGGGGCATACCAGACCATCCGCGCCACCAATTCCCTGCCGGCTGTGTGCGGCCGTGTCTGCCCGCAGGAAAGCCAGTGTGAATCCAAATGCGTGCGCGGCATCAAAGGAGAGCCGGTCGCGATCGGGCGCCTGGAGCGCTTCGCGGCGGATACCCATATGCACGGCGAGGCCGAGTGCACGGTGAAGCCGCAGCCGAACGGCCATAAGGTCGCGGTGGTGGGGTCCGGGCCCGCCGGCCTGACCTGTGCGGGCGACCTTGCTCGGCTGGGCTATGCGGTGACGGTGTTCGAGGCGTTCCACACCGCCGGCGGCGTGCTGATGTACGGTATCCCGGAATTCCGCCTTCCCAAGACGATCGTCCAGCGGGAGATCGAGACCCTGCGGGAGATCGGCGTGGATATCGAGACCAACATGGTGATTGGCAAGGTGCTGTCGGTGGACGAGCTGTTTGAGCAGGGCTTTGAAGCGGTCTTTGTCGGCTCCGGCGCGGGGCTGCCCAGCTTCCTCGGAATTCCGGGGGAGGAGCTGCTCGGCGTGATGTCTGCCAATGAATTTCTGACCCGTATCAATCTGATGAAAGCATATAAAGAGGAATACGACACCCCCATCAAGCGGGCGAAACGGGTGGCCGTGGTCGGCGGCGGCAACGTCGCTATGGACGCGGCCCGCTGCGCCAAGCGGCTGGGGGCCGAGCAGGTGACCGTCGTCTACCGCCGGGGAGAGAGCGAGATGCCCGCCCGACTGGAGGAAATCCATCACGCCAAGGAGGAAGGGGTGGAATTCCGGTTCCTGACCGCGCCGGTTCGGATTCTTGGGGACGAAGCAGGTCGGGTAACCGCGCTGGAATGCGTGGATATGGAGCTCGGCGAGCCGGATGCGTCCGGACGCCGCCGCCCGATGGAGGTACCGGGCAGCAATCATGCCCTGGATGCCGACATGGTGATCGCCGCTATCGGTAATACGCCCAATCCTCTGATCCGCGTCACCACTGCGGGGTTGGAGGCGAACCGCCGCGGCTGCCTGGTGGTAGACGAGGAAACCATGCGCACCACTCGGGAAGGCGTTTACGCCGGCGGCGATATCGTGACCGGCGCGGCCACCGTCATTTTAGCAATGGGCGCCGGCAAGCATGCCGCCCGCTCCATTCACGAGTATATTCAGCAAAAATCCTGATCCGGACAGAATGGGCGTCCCGACCGCGCCGGCCGACTGGTGACCGGCGCGGCTTTTTTGTGGAAAAACCAGAATTTAACAGCTCTTTTTGCACGAAAAAATGGGGTTTATAAGAAAAACAGAAATTTTTCCTCGTATATCGACCGTTTTTTTGCAACATTCATAATTTTTTGCGTTCGGGGGGTTGACATTTTCCGCGCAATCCGCTACAATAAGTTTCGTTACACAGAAAGAGCAATGGAACTGTCGGCGGTTGAGGTGGTTTTCTGTGGCGATGCCCAGGTATACCGGAAATGCCGGGAATGCCAAAAATGAGGAAGTTGCGGAAACCATGACCGACGAGGAATTGGCGGTTCACGCCCGGCAGGGTTATGAGGATGCTTTTGCTCTGCTGGTTCGGCGGTGCGCTCCCATGGTGAAGCGGCAGGCGGCCGCCTTCCGCGGTGCGGAGGTGGAGACCGAAGACCTGGCGCAGGAAGGGCTAATGGGTCTGCTTTCCGCAGTGCGGACGTATGATCCGGCGGCGGAGGCATCTTTTCGCACCTACGCGGCCGTGTGTGTCCGTCGTCGGATGCTGTCTGCGGTTAAGCGATCGGGCGCGGCGAAGATGATCCCTTCCTCCGAGCTCGTGCGGATGGACGATGGAGAAGACGAAGCCCTGTCGCTGGCGGGCGGTGGTCCTGATCCCGCGCAGTTCGTGGTACAAAAGGAGGGCGTGTCCCTTCTTTACGACCGGCTGCGGAGCGTTCTTTCCGAAAAAGAATATGGGGTGCTGATGCTGTATGTATCCGCTTACTCCTATGAGGAGATTGCGGAGCGGCTTGGTATGAGCGCCAAGGCGGTGGACAACGCCCTTCAGCGGGCGCGCCGCAAGCTCTGTTCCGAAACCCTGTCCGGCGGATGAACGCCGGCGGGAATCCTTTCGTCCCAAGGCGGGAAAACCCGCTGTGGAATATATGCCCGGGTAGCTTAATGAGAGCGTTGGTTTTTCAAAGGTGTCGGTCCAAATCCGTCGCAGGGCAAAATTTTATTTTTTAAGCGAGGTAACATCAATGTACGAAGACAAGACTCTGGTCTGCAAAGAGTGCGGCGCGGAATTCGTTTTCACCGCCGGTGAGCAGGAGTTCTACGCGGAAAAGGGCTTTGTGAACGAGCCCCAGCGCTGCAAGGCCTGCCGTGACGCCCGCAAGGCCGCTTCGAAGCCGGACCGCGAGATGCACACGGCGATTTGCGCCAACTGCGGCAAGGAAGCCAAGGTTCCCTTTAAGCCCCGCGAGGATCGCCCGGTTTATTGCAGCGAATGCTTTGCTTCTATGAGAGGCGAGAACTAATCCCATACAGGGGATGGTTTTTCACCCACGCATTCAAGCAGGGAAAACCGTGCCGGAACAGCCGTTCCGGCACGGTTTTTTCTCTTGTCGCCGAGCAGGCAAAATAGAACCCCCAGTTCAACTGGGGGGCAATAAAAA
>CAUGOD010000033.1 GCA_959601025.1 uncultured Oscillospiraceae bacterium
AATAGCCCCTTTTAGGGGCTGTGCAAGCCACCGGTTCTACCGGTGGTCTTGACTTCGCAAAAAGAAAAAATGTTTTAAAATGGCCTGAAATTGAAGAAAAATATTTCGGTTGGCATTCGGGTTGGCAGGAGGCTTTAGCGTGGAAAAGCCTCCTGGACTCTCGCTTCGACGGCATTCTAATTGGTCGGTTATCTTGTTATATCATAGTGTTGGAGATAGCAAAAAAGCCGGCGACACACATTATGTATGTCGCCGGCTTTCGCAGCTCCGCTTAAACGGTTGCTTTTATCGGTTGCCAAAGCGCTTTTGTCCGCCGGTGAGGAGGACTGCTGCAAGAGCCGCCGCACCCATGAAAAGGCAGGGGAGCACAGCGTTTTCTGTTCCGGTTTTCGGATTTTCAATCGGCTCCTCAGTCGGCTCCTCTACCGGCTCCTCGGGAGTCGTTTTTTCCTGAGCAAGAATCGTCATCTCAAAGGTGATCACGCGCACAACAGGACCCAGGTCATCGTCCGCCTGCAAGCTCTGAATCTCCTGGCTGGGCGTAAGGATTACAGTGACTGTCGCCTTGACGTCCGGCTGACCATATGCGGGGCGGGTGACAAGCAGCGTATTCCCCTCAACCTTCAGCCACTCGGAGGTTGTGACGTAAACGGCGTTATAGCCCTCCGCCTTCAGGATCAGGTCTTCCGTTACCTTTGTCAGATCTGCAGGATTGCCATCGGCAAGCGTGAAGAAGGCGTTGCTTTCCACAAAGGCGTCCAGTGTCTCCAGAGCTTCTTTATAAGGAAGGACCTCGTCGTAAACATCCAGATACACGTCCACGTCGGCGGCGCTGGCAAGTTCTTTCAGCTGGTCTTCGCTGAGGGTATCCAGAATCTCCTTGAGGGCGTCGGCTTTTGCCTTGGTTTCCGGCGCCAGGAGCTCCTTGGCGGCGTCGCCCTTTTGGGGAAGAGCGGCGATTTGGGCGTCGAGAGCCGCCTTGCTGTAAACAGTCACCGTATAGGTTTTGCCCAAACTGCCGTCCTGTACCTTCAGCTCCACCGCGGCGCATCCGTCCTCAAAGGTAAGCGACTGTTCTTTCCCGGACAAATTCTCTCCGTTGATGGTCGCATTCGGAGAAAGGGCGATGGCGGTGAGGGTAACGGAATCGTCCGGAGCCAGCACCACAAAATCGGTTTCTCCGCCGGAGAGCTCCAGACTCTCATCGCCTATCTGAATAGACTCCATATCCGCACTGACAACGGTTACCTTACAATAGGCGTTGCTGGCGATGCGGGTTCCTTCCTCCTCATCGGCATAATACCGGGCGGAAACGATGTAGGTGCCGGGTTTGTCGAAAGAAACGGTGCATTTGCCGTTTGCATCGGTGCGAAGGTCGGTTTTATCCGCGTCCGTCACCCTGTCGGCGCCATTTTTGCTGATGTAAACGGGGGAATCGGGACAGGGGCCGTCCATTCCGAACATCATGGAACCGCAGGCGTTGTAGGTCAATTCCAACGTTTCTCCCACTTCAACGGTGGCCGTGGGAGTCTCTTCAGCGGCCCAGGCGCTGTACCCTTCCGTAGTTTCCACCAGCCGGCCGAAAAAGCCGAATCCAGTGTAGCAGATATCGCTTTCAAAGTTTGCCTCGATAAACACATATTCCTCGCCGTCCTGCGCCTGCGCGGTGGTACTCATAGAAGGAGCGTCCACGCCTTCCTGAAACCACAGGGTATCCATCCCGGCGCCGAAGAAGTCATGAATCCAGCCGCTGCTGCTAATGTCCAGATCGGCGGGGGTGTACTCCGCACCCTCATACTGGGACAGGGCGTAGCAGAGTACCTCCATCGGCGTAATATAATCCGTCTCGGGCGGGTTCCCCTGAACGCCATACTCGCTCAAAGACTTGTGCTCGCTCGCCTTCATGGTGACCTGGGTACGGGGCAGGATGGTTCCTGCGTCGTTTTCCGCCCGGACATAGAAGGTCATGGTCTCGTCCTGTGCGCCGCCGGCCCCGAAGGCGGGAATCTGGCAGCCTACCGCCAGAATGACCGCCATGACCACGGCCAGGGCTTGTTTGAACCATTGCTTTTTCATTTCTGACTTCCTTTCCCTTGTCTATATCTGAACCCTCTAAAGGGGAATCAGTCGAATGAAGGACTAGATAGGCGCTGCCGCTATCGGTAAAGCCCGTATTTGATTTTGGCCCGTTCTACCTTTCGAATGACCTTATCCCCGAAAAGAAAGAGGAAAAAGGCGGTACTGAGCCCGTGAACCGCGTCGTAGGGAGCCCCCGAAATATAGAGAAGCTTCAGCGAATCCCAGCTGAGTCCCACGCCGGAGGCGGGGACAGCGCTGGACATGACCATGGCGGCAATGTTCATGATGCCGCCGTAAATAATAAAGGTGCTCAAGAAACCATAGAGGGAAAGGGTCACGTCATCCACCGGCAGGCGCTTGCGCTGAAGCAGCAGCCCCGCCAGCAGCCCCACGGCCCCGAACACATAGAGACGCCAGCCAAAAAAGGGTTCTCCCTCCTGTTTAAAGAAAAGAAAAAAGAGATAAGCCGCCGCCAGAGAAACGAGGACGCAGACTATCGGCCCGAGAATGACCTGAAAACTGCGGGATTTCACCTTGTCAATCTCCACCTTATTGAAAATCAATCCTGCGAGAAAGCCCAAAATTCCCCAGCAAACCATCTGCCAGGGCGTCCAGGGACCCTGCCCGACAAAAAAATTGACAAAAAACCGGGCCACCGCCCCCACCAGGAACCCGGCCTCGGGTCCCAGGGAGATTCCGGAAACGATGACGAGAGCGGTCCCCGCCTGAAAAGGCCCAAACATATGGCAGACCAGATTTCCCACCGCCGTCAGGGCCGCCATCATGGCGATCATCACGATTTCCCGGGCCTTTGGCTTGCGGCGCTCGAAAACCATAAAAAAGGGAGCCAGGGTCCCGGCCAGTATCAGAAGGCTCATGGCCATGTAGATCTCATGCTCATATCGTGTGCTGTGACGATCCACATAGATGACAATGGCCATAATCAGGGGAACCAGCACGGCGATGATGACGGCGGTCACAAGGGTGCGCTTCCGGCGGGCCGCCAGATACTGGGTCATATTAAGTTGGCGCGGCATAATTCCATCACATCCTGACAGGTAATGGCGTCCGGGAAAAGATGCCGGGCCATCCGGTTGGAAGCGGTCGTATAAAAGCTGTTGCCGCTGAAAAACGCCCGGGGCCTGTCCAGGGAAACAATATCGCCGTCGAACATCATGGCGCAGCGATCCGCGTGTTCCGCAGCAAACTCAATGTCGTGGGTAACCATAAGAATGGTCACTCCCTGCCGGCGCAGCTTATGGAGCAGCTCCGCCAGTACCGATTTGAAATAAGGATCCAGCCCCTTGGTAGGCTCGTCCAGCAGCAGGATGTTCGGCTGGAGCAGCAGGATTTTCCCCAGCGCCAGCCGCTGCTGCTCCCCGCCGCTCAAATCATAGGGATGGGCTTTCCGGAGATGGCTGAGCATGAGAAGCTCCAGCATATCGGTGACGGCCTGCAACTTGTCCGCTTCTTTTCTTTTATCATAGAACAGGGAATCGTAGAGCTCCTCTTCCACTGTGATCTCGGTGAACACCGCCTGGGGATTCTGGGGCAGTACGCCGATGATCCCTCTCTGGCCGCCCTTTCCGGTGCTGCCGTGGATCGTCACCCTGCCCCGATAGGGCTTGAGGATACCGCTGATGAGCCGGAGAGTGGTGCTTTTTCCTACGCCGTTGCCTCCGACCAGACAAAAAAGCTCGCCGCGGTTTATCTTCAGGTTCAGCCCCCGGACGATATCGTCGGCACTGCGGCTGTATCGGAACCACACGTCGTCCAGCTCCAACTCGGTCTCCCCCTCCAACAAAAGGGGAGGCTCCGGCCGAAGAGCGGCCATGGAGGAAACCGTGACCCCCTGGGGAAACAGGGTATCCAGCCACAGGCGGCCCTCCCGGACAGTAATGGGGCATTTCCCCTGCGGCTTTATTTCGGCGTAAACCTTCATAACGGCGGGCAGGCCCTGGTACATGACGTTTTTATGTTCTCCCAGATAGGCCGCCACCGTTTCCACGTCGTCATCGGCCAATATCCGGCCTTCCTCCATGACCACCACTTTGTCCGCCAGGGGAAGGACCTCTTCCAGCCGGTGCTCGGAGAGCACAATGGTGGTGCCCAGCTCCCGGTTGATACGGCTAAGGGTTTCCAGGAATTCCAGAGAAGCGATGGGATCCAGCTGCGAGGTGGGCTCGTCCAGAATCAGGAGCTTGGGCTGCATGGCCATGATGGAGGCCAGATTCAACAGCTGCTTCTGACCTCCGGACAGGTCGGCCACGCTTTTGCGGAACCATGCCTGGATACCGAAAAAGCTGGCCATTTCGGATACCCGCCGGCGGATGGTGGAATTGTCGTATCCGAGGCTTTCCAGACCAAAGGCCAGCTCATGCCACACCTTGTCGGTCACGATCTGATTTTCCGGATTCTGCTGGACAAAACCGATTTCCTGGGCGCTGATTCGATCCTCCAGCGTGGCGATATCGGCGCCGCGATAGAGAATCTGGCCCTGAAAATCCCCAAACGGCGTGAGATTTTTCTTCATCTGCCGCAGAAGGGTGGACTTTCCGCAGCCGGACTTGCCGCACAGCACTACAAACTGAGAAGAGGAGATGGTCAGATTGATATCCTCCAGGGCCGCTCGTTCGCAGCCTGGATAGGCGAATCGGACATTGTGAAACGCCATTTCTTCCATTCCCGTTCCCCCCTGACGTCGATGATGATAGGCAGTACCAGCAGCAGGGCGTAGACACAGCCCGCGCCGGCGGTCAGCGCCCAGGGGGCGCAGAGCGTAATGCTGGGATAATAATAAATCTCATTGACCCCCAGCAGACAGGCGGCGGCCAGCGCCGTGAGCAGCGCCAGAATCAGGGCCAGCGCCTTGGCGTCCCGCCGGGTGAATTTGAAAATGTGAAAGCTGGTTCTTCCGGGAAGTCCGTAGCCCCGCGCTTCCATGGAATCGGAGGTTTCGATGGCCGCCTCCAGGGACCAGGCAATGAGGATGGACAGCTCCTTAGCCAGCTGGCGGCCTCTTTTGATGAGCGCTTTTTGGGGATAGCGGCGCCCCATACACTGCTGGCCCTCATGGATTTCCCGAAACCGGTTTTTCAGCAGCGGGATGAACCGGAAGCACATGGACAGCAGCAGGGCGATGACCGGGATCACCCGGCCGAAAAGATAAATGATTTTATCCGAGGTTATAATTTTATGAAAGCAGCTGAACCACATCACCACGCTGATGAGCATGGCGGAGGAGGACAGGCCATAGAGAAAAGCCTCCAGCGTCATGGGGTTGCCGTTGAGATAGAAGAGGACGGTAACGCCCCGGTGGTTGGAAAGCGGGTTAAGCACCGCGGTGAAAAACAGAATGGGGATGAGAAAGAGCAGATTGAAACGGACGGCCTTTCCTCCTCCCAGCAGAACCGAATAGACAAAGCTGGAAGCCAGCGTCAAAAGGAGAAAGACCGGGTTCATGGAAAACATGGAGAGAACGATCACCCCGGTAAAGTAAAAGAAGGTAACCAGAGGGTGGTAGGAAGCGAAGGTGCTCTCTTCTCCGAGGCCCCCAACCGTCGCTGCTGGAGATTTTTCCAAAGGAATGCTCCTTTCCCAGGTTTCACAGGGTTATTCATACTCCGGATTGGCGTCCGGGTGGGTATCGTAATACTGATCCCCCACATCCTTGCCGATGTTGCAGGTATAGCACCAGACGATGGCGTCCCCGTCTTTGACCTTGTACTGGCTGCACCCGTAGTTCGGGAACCATCCGTTGACCTTATACATCCATCCGGAGCCGGGGCCGCCGTCGAACTCATAAAGATGGTTGATTCCTTCAATATAGGCGCCGCTGTAGAGGGGATCGTCCCGGAACTCCATCTGGATGCCCTGGTTGCGGGTTACCCGCTGCAGCAGCTCAAATACGCTTTCCCCTTCCTTGATCTCACAGACGGTAGGGGCGAGGATAGTCCCGTCGGCCGGGACATATTTGGCCACTGTAGGATTGGTGAGCTTATCGGTGTCCACGATGGTATCGCAGCGGATTTCAATGGTGCAGGCAGCCTTGCTCTGCCCCTCGCCGCCGGCGATTCCCGCCTGTTCGATGGCCTTCGACAGGGCCTCCTCCGGACTCATAGGCGTTTCTTGGGACAGGCCGCAGTTCAGGATAAAATAGGTTCCTCCCTCCTGCAGGGGAAAGGTCACCGTCTGTCCTGCGGCCTCGCCCCGCAGGAGGTTCCCCAGCTTTCCGGTTTCCCCGTCGTACCGGAAAATCCGCACCTCCTCCTGAGAAGCGGTATACTCCAGGGTGATGGCAGCGGTGGCGGGAAGGGGGCCATTATGCAGGAAGGTCAGGACAGTCCCGTCCACACCCAGATTTTGCCGGAACAGCTCCCACACACGGGGATGCAGGCATTCCTGTGTGACGCCCAGGTTGACGGGGGCGGGCGTTTTTATCCCCGCCCCATTGAAAGACCAGGTAAGCTGCCTGCCTTCTCCCAGCGATAGGGTTCTTTCAAAGACCTTTTCCTCCTGCTGGAGGGCGGCGACCTCTTCCTGGGAGAGGCATTCGCTATTCTGCGCTTTTTGAAAGGTCTTTACATCCTTTTTCAGCTGCCGGCAGTATGGCTTCAGATCCTCATATTCCAGGGAACGGGAATCCAGAATGGTCTGGGCTTCCTCCAGCTCCTCGGAAAATCCACGGATTACAAAGGCGGAATATTGCCCCTTATCATTTCCAGCCTCCGCCTTTTCCAGGGCAGTCGCGGCCTGGGCAACGGTTTTTTGGAGGGTGTCGTAATAATCCGCCGGCTCTAAAGAAAAGCGCAGCAGGGCAAAAACTGCCAGGACGCCAAAAGATACGGCGATGACAATTTTACGGATCCGATGCTTGTTCATGTCTGGTCTCCTTGGCCCTTTTCTGGGATTTCTGTATTCTCAACATTCTCAACATTCACGACATTCTCTGAATTGTCCGCGTTGTCCCCATTTCCTTGGCTTTCCTTATAACGGGTATCCTCATTATCGGCAAGGCCGACCTCTTCCGCCTGCCTGTCGGCGGCGTCCGGACGTCCGCCTGAGACCGGGGAACGGCGCTTTTTCCACCAGAGCCAACCTCCAGCTCCCCCTCCGGCCAAGAGCAGCAGGACAGCCAGACCGATGAAAAACCGTCCGGCCGAAAAGCGCAGTCCGCCGGCAGCGGAGGACGTACCGGGAGCAGGCGCCTGAGAGGAAACGCCTGGGCTGACTTCACCGGCAGCGGCGGCTCCGTCTGTACCGGCTGTGTCGGAGCCGGTGGTCTCAGCACCCAGGAAAGGCGTCGTGGCGGTGGGAAGCTGCGGCTCGACGCCGGTGATGCCGGCGGCCTGATAGAGCAGCTTTTTCGCCAGGGAGGCGTCCGCCTCGTGATTCCATTCCGTCCGGCCCTGTTGGCTGATGGCCGCATAATGATAGAGCAGCTTTTCCGCCGCTTTTTGGACAGCGGCGGCATTTTCCTGTGTGACGGATACGGGGGTGACGCCGTCCCCGGTGGTCAGACGGTTCTCCATCAGATAGCGAATGATTTTATCCCGCAGGAATTCGTGGCGGCTGGCCGTATAGCTGGCCGCCGCCTTTTGGTAATCCTCCGCAGGCAGTTGGGTTTTGAGGGTCGCCAAAGCCGCTTCGATGCCGGACAGGACCTCTTCCGCGCGATCCAGCTGCTCGTCCGAGACGATCCGATTGTCGGTAAGGGGAAGGTCGTACAGGACGGCCAACCGGCTGTCGAAGTCCTCCAGCTTGTTCTGGTAGGATTCCAGAAGCTCCTGCGCCGAGAGCAGCTTATCGGCATTGCTTACCTGCGCTTTTTGCTCTTTGGAGAGCCCGTTGTATTGGCTGAGGATAACGGCCAGCGTCTGGCTATACGCGGTGGATAGCTGGTTTTCGGCGGGAATTTGGTCAATGGCGCTCTCCAGTTCCTTGATTACATCTCCATCCAGCAAGCTGCTGAGCGTCTGATTGGCCTTCTGCAATACGGAAGAGGAGACGCCCGCTTTTCGAGCCAGATAGTTGAGGGCTTCCACTTTTCCCATGTCCTTGAGGGTCACCTGAGCGGGCAGGGTACGGATACCCGCCTCCACATAGTTCCTGAGGGCGGCGCCGGAGAGCTTTAGCGTGTTCTGGATGGACTGGAGCTTGGCCCGGTTCGCTGCTGTTACCTTGTTCTTTTCCGAGGAGGAAAGCCCGTCATACCGCTCCGCGATCCGGTCAATTTCCAGCGAATTATAATACGGATAGGCGTCGGGGGCTTCCAGCCGGGCAATCTGGCTGTTGACGTCGCTCCCGGTTATCGTGCTGTTTTGCCGGTTTCCATAACAGTAAAGGCCCTTGGCGTCGTTATAAAAGAGGAGATCGCCGTCCTTATCGATCACCACGCTTTGGCTGCAATACTCCGGCTGCCCGATGCTTTCCACCTTTTCAAATACCGGCTCGGTTTGTCCCTGTTCATCCCGGAGAATCCAAAGATAAGAGGTTTCATAATCGGACGGATTCTGTGCGCCCTCGCCAGTTTTTCGCTTGGGAGCGTAAGGGATCATATAAATATAAACCCGCTGATGATTGGCGGCCGTGGCATAGGCGGTGGTCAGGGCGGCGGAGCCCTTGGTAAGCAGCCCGTCTACCGAATAGACGGCCTCCATGGTGTTGGCGTCAATGACCCAGAAGGGTTCCTCCGACCCCATGGTGGAGCCGCCGCCGCCTATATAGAGCCGATCCCCATAAATGACCGGGGTAGACTGGGTACCGCCGTTTTTCACGCCGGAAACGAAGGACCTCATGGTGTCCAGGTTCAGCGTGCCGTTGTCCCGTACCTCGTAGGAGCGAATCACCATACCGCTGTCTCCATTGGTGGCGGCAATGTAGACACGGTTGTTTTTTTCATAATAGACCAGCGTTGAGGAAACGTGCTCCTGCCCCGGCAGGGTAAAGGATTGCAGCACCTTACCCGTTTTCGCGTTGGCGACGACGATCGTACTGGGGCGGCCGGATTTTTCAGACCCGCCGGTAGCAAACACACACACGTCCCCCACAAAGGCCGGTCCCATATTGGCGCTGAAGGTATCCGTCTTATCCACGGAGTAGCTCCAGGCCGGCTGTACAATTTCGTCGGTGCGCTGGAGATTGGTATCCTTCGTTGGGTAACAGGCGAAAGTAGCGCCTGTTCCCCAGGAAGCGAGATAGAGATAGCCGTTATGGTAATAGGTCTGGCTTTCCGTCTGCGCGCCGGAGGGGAACGCCGCGGTGGTATAGAGGGGCTTCAGCGTGCCGGCGTCATACGCTATCACACAGGACTGCAATTTTTTCGTGCTGGAGTCGCGTATATAACGGGGAACAAAAATTTTCCCATCCCCATACGCCAAATTGACAAAAAACATGGCTTCACCGGGCGCTTCCGCCTTCGCCACCTGGAGGCCGTCGCTGTTGCGGAATTTACGGAGCTGGTTGCCTATGGTACAATAGGTGTAGTCTCCTGCAACGATAGGCGTGCCGGGTGTGGCTGCCCAATCGCTGGCGCCTTTGGAGAGATTGAATTCCCACTTTTTATACAGGCTGCTGCCCGATGTGGCAGCTTTAGCGTCGGATACTCCCATAAGGGCTGCGTTCCCCAAAAACTGTCCCCAGTTAAGGGTGGTGTCCTCCGTGACATCCGGCAGGCTTAAGCCGTCCAGCAAATGATCCATGGCGGCCTCGGCCGCCTCCAGCCGCTGAAGGGAGGAAGAGGAGATTTCCCCCTTCAGGGAGGCGGGCGTCAGGGTATCATAGGCCCATCGGATGGATTCGATTTCATATTGCAGCTTTGTCTGGAGCGTAACGGCGGATGGAGCCGGCAGCGCCTCCATTCGCTGTGTCAGAGCGTCTGTGGCGGCGGCCCCTTTTATGGAGATCGGGAAAGCGGACAGGACAATCCCCGTTCCCAGCGCAAGGCCGAAAATCCGTTGAATTATTTTTGAAAAAGCAGTCTGCCGCATAACCCGTCTCCCTATAAAGTCATAAAAAAAGAACCAGAATACTGGTTCTTAAGAAGCATAACAAAAACAGACCTGCAAGTCCTCCGGAGAAGACCGCACATCGATGCATTGTCTGCTCCTTTTCCCCAACAAAAAGACTCAAACATACTCTTTTTCCGGCAGGTCTCCTGGCTCAAATATCCCTTTACTACCTCGTGCCTTCCCGATTTCTCAGTGGCATATACCCGAGGGTTCATCCATTTTTACAGTAGGCGGGGGCTGCTACGGTTTTTCACCGTATTCCCTTTTAAGCATGGCCGGCTTTAAAAGTCGACCGATGCACCGAAATGAGCGTTAATTCAATTTTATTAAAGTATAGCACTGCCATACGGCAAAAGTCAATATTTGTCATCAAAAGGAAGTATATATACACAGCGCTTCTTTTTTGTTGATCTTTTCTTATGGTATGTTTAAAACCGCTGCAAGCGAGGCCAACAGCTGTTCATTGTCCGCGTGGGTACGCACGGCGGTGCGGTACCAGCTATCGTTCAATCCCGTATAGTCGGCGCAGCTTCGCAGTAAGATTCCCCGTTGCATCAGTGGCTTGACTAAAGGAACAGCGCTTTGAAACAACAAATAATTCGCTTCTCCCGGCATCACCCGTAGCCCCATTTTTTGCAGAGAGTCGATCAGGAAGGGCCGCTCTGCGGCAATTAGTCGGCGGACAGCGATTTCATAATCCCTGTCCTGCAAGGCCGCCAGCCCGGCGGCCTGGGCCAGTGAAGAAACAGGCCAGGGCTGCCCGGCCTGCTGTATTTTCGCCAACAGGGCGGGATCGGAGCAGAGGAGATAACCCAGCCGCACCCCGGCCATACCGTACATTTTGGTGAACGCTTTTAAAATCAGCAAATGGGGATTGTGCACCAAATAGGGCAGGAGAGAATGCTAAGCCGGATCGTCCAAAAAATCGCTGAAGCATTCATCCACGAGCAGTAATGCGCCCGCTGCCCGGCAGCGCCGCAGTATCTGCAGCAGCTCCGGCGGGGTGGTCAGGCCGGTAGGGTTGTTGGGCTCGCAAAGAAATACCATATCTACATCTACCCCGGGGACAATCTGTTCTAAAAAGCCCTTATCCACTCGAAAATCGGGCGCGAAATACCGTTTTACCCGGCAGTCCGCAAGGCGCAGGGCCGCCTCATATTCCGTGAAAGTAGGGGAGAGGATGAGCGCGCTTTTGGGGCGGCGGGCCAGCACCAGCCGGTAAATCAGATCCGCCGCGCCGTTGCCGCAGAGCACAGCCTGCGGCGGCAGATTGTTCCGATCCGCAATGGCTTTGCAAAGAGGACGGCATAGGGGGTCCGGATAGCGATCGGCGGCAGCGGCAGCATCTATAATGGCCCGGCGCACGCTCTCCGGTATCCCAAGAGGGCTGATGTTTGCGGAAAAATCCAGCGGAGGATGGCCGTATTCCTGCAGATACCCGGCCCAATCGCCGCCGTGCATTCGTTGTGTCATGGATTTCACCTTACCAACAGCAGACGTATCGCCAGCCCTACCCCTAGCAGTAAAAGGCTCCCCGTGTAAAGCATGCGATTCGCCCGCAGAATATCCTGTGTTTCCACAGGGCGCAGGGAATCGCCGATCGTCGGCTTCTGATAGAGCTCGCCGAAATAATACGCCGGACCGGCCAACTGTACTCCCAGCGCTCCGGCGCAAGTGGATTCGGTCTGTGCGGAGTTCGGGCTGGCGTATCTGGCGGCGGTCCCGCCGCCAGATACGCCAGGCGCCTTTCGCATCCTGCCCTGTTAAGAGGCTCGCTAAAATCAAAAAAACTGCCGCCAGACGTGCGGGAATATAGTTGGCGGCATCGTCCAGCCTGGCTGCCGCCCGCCCAAAATAAAGATATTGCGGGGTTTTGTAGCCCAGCATGCTGTCCATGGTGTTGACGGCCTTGTAGGCCATGGCAAGCGGGGCGCCGCCCAGCAGCATATACAGCAGCGGGGCGACGACCCCATCGGAGAAGTTTTCTACTACTGTCTCCACCGTCGCCTTAATGACGCCTTCCCCTGTCAGGCGGGAGGTATCCCGTCCAACGATACGGCTTACAGCCTTGCGGGCCGCGGATAAATCGGCCGTTTTCAGTTGCGTATACACATTTTTACTTTCCTGTGCCAACCCTTTGACGGCTAGCGCCTGCCAGCACCACAGCAACTGTACGAAGAATCCCAGCGCCGGATGTATGATCTGCGCCAGGGCGCAAATCCCGCCGCAAATCAACAGCATGCAAAGGGGCAGCGTAGCGGCAAGGAGGCGTCCGCCCCATAATTCGCCTTTTGGTGTGGCCGGGAATAGGCGCCGCAGCCTGTTTCCCAGAGCGGTGATGGCTTTGCCCATGACGACCACCGGATGAAGCAGCCAAGCGGGATCGCCCAACAGCAAATCCAGGCAAAACCCACCCAGCACGGCATAAACAATCCGCATAATTCCTCCGCTTATAGTCTCGCTTTCGTGCGTCTAAAATTACTCCCGGCAAATAAACGCCGGTTCTTTGAAGCGGGGAATCCGCCGCCGCCTTTACGTTGCCGGGTACAGCCCGGCGTCCGCCTTTCCGATTGACATGGCAATGCGTCCCGAGGAATCCCATGCTTCTTCCTATTTTACGAAAAACCCGATATCCAGTATCACTTCGCCGTTCTCGTCCGGGGTAGTAAAGCGGGGACAGGCGTACCGTTCAAAGAACCACCAGACATCGTTCTCCGCCAGCGGCTCGTAGCCGTTTTCCGCGAGGGCTGTGCAGCAGCGGGGTTCCTGGCAATACAGCGTATATTCCGGCCCCTTCAGCCAGCAGATTCCAATGGCCGAGGCGGGGAAATCCACATATCCATAGCCTTCCGGCACCTTCGTTCCGGCGGGGAGGAGCATTCCGATCCAGTATTCGAAGGGCTCGCCCTCCTTGCTGCGCATCAGGCCGAGGTAAGCGCTGCCGTCTTCGCAGAGTGCCTCGCCCCCACCGGGGAGCTTTTCCAGCGCCTCGAACCAGCCGTTTTGGAACCACTCGCCCCACTGGGAGCCGAAGCCGCCGTTCACCCGGTCGCCGTCCCCGTATTTTTTGCCGATGAACCGGAACGCGGGAAGCTCCTGTCGGTACATTTTTACGATATCCGCCATGATTGCCGCTTCTTTCATTTTTTCAGGGTATCTTTTCAGGATATGTTAAGCATCCCATAAAAAGACGGGTAAAGCAATAAAAACAAACATTTGTTTATGTATTGAAAGCCCGCCCGGCGTTTCTGTGTAAAACGGAAACGCCGGGCGGGCTGAAAAGCAAAAACTGGAGAAGGGTGGGATCAGATTTTCGAATAGCCGTAGCTGTTGATAATCGCGTCGATCTTCTGCCTGCGTTTGCATTGCTCGCAGTCCATGGAGGGGGAGGTGCGATAGCCGGGGATGTCCTCCTCGGTGAAGATGGCGTTGATCGGCAGGCCAGCGGCCTCCTGGGCGGCGCTGAACACGGCGGAGATTCCGGCCAGCCGTCCGCTGTAATACTGCAGGCATTCGACCGAGCGATTGATGGTCTTGCCGGTCGACACGGAGGCGATCAGCAACAGGATATTTTTCTCCCAGACCATCTTCTGGGTGTTGTCCCGGAAAATCATCTGGTTATTGGCGTTGGTTTCGGGAGTCAGCACGCAGATGTCGCTGCCGCTGTTGATATTCCGCACTCCCGCGTTTGACAGTTCCTCCGCCAGGAAGGCGCCGATCATTTCGGTTCCCTCCAGGCAGATGATGGTGTCGATGGCGGTGGAATTCAGATACTTTTTCGCCAGCTCGCCGGCGGCGGCCCGCGCCATTTTGTGCCGGCTTTTGATGCTGGTGAGGTCGACGTAGTAGTTGACGTGAGAGTGGTTGGTAGCAAAGTGGCCGGGGATGATGCCGATCCGGATGTCCTTGTTGCCGCGGGCACGGATTTCCTGAATTCTGGTTTCCATGTTTCCTGTCCATCCCTTTCCTGCGGGAAACAGGCGGTTCCCACGCCGCCCCTCTCCCAGCGCCGACGAAAAAGGCGACGCTTTTTCTTTATTCTACCATAAACAAGAGACGCGTTCAAGAAATTTTGTGTAGAAAAATGGGGAATGGAAATATTTTTGTTGGCTGTCCATCATACTGTGGTAATTTGATCTCCATCAATATTCCCGTTTGAGGATAATCTCTGCCGAGACGGGATTGATCCTTGGCGATATTCCAACCCTGCCGTATTTCACATCGTTTATTATCCGATTTTCCTTAAACCTTTTGATTTTGTCTATCGGGGGAGGGCTCAAATCGGCAATGGCCGAGATGGCGTGGTTGAAAAATATTGATTAAGTGAACTACGAAAATAAATCGATAAACAATGCGTATCTATGGGAATCCCCGGTTGTGCTAAAAAGTCTACAGATGGTTCCATCCATTCTGCCGGATGAAGGCGGCGTAATCGAACAGGCCGACGTTCATGTCTACTGTGTTGGCCGTGATGCCGTCCAGCTTATGGGAAGAGGTGTACTGCCATATCTTGTACGCGCCGGCATAGGTCACAGTGCTGTTGTACTGGGCCAGCCACACATCCGCTTTCAGACGGCCGGAATCCAGACGATTCGTAAGCCAGCTTTTATCCGCATAGATCATCGGGTAATACCCGTTCGCCTTGATTTCATCGCAGAAGGCGTTGACCACGTCGGTCCGAACGCTTTGGGAGAGGCCATTGGCCCGCGCCACATCCCCCGGAGGAGTGGTAACCCACTCCGTGTCAATCACGATGGGATAGGTGAGGGTATAGGGACGGATGGCCTCGAGGACGAACTGCGCTTCCGCTTTGGCTTCTTCCACGCTAATAGCCTGTGTGAAGAAGTACACGCCGCAATCGATCCCCGCCGCTGCGGCAGCCTGGATATTTTTTTCAAAGAAAGCGTCCAGCCGCATATTTCCCTCGGTACCCCAGCCGCGGAAGCCAACACGGATAAAGGCGAAATCCACGCCGGCCGCCTTGACCTTCTGCCAGTTGATCGTTCCCTGGGCGTAGGAGACGTCGATCCCCACTTTAGAGCTCAAAACACCGGCCTCGTCGAAATAATAGCGCACACCGCCCATGGTCTGGTATCCGGTCACCGGCTTGCCGTTCAGGTAATAATAGGTTTTTCCATCCTTTACAAACCAGCCGTTATCCGGTGCAGCCTGTGTAGCCGTCGTGGCGGATGACGACGTGGTCGTTGCGGCTGAACTGCTTGCAGACGACGAAGTGATCCCTGCGGAGGAGGTTGTATCCGTCGCCGTGGTTCCCGGAGTCGCCGTTGTGGTTGTGGTGCTGGATGCCGTTGTGGTTGTAGTGCTGGACGCCGTTGTAGTCGTGGGCTTGGGGGGAGGAGCCGCCGAGGGAATGGTATCCACCACCGGCTCCTCTTCCTCCTTCGGACGCGCGTTCTGCGGATCGTCCTTTATGTAGTCCTTCCACTCTTCCTCCGTCATATCGACGCCGCTCGGCACCGTGGGCGCGGAGGTGGAAACGGTTTCGGTCGGCTCGGTAGTCGCGGCGGCGGTAGGCTCTGTCGGCACGCCATGATATTCGGTTGCTCCGGCCCCTGTTGCGACGCCGGTTCCGGCAATGGGCACCGGCGTGGGAGCCGCCGCTTCCTGTGGCCCGCTGCAGCCCGCCAGCGCCAGCGCCAGACAGCCGGCAAGCAGACTGATTCCCCAGTGTTTTCTATACGCCACGTTCCATCCCTCCTGTTTATGCTCCTGTACGATAAACGCCCTCGAAATACCGCTGTTCAATACTATCATAGAACCCATGATGGCGGCCTTATGTTATGATGCTATTAGGGAAAATGCGGAAGCATTTTCCTCTTTTCGCTTCCCAGCGAAAAGGCCCGCCGCAGTATAACGTTGGTACAGAACCCGTGATGGCGGCGCTATCATCAGTATAGCATACATTTTTCGGAATAAAAAGACGGAACAACAGTTTTTTGCAGATATCCATATATTTACAAAAAGGCCGACGGCATTCGCCGTCGGCCCTTCGTGTTAAACAACCGAAAAACAGGGGATTACGCGCGATTTGCACAGCCCAGCACGTTTTCGATCTTATGCTTTACCACGGCGGTAATGGCCTCGCGGCCGTCGCCGAGGTATTGGCGGGGATCGAAATGGCCGGGATTCTCAGCCAGATGCTTGCGGATGCCGGCGGTCATCGCCAGCCGCAGGTCGGAATCAACGTTGATCTTGCACACGGCCATGCTGGCGGCCTTACGGAGCATATCCTCCGGGATGCCGATCGCGTCGTCCATTTTGCCGCCGAACTCGTTGATCATCGCGACATACTCCGGCATAACGGAGGAAGCGCCGTGCAGAACGATCGGGAAGCCGGGCAGACGGTCCATGACCTCCTGCAGAATGTCGAAACGGAGCTGCGGCTTCTGGCCGGGCTTGAACTTGAACGCGCCATGACTGGTGCCGATTGCGATAGCAAGGGAATCCACGCCGGTGCGGGTGACAAAATCCTGAACCTGATCCGGGTCGGTGTAGGAAGCCTTGTCTGCATCCACGTTAACCTCGTCCTCAATGCCGGCGAGCTGGCCGAGCTCAGCTTCTACGGTCACGTTGCGGGGATGGGCGTACTCCACGACCTTTTTCGCCAGGGCGACGTTTTCTTCATAAGGCAGGTGGGAGCCGTCGATCATTACCGAAGTGAAGCCGCTGTCGATGCAGTCCTTGCACAGCTCGAAGCTGCTGCCGTGATCGAGGTGCAGGGCGATGGGCAGGCCGGTTTCTTCCACCGCGGCCTGAACCATATGGGTCAGATAGGCGGAATGCGCGTACTTCCGGGCGCCGCCGGAGGCCTGCAGGATAACCGGAGAGTTCAGTTCCTTGCAGGCGCTGACGATCCCCTGAACGATTTCCATGTCGTTGACATTGAAAGCGCCAATGGCGTAGCCACCTTCGTAGGCTTTTTTGAACATTTCTTTTGTGTTTACAAGCGGCATTGAGAAACAACCTCCTGTTTTTTAATTCTTTGTTTAGTATACAATACTTTTTCAAAAAGGGGAAGAGGAGGGGAGCGGATATTGTTAAAAAATTATCGCGGCCCGCGAAGAGAACTTTGTGGATTCTGCCCCTTCGGGCTTGCCTGGCTGTCCTTTGGGCTTGCCCGGCTTTTTCCCCTTCGGAAAAAACGGCTCATTCTTTCCTCACCAGCGACGGATGGCGGCGGCAGTAATGGAAAATATACTGCTGAGCGATGCCGGCGCATTCGCCGAAGTCGGCGGGAGTGCAGCCGGGAAACAGCTCCTTCATCGCCCGCTTCATCCATACGTCCATCGGGAAGGCTTCCGTCCTTCCCATGCCGTACAGGAGAACGCAGTCCGCCACCTTCGGCCCCACGCCGCGGATGGACTGCAGTTTCTCCCGCGCCTCGGAAAGCGGCGCTGCGGCGATCGCGCTCAGGTTGATTTCGCCGGAGGCGACCTTCCGCGCCGCGTCCAGCACATAGCCGGTTCGCCACCCCGCCCGCAGAGGGGCGAGCTCCTCCTCCGTCCGTTCCGCCAGAACGGCGGGGAGGGGGAAGGCATGGGCGAGGCCGTCCGGCTCCGACGGGTCCTCCCCGCAGGGGGCGCCGAACAGGGAGCAGAGCCGGGAAACGATTCCCTGAATCCGTTTGACATTGTTGTTCTGGGACAGGATAAAGGAGATCAGCGCCTCCCACGCATCCTGCCGGAGGACACGGATGCCGGGAGCGTAACGGGCGCATTCCTGCAGGGCGGGGATGGCGAGATATTGATCCCGCAGGGCGGCGTAGTCCCGATCCAGGTCAAAATACCCCCGCCAGAATTCCTCGAATTCCTCCCGGCAGCAGGAGAGCAGCAGGCCCCCCGGCTGCTCCCGCAGAAAAAGGGGACGGTTTCCCGCCACGCCGCGCCAGCCGCCTTCCTCCCGATGAAAGCGAAAGCACTGGCCGCAGTCCAGCGTATCGTCCAGGCTGAACAGGGTCAGACCGCTTACCAGAATCCCCTCCGCCGTTTCCTTTATGGTAATCTCCATCATATCTGCGTTGTCCTCCCGCTGTCGGTTTCTGTACAATTGTAGCACAATATGCTATACTATTCCTAGCGGAATTTATTTGGGGAATATCCCGTGCCGATTACGGAATATACAGGAAAGGATGAACATGCCCATGCGGGAGGATATCACCAGTATACCGGTAAGCGAGGTCTTTGAACCGCGGGACGGCTGCCCGATCTGCCGGATGAGGAACACGCTGGAAACGCGGGTGACCGAATACATTACCGGCGCGGCCATGATGGAGCCGGACGTGCGGCAGGAGACCAACCGGCTCGGCTTTTGCTTCGACCATTATCAGATGATGCTGAAGAAGCGAAACCGGCTGGGGGTGGCGCTGATTCTGGAAAGCCATCTGGATGAAATGGAGAAGCAGGTTTTCGCCGGGCCGCCCATCCTGGGGAAAAGCTCCAAAAAGCAGGCGCAGTCCGCCGGGCAGGCGTCGGGAAGCTGCTTTATCTGCCAGCAGGTGGACTGGGCGATGGAGCGGATGCTGGCCACGGTCTGCCGCCTGTGGGAGAATGAACGGGATTTCCGGCAGCTTTTTGAGGAGCAGCCGGCGCTCTGCCTGCCGCATTTTTCCCTGCTGGTGGAGACTGCCGGGACAAAAATGAGCAAAAAGGCGGCGCCGGATTTTGCCAAAGCGGCCTCCCGTCTCTGCCGGAATTACCTGACCGGGCTGCGGGGGGACGTGTCTCATTTCTGCAAAATGTTCGATTATCGCAACACCGGCGAGGACGCCGACTGGGGGAATTCCAAGGACGCCATCGAGCGGGCCGTATGGTGGCTGACTACCCGCGATCCCTCCTGAGTCTGGCGAAAATGCCGAAATGTGAACAAAAACAGGGAATGTTTTCCACCACGTAAAGGGGATTCAACCCCCTGTATCAAAGAAAACCATGGAAATAAACGGGAATTCACAGTTTCAACCGGGGGAAAACCCGGGAAAAGCCGGGCTTTCTTCACACTTTCCACGAAGTTTTCCACACTTTCCAAACGGAGGACACCTAATACAAATTTTACAAACAGTAATCGTTCTGTGAAGTTGCCGTCCGTTTGTGAGCTTTGCCGGGGGGAATTTCGGAAGCCGTTTGATGGAGATGTCTTTTTGGGCGTGTCGCTGGATGCGGAGCCGTTTTTTTGCCGCATATTCTTCCTTTACCGCGTCAATACTGAAAAGGAACGCCGCAGGGCGGGATTTTGAGCGGGAAAGGCGGAGTGCGATGATTAAGGGAATCAACCGGCAGATCATTGAAGTGATTGATACCGGTAATCCATATTTCGAGCGGGCGCTGCTGGTTGTCCGGCCGGGGTTTTCCGATGTGGAGCCAGGCAGGCTTCATGAGGAGGCGCAGCGGGTGGTGCGCGGGGCGGACGGCTATACCGGCCTGCGGCTGAACCGACGACGGAGACGGCGGCAGTTCTTGATACAGGGCAGCCTGACCGGGCTTTTCGGCATGCTGGCCGGCGCGCTGCTGATGGCGCTGGCCAGATAGGAGAAACGGAAGCGGGACGGGGGACTGGACTTGCGGATAATCCCGACAGCATGAGATTTGTGGGGTTAAAACACTATAAAAAGCAGAAAATGGCGTATTACAGCGTAATACGCCATTTTCCTTTGGATTTCAACGAGTTTCCTCTTCCTTTTTGTCGGATACTTATGGTATAATGTTGTTTGGGAGAAATGCGACAGCATTTCTCGATTGCGCCGCAAACAAACGCCGGCAGAGAACCCGGCTCAGCGGCGCTATGGTATAATGTCGTTTAGGAGAAATGCGACAGTATTTCTCAATTGCGCCGCTGGCGAACGTCGGCAGAGATTCCGTGAGGGCGGGCTATGATATACTGTCGGATGGGAGAAATACCGACAGGTATTTCTCAATTGCGCCGCCGGCGAACGTCGGCAGAGATTCCGTGAGGGCGGCGCTATATTTTGGGGGACTAATAAATGAAGCAAAAAACAGAGCGGCGGGAATCGCCGGATAATGCGCCGCGGGAGACGCGGGAGACTGGGGGAACACAGGAAGCGCGGGAGGATGTGATCGCCGGGCGGAACGCGGTCGGCGAAGCGCTTCGCTCCGGCCGGGCGATCGACAGCGTCCTGGTGTCCCGGGGAGAACATACCGGCAGTGTGGTCGCCCTGATCGCCCGCTGCCGCGATCGAGGCATTCCCGTCAAGGAAGCGGATTCCCGCAAGCTGGAGGCTCTCGCGGGGAACAGCCATCAGGGAATTGTGGCGCTGGCGGCCTGTAAGGAATATGCTTCGTTGGACGAGCTGTTCGCCGCGGCGGAGAAAAAAAGCGAGCCGCCTTTTTTTGTAGTCTGCGACGAGCTGGAGGACCCGCATAATCTCGGCGCGGTTCTTCGCACCGCCGAGGCGGCGGGAGCGCATGGCGTGATCATCCCGAAGCGCCGTTCCGTCGGCCTGACTTCAGCCGTATACAAGACCTCAGCCGGCGCGGTGGAGTATGTGCCGGTCGCCCGGGTGTCGAACCTGACCGATACGCTGCGGGAACTGAAAAAACGGGGCGTATGGATCTACGGCCTGGATATGGAGGGGGAAACCTGGTGCACGGCGGACCTCCGCGGCCCCATCGCCCTGGTGGTAGGGTCGGAAGGCCGGGGAATCGGCCGGCTGGTAAAAGAACAATGCGATTTTATGCTGTCCCTGCCGATGGCGGGACAGATTTCTTCCCTGAACGCGTCGGTCGCCTGCGGCATTCTGCTGTATGAGGCGGCCCGGCAGAGACAGGGCTTATCCGCCCGCTGAGGGCATTTCCCCGGGCGCGATGCGCGCTCGTAATCCCAGGACAGGAAAGGCGTGACGTGTTGGATGGAATCAAGGAGTAAATCCACCGATCAGCAGATAGAGGAAATATTGGAGGAAGCACGCCGCAAGAAGCGGGAGCGGCTGAACCAGACGCTGCCCACAGCGCAGGAAAAAACGCCCTCTTCGGAGACGGCGTCCACGGCAGCGCCCACGACAGCGCCCTATGCGCCGTCCGGCCGCCGTCGCCTGCGGGAACTGGATATGACCACTACCATCCGACCGGTTTCCCGGAACCAGCTGGCTAAAGAAACGCCGCCGGCCAAAACCGAAACACAGGCGCAGCCGTCTTCGGTTCAGGCTGTCCAGCCGCCGAAGCCGGCGGCCCCTGTTCCGCAGCCGGTTCCTCCGGCGCCGCCGCGGAAGGCCCCCGCGCCTAGGCCGACTCCGCTTCCGAATGGAAAGCCCGCGCCCTCGCCGACGCCGGTAAAAGCGGCGAAAACGGCCGAAGGGGCGGCTGTGGAGATTGAGGCGGACAGGAAAGCCGTCAAAGAACCCGGAAAGGGAAAATCGGCGGATAATGGTGAGACCAAGGTGTTTGTCCCGTTGGTGCCTCTTGTTCCGCCGGAAGAGGAGGAGCCGGACGAGGTGAAGGTCTATGTGCCGAAATCGGCCCCCCGTCCGGATCGTCCGGCCCGTCAGAAGGAAGGGCCTTTTTCCCCCATCTCTTCGCCCGCCGCTGCGGCCATGAAGCCGCTACATGAACTGGAGGAAGGCGGCGACTTTGACCAGATTCAGCTCGATAGCTTTCTGGATACCGCCGAGGGAGGGTCGGAACCGGCGGAGGAAAGCGGGGAGCTGGAGGAGGACGAGCAGGCGTGGGAAGAGCGGCTCCAGGAGGAGCGGCGGAAAAAAGCGGAGAATTTCAAGCTCCGTCCGCCCGTCGGACTGAAGCTGTCGGGGGAAGAGGAGGAAAACGACCCCGCCGAAGAGCCGGAGGTATTCGAGGACGACGAGCTGGAGGATTTCAACAGCTACGAAGAAACCGAGGCTGTGCGGAACGAGCTGAACTATCGCCGCCGGACCGGATGGCTCCAGCTGGTCCTGACCGGCGTGATCGCCGTGGCGCTGCTCGGGGTGTCGGTGGCGCTGAATCTTTTTCAGCTTCCGACGCCGAACGCCGCGCTGCTGGTGTCTATCAACCTCTTCCTGCTCGGCGTAGCCGCGCTGATCAATCACCGCGCAGTGGGAGGCGGCATAGCCGCGCTGTTCCGGCTGAAGGCAAATGTGGACAGCGTTGCCGGTCTTTCCACCGTCGTGGTTTTGCTGCATACGGCAGCCCAGTTTCTGAATATGGAAACCGTCGCTTCCGGCCGGGCCGTGATCCTCGCTCCCGTGGCGGCGTTCGGGCTGTTCCTGAACTCCCTTGGCCGGCAGATGCTGCTCCTGCGGATCAGCCGGAATTTTCAGTTTGCTTCCTATCGCGGCGAGAAATATGCCGCGCGGATCGTGGAGGACGGCCGGGCGGCGAACGAAATCGGCCGTTCCGCCGTGGCGATCGGCGAGCCGGTGGTCTGTTATCTGGAAAAGACCGGTTTCCTGACCCGTTTCCTCGAAAATTCCTACGACGGGGATGCGGGCGACCGGGTGATGAAGCTGTATGTTCCGATATCCCTGGCGGCTTCGGCCGTGCTGGCGGTGATTTATGGGCTGGCCAGCCGGTCCGGCGACGTCCTGATGAATTCGATCACGGTGTTTGCCAGCGCGGTCTGCCTGTCCTCGCCGCTGGCGATACTCTCTTCCACCAATTTTCCCATGCTGCGGGCAGCAGGACGGGTTCTCCGCCGTGGCGCGATGCTGATCGGCTGGAAGGCTGCGGAGGAATTCGGCGGCTCTCATGCCTTAGCGGTGGATGCGCTCGACCTGTTCCCGAGCGAGAGCGTCCTCCTGCACGGCATCAAGACCTTCTCCGGCACCCGGATCGACGAGGCGATTCTCGACGCGGCGGCGGTGTCGATCGCCGCCGGCGGTCCGCTCTCCAGCGTGTTCCGGCGGGTGATCCAGGACCGCATCGACATTCTGCAGGACGTGGACACCCTGGTATACGAGCAGGATATGGGGATGTCCGGCTGGGTGGGTGGCCGGCGGGTGCTGATCGGCAACCGCCGCCTGCTGGAAAACCACGGCGTGGACGTGCCTTCCCGGGATTACGAGGCGCGGTATGCCAAGGATCACCGCCAGCTTGTCTACCTCTCCACAGCGGGAGAGCTTTCCGCCATGTTTGTGGTCAGCTATGTCGCCGACGAGGGGATTGCGGACGCGCTTGACGCGCTCACCGGCGCGGGAATCACCCTGCTGGTGCGTACCTGCGACCCGAATGTAACCGAAGACATGGTTTGCCGCGTTTTTGATCTGGATCCGTATTACGTCGAGATTATGGGCGCGCCGGCCGGTCGACGCTTTGAACAGCTGACGGCGGAGGAGCGGGCGGAAAACGAGGCGGTCATGGCCTCCAACGGCCGGCTGGAGGGAATCGCCTATGCCCTGACCTGCTGCCGTCGTCTCCGGGGCGCGTCCCGGCTGGCAGTGGCGGTGCAGGTGATCGGGGGCGCGATCGGCTTTGCGGCGGGGGCGCTGCTTTTCCTGTACGGGGGCCTGACTTCCGGCATTCCTGGTCTTTTCCTGTTCGCCTATTCGCTGCTGTGTCTGGTTGTCTCGTGGGTTTTGCCATGTATTCGACGAGTATAGCTGGAATGAATTTTTAGAAACTGGATAATATATACAAAATCACTCTGTTCGGATTGTCGTACGGGGTGATTTTTTTTGGAATTCCGAATTCCTAGTTGAAATGCGGACGGGGATGGGCTATAATTACAAAGTAGTTTCACAGCATATTTTCTTTTTTGTGAAATATTGCTTAATCGCGTCGAAACCTGTCCGGACAGCGGGAAAACGACCGTCCGGCAGGCGTACGCGGCTCGGCACAGCGCCACCATATGAAAGGAGAGTTCACGATTGAAACAGTACAATGCAAAAAACATCCGCAACGTTGCCCTGGCAGGGCATGCCGGTACCGGAAAGACCTCTCTGGCGGAGGCGATGCTGTTTTTGTCCGGCGTCACCGACCGTCTTGGAAAGGTAGCCGACGGGACGACGGTGTGCGACTTTGATCCGGAGGAAATCAAGCGGGGCGCTTCGGTTTCCCTGGCGGTGGCGCCGCTGGAATGGAAAAATACCAAGATTAATTTGCTGGATACTCCCGGCCTGTTCGACTTTACCGGCGGGCTTAGCGAGGGGATGCGGGCCGCTGGCAGCGTGGTGATTACGATTTCCGCAAAGAGCGGGCTGGCTGTCGGTTCGGAAAAAGCGTTTAAGGCCGCGACCAAAAAGGGTGTGGCGAAAATCTTCTTTGTCAATGAGATGGATAACGAGAACGCCGATTTCTATAAGGTGTTTGAAGAACTGAAGGCGACCTTTGGCCCCATGGTCTGCCCGCTGGTCGTGCCGATTGTGGAGGATCGGAAAATTCAATGCTACGTCAATCTGCTGGAGTACAAGGCTTATACATACAAGGACGGCAAAACGAGCGAGGTACCGATCCCAGACATGGGCCACCGGCTGGACGGCCTGCGTACCGCCATGTATGAGGCGGTCGCCGAAACCAGCGAGGAGCTGATGGAAAAATATTTTTCCGGCGATGAGTTCACGCCGGACGAACTGATCCTCGGCCTGGCCTCCGGCGTGCGGAAGGGGGAGATTGCCCCGGTCTTCTGCGGCTCCGCCGCCACGCTGGAGGGCGTGGATCAGCTGCTGAACGGCCTGATCTGGCTCGCTCCCTACGCCGAATCCATGGCGGGGGAGACAGGGATCGACCTGAACGGCAGCCCGGTCGAGCTGTCGGTGAACGATGATGCGCAGACCGCCGCGATCGTTTTCAAAACGGTAGTCGATCCCTTTGTGGGCAAGCTGCTGTATTTCAAGGTGGTCAGCGGGGTTGTGAAGCCGGATACCCTCCTGCTCAATACCCGGACCGGCGCACAGGAGAAGATCGGCAAGGTGTTCACCGTCCGGGGAAAGAAGCAGGAGGAAGCCGCTTACATCTGCGCCGGGGATATCGGCGCGGTGGCCAAGCTTAACGCCACCAATACCGGGGATACGCTGTGTTCTCCCGCCCGTCCGGTGGTGCTGCCCGGCGTCGTATTCGATGAACCCTGCCTGTCGATGTCCGTCCACGCCAAGAATAAGGCGGACGAGGAAAAAATTTCCCTTGGCCTCGCCCGCCTGATGGAGGAGGACCCCACCATCGGCTATATCCATAACCACGAAACCCATGAGCGGATCGTTTCCGGCTTGGGGGAACAGCATCTGGACGTGGTGATCTCCAAGCTGAAGAGCAAATTTGGGGTGGACGTCACGCTGGATGTACCAAAGGTGGCTTACCGCGAAACCATTCGCAAAAAGGTCAAGGTGCAGGGGCGGCACAAAAAGCAGTCGGGCGGCCACGGCCAATTCGGCGACGTGTGGATCGAATTTGAGCCCTGCGACAGCGAGGAAATGGTGTTTGCCGAATCGGTGTTCGGCGGCTCGGTGCCGAAAAATTATTTTCCCGCCGTGGAAAAGGGCCTGCGCGACGCAATGAAGAAGGGAATGCTCGCAGGGTTCCCGATGGTGGGGGTCAAGGCGACCCTGACTGACGGCTCCTATCATCCGGTGGATTCCTCCGAAATGGCCTTTAAGACCGCCGCCTCCCTCGCGTATAAGGCAGGGATTCCGCAGGCTGGTCCGGTCCTGCTCGAGCCGATCGGCGCCCTGCAGGCATACGTCCCGAACGATAATACCGGCGATATAATGGGGGATATCAACAAGCGCCGCGGCCGGGTGCTCGGCATGAATCCCGCGGATGAGGATAATCTCACCTGCGTGGAGGCGGAGGTCCCGATGGCGGAGATGGGAGATTTCGCCACCCTGATCCGTTCCCTGACGCAGGGCCGCGGTTATTTTCGCTTTGCCTTCGCCCGGTATGAGGAAGCGCCGATGAATGTGGCGCAGAAGGTGATCGAGGCCCACAAGGTGGAGGACGAGGAATCATAAAGGCGGGTCGTCCTGCCGCCCGGTGGGACAGCCGTTTCCCGGGCAGGGGAAAAGACCCCACATTATGCCAAGAATCCCCCACATCGTGCTCTGTATTTATCGGGAAAGCCGTGCTAACATAGCGGTGGTTATCGACCGATTTCAATCGGACGGAAAAGAAAGATTCCAGATGGGGACGAAAGGAGAAAGTCGCTATGATTCAGCGCACGCCGCCGATGGGGTGGAATTCCTGGAATACTTTTGGCGAAAGCATTTCCGAGGAGCTGATTTTCCAGACCGCCGACGCGATGGTGGAAACCGGCCTGCGGGACGCGGGATACGAGTATCTGGTGATCGACGACTGCTGGGCGGAAAAGACGCGGGACGCAGACGGCCGTCTGATTCCCAGCCGGGAGAAGTTCCCGCGAGGGATGAAGGCCGTCAGCGATTATGTCCACAGCAAGGGCCTGAAATTCGGGATGTATTCCTGTGCGGGCACCTTGACCTGCGCCGGCTATCCGGGCAGCTTCGAGCATGAATTCGTGGATGCCGCCACCTTCGCGGAGTGGGGGGTGGACTTCCTGAAATACGACTATTGCCATAAGCCGGATTACGAGGAAGGCCGCCTGCTTTACACCCGGATGGGACTGGCGCTCGCCAACTGTGGGCGGGATATCCTGTTCAGCGCCTGCTCCTGGGGCGCGGACGAAACGCCGAAATGGATCAAAGGCACCGGCGCGCACATGTGGCGCTCCACCGGGGATATCGTGGATACCTGGGAGTCCATCAAAACCCTTGCGGGCCTGCAGGTCGACCTTCAGCCCTACAACGCCCTGAACTGCTTTAACGATATCGACATGCTGGTCGTCGGGATGGAGGGCCGGGGGAACGTCGGCCTTGCCGGCTGCACGGCGGAGGAATACCGCACCCATTTCAGCCTGTGGGCGATGCTGAACTCTCCGCTGATGATCGGCTGTGATATCCGCTCCATGTCCCAGGAAACAAAGGAAACCCTGCTGAATCCCGAGATCATCGCGGTCAATCAGGATCCGGCCGGCCGCCAGCCCTTTCTGGTGAACCGTCGGGATAATTCCGTGGTCTGGGCTAAGCTGCTGGAGGGCGGCGATATCGCCATCGGCGCCTTCAACATGGGAGATGTCGAGACCGCCCCCTATTGCAGTCTGAGCATTCCGCTGGCGAGCCTGGGACTGAACCGCTCCTGCGGCAAGGCGCTTTTGCTCCGCGACCTGTGGGCGCGGGAGGATGTAGGCCTGGTGGATGACGTGTATCTGGCTTCTTTGCCGGCTCACGGATGCCGGATGTTCCGCGCCCGGCTGGTGGATCGCTGATCCCGCCGCTGCTTGAGAAACTGCAGATCCCGCCCGCGAACCGCCGGATGAACGGCGGCCCCGTGGACGGGATTTGTTTTTTCTGAAAAATTTTCCGATTCTGCCAATAAATCGCCGCCGCCGTGTGTCATAGTAAACGAGAGAAGAAGAGGAGGGGAAACGAATGGACAACGAACGGCTGAAAGCATGCATCGGCCGGCTTCGTGAAGGGGACGACGCGGCCCTCGAAGAGCTTTATGAGGATATGAAGACGCCGGTGTTCACCATCGCCTTCCGCATCGTACGCGATCGGGAGCAGGCGGAGGATATCCTGCACGACCTTTTTTTGAAGCTGTACCAATCCCCTCCCGATTCCTCAGTGAAAAATCCGCGCGCGTGGATATTTCAGGCGGCGCACAATCTGTCGCTGAACAGCCTTCGGCGGCCGAAGCCCGCCGAACTCCGCGAAGACGAGCCGGGGCCCGGAGACCCGGTCGCCGACGCGGTTGCCCTGCGTCTGGACATGGAGGAAGGGCTGAGGCAGCTCGCGCTGGTTGAGACTGAGATCGTTTCCTATCACGTTTATGGGGAACTGAAATTCCGGGAGATCGCGGAGCTGCTTAACCTTCCCCTCGGCACGGTGCTGTGGCGATACCGGCAGGCAATCCATCGGCTGCAGACATATTTTAAAGGAGGCAGACCATGAAAAGCAGAAAAAGCGAGGCGGATCACAGCGGTTTCAGCGGGTTTGGAAAGCGTATCGGTATTTTTTTGTCGTCTCTGTTGTTCCTGCTGACCCTTTTGATTGTATCCGGCTGTTTCGTCGGCGCGGCGGAGCCGGAAGCGTCTCTGGCGTTCCTGAACCGGGAATGGTCGGAGGAAACCCCCTATCCGGAATGGTACGGAGGCCGGTATATCGAGAACGGAACGATGACCTACGTTCTCGTTTCCGGAGAGGAGGCATCCTTTCCCGCCGGTTTTCAGGACAGTCATTCTTGTGTCATTCGGGCCAATTCCTACAACACGCTCCGGCGGACGCTGGACAAACTGACCGGCTGGATGCAGCCCGGCCCGGACGATACGGTGTTCGTGCAGAGCGCGGGAGTGCACGAGATGGAAAACATCGTAGGGGTGGAAATCTTCTGCGAAAACGACGGGGCCGATACCGAGAACGTGGAGAACGCGGAAAAGGCGGCGGCTCTTAAAACCCGGCTTCAGGCGGCCTTCGGAGAGGTGGTGGAGGTTTCCATCACCGGGAGCCGGATCGTCCTCGTTAATCAAATTGACGGCGTGCAGCCCCCTTATCATTCGATGAACTGGCTGTATTTCCTGCTTCTTCCGGCCCTGCTTACTCTTCTGCTCCTGACCGGCGCGGGCGTGTTCCTGTACCGGCGTCGGCGGACGGCCCTTGGCGTGCGGCAGCTGGCGGACGGAAAGGTGGAAGCGGCCGAGGGTCCGCCCCGCCGCTTTTCCGAAACGGTTGCCGCTGTCCGGAAAACCGCCTTGACTCCGTCTCCCGCCCTTTTTGACCAGATCCGGCGGGATATCCACGTCGAAAAAGGAAAATAGCGCCCACCAATGCGAGCGGGTCCCCGGCCGGGGACCCGCTCGCATCCGTTTATGTCGTTTCTTCCAATCCCCAGGCGGCGGCAAGAAGGGCGACCGCCTCCTCGATCTGCTCCGGCGGAAAACCGGCATAGCCCAACACCACGCCGCCCATGCCGCCGGGAGGGGGCGCGCCGTCCGGCGCGTAATAGCCGGACAGGCCGTATACCCGTACGCCGGCCTGTTCGGCGGCCGCCGTAAGCGCCGGCTCGTCCCGCCCCTCCAGCTGAAGGAGAAGATGGAGCCCGGCCTCCGCTCCCCGGATACGCACTGCATTTCCCGGGTCATGCCGGGCGAGGGCTTCCAGCAGGCGATCCCGCTTTTCTTTGTATCGGTTGCGCATTCGGCTTAGATGCCGCTCGAAATACCCGTCCTGCAAAAAGCGGCGGAGAACGTGCTGCTCAAAGCTCGGGACGGTGGAGGAGTAAAAAAGAAAATCCCGCTGATAAAGGGCGAGAAGCGGCTCCGGCAGCACCATATACCCGATGCGCAGGGAGGGGGCGAGGGTCTTGGCGAAGGTGTTGAAATAGACAACCCGTCCGTTTCGATCCAATCCCTGCAGGGCGGGAATCGGCCGCCCGGCGAAACGGAATTCGCTGTCGTAGTCGTCCTCCAAAATAAAACGGCCTTCCGCCTCCTCTGCCCAGCGGAGCAGCTCCATCCGCCGCCGAACCGGCATTACCGTGCCGAGCGGGAAGTGGTGGGAGGGGGTGACGTGGACAATGTCCGCTCCGCTCCGCCGCAGTCCGTCCACCCGCAGCCCGTCCTCGTCCAGCCGGATCGGGACGACCTCCGCACCGCCGCCCTCGAAGATACGGCGGGTCTTGGGGTAGCCCGGATTTTCCACCGCATAGCGCCGGTTTCTCCCCAGCAGTTGGATGGCCAGCCCCAGCAGGTATTCCGACCCGGCCCCCACCACGATCTGTTCGGGAGAGGCAAGAATGCCGCGGTAATCCCGCAGATACCGTGCGATCTCCGCACGCAGCGCGGGGTCTCCCTGGGGATGGACGGCCCGCAGCAGGCCGCGGCTGTCCTCGCACAAAATCTCCCGGGTCAGCCGCGCCCACACGGAAAAGGGAAAATGGTCGGTATCCACCGCGTTGGTGCGAAAATCGTAAAGGGGCGGGGAAGCGGTCTCTGCGGAAGGAGCCTCCTCCTGCACAGAGGAAACAGCGGAAGGCGAGAACGGAGTCGCCGGACGCAGTGGCGCTTCCATCCGCTGGACGTAATAGCCGCTGCGTGGGCGGGCAAGCAGGTAGCCCTCAGCCGTCAGCTGCTCATAGGCGGTTTCCACCGTGTTCTGGCTGATTTTCAGGTGGGCGCAGAGCGCCCGCTTGGAGGGGAGCTTTTCCCCGGCCGCCAGCCGCCCGGTCTCGATCTCCCCCCGGATATACCGGTAAAGCTGTTCATACAGCGGCGTCTCCAGACGGTTATCCAGAGAAACGGTCAGCATAAAAATCTCCATTCCTTGTCGAATTTGGGACGGTTTCGGCCTACGGTCGAAATTTCCGCGGCGCTTTTTGCGGCAAAGAAACAAATTCCGACGTGAAAAGGCGGAAGCATCGTACTTTTCACGCTAAGTTCCTTTTACTCAACTGGCATTATAAAATAGTCGTAAACTGGCTATTTAAAGGATGCCAGTTTTTCTTATAATAAAGCATAAACCGCCCGGCCGTCAAGTCCGGCGTTATTACTTCCAAAGGAGAATGCAGCATGAGCGAACGGTATGAGTTGAACAAGAATCTGGCGCAGATGCTTAAGGGCGGCGTCATTATGGACGTTACCACCCCCGAACAGGCGAAAATCGCGGAAGCGGCGGGCGCCTGCGCGGTCATGGCGCTGGAGCGTATTCCCGCCGATATCCGGGCGGCGGGCGGCGTGTCCCGGATGAGCGACCCCAAAATGATCAAGGGAATCCAGCAGGCGGTTTCCATCCCGGTCATGGCGAAGGTGCGGATCGGCCACATCGCGGAGGCGCAGATTCTTCAGGCCATCGAGATCGACTATATTGACGAGAGCGAGGTGCTCTCTCCGGCCGATGATAAATACCACATCGACAAAACGCAGTTTGCCGTACCCTTCGTTTGCGGTGCGAAGGACCTGGGTGAAGCGCTCCGCCGGATCGCGGAGGGCGCGTCCATGATCCGCACCAAGGGGGAGCCGGGAACCGGCGACGTGGTGCAGGCCGTCCGCCATATGCGGATGATGACCAGCGAGATGCGCCGTCTCCAGTCGATGCGGGAGGACGAACTGTATCAGGCCGCCAAGGAACTGATGGTGCCGGTGGAGCTGGTGCAGTACGTCCATGAGCACGGCAAGCTGCCGGTGGTCAACTTTGCCGCGGGCGGCGTCGCCACCCCGGCCGATGCGGCGCTGATGATGCAGCTCGGCGCGGAAGGCGTGTTCGTCGGTTCCGGCATCTTCAAGTCGGGCAATCCGGCCAAGCGGGCGGCGTCGATCGTGAAGGCGGTCACCAACTATAACGACCCGGCGATGCTTGCCGAACTGTCGGAGGACCTTGGCGAGGCGATGGTTGGCATTAACGAGCAGGAAATCGAGCTGCTGATGGCGGAGCGCGGAAAATAATCGGAATCAAAGGGCTTTGAAAGGAACGAATATGCGATGACCATAGCCATTCTGGCGGTACAGGGCGCGTTCGCCGAGCACGCCGCCATGCTGGACCGCCTGTCGGCCGAGCATTTTGAAATCCGGCAGAAAAGCGACCTGGACCGTCCGTTCGACGGACTGATCCTTCCCGGCGGGGAAAGCACAGTGATGAATAAGCTCCTGCGGGAACTGGAGCTGTATGAGCCGCTAAAGGCGCAAATCGAGGGCGGGCTGCCGGTGTTCGGTACCTGCGCTGGCCTGATTCTGTTGGCCGATCGGGTGGAAGGCGGCGTCCCCTGTTTCGGCGGGATGGATATCACCGCCCGGCGAAACGCCTACGGCCGTCAGCTCGGCTCTTTCCGCGTGGAGGAGCGTTTCGGGGAAGAGGATGGCGTGCCGATGGTGTTTATCCGCGCCCCTTACATTGTGGAAGCGGGGCAGGGGGTGGAAATCCTCGCCCGGACCGGCGGCCATATCGTCGCCGCCCGGCAGGGGAACCGCCTTGTCACCGCCTTCCATCCCGAGCTGACGGAGGACACCCGCGTACACGCCCGCTTCCTGGAGATGGCGGCCGCCCGGCGGAAAGCGGCGAAAGGCGCGTAAAGCGAAGGATAAAATCCCGGCGCTGTAATCACAGCGCCGGGATTTTACTGTAGCCGAAATAAACCCCCGGTTCTACCGGGGGAGCGGTAAAACGCTTTAGTAA